>SKSD01000044.1 GCA_007118145.1 Halobacteriales archaeon
TCTGCACCTGTCGTCGCGTATATCTCGTCCATGAGTACATCGCGCTGTGTCTGCCAGGCTTCGAACTCGGATGGGTGTGACGGGTATGCCTCGTAGTGTTCAAGCAGGCGATCTGCCAGCTGCTTCGTCTTATACAGCCCGTAGATTGTCCCCCAGTGTCCGAGCGTCTTGACGGCCGACTTGATCTTGAGCCACCACCCGATATCGGTACTCCCGGAGTAAAGCGCCTCGGCGAGCTTCTCCCCTGGCAACGCAGCGAGGAGACCCATGAGCTCGTCCACATCGACGGCTGTCGACATGATATTGTACACATCGAGGGCAGCATATCGACCACCGAAGTGGTCCATCACCCGCTCGTTATATGTCCAGAGGTTCGCCTCAGAGAGATCACCTGTCTCGATGGCGTTGATGGCTGCTTGGGCTGCATAATCCGCGGCATATGCGGCACCAGCCATCCCACCGCCTGTCGTTGGATTGACGTGTCCAGCTGCATCGCCGACCGCCAGGAATCCGGGGGCGACCGCTGAATCATAGGGACGTCGGGTTGGAAGCGCTGCACCGAGTTTATTGATAACCTTAGCGCCGTTGAACTCAGCCCGTGACTGCAGGTCACGAGTGAGTGTATCGACCATTGTCATCGGCTCCTCGGTCATCTGGTAACCCAACCCGGCGTTGATGACATGCTCGGTTCGTGGGAAGTACCAGAGGTAGCCGGCTGCCCGGGTGGTCGGCTTGAATACCAGTGCATCATGCCATGGAACTGGCTCGGGTACCTCGACGATCTCTCGGTAGGCAGAGCAGAACTGTTGGAACGTGACGTTCGTGTCGAAATGTGCCCCAGAGAAATCGACCGATTCCTGGACGATCGACATCGACCCAGCTGCATCGATCACGATAGGAGCCTCAAAGCGAAGTGGTGTGCCCTGTTGTGTCGCCTTGACACCGGTGACGCGACCGGTTGCATCCTGCGTGACGTCCTGTACGAGCGTGTTATAATACGGCTCGGCTCCAGCATCGACCGCACCATCGATGATCGCCTGTCCGTACTCCCAGCGATCGACGACGCCAAGCTCACCTGGGACGGGTATCTCGAGTACGGTATCCTCCTGTGGTATCTCAAAACGGCCATGATCGACGGCTGTATTCGTGATCGTCGGTTCGATGTATGATTTGGGGATAGCATCGGGGAATGCGTCTGCACCCTTGAGCGCATCTCCACACGCGATGTGACCTGCCTGTTCCTCACTCTTGCGTTCGAGCAGGGCGACATCGAGGCCTTCCTTGGCAGCGCGGGCTGCGGCGAAGGACCCACCCGTCCCGGCACCGGTGACCACGATATCGTACTCGAGAGTCGTCATGCTCAGGCATCGCACCGCGAGCGGGATAACGTTTTCCGGTTAGACGAGTCAATCTACGCACCCCGGGATTTCTGAAAAGAGTTTTGCAGACCACCCTCCAAATAGGTGTCATGGCCAGTTTCACCGTCGAGTTCGTCGACACAGGTGATACCCTCGAGGTGGCAGATACCGAGACGATCTTGAGTCGGTGTATCGAGGAGGGTATCGTCAACGAGTACTCGTGTCGAGTCGGTATGTGTCTGGCGTGTTCGGCGCAGATCCTCGAGGGTGAGGTCACACAGCCTGCTGCAAGAGGCCTCACAGAGGAAGAGACAAAGGAGTTCGCGTTGACGTGCATGGCACGACCACTCTCTGACCTGAAGTTACGCCTCGGTGTATATCCCGTCAGTATCGAGGGTGACGAACCGGTCGGGCCGTCCACACCGACCCCCGCCGACGATTGAACCTCGACACCGTATCGGTGACTCGTGGATGGTAGCCAGTTAGCTCGCCGGTCACTGAATAGTAGACCATTTAACCAAAGAGAGCCTACAATCGCCCAGAACTCCTCTCCCCGAGAGGTACCCGGCCAACCATGGACACAACACCTCCCGACTGCGTCTATCGCGTCCACTCGACCCTCGAGCTACCGCTTGAGGACGTCTTCACCTTCCTCGAGGACGTTGAGCTCCCGGACGGTATCGATGATATCGATGTAACACGGCGGAACAACACGCTGATTCTGAAGGCAGTACCGACCGACAAATCGATCAGCAAGTACACCCCAGCAGCTCAGCTCAAGGCGACCGTGACTGAGAATCGGGTCTACATCGACGATGATGGCGAGTACACCCGCGAACTCGACCCGGTCCCGACATGGGGTTCACAGGAGGAAGAGGAAGAACCAGAATCGTTCCTAGTCGAGTATGCGGCATTCAAGGGTGATCGTGAAACAGTCCTACAGAACTCCACCCTCCAGTTCGAGATGTTCGAGGTGTTGACTGGGATCGCCCTCCACGCAGAACGAGGGACATTGACAGCGATTACAGCCTGCAACGGTGAGTTGGTCTCGACACGCATCGTCGATGGGGAAGAGCAGCCCAGTAAGATCGAGGTGGTCGAAGAGCCGACCGAATCCGAGCAGTCACGCTCACCGGTCGATTGGCGTGACAATCAGTTCATCAGTGGTTGACATCCTCCCCGCGCTGATGAACGGGGCTGACTCCTCGAGATTCCGTAAAGGTACCTCGGGATATGACCCGAGATCAGCAAACTGCATTCTTCAATGAATCACCAATCGGAAACCTCAGTGACAAGTCGCATTCTTCTGAGTGGCGAGGATCGAGAATCAAGCCCGGGATTGGGACCGAGCCTCACTCACGCGGTTTGATTACATCAGCAAGGGTCACAATCAACCCGAAGAACCAACCAATCGGAACCGAGATCGCGAGCCACATACCGACGAAACCGAGCCCCTCGAGATCGAACTGTGCGCGGATGAACTCGTTCAACCCACCGATGAACAGCAACTCATCGAGTATCCAGATGGCGAGTTGCTCGCTCTGTGGGAACACCACGTCACCGACCGTCGGTGAGAACAATGCGGCAACCACGGGGGGAAGGAAGATAGCCGTCATGGCTGCTGGGTAGGCGATGGCAACCGTCGCGAGTCGACCACCGCGCGAATGAGCAATGACGGCGACCCCGGCTGACACCGTCGCGACGATGGCAGCCGCCGCGACGGCGAGGAACCCCGTGGTATCGAACTGAATCCGAGCGATTCCGGTCAAGATTCCCCAGATGATTGCAACAAGCAGGATGACACCAACCAACCCGAGCCGCTTAACCGTACGATCGAGAGACCGGGTGTAAAAACGGAGGATGACACCGAGGAGGACGAGTGGATACCCGACGAGGACGAGTGGCAAGCCGATCGCTGCCCAGATACGATAGCCCAGCAGGCCACGTTGGGATTCAGGCCGCCACTTACCCAAGACGGGATGATGGTCACGTCGCTGTCTCGGATAGATGAGTCCCATCCACGACTCGTGCAACCGGATGAGGTCGGTCAATATCGGGTCAATCACCGGTCTCGAGGTCGTCTCAGACCCTGGTTGATCTGCCATACGTGTCTCCCTAGATGGTCTCCATGCGTTTTCATCACAAAAGAACACTACGAATCTGAGACGGACGAACCAGGACTGCACCAGTTCGCCGATATCACAATCGCTTACCACGTCGAGCCCGTGAGTCCCAACCATGGATGAACGGTCGGCGAAGATTGTGTCAATCACGCCGGTGGGTGAGGAGACTGTCGCGATCGAGCTTGAGACACCAGATGGGATGGTCGCCAAACCAGGGCAGTTCTTCCTTATCCGTGCCACGGTCGAAGGTGAGGAGTTCGCCCGTCATTACACGATGTCCTCACCGGATGCTGAGGAGACGTTCGAGTTGACCGTCGGTATCGACCCTGAGGGTGATTTTTCTCCCTGGCTCGCATCTCGGGAACCCGGTGATCTACTCTCCATCACCGGGCCGTTCGGGAGAATCTTTTACGACGGTGAACCTGATTCGGCCATCCTTGCCGGTGGCCCAGGGATCGGGGCTGGACTGGGTGTCGCAGAGCGGGCACATCGTGATGGGGGTCAGACCACGCTGATCGCACGTTGTGAACCGGATGACCTTCCACATGAACGGCGATTGGCCACACTCGCCAGCTCAGATGTACCGGTGTTCATCTGTCGTGATGAGCGAAGTATCGCATCTGCCGTCTCGGCCGTCATGGCCGAACGACCTGACACCCAATGGTTCGTCTTCGGATTTCGCCCATTCGCATCCCTCGCCAGGGATGCCATCGTCGATGCGGGCGGGGTGGGTGATGATGCAAAGATCGAGAGTTATGGGTAGTTCGGTACCCTGCCCACCCACCGAGCGTTGCTGACATCACTTCTCGGTTTACGAGTCGACCACAGTGGTCAATGGCTTGCTACAAATTCGAGTAGTACCCCACCGGTATCCCTCGGATGGAGGAACGCTACCTCATGGCCCCACGCACCTGGTCGAGGTTCGTCATCGATGGTGGTGATCCCGAGGTGGCGTGCCCGATCGAGTGCAGCATCGATATCATCCGTCGCCAGCGCGAGGTGGTGCATCCCCGAACCATGACGCTCGAGATATGAGGCCACTGGTCCCGATGCTTCGACCGGCTCGAGTAACTCCAGATAGCCATGACCCAGGTCGAGAAAGGCGACCCTGAGGGTCTCAAGCTCCTCCTCGTGGACCACCTGAATGCCCAACAACGACCCATAGAGCTCGGCAAGCTCGTCAATACTCTTAGTCGCAATTCCGATATGATGGATATCCATGTTGATTCCGATCTCGTTAGTGTGTCTCCTCGATGGCACGGTACTCACCGAACGTGGACCGCAACACGTCACTGATCTCACCCACGGTGGCATAGGCTTTCACCGCGGTGATGATGTGAGGTAGGAGGTTCTCATCAGCACGTGAGGCACGTTCGATCGCGGCAAGTGCATCTGCAACGGCATCGGCATCACGGTCGTGTCTGACAGCCTCAAGGCGTTCACACTGGCGTGCCTCCTCCTCGGGTGTGATCTGTTCTAACTCGACATGCGACTCCTCCTCACTGGTGAATCGGTTGACTCCGACGATGGTACGCTCACCCGCCTCAATGGCTTCCTGGCGTTCATACGCGACCGATCTAATCGATCGCTGAACCCATCCACTTTCGATCGCCGAGAGCATGCCACCTCGCCTGTCGATCTCAGCCAACCATTCCCTCGCTGCATCCTCGATCTCGTCGGTCAACGACTCGATGTAATAACTACCTGCAAGCGGGTCGACCGTATCTGCCACCCCACTCTCATATGCGAGGATCTGTTGCGTCCGTAACGCAGTCCGCACCGCTTCCTCAGATGGGAGAGCGAGCGCCTCGTCCTTACTGTTGGTATGGAGGCTCTGGGTACCACCGAGTACGGCAGCAAGTGCCTGGTAGGCGACACGTACGACATTATTGTCGATCTGCTGTGCGGTCAGCGTCGACCCACCTGTCTGTGTGTGGAACTTCAGCTGCATCGAGGCGGGACGCTCTGCACCGAACCGGTCAGTCATGATCGCCTGATACAATCGACGGGCTGCACGGAACTTCGCAACCTCCTCGAAGATATTGTTGTGTGCGGCGAAGAAGAACGATAGTTGTGGGGCGAACGCATCAACCTCAAGGCCGGCCTGCTTTGCTTGTTCGATGTACTCAATCGCATTCGCGAGCGTGAAGGCCACCTCCTGAGCAGCTGTCGATCCAGCTTCGCGAATATGGTATCCCGAGATCGAGATCGTATTGAACCTGGGTAGCTGGTCACCACAGAACTCGAAGATATCGGTGATGATACGCATCGACGGCCCTGGTGGGAAGATGTAGGTATTCCGAGCGATATACTCCTTGAGGAGGTCGTTTTGAATCGTTCCTCTGAGCTCCTCACGGGGGACATCTTGGGCATCACCGACCGCGATATACATCGCCAGCAAAATCGATGCCGGTGCATTGATCGTCATCGATGTGCTGACCTCGTCCAACGGAATCCCCTCAAAGACACGCTCGAAATCGGCGAGTGTATCGATAGCGACGCCCGACTTGCCCACCTCCCCGGTTGCGAGTTTGCTGTCAGAATCATAGCCCATCTGGGTGGGGAGATCGAACGCAAGAGACAGTCCAGTCTGACCCTCATCCAACAGATAGCGAAATCGGTCGTTCGTCTCCGTGGCTGTCCCCATACCAGCATACTGTCGCATCGTCCAGAGGCGACCCCGATATCCCGTGGTGTAGACACCTCGTGTGTAGGGGGGTTCACCCGGAAAGCCGATGTCCTCGAGATACGACCCGTCTGCCATATCGAGTGGCGTGTATAACCGATCGACGGTGAGACCCTCAGTATCGGTCTCGAAGGTGGCTTGTCGCTCACCGTATACATCGAGTGTCTCGTCGACCCGTTGGTTCTGCCACCGCGCATGCGCCTCTCGAATCGCATCGAGGTCTTCAGGGTCGAACATCACCGTGGAAATCGGACGGGGATGGGATAAAACGTTTTAGATGAATGCTCACCTCCGAGAGAGGCAGGTGCATCTTCGACTTCCTCACAGCTCCTCAGGTACATGTGCACCGACAATGACAGTGAAACGACACACTCAAACCGTACTCGCCCTATCAGCTACGACATGGACGTAGACGAGGCACACGATGCAATCAACGATGTCCTCGATGCGATGAGTGAGGCGGTGATCGCCGATCGAGAGTTTCTCGAGACGGTCGCGATGGGCCTCCTCGCCCGAGGTCACGTCCTACTCGAAGACGTCCCCGGTACCGGAAAGACCCTCACTGGTCGGTCGCTTGCGACCGCCCTTGGCCTGGAGTTCAGCCGAATCCAGTTCACCCCAGACCTCCTACCGACAGATGTCACCGGCACGCATATCTACAATGAGCGCACCGCCGAGTTCGAGTTCTCTGAGGGACCGATCTTCGGAAACGTTGTACTCGCCGATGAGATCAACCGAGCGCCACCGAAATCGCAAGCAGCACTGTTGGAGGCGATGGAAGAGGGACAGATCACCGCAGACGGTGAGACATTCCCGCTGCCGAAACCGTTCTTCGTGATTGCCACGCAAAATCCCGTCGAACAGGAGGGTACCTTCCCCCTCCCAGAGGCTCAGCTGGATCGATTCATGGTGAAATCGAGTATCGGATATCCCGATCTCGAGGGCGAGACGTTGTTGTTACGGCGCAGAGCTGCGAGGACAGAACAAAGCCCCGAGGTACATCGCGTCCTTGACCGAGATGCGGTCGCCGAGTTACGACAGGCGCCAGAGACGGTCCATGTCGATGAGGATGTGATCGACTACATCGCAGCCATCTGTCAGGCGACGAGGGAGCAACCGGCCGTCCGTATCGGTGTCTCTCCTCGTGGCACCCAGCGACTGTTCGAGTCATCGAGGGCTCGGGCTGTCGTCGCCGGCCGTGACTTTGTCACACCTGACGATGTCAAGTGGGCAGCCAAGCCGGTACTCGGTCATCGGCTGATCCTCACTCCGGATGCCAAGGTGGATAACGTCAATCCACACGACCTCATCGATCGTATCTTCGAACAGATACCCGTCCCGACACTACAGCACTGAGCTACAACTCTATCGCGATGACGAGGAACAACGCGGCGAGCATCGCCAAGATCAGTGCCTGCAACGGCCAACCTGGGGGTGAGAGCACGTATATCCCGTAAATCAGCGCAGCGACGACCGTCCCGCTGAGCAACGTTGTACCACCGTGGAGCAACTCCACACGCGTGGTATCGATCTCGCGACCCACCTGTTGTCCGATTGAGAACCCGTTTTGCAACATGTCCCATGCGACGACCGTGAGGACTCCGGCAGCGAGCAGCGTGCTGACTGGATAATTGTACAACCCAGCCATGATCATCGAGATGACGAGCATGGTGATACCGAAGAAGGCCAGCGTCCGCATCCCTCTGAATCCACCGATGATGATCGCGACCAGACCGATCGTTACCGGTGCGACAACCACCAACGCATACTGTGCGAACATCACGCCGATAGCGAACGCTGCGAAGGTGCTCGCCACCACCCCGATGAGCGTCGGTCGTCGGTCGATATCTTCATCCCGCATGGTTACCACCTGATCGCTGCCTCCTCGATGAGTACCGGAAGTGACGTTTCATCTGTGTCCCAGTCGAGGACTCGGATGCCACGCTCGCGCATCCGGTAGATCCGGAGGTGTCGTTCAACACTCGCCAGGAGCTGACCCGGTGTCTCCCTCCCAGTGGGATCAGGACTGATGGCCGTGACGAGGTGCCCTCGAGCATCCAACATGGTCGCATATCGCTCAGCACCGTCATCGGCGAACGGACTGATGTAGATGATCTGTGCCTCAAGTGGCAGCCGGTGTTCCAGCTGCCATCGCTGGTAATCGACCGATACGTGTTCCTCGGGTGGTTTCGGTCCGAGGCTCGGATGACCCCCATAGAGTATTCTCCCCGCCGCCCGATGATCGGAACCGAGACCTGGTGGGAGCCAACAGCTTCGGTCGCCGAGGGTGGTCAATCCGACCCGATCACCGGCGTCGAGTAACGAGAAGAATAACTCGGCCGATGCAGCGATACCGATATCAGCGGCTGGGAACTCTTGCTCAGGTGCTGCGACGTAAGCCTCGGGTCTGACATCGACGACCAACACGACCGTCGCCGCCTGTTCCTCGCGGAACTGGAGTGTCGAGAGCTCACCGGTCCGCGCGAGTCGATTCCAGTCGACGCGATTCAGTGAATCACCAGGGCGATACTCTCGAGTGGCGAAGAACTCCTGGCCTGCACCACCGACGCTAGTCTCCACACGGCCGGTTACCTTCCTGGTCAACTGACGAAGCGGTACCATCGGAAGCGGTGACGGTTCTGGCTCGCAGTGTAACGTCGAGGGGACGTTCGCCTCGTAGGTGCGTTCGTACGCACCGGATAGATCACGGAGGATGACCGTCACGGGGTCGAAGTCGTGGTGACCAAGTCTCGTGTCGATCGTGTACCGGATGGTCGCCTCCTGGCCGGGGCGAAGCGCGGTTGCCCGCCGGGGCGATCCATTTGAGACGCGAATCGCCGGTGGCACACCATCGACCAACCGGACATCCGGGAGGATGCTATCACCGGTATTTCGCACGGTGAGGGTGACACCTACCTCATTGTCCGGACCAGCCTCTGGGTCGCTCACATGCCTGGTGATAGCCAAGGTAGGTTCTGGAGGTTGTGTGAAGCGGTAATACAGTGCGAACCAGATGGCAAGCCCAGCTACCGCCAGCAGTGAAGCCCGTGCAAACAGGACGCCGAACCCGGCGATAATCATCGCCACAGCCGTGATACCGAACCACCGGTTCGTCTCCTCGTCATCGATCTCTTCGATCGACGCAAGCTCGACCGTCTGGCGTGGCTTTTCGGTCGATGCCTGTGTGACATCACCGGGAAGTTGAGCGGTCGGTGATAGCGTCTGGGAACTCATCGCTCCTCCAGTACCGGCTCGAAACCGACCTTCTCAGCAAGTGCGACCATCGTGGCTGCAAGCCGGTCACGTAACACCCGATCGGGCATGACCTCGAGACGGACACGCTCGCGCCAGCTCTTCGATGCGTAGTCCTCCACATCCGTACCGAAATACCCGGCCGCGACGGGATCTTCTGTCCACTCGCCGCTGATGAGTAGTTGGTCCGCCTGCTCCTCGCTACATGCTCGTTCGCGACGGATGACATCGTTCGTCGCTCTTCGCAGACGGTCCTCGAGTGTGAGCAGGGTGATCTCGTATTCCTTCTTTGGCCGATCGAATGAGGCAAGCTGCCTGTCGATATCATCACCAGGTACGTCGACCTGAATGACGCGCTCAGGGGTGTCCGTTGTCTGCTCAAACCTCGCAACTGACTTCGCCCGTTGGAACCTCGCGAAACCGAAGACGAGCAACAGGAAGCCGAGGAGGCCGAGCAATACGGTATGGACCGACACGTACTCTGCGAGGCTCGGATTGAAGAGAATCGCCAACACCAGTACGAGGACGGCGGTCGATACGATGAGAAGGAAGTATCGCTTATCCATCACTCATCACCTGCACTGTACGTGCGTTCGATGTTCCTGAGGATCTCGATGGCACGCGACTCGCGTTCTGCTGTCGGGGAACGATCTCCGTAACGAACCTCCTCGAACAGTCCGGTCAGACCCATGACGTCCTCCGGATGCATACCGACCCGAATGGCCTCACTCGCGAACTCTCCAGGGGTCGAGGTATCTGGTGACTCGATATCGAGGTGTCCGGTCATCTGTCGCCACGCTTCATACACGGCATTCTCAAGGTCGCTATCGTCATCTGCCTCGAGACGATCTGCCGCTTCTCCAGCGATCCTGGCGATGGCTTGCTCGTCGAAGTGACCGATGGTGATCTCCTCACCGTCCTCTTCCTCGACCACATCCTCATCTTCCTCATCGTCAGTCATGAGGACGAACGCGAATGCGACCAGCCCGATAAGGATCATCGCGCCAAATAGTACCATCGGGTCTGTGGCAACGTCCATCACCTGGGCGGCAGTCTCGTTTCCACCCTCACCGAAGAGGTTGTCCAGGAGTCCATCCTCGAACTCGGGATCTTCATCAGGGTCATCCTCCTCGTCTGGGTCGCATCCGATGGTGAGTACTCGCCATCCGATGGCGATGATCGGCCCGAATCCAGCGAACAAGGCGAGGGTGATAATACCGTTCGTCATCAGGTACAGAACCGCACCGATGAAGAGCGCTCCGAGGACTATGGCCCCGATCACCTCTGGTTGTGCGAAGAATGGGACACATATCTCGATTGGGTCGCCGTAACCGAAGATTAACCCATTCCCGCCTTCAACGGTTCCAGGGTCCTGACGATCGTCGACATCAGGACCGGTGAACAGACGCTCGTCGGGTCCTTCATCTCCCTCAATGAGGACGGGATTGGCGATTGTAGCAGCCCCAGCGGCGAGGATGAGGATACAAAGACCCGCGATAAGGATGTTGTTTGTACGATCGGAGGGCACGGTTACTGGCTGTAGGGTATCGATAGAAATATGACTTACGTGACACTCCAGATGAACCTTCTAATCACACACACTTGGCTACTGGGTCGAAATGGAGTCGTTCATACCTGTTATCCATGTGATTACAGGGCTTACGGCGTTCTTGAGTCGACCAGTGCTGGCTACAGATAGGCGTGAGCTGCCGTGTCTCTCGTTCAGGTTACCATCGTCAGCCGTCAGGTTCAGCCACGGGTTGCCTGCCGGACTGCAAGAGACAACTCAACCCACCTTGCGGTGTCTCACCTCGATTAATACACGCGTGCATGCAACAGCCCCAGCATCGAGTGCGATGTCCCGGACACGTATCTACCCACATGGCGGCTCATATACTAGCAAGGTCACACCCAGTGGGATTCATCGGATGGAATAACGCATCGAGATTGATATATCAATGTATTGCTATTAATCTCCCTGTCTCGATCAATGACTAATAGAGGGCACTCCGGCTGATACCAAGCGTAGATCAATACTCGATGGCCAACAGAACGAAGAGGGCTGCGATGAGCATGACGATAATCGCAGTAAGGGGCCATCCAGTGGGAATAAGCAGGAATCCGATGTAGATGATCCCACCGCCGATAGCACCTACCAATGCGGTTGTTCCAGCGTTGAAAATCTCGAGTCGGGCTGTCGGTTGGTTGACACCGATCTGCTCCCCGAGGGTGAACGCCGTTTCGAACTGATCCCAGGCGATGACGGCCAGGATCGTGGCCACCAATACCGAGGTGGGTGGTGTGGGCGTGATGGCCGCTGCGATGAGAGCCA
>SKSD01000019.1 GCA_007118145.1 Halobacteriales archaeon
CCTGTGAGTACTCGACGTGTTCGAGCTCGCCGTCGAAGTACTCCTGATAGGCCTGCATATCGAAGTAGCCGTGACCACAGTGGAGGAAGGCGATGACCTTCTCCTCACCTGTCTCTCGACATCGCTTGGCCTCCTCGATCGCCTCCCAGACGGCGTGACCCGGCTCTGGCCCGGGGATGAACCCCTCGTGTGCGGAGAAGGTGACGGCGGCATCGAACATATCGAGCTGTGAGACCGCCACCGGGTCGATGAGACCCTCATCGACGAGTGCGGAGAGGATCGGTGCCATCCCATGATAGCGCAGCCCGCCAGCGTGGACGGGTGGTGGGACGAACGTGTGACCTAGGGTGTGCATCTTCATCAGTGGAGTTTGCTGTGCAGAGTCACCGAAGTCATAGCGGTACTCACCCTTGGTGAGGGTGGGACACGCGGTCGGCTCGACCGCTCGCAGCTCGAGGTCACGCTCACCGTCGAGGATGTCCTTGACGAACGGCAGGGCGAACCCACCAAAGCTCGACCCACCGCCTGTCACACCGATGAGTACGTCGGGATCGACACCGGCAAGATCGAACTGTTGCTTCGCCTCCTGGCCGATGACCGTCTGATGCAAGAGGACGTGGTTGAGCACACTACCGAGTGAGTACTTCGCGTTGGGGTCCTTCGCCGCATCCTCGAGTGCCTCTGCGATGGCGATGCCGAGGCTACCAGGTGAATCTGGATCCTCCTCGAGGACGGCACGACCGGCATCGGTGCGGTCGGTCGGGCTGGCGAGGACGTCCCCGTTCCAGGTGCGCATCATCGGGATGCGACTCGCCTTTTGCTCGTAACTAATCTTCACCATGTACACGGTCGCATCGAGACCGAACGTGTTGGCACCGTACGATAATGCACTGCCCCACTGGCCCGCACCGGTCTCGGTGGTGATCCGCTCGGTCCCCTCGAGCTTGTTATAGTAGGCCTGGGCAACGGCAGTGTTCGGCTTGTGACTCCCCGCCGGGCTGACCCCCTCGTACTTGTAGAAGATCTTCGCCGGTGTGTCGAGAGCCTCCTCGAGCTTGCGAGCACGGTACATCGGCGTGGGTCGCCATTGACGGTACACATCTCGGACCGGGTCGGGGATGTCGATCCACCGCTCCTGACTGATCTCCTGTTCGATACAGGCCTTCGGAAAGATCGGTTCGAGCTCATCGGGTGAGAGCGGTTCGTGTGTCGCTGGGTCGAGCGGTGGCGCAGGATCGCCCGGTAGGTCTGCGAGCACGTTGTACCACTGTGTTGGCAGCTCCGATTCATCGAGTGTGTACTTGACACGCGCCATGTCAACGCATACCGTGCGGGTTCACTATATACTCTCGCCTTGGCCGTACACAGCAGACGAGCGTTATGGTCAGGTTCAACCTCTCTGAGACCACAGCGACGAGTAATGCGGTGGCGACTGGCGGCGTTTGATTTCGATGGCTCGCTGACACGCGATGAGATGATCGTCAAGCTCGCGAAGGCAAGAGGTGTCGAGGAGGCGGTTGCATCGATCACCGACCGGGCGATGCGTGGCGAACTCGACTATGCCGAGAGCCTTCGTCGTCGTGTCGGATTGGTCGCTGGGCTCGATGTTGAGACCGCCATGGATGTGATCGATGAGATCGAGCTCTTCCCCGGGGCACATGCGACCATCGACACACTCAGGGATTCAGATATCCACGTCGCGATCTTGACCGGTGGGTTTCGCTCGGGCGTGGAGCACCTGCTTTCGCGTGAGGGCATCACCGTCGATACGGTGATCGCGAACGAACTTGGGATCGAAGACGGTGTGCTCACCGGTGGTGTCAGTGGCCCGTTCGTCGATACCGACAAGGCGGAGGTACTGGACGATCTCCTCACCTCACTCGGTATCGACCCACAAACCGTCATCGCAATCGGCGACGGTGCGAACGATATCCCGATGCTCGAAGTCGCCGGCTTGGCTGTCGGCTTTCGGCCCAAACCGGTGATCCGCCCCTTCTGTGATGTCGAGATCGGTACACTCGAGGAGTTACTCGAGGTGCTCGATATCGCCCAGCGTGGCCCTGCGTGATCGATACCAGTCTGGAGGTGGCTTTTTCAGCCTGGCCGGAGCATGCCTGCTATGGCCACACGACTGCCACCATCAGAGTACGTCACACGGCTGGAGACAGTCCGTGAACGGCTCGCCGATTCAGCGGGTGATACCGCTGTCTGGTTCGACGCGACGAGCATCGATTATCTGACCGGGTTCAATCACATCCAGACCGAACGTCCGGTCTGTCTGGCCATCACACACGATGCCTGTGAGATCACCGTCCCTCGTCTCGAGGTGGAACGCGTCTCCAGTAATGAACGGATCGAGAGGGTTCACCACTACTTCGACTACCCCGGTGGCAGACCCATCGAGACGGTCTCGGCCATGCTCGAGGGGCTCGGTGCGGAGGTCGTCATGGCCGACATGGACGGTGCACCCGGCGTGATGGGTTATGAGGGGCCACCGCTGTCTGACTTCGTCGAGGTTGAGACGCAGGCATGGGTCAAACGGATGCGATGGGAGAAATCACCCGCCGAGGTGGCACTCATTCGCGAATCCTCTCGTTGGGCGAACCTCGGCCACCGATACCTTGCAGACTTCACCGTCGTCGGTGCACATCCGGCGACCGTGAGTCAACGTGCCTCGCTTGAGGCATCGCGAGCGATGCTCGATACCCTCGGTGACCGGTTCGTCACACGTGTCAGAGGGAGTGGCCCCGTCTCCGCCGGCTACATCTCAGGAGACGAGACCGCGTTGCCACACGGACATACACCGAACGAGACACTCACTGCTGGTGATGTCATCATCACAGGTGCGACCGCGAATGTCGATGGCTACTACGCCGAACTCGAACGGACGATGTTCGTCGGGCCACCGTCAGACGAGCAACGGCGTCACTTCGATCTCATGCACGAGGCCCAATCAATCGCGATCGACCACCTCGGTCCGGGTGTCGAGATAGCTGCGGTGGATCGAGCGGTCTGGTCATTTTTCGAGTCCGAGGGTGTCGAAGATCTCGCCCAACATCACGTCGGGCACAACATCGGCATGGCCGGGCACGAACCACCATATATCGATCGGGGATGGAGCGAACACTGCGAGGATGACGACGACTCGGTCATGCACCCGGGACAGGTGTA
>SKSD01000075.1 GCA_007118145.1 Halobacteriales archaeon
CCGGCGATGCTCGTCGAGTTCTCCATCGGGCGGCGCTCAAAGCGCAACCCCATCAACGCCTTCGGTGCACTGGGCTATCGGCGCTGGATAGCCGTCGGTGTGATCGGTGTACTGACGGGCTTCATCCTCATGTCGTTCTATGCGGTCGTCGGTGGCTGGGTGATGCGATATACGTTTGCGAGTCTGACCGGGGGATACTTCGCTGAACCTGATACCTACTTCGACACCATCGCCTCGGGTTGGGATGCGGTTGCCTTCCAGTTCCTCTTCCTGGCGATCACGGTGGGGATCGTCGGACTCGGCGTTCGCCGGGGTATCGAGCTCGCTGTCACCGTGCTCGTCCCCGCACTGGTCGTCATGTTACTCGGGTTGATCATCTATGCGGCAACCCTCGACGGTGCGTCTGCAGGTTACTCCTACTACCTGTCACCCGAACCTGGTGCGATCTCGGAGAACTGGCAGTCGATCCTCCCTGCGGCCATGGGTCAGGCGTTTTTCACCCTGTCTCTCGGGATGGGCATCATGATCACGTACGCGTCGTACGTGGATGAAGAGCGGAGTCTCCTGGCAGATGGTGGGTGGATCGTCGGGACGGACACGGCGATCGCACTGCTCGCTGGGTTACTGATATTCCCTGTGTTGTTCACCATCGGTGTGTCACCGGGTGATGGCGGGGCTGGTGAGTTGTTCGTCGGTGTCGGCGGTGCGATCGCAGACCTCCCGGCCGCTGAGGTGATCGGGTTGTTGTTCTTCGGAGCTGTCCTCGTCGCTGCATTGTCATCAGCCATCAGCCTCACCGAGGTGGCCGTGTCATTCATCATCGACCACTTTCAGATACGCCGACCGCTCGCTGCGGGGATGATCGGTGTGTTGCTTTTCATCTTCGGTCTCCCCACTGCACTCGATATTGCCTTCCTTGAGCTCTATGATGAACTCACAGCAGAGGTGTTCCTCCCGTTGACCATGTTGCTCCTGGTCGTGTTCGTCGGATATGTCTACCGCGAGGCGATCGATGAGGTGAGCAAGGGCGTCCGCTATACGTGGATGCCCAAGGCGTGGTTATGGCACGTACGGACGATCATCCTGATCACGATCGCGTTCACCCTCGTCGTCAGCATCTACTCGCTGGTGACCGACCCACCTGAGATCCTGACGAGCCTGCTCTGGTGATGGCGGGTCGGTGTTCAGTCACCACGAATTCGGCTTCGAACCATGACGTGACGGAGGTGGGGTAGGATATCGTGTGCTGCCTCGACCTGTTCGTCGATTGCATCGATATCGAGGTCGAGTCGGTCGAACGTCCGTTCGATGAGGCTGCTCGTGTGTCCCGCCCTGAGTGTCAGGTAGCGTGATGTCCACGCACGAAACTGGCCGACACTGTATGGCGTGAGGTCAGTCCACGCATCGATATGGAGGCCACTCGCTTCGATACCAGCTCGATACGTCTCGATGTCGACGATAGCAGCCAGACCCCAGGCATCCTCAAAACGCTCGAGCGTGGCCGTCTCGACATCGCCCGCATCACCAAGCATCAGGTCGGTGATGACCGCCGTCGCCTCGGGGTCGAGTATGCGGGCGAGTTCGGCCATGACCCGCTCCGTCCGGTCGATATAGACCAGCGAATCGATCGCCGTGACCGCCTCGGCCACACCGTCACGGATGGGCAGGTGGGAGATATCCCCCTGGATGAACCGCGGCGTGGCCAGTGCATCGTATGTATTGATACGTGCGAGATGGAGGTTGTAGGGGACGAGATCGATACCGATCGCCTCTACCTCGAGTTCGGTCGCCAGGTCGAGCGTCGGTCCACCACGGCCACAGCCGAGATCGACCAATCGGTCCCCTGGGGCGACACCACCTCGGGTCAACTCCATGGCCACCTGTGCGACCAGCCGACGTTGTGGCGAGCCGATGAGATGCGTCTGAAACCTCGACGAGTACCCGAGGTTAAGATAGCGGTCAGTGTCGAGGAAGCGGTCGAAACCCTTCCAGATGGCACCCTGCTGGCCGGTGTATGAGAACTGGTCGATCAACGCCTTGACCGGGTCGGCCGGTGTCATGCGAGTCAGTCCGTACGCACCTCGGAGTAGCAGTATCGAGCGTCGGTGTCACTGAGCTCCGCACAGCTTTGTGGACGGAGGTAGGTGATATCACGACGCCGCTTCAGGTACGTGACGTACCCATCGTCGACACGGTCGAGCTTCTCGTGACAGAGCCATTTCGCCCCCCAGCGCCGCGCACCGAGGTTGCGGTAGGGGCACAGGAAGATCGTCCGATGCGTGCCATCGACCGTTGGTGTCTCGACGATACGGACACCGACGAGTCGGTAGGCGATACGTAGCCGACGGACGACAGCCTCGATGGAGTGTGCACGCAGAAACAAGAGGTGGGCGAATCCGAACCCGAACCAGTAGAGCAACCGTTCGATGATTCGCATACCGGTGCCTAGCCAGTCACGTAAATCACTCTTTTGCCCGAATCCGCTGATATGTGTGGCGGAAAGTATTTTTGTGCGTTGATTTTTCTCTCCGCTATGGACGAGTGGGCGAGAGATCGTGTCACCACATGGCGCGACGAACCGTTTGAGGGTGGTGTGTCGGGGTTGCATTCGCTCGCCGATGATGGATTCACCGGCGCGCTCGAGGCGGGCAACCTCA
The DNA here is from genome assembly GCA_007118145.1 of Halobacteriales archaeon. Classification (GTDB taxonomy): domain Archaea; phylum Halobacteriota; class Halobacteria; order Halobacteriales; family SKSH01; genus SKSH01. The sequence goes on from SKSD01000075.1 coordinate 2,658, forward strand.
TGGTCATGATGCTCAACGGTCGCATCCTCGGCCACTGGGGTGGAGAGCTTGCCTCGATACCGTCGACCGGGACGGTCTATCACGCACCAGACACCTCTCTTCCGCTGTTGTTCACCATGCTCGCGATGGATAGTAACGAGGAGGGTCAGTACTACACCGAACAGACATCACTCACCTCGGTCCACGATTCCCTCGTCGATGCCGGCTTCGTCGGCTATCTCCTCCTGTCTGAGCACGTCCTCAGTGGTGATTATTACATCGTCTATTACGGTGACAAGGCACTACCGGTGGCGTTCATCGGGACGAGTCAGCGGTGTGTGACTGGCGACGAGGCGTTCGACCTTGCAGCAGACGAGGTCGGCCTCTATGAGGTGCAGGCGGTCGACCTCGAGGTGGAGGAGTTGCCACCACTTCCGACACCGGTCGTAGATGATGCTGAGACTGAA
>SKSD01000055.1 GCA_007118145.1 Halobacteriales archaeon
GAGCGAAACAAGTACGAGTACGATAAGGATCTCCCGGGTATCAAGCTCGATCGAGTGCTCCACAGTAACGTCCACTACCCTGGTGATTACGGGTTCATCCCTCGGTCATGGTACGATGATGATGATCCGTTCGACGCTCTGGTGCTCCTTGATGATCCGACCTTCCCGGGATGCGTGATAGAGGCACGACCAGTCGCCTTGCTTGAGATGTTGGACGATGACGAACAGGATGACAAAATCGTGTCCGTACCGGTGGATGATCCACGCTGGAAACACGTCACGTCCCTCGACGATCTCACGCAACAACAACAAGACGAGATAGCCGAGTTCTTCCGGACCTACAAGCACCTCGAGCCGGGTAAAGAAACGACAGTGCAACGATGGAGAGGTCGTGATGCGGCATACGAAGCTATCGAACACGCGTTGAAACTGTATGAGGACACCTTCGAGGAGTAAGCGACTTCCCACCCAACTCACCGTGATACAACGCTCACAGCCGCCACACAGACCATGGGTGTGATCGACCGCCTCCGTGGTGTCGAACGGCCACGGGTGGTCGTACTCGGAATGGATGGGGTTCCCTATTCACTCCTCACGGAACATCCTGCCAGATTCGAACATCTGACGTCGCTTATCGAGGATGGCTCTGCGACGTCGATCGATGGAGTCATCCCACCGGAGTCCAGTGCGAGTTGGCCCTCGTTGACGACAGGGATGAACCCTGGTGAGACAGGTGTGTACGGGTTACTGGATCGTGAACTCGACACATATCAGACTTACATCACGGAAAGTGGCGATGTTCAGGTCCCACACGTCTGGGATTACGTGACACAGGCGGAACGACAGGCAACCGTGATCAATGTCCCGGTCACGCACCCCCCACAGCGTAACTTGCAGCGGATGGTGGCAGGATTCCTTGCCCCTGACATCGAACGAGCTGTCTACCCACGTTCATTGGCGTCAATCCTCGAGTCGCTCGATTATCGCATCGATGTCGATGCAACACTCGCACGTGACGGGAATATGCGGGGTTTTCTCGAGAATGCCTACGAGACGATCGACGCAAGGTTCGAAGCCTTCGCGCACTTTCTGGATATGCAGGACTGGGATCTATTTTTCGGTGTGTTCATGACGCCTGATCGGGTCAACCACTTTTTATACGGCGACTACCTCGACGGCGGTCCGTTTCGTGAGGATTTCCTTTCATTCTATGAACAACTCGACACCTATATCGGAGCGCTTCGCTCACGGTTACCGGCCGATACGGTGTTGCTGGTGGTGAGCAACCACGGTTTCAGCTCCCTGACCCACGAGGTCCAGACGAATCGCTGGCTCCGTGAGTCGGGATGGCTCACCTATCAGACGGAGTCACCCACCGATCTGACCGATATCGGTGATCAGACACAGGCATATGCATTACCCCCGGGTCGATTCTACCTGAATCTCGCCGATCGTGAACCCAGAGGTACCGTGGCAGAACACGAGTACGAACTCGTGCGTGACAGGTTGCGCGAGGCTTTACTGGATTGGACCGGGCCGAACGGCGAGCAGGTGATCGATAGCGTCGTCACGAGAGAACGGGTCTATCGCGGTCGACATGTCGACCTCGCCCCTGATCTCGTCGCCATACCCGCTGCAGGATTCGAGCTGCAAGCGTCATTCAAGGGTGATGGTCCAACCTTCATGACCTCGAACCGGACTGGGATGCACAAACTCCAGGACGCATGTTTGCTCATCGATCGACCTGATATTGACCTTTCACAAGCGACGATATTTGACGTGGCACCGACGATCCTCTCGATGTTGGGTATCGAGTTCGAACGTGGAGAGTTCGATGGGGTCCGGCTCCTGTGAGCGCATTGCTGCTATAAAAACCCCGCTATCATTCGATTTAGTGGATGGATAAGGTACTTAATCTTCTACTGAAATAACCAGGTATGCCAGGTCACCCTGGCGCAACTGCGCTCTTTGTGGATTTGGTGTCAGATCTGGGTTTAGACCTATCTGAGGAGGTTCTTTATCTGCTGACCGGTATCGCCATTGTACTCCTCCTCGTCGTTGGTTGGTACCTGTATACCCGAAGGAACGTCCCTCCACGTCGGTTCAAGCGCACCATCGCCGGGCTCGATGAAATCGCGATATTACTCCATCCCAACCCAGATCCTGATGCGATGGCAGCGGGCTTTGCCGCGAAATCCATCGCTGATTCGGTCGACACGAATGCCTCCATCTACTATCCAGGAAAGCTCAGACATCACGAGAATCGAGCATTCAGGACTGTCCTCGAGGTCAATCTTGAACAGATCGCGAGTGTCAATGACCTCATCGATCTCCCTGTCTTGCTGGTCGATCACGGGAGACCACGTGGATTCCCTGGCGCTGAGACACTCGAGCCAATCGCGGTGATCGACCATCATGACGAACCACCACTCGATGTGGATTTCGTCGACTCACGCCCCGATTACGGCTCTTGTTCAACCATCCTGGTGGAGTATCTCAGGACGTTGGGTGCCGAGTCGAATCCCAGCAATGGTCAACCGATTCTCGAGCGACGTCTCGCCACGGCACTCGCGTACGGTATCCATACTGACACGAACAGGTTGACCAGGGGGAGTACTCTTCGAGAGTTCGAGGCGTTCCGATACTTGTACCCGTTGATCGATTCGGATCTCCTCGATCGGATAGCTAATCCATCAGTCGAGGCAGGTATGTTGGATTCCAAGGCAGAGGCGATTCGCAATCGGATCGTTCGTGATTGCTACTGTGTGAGCGATATCGGAATCGTTGATGCGGCGGATGTAGTCCCCATGGCGGCTGAGGAACTTCTTCGGCTCGAGGGGGTCGAATCTGCCGTGGCCATCGGCGAGTACAACGGTACGTTGCACCTGTCTGGTCGCTCCTCGGATGACCGAGTCCATATGGGTGAAGCGCTCGAGGGTGCGATGCAGAAGGTTCCTGGTGCCAGTGCGGGTGGTCATGCCCGGATGGGTGGGGCACAGTCACCGATAGAGGCACTCGATGGCATCGGCCCAACAACCGGACTCACCCGCGAAGAGTTGGTCGAGGAGTTATTCGC
>SKSD01000061.1 GCA_007118145.1 Halobacteriales archaeon
AACGACGTGACGGGGATGGGGATCGCCTCGGTCACCCACCAGATAACGATCCACGACGTCGTCGCCAGGACCGCATTCGCCTCGGCTTCGATGGCAAACGGTTGGGACATCAATATCCATATAAAGCACACCGGCCCCAACACGAGACCGACACGGGCACGCGTGAGGAACTCCCTCGGGTGCATGCAGGTGTCGAGCGGTGCATCCTACTTAATTCATGTTTTCATGTGTGATGGGGCTCCTCTTCGGGTGGGCGATTCACGCATCGGCTGTGAGAATCCATCAACGATTTCGACACGCTCAATGGTACCGGGTTGAGAGTGGCGAATGAGGAATGTCTGAGATAGTCATTGTCGATGGGACGCGGACCCCGCACGGGATGTTGCTCGAATCGCTCGCCGATGTCGATGCTGTTGAACTCGGTCGAACCGCGGTTGACGGGCTGCTCGACCGCGTCGATATCGATGCGGAGACGGTCGATTGGGTGAGCCTCGGGAACGCCATTCAGGCCGGCACCGGACAGGTCCCTGCACGACAGGTGGTCATCGAGTCGTCCCTCCCGAACGATACGCAGGTGACGACGATCAACGAGGCATCGGGGTCAGGCCTTCGGGCAATCACCCTCGGGTTCGACCGGATCGCTGCAGGCCGGGCGTCATTCGTTGTCGCCGGTGGCTTTGAGTCAATGACGAACGCACCGTGGATACTGCCTGATTATCGCAAGGGGAGGCGCTACGGTGATGCGACGATCCGTGATTCGATGATCCTCGACTCCTTGTGGGATATGAACCTCGATATCCACATGGGTGAGATCACCGAACGACTCGTCGACCGTGAAGGAGATGAGTTCGATCTCTCACGCGAGGCACAGGACAGCTATGCGCTTGAGAGCCACCGACTCGCCGATGAGGCGATCGATGCAGGCGTGTTCGATGACGAGATCGTCCCAGTCGAGACACCCCATGGATCGGTCGATACCGACGAGGGTCCACGCCCGGATTCAACCTTGGAGGACCTCGCCGGGCTCCCAACGGTGTTCAGGACGGATGGTACCATCACAGCAGCGAACGCATCGAAGCTCTCCGATGGCGCGGGCGTCGTCTTGATGGCTGACCGAACGGTGGCAGATGAACACGGACTCGACGCCATGGCCTCCATCGAGGATTACCAGCTGGTCTACCGCGAGCCTGATGAGTTCAACGAGGCGGTCGGTGACTGCCTCGAGACCCTGCTCGACGCAAACGATATCGAGGCGGATGACATCGGTGCGTTTTGGATCAACGAGGCGTTCGCTGCACAGTCAGTGTACGTCATGGAGCGATTCGGTATCCCGAGGGATGCGATGAATCCATACGGTGGTGCTATCGCGTTCGGCCATCCGATCGGAGCCTCAGGTGGTATGCTCGCAGCCTCAGTCGCGTATCAACTTTACCACGACGGTATCGAGCATGCGATCATGGGGATGAGCGTCGGTGGTGGCGGGGCGATCCTCTCGCTCTGGAGTCAGCCATAACTACAGTCAGATATCGACGATCGTGCCATCCAGGTAGGCATCGATCTTGTCATTGGTTCGCTGGACGCGCTTGGTGAAGGTCACGACACGTTGTCCGTTCTCGTGACGATCGGATTCGATATCGATGGTCAACCCCTGCTCGACGAAGTGGTCGAGGAGGCGGTCGATCGCCTCGGGGTCGCTTCGTACCGTGTGTTGCTCACCCACTCGCTCACCATCGTCGACGGTCTCGATGGTATCGGTCATCGACAGTAAGATCGCCTCGCCGAGGGCCTGTGCTCGTTCGCGGCGCTCGTCACCCTCCTCATCCCACTCGTGTGACTGAAACGCCTCTCGGATCAACCGACGGAAGGTGAACGCCTGACCGTAATCGAACGGGAGCGAGTAGGCGAATGCGAGGTCGCCCTGATTGGCTGACGAGGTCGTATACTTCAATGGGCTGGACCCATCTGGGTCGCGAAGCACGACACCCTCTCGTTGTTCCCTCTCGAGTTCGTCGATGATCGACGGAAGTCGGTCGGTGGCGGTATCGAGGTCGAATTCACCGAGATATGCCGTTTGTGGGATGTCATGGTCGTCACACCATCCACGTCGCTCCTTCACCGGGTATGGCTCACCGGATGAACGGTCTCTGATATCGAACGCTCGGAAGGCAAGTGAGGCCACCTCGGGATAGTGGTGTGCGGTATACGGGTTCTCAGGACCGATCATCTCGCCACAGAGGATCACTGCAGGGTGGTCGTCGAAGAACGCATCCAGCTCCAGCATCTGTTCGACAACGTATGTGGTGAACGGACAGATCAACCCACTCCGGGTGAACGCGAACATATCACCCTCGACACGGGCGATTCTAACGTTGTACCCGTTGAGCTTCTCCTCGGCCACCAGTCGTTCGTCGAAGTGTCGGGGGATACCTGTCTCGAGGACGAGCGTACGAGGTATCTTCGGAAAGCCACGGATGATGGTATCCTCAAAGATGACCGTCCCCTTCTCGAGCGACGAGCGGTAGTCCGGGAGGAACCGATACGAGGTACCTTCGTAGGTACGACGTTTGAGATGATCTTCCAATGACGCGAACTCTTCTACGGTCAGACCGAGTCGCGACGGGACGTCCATATACCAAGCTTCACCAGCCGGACAAATGAAGTCCGTGCTGGTTCCCAACCCCAGGTATAGGGAGTCGTACCGGCAAGTTATGGGGGTTCGCCTCAGACGGTCACGCATGGAGGAGGTGAACCTGCCGTTTCGCCAGCGGTTTGTGCTGGATACCTCGCTGTTCATCACCGAGGAGATCCGTGGTGATGAGGAATCGCTCGATGATGCCATCAATCGCTTGCTCGACCTGATCGCCGCTGCACGCCTTGAGTTGGCGATATCCTGTCATATGCCGCCATCGGTTCATAACGAACTGATGACGATACTCGGCGACAGGGATGTCTCTGAGGCGACGATCGCTAAGTTGAACACTTGGGTCGTCCGCAAGCATCCTGACCGCCACGGCGTGATGATCCCCGCGTTCGTCGTCCATCGCTTCATCGATGAGATGAGCGATCGTATCGACCGAGGTCTTCGTATCTCTGAGGACGCGGTTCGTGAGGCTGGCGAGACAGAGGGTGAGCCTCTCACCGAGGGTGGCTACGTCACCGACACGGACGCGGTCATCTCCGACCTGCGCGAGAAGTACCGACGAGTGCTCAGACAGGGTGTGCTCGACTCACGAGAGGACTTCGATCTGCTGATCCTCGGTATGGAACTCGATGCCGGGGTGGTCACAGAGGACAAGGGTATCATCGCCTGGACCGAGGAGTTCGGTCTGCGATACCTCCGCGGTCGAGATTTCCCCGACCTCCTCGAGAACTACCTCGATGCGACTGGTGTGACACTACCTGAAGAGCACTAATTAGACATAGATACGGCGTTGAGTCGTTCATCACCGTGTGAACGGGCCATGTCAGGTGGTATCACCACTCCCGAACGACTTACTTACATGAACCCTGTAGTGAGACCGTGAGCGACGAATCAATCCCTCAGAAACTCCGCATGCCCTCTGATAACGAACTCTTCGGTGTTGTCACCGAACACAATGGTGGTAACCACGTTCGGGTGATGTGTGAGGATGGGAAGAACCGGATGGGTCGTATCCCCGGTCGAATGAAGTACCGTATCTGGATCAACAAGGGCGATATCGTCCTCGTCGAGCCGTGGGAATGGCAAGATGAGAAGGCGAACATCGAGTGGCGATACACAGAGCAGGCAGCCGAGCAACTCCGACGAGAAGGACATATCGACTGACGGTATCGCACCTGACACCATTGTTTGCCAAGCTCATCTGCTCTTGTTGTGTACACTCGATTGTCTATCGTGGATGAGTGAACCGCTGGGTGTGAGTTGGTCGATCAATGAATCGAGTTCGGTGTGATCACAACTGCTGCCGGTTATCGGTTATGTCTCCGAGCTATTCCCAGAGCGCGTACATCTCGTCTCGAATGGGCGCAGTATACACCTCACCGTCGAGACTGACAGCACCACCAGCCTCATCGGTGACATACCCGATGACCTCATGTTGAATTCCATGTTCAGTAAGCCGTCTGCGAGCCTTGTCGATTGCGTCTTCGGGAATCGTGGCGAGGAGTGCCCCCGATCCGAAGGTGTTGAACGGGTTGATACCAACCGCATCACACAACCACTTGGTCTCCTTCGCGACCGGTATTGATCCCCTGTCTACCTCGATCGAGACGCCAGAGGCAACTGCCAGTTCGACGAGCCCGTTGACCAGCCCACCCTCAGTCGGGTCGTGCATCGCCGAAGCGATACCAGCGAGCAAGGTGGCCTCGGCGATCACGCTCACGCGATCGTAGAACTCGCTTGCACCTTCGAGCGTCGATCGAGGTACCACTGTCTCGATCTGCTCGGCGAAATCAGTCGACAGGATCGCCGTCGCCTCGATACCAGCTGACTTGGTCATGATGAGCCTGTCACCTGGTCTCGCCCCACCGGTTGGCACGTAGCGATCAGTCATCCCCAGACAGGTCAACACTAAGAGCGGATGTTGCAGATGCGGTGCATACTCAGAGTGCCCACCTATGATCGAGACACCGACAGATCTGGCCGTCTCGTCCATCTGCTCAATGATCGAGGTGAGCATCTGTTCGGATTGATCTGGCAGGAACATCACGCTCGTCAACCACGCAGGTTGCGCACCCGAGGCGGCCACATCGTTGGCAGCGATATGGATGGCTAGCGTCCCGATGCGTCCGACGGCGAGTGAGATGGGGTCTGCGTTGATGACGAGTATGCCGTCCTCCACTCGGATGGCTGCAGTGTCCTCACCGTAGGCAGGGCCCTGGATAACCCGCTCATCCGAAGCACCCGTTCTGTCGAAGATAAGCTCCTCGAGCAATGAGGGAGGCACCTTCCCGATCATGGCCGGTCGCACGTGACACGACCGCTTAATTACGGGTGATACGTGGTGGTTGCCGCGTCCCTGCGCGCCTTGGTCTAAACAGTCGAATGTTGCGGAGGTCCCTCGCCTCTCAATACCGTCTATATAAGTCGGCCTCGGCACTCATAGGGTTCGTCATCACCGAGTGATTCGGTTCGGTATTGGTGAGCTCGTCATCGGCCGGTTGGTATTACGAGTCGAATCGGGCTTAATGTACCGGATATGCTAAGCAAGACAACTTGCTCGAGCGGATACGCAGACCACAGAAGCACCCAGACGTGATACATTTACCGTGCCTTGACCAATACCTGGTATGATCGAGCAAAATGTCGAGGTGTGAGACGCTCTATGAGTGACGAGCGTCGACATCGGTCGAAGGTCTCCGACGAACTTGAGGTACCCTCGACACCACCGACATCGAAGGATGACGATCATATCCTCCCCCTCGAAGACCTGTGTTACCCCACGCTACATTTCACCGATGGGATGATCGACCCAGACGAGGGTATCCAACTCAATGATTCGTTCGACCGTGCAGGTATCCAATCGGTTCTTCGAGATCTCGATGGAGCGCTCACCAGTCACGACCTCTGCCTGGAGGATCAAGATCGTCGCGTTATCTTCGGCCTCGGTCCCAGTGAGATCTCTGTCGACTTCACGCCAGACGAAGAGCAACTCGGCTCGCTCGATATCACGATCAGTCTCCGGGCGAAGGCACTCACCTACGCTGATGCGGACATGCCGGAGGTGGGTGCCAGGGGTGGCAAGGGTTTCATCCCGAAGGCGATGTTGACAGGTGATATCGAGCCCGGTCAGGCCCGGTGTTACAACTGGATCGACGATCCAACGCATGGACTCACATCTGATGAGGGCGGATCGAGTCAGGATTGAGTGGTGTCTATCGTCTCGAACTGGATGGCGACACAACCACCGAGCATGAGCCACATGGCGATATCGGTCGGGAGCGCGACGGTGAAAAACGCAGTTGCCAGATCGGTGACCACGTTCTCAAGACCACCTGGCAACATGGATGCGAAGCCGAGCACAGCGTCGAGATCGACCATCACGAGTGAACATAACACCCCCGCGAGCAACAGGTATCTCGCGAGCCCCCACTCGAGACGGTACAGGAGGATCACGAGCGGGAAGAAGGCGAAGGCGAAGTAAAGCGGCTGTAAGGGGAGGAACATCAGTAAGGCGATGATACTCGCCAATGCAGCACCCTGTCGCTGCACGTCGGTCTCTATCGACCGATAACACGCAGCCAGGATGGGCAGCAAGATGGCGAGTGCCAGGGGTGTCATGTACGTATCAGAGACCCCGAATAGCCCACCCAGTTGACGGCGGATACCCCCGACTGAGGTATGCGGGTCGACCGCACGTAGGTACGATTCTCGCTCGTATCTTGCGAGGAGTACGTCGGAGAGGTACTGGACGGTGAGCTCCGGGCCGAGCAACATCGCCCCAAGTGCCATCGCTCCGAGTCCAGTCACGATGGCGGCCAGCACCGCCCGCCAGGCACGCATCCGTAACAGCCAGAGCCCGAGGGCTGCTGGGAACACCTTGATGATCGCCGCGAAGGCGAAACCAACCCCTGCGACACGCTCACGATGTCGGTCGACCGCATCGATACCGATCGCGACGGCGAATGCCAGCCAGATGGTGGTCTGCCCCTGAATGAACTGCGAGACACCATGTGGTGAGAGGATGATGAAGCCACCGATCAGTGCGATATCGATCCGCTCGAGGGTGGTGCCCCTTCGTGTGAGTGCATCGATGAGCAATCTGATGAAAGCGATCGCCACCACCGTGTTGACGACGAGTTGCAACGCGTACGCACCGGTCAGTCCGAGCAGCCCGTGTGGGATGAACACGAGCAATGCGATTGGTGGGTAGAGAAAGTAGTACCCACCGAGGTGATCAGGCGTGACATCGTACGGATCGCCACCGGCCAGCCACGTCTCAGCCGCGGTCGCGTACACTGACGATGCCAACCCGAACTGCTCTGGACTCATCAACGCCGTGGTGACCGTGTAACTCACCCCGCTCAACGTGGCGATGGCCAGCACCACGAGTGTGGAGAGACGCAGGCGATCAGCACTCAATGACACGGGTATGCGCGAGAACAACACAGCCATATCCATAGCCCCGTCGTTTGTCACCTCGGCATGGCTCACTCGAGCCGGTCGAACACCGCTGCGAACGTGAGTGGGACCGTGATGAGGGCGTCGCCGAAGACCGTCTCGTTCTGCGCATCGGGATCGAGCTTCCCCCATGATCGTGCCTCGTCGAGTGAGGCACCACTGAGTCCACCGGTCGCCTCGGGGTCCATCGTAAACTGGACGGCGAAGTCATATGCCCCAGGTGTGACCAGCTTGGTCTGGAGTGTGAAGTTCTTCGGGACGCCCCCAGCGACGAGGATGGCTCCACTTCGCTCACCCCGAGCTGCGATCTCGGTCAGGTCGGTCATATCGCGGAGTGCGTCAATGCTGAAGTCATGCGTGCGTGAGTAGAGCCATGCCTGCAGGCCGAGGATGGAATCTTGCACAGCTGGACAGAAGACGGGTACATCGTGTTCGTAGGCGGTTGCCGCGATGCCACCAGCGTCACCATCGGCCACCGCTGCATTCGCCTCACCGAGTGCGGCTGTCAGCTCAGCGATCGAGACGGGGTCTCCGTGCAGACTCGGCAGCACGTGCTCCCAGAGGTGTGCCTCGAACGTCGCGAAGTGCTCTTGGGGCAGGTAGACGTTGTAGATGCGGTCGATACTCGCCTCCCGGAGTTGCTCGTCGTAGTCACGATGACTCTGACCGGGTTCGATCGGGTGCTCACTACCGTGATGGTGGTGGCCCCCGAGTGTCTCGATGGTATCGTGTGTCAGCGTCGCACCGGTCGTGATGAGTGCATCGACCCAGCCTGCCTCGATGAGCCCGCTGATGAGTTGACGAAGACCTCCGGGTACCATCGGCCCGGCGACACTCAGCAACACGGTACAGTCTTCATCTTCGATCATCGTCTCGATGATATCAGCAGCCCTGGCAACCGACGAGGCATTGATCCCACCATGGCCGAGTTGTCTGACCAGGTCGTCAACCGTCATGCCCGGGCGGACACGGATACCCTCGATCGGGTCATCACGAAAGTCATCCATGTCGAACTGTGAGCGAGTCACAGGTTTGAATTCCCCGACTCGTATCGTCGAGTTGTGTCTGATCAGCTCGTCCTAGAAGCCGGTGGGGATATCGATGAACGTCGTCTCAAGCCCCCATGTCTCGATGCGGTCTGCGAGTGCCTGTACCCCGAGGGTCTCGGTGGCGTAGTGGCCACCGAATAACACGTCGATGCCGGCCTCCTGGGCACGGTGATAGGCGGAATGCTTGCCCTCGCCGGTGATGAGTACATCTGCACCTGCGTCTGCTGCCGGTTCGATGAAGTCTGTCCCCGATCCGGTGACGATGGCGACCCGGCTCACCGCTGGGTGTACATCACCGAGCGTATCGATCGATGAGGCTGGCATCTCGATGGCTTCAGCCAACGCATCGACCAGGGCTGACTGGTCGGTCGCTCGATTGAGTTCACCGATCACACCGATCGGATGTCCCTCCATATGGGCGAATGCCTCGACCGATCGGAGGTTGAGACGGTCGGCGATGATCGCTGCATTGCCCACCTCCTGGTGACCATCGAGTGGGAGATGGGCTGCGTAGAGGTTGAGATCGTTGGTGACCAGTGCGTGAAAACGATCGAAATCGATGCCGTTGAGATGAGTGATACCACCCCAGACGAGACCGTGGTGAACCAGCAACACCTCAGCACCGACCGCACCTGCTCGTTGGCATGACTCGACGGCAGCATCGACCGCACAGGCGACATGAGTTACCTCAGTGTCACGGTGACCGATTTGGAGTCCGTTCGCACTCGCATCGATACCAGCGTAGGCATCGATATCGAGCAGTGTATCGAGTCGGTCGCACAGTTCACCGAGATGCATACAGTGGTCATCAGTACCCATCGTGAAGTGCGTTTCTCTGAACGGTCGCCGTCCATCGCTCGTGCACCGGGCGGTGAGACCCCTGGAACACTACGGGTGTGCTGCGTTCGCGTAGACGAATCGACGCAGGAGTTTGCCAGCGAGTGTCGCAGCTTGGCCATCGTCCCGATCGTTCACCTCGACAATATCGAATCCGATGGCCGACGGTGCGAGTCCATCGACGAGCTCGTGGACGGTAGATGGTTCGAGCCCGAATGGTTCTGGTGTCCCCGTCCCAGGTGCGCCACTTGGATCGACTCCATCGATATCGACGCTGAGGTAGATATCACCCTCAACGGAGGGGTGCCAGTCACCCACCTCCTCAGGGCTGATGACCGTGACATCTGCTTGCGAGGCACGCTCCCATTCCTCTTGTGAGCCCGTCCTGGCGCCGATGATGATCGCCTCCTCGGCATGTTCGAGTATGCGACGTGTCGTGGTCGCGTGATTGAACCGATTACCGTCGTACCTATCACGCAGGTCGAGGTGAGCGTCGATGACGACGTATGTCGATGCCTCCGTTGCCTGTATACCTGCGAGGCTGACCGTGTGCTCTCCACCGAGGGTGAGGGGGATCGCCTCATCCAACACGTATCCCGACTGAATCGACCGGAGGTACTCGAGGTACCCCTCGGTGTCGTCCCATGCATCGATATCGCCGTGATCGGCCACCCCGAGGTCGCTGAAATGTCGCCGCGTACGGTGGTCGTAGTCATCGAAGTGTCGGGCGTAGTGTCTGATGCGGTCTGGCCCGAAACGAGCACCCGGATAGAACGTCGTCGTGTTATCGAGCGGTGCGCCGATTACCACATAGGAGGCGTCCTCAACAGTCGAGGTGGCCCCAGGGAACATCTTCGTTCGCTACCGGAGTATCTTCCGACGGTCTTCCATCTCGAGGTACTCGATCTCGTCATCTGGGCTGATGTCGATATCGTCCGGGATGGCCATACTGACTGTTTGATACGTATCGAGATCCATGACCTGTGCCACACCGTCGGCATCGTCGACGCTGATGACCTGTCCCTGCTTGCGTTCGATAATGGGTACCCAGATCTTCTGGTCGACAGGCTGTGACAGCTGGCGTTTCCTCCCATCGAACACACCGACCGCCTCGATACTCGCCTTGGCTGACCCGTGTTTGCCGGGTGATGCCGTCGAGTAGGAGTTGATCTTACACGGCTCGTCATCGATCATAACATAGCTGCCCTCCTGCAAATCCCGCACCTCAGTCTGCTGTTTCGCCATACGAGCGATTTCCTCCGCCGATGCTATAAGTTGTGTGAAATAGAAAGCGCAACCAACTCCGACTGCGCTTCACTCGCGGTCTCTGCGCTGATAGAGGCTCTGTCTGGTGAACTGTGGCCGCGCACGGATGCCTCGTGGCTTTCGAAACGAACGCAGCACCAAGGCGAGTAAGATGAGGGTGAGGCCGATACCCACGGCGGTTGCATAGATATCGGCGAACGTGTAGAGGATCGCGGTGGCGAGTAGCGAACTCGAAAGGAGCATCCCCAGGGTGAGTCGTCTTCCGAGCTTGGCGAGCACACGATTATGGTCACGGACATTGGCCTCGACACGGAGGTTCTCGTGTTCGATGCGGTCGAGTGCTGACTCGAGCTTCGGTGGGACGCGCATCGATGACACAGCCGCGTCGACGAGCTCGTCGCGGGTCTGTCTGGCGAAGCGTTCCAAACTCTCTTGATGGTACCCCTGGTCTGCGAGATACTCTGATGCTACCGCGACGAAATCGTACGACGGGTCGAGTGTGATACAGACCCCCTCGACGACGGTCGCGACGCGGAGTATCAACGCCAGGTTGGCCGGCAGACGAAACGGAAACTCGTAGATGGACTCTTCGACCTGTCTGACGATCTCCTGAACACGATACTGCTCTACCTCGTGACCTCGTGCGTCCTCGATGGCCACCTCCATCACCTCGCCCATGATGGCACGGTCTGCCTCGGGGCTGAGGGTGCCGACCTCGATGAGCGAGTCGAGGATCGAGTCGATATCGCGGTTGATCACGCCGATGTAGAACTCGATGATCTTGTCCTGGAGGAATGTGTCGACATGGCCTGACATACCAAAATCGTAGAAGATGATTGAGCCATCTGATGCCACCGCGAGGTTACCGGGATGTGGGTCGGCATGGAAGATGCCGTCGTCGATGATCATCTTGAAATACGCCCGTTGCAGCTTCCTCGCCACCGCTGTGCGGTCGATACCCTGTTGCTCGAGTTGCGCTATCTCGGTGATCTTCGTCCCTTCGATATACTCCATCGTCAACACACGCTCGCCGGAATGTGACTCGATGACCGGTGGGATCACGATATCGGGATCATCGAGGAAGTTGCCACGGATCTCCTCGAGCATGGCAGCCTCACGGTGGTAGTCCATCTCCTCTCGGATCGTCTTGGCGAACTCGTCTGCGAGATTCCTGACCGAGAACGCCCGTGACTCATCGACGAACGGGAGGACGAACCACAGTGTCCACCTGATGGCGAGGAGATCGGTCTCGACGAGTGATTCCACCCCTGGGCGTCTGACTTTGACGGCGACGGGCTGGCCGTCTACCTCCGCCCGGTACACCTGTCCGAGGCTCGCTCCAGAGATGGCGTCTGTATCGAACGAATCGAAATACGCATCGACACTTCCGAGCTCGGCCTCGATGACACCACGTGCCGAATCCCATGGAGCTGGAGGGACGTCATCTTGCAGGCGACTGAGTACATCGATATACGTCGGTGGGAGGATATCTGGCCGTGTCGAGAGGAGTTGACCGAGTTTGATGAACGTCGGGCCGAGGGTGATCAATGAGTCGAGCAGACGCTCAGCTCGCTCACGTTGTGTATCGCGTCCGATGACCCGTTGACGCCCGAAGAGGATGAACCGGTGTCTGTCTCGGAGGTACGCCCACACAAAGGGCAGAAACAACACCGTGACTCTGACGAAGCGCAGCCACGCCCGAGGCCATCGAGTAAGGCTCATCCGTCTCGACTCGCTGCACCACCGGATTTCGGCGTCGTTGCCGGAGTCACATCTGACAATGACGTATGGTGGTAACTCGAACTTGGTGAGGGAGAACCGAAACAGGGGTCTCGTCCATCGGCGGACGAGGTGGGTGACATGCGAACTGGTACGATTCCGAGATAGAAAAAATCACATGGAACCCTTCGGACCTGGCCGTTAGGCCAGTGCGGAGAGCGAATCGATGACGAAATCGGCATCTGACTGGAGGTGCTCCCCGTCTCGCTGTATGAGGATCGCATCAAGGCCGGCATTGTGTGCCGCCTCGACATCTGCGACACTGTCGCCAACGAGCGCACCGTTTCCGCCGTTCACATCGAGACATTCCATCGCGTATCGAACCGGTGTGGGATCTGGCTTCCACCCCATGGAGTCAGAACAACACACGACCGTATCGAACCAATCTCTGATGTCGAGTTCCTCGAGCACTGGATCGGTCAGGTACCATTGACAGTGCGTGACCACACCCCGAGGTCTGTCGAGTTCGAGGACTGCCTCGGCATCGGGATGTAGTCGTGAGGCGAGTGCCCGCTCGGTCGGCGATTCGATGCGGTGAAACACCGACCAGAACGTGTCAGGTTCGATACCGTGTGCGCTGAGCAGATCGTCTCTGAGCCCATCCCTGCCGAACCAGATGCTGCGTGCCTCCTCCAGTGTGAAGCTGGTATCCAGTCGTGCGGCAACGCGTGACATCGTGCGTTCGATGTAGCCATCCGTGACGGTCAACACGGTCCCGTCGAGGTCGAGCAACCAAAAATCGTACTCCGGCAACATTCTTCGTTGGGCTAGTCAGGTGTTGTGTACATATCGACCTGTCGTCGCTCAGTCGCTCGTTGCGAGGTGGTGCAACCGTCGGATCTCCTCGGGAAGCTCCTCAGGGTCGATCTCTGGGTCGAATATCTGGATGGCAGCGCTGATCGTCGACCAATCGTCATCCTCAGCTGCATCACGAAGCGCCTCTGTCGGGGCGGCCATCAGGCGATTGACCAACGCCTCAGCGAGGTCGTCCATCACCTCCTGAGAGGATGACTCACTGTGTTCGAGGCGGATACGTGCGCGTTCAAGTTCATGCTCCTTGATACGATCGGCACCAGCCCGCATCGTTGCGATGACACTGGCGGCTTGTTCTCGTTTGAACCGACGTTGCAACTCCTTGATCTCGCTATCGACCATCTGCTCGACCTGTTCGGCGGCCCTCGACCGTTGCTTGTGTGTCCGTTCGGTGATGACGCGGAGTCGATCGAGGTTGTAGTACTCGACAAGTCGACGTACCGACGGGGCGACATCAGGGGGTTGGCCGAGGTCGATGCAGATCGGAGCGTCACTCGATGAAAGCATCTCTCCGGTGATGATCGGCTCAGAACTGCTCGTCGCAGTGATACAAATATCGACCTGGTCGAGCAACGCTTCGAGTCGGTCGAGCGGTGCAATCTCATCGACCATCGCTTCCAACTCACTCGCCCTGTCCAGTGAGCGATTAGCCAGGATGACCGACCCCACCGAGCGGTTGTCGAGGTCAGCCACCACGCGTTGGCCGATCTGCCCGGCACCAACGACCAGCATCGCCGCATCGTCGAGGTCGGTGTGCTCGTTGGCGCAGGTGACCGCCGCACTTGCAAGGGAGATGATACCCTCGTTGATACTGGTCTCAGCCCGTGCACGCTCGCCGATATGAATCGCCTTCAGCAGTACCGGTTCGAGTACGGCACCGATGGCACCGATCTCGCTGGCGACGTGGTAGGCGTCTCGGAACTGTCCGAGGATCTCGTCCTCGCCAAGTACCTGCGACTCGAGGCCGGCCGTCACTCGGAAGAGATGTTCGATCGACTCGTCATGGCGAAGCAACCGTTTCGCCGTTGGTTGTACCTCGGTCGCGTACGATTCGAGGATACGCTCGCCGGCTGTTGGTGTCTCGGTGACGACATAGAACTCTGCCCGGTTACATGTGACAATGATGAATGCCTCCGATACCTCGGGTTCATCCAGGAGGGATTTCGTAGCACCTGTGATATCTTGTGGTGTGCCAGCCGCGATGGTCTCTACATCGGCATACTGATGGGCGATACTGAGTCCAGTGAGGACTCCGTTGATCGCTACCATACGGACACACCTCTGCACGGTTCATAGAGGCTGCTCATACGGTTGTTACCGGTGGCTTACGAGCGAGCGATGGTAAACTTGTCCACTCGATGTCGGTCATGTCGTGACCACGGTGCATGGGTAATCTTTCGTCTCGATGGCCTCGACGATGAGATCTACTCGCGGAGTCGCCTCGAAGTAGAACACGATATCGAACGAACCATCGCGCAATACCTGTTGACACTCCCAGACGAAGTCATCGCCATCGATGGTCAAACCCTGATGCTGATTGGTGCCAAATCGAGGGTCATCGTTCCCTGAGTAGATGTAGATTGGTTCGTCACTCACCTGGGCTGCGATGAGTTCGCCGATCTCGATCGTCACATCCATCATATCGAGCTCATCTTTACTGCGAAAGTCGGTGTGGACGATGACCCCCACCAACTCGATGTCACCAGGCTCGAGGAGTGCCTGTGTTTGTGCGACGAGGTCTGCGCTCCGGTCGATCATCCCTCGCTACTTCGAGGAAGGTGCTATTCCAGTTGACGATTCCGTCTCATTCGAAGGGAAAAAGGACATATCCCCAAGCGACCCACCAAGGACTAACCACGATGGTCCCTGGATTCATCTCTTCACGCATTGAGGCGATATATGAGCGATTGCTCCATGCAGAGATCGATGAGGCACCATCGCACGTCGCCGTGATCCAGGACGGGAACCGTCGGTACGCCGAGAAGAACGGCGAGGCACCGACAGATGGCCATCGGAAAGGGGCAAAGACGACCGCTGACTTTCTGGACTGGTGTCATGAACACGAGGTCGAGGAGGTCACCCTGTATGCGTTTTCAACGGAGAACTTCTCTCGGCCACCAGCGGAGCGCGAGGCGCTATTTGATCTGATCGCCGAGAAACTCACCGAACTGGCTGAATCTGATGAGGTTCACGAACACGAGGTACACATCAGGGCCATCGGTGATGTCGAGCGTCTCCCCTCGAGGGTACAACAGGCTGTGGATTATGCAGCCGAGCTGACCGACTCGTACGATGCGTTCCGACTGAATATCGCACTCGCGTATGGCGGCAGGTGGGAGTTACTCCAGGTAGCCCGAGAGATCTGTCGTGATGTATACGACGGGGTATGTGACCCGGACGACGTCGATATCGAGATGATCGAGGCTCGCATCAATGACGAACCGATGCGAGCGGTCGATCTCATCATTCGGACGGGCGGTGACGAACGGACGAGCAACTTCCTCCCCTGGCATGCCAACGGCAATGAGGCTGCTGTGTTCTTCTGTGCACCATACTGGCCAGAGTTCTCGAAGATCGATTTCCTCCGAGGGATCAGGACGTATCAATACCGTCAGCGACGCTGGGAGCAGACTCGGACGAAACGGGCACTGGCGCTGGTCCGTGCCATTCGCGACGGTGACGGCACGGTTGATGACCTCGAGAGCGAGGACCACTACGAGCAGTTTGGCTCGGTCTCCACACCGAGGCGGTGATTACCGCCCGAAGCGACGCTGACGGTCGAGGTAATCAAGGACGGCCCTGAGGTAATCACGTTTTCTGAGGTTTCGCCAGTTCACATCGGTGAAATAGAGCTCAGAATAGACCGACTGCCAGATGAGGAAATCGGAGAGACGCTCAGCACCTGTCTTGATGACCAGATCCGGTTCATCGGGGAATACGAGCGCCTGTTCCAGGTCTGCATCGGTGATCTCGTCGGGATGTAACTCCCCAGCGTCTGTCTGACGGGCGAGTGAGGCAACCGCCTTGGTGAACTCATGCTTACCGCCGAGGCCGACACTTGCCTGGATGGCGGCATCGGCCTGGGAATCATCATCTGGTCCACGGATGGCGAGATCCCTCGGGGTATCAAGATCCTCGAGTTGGCGTTCGAGGGTTGGCACCACACGGTCATCGAGCACGCTGACGTAGACGAGCACACGCTCAGCACCGTACTCGAACGCCCAGGTGAACAGGTCACGGAGGCGCATGTAGGCACCCTGTTCTAAGAGATCTTTCTCAGTGAGTACGACCGCTATCTTGCGTGGTGGTGTGCCTGAGGCATGTTTGACGCGAAGAGAGAGGTAGCGATCGTACAGACCCATGCACGAGGAGACGGTTGGTAGTGTCTTGAGCGATACGTTCCTCGCTTCGGGAGGGTTAAGTATAGACACGGAAACTCGCCGAGTAGGGTGAATCGAAAGCTTTCTCGTGCGCTGATATACGCCGGGATAAGCCTACTAGTGGTCACCGTCTCGATTCTCGAGGTGATCCCACTGGTCGCCTTCGCCATGATCGCCATCCTCTCTTCTGTCTTGCGAGAGGGGAGGCTGTTCAGACTGCTCGCCGACCCAGCCGAGCGACGCTCTGGTAAGTTGGTTGGACTCACTGAGTTCTCCGCCATCGCGACCGTCCTCGCGGCTGCGATGGTCCTTGATCTCCTCTCGACATCGGTGTTCGTCGGGGTCGTCATGCTGATGGGTATCGGTGCGCTCGGTGCTGAACTCGCCCGTTCGGCTCGATCCGACCGACTGTCAGAGACGATCGGCTTCATCACCCTCGGCTTCGTGGCATACGCGGCAGGTCACACCATCGGAGCAGATCCTGAAATGTTGGATTTCGCCGTGATAGGTTTTCTCGCCATGGCTGGAGCACTGGGTGGTGCACTAGCCAGGTCTGCCATCTGGGCTCGACATGATGGTATCGTGATGTTGACACTCTCGGTACTGATCGCAGGATTGGCGATGCTCCCAGCCCCGTCCATGCAAACCGTGGTCATCGCTATCTTTGTCTCTGTCTTGCTCGCATACCTGGCGTTGTTGATCGGTGCTGCCTCAGTACCTGGATTGGTGACTGGGGTGTTGCTCGTGTTCCTCACGATCGTCTTGGGTGGGACCGTCTGGGTCGCACTCTTGGTAGCGTTTTTCATGATCGGTGGACTCACGACAAAATATCGCTACGAGGAGAAGCAACACCGTGGTGTGGCCGAACCGAACCGTGGCGCTCGTGGTACTGGGAACGTCCTCGGGAACACCGCGGTTGCCCTGATCGCCGTGTTGGGGTTTGCAGCATTTGCAGACGGATCGCGTTGGGACTTAATCTTCCTTTACGCCTTCGCAGGCTCGATGGCCACTGCACTGAGCGATACGATGTCGAGTGAGATCGGTGGGCTCTATGACGAACCCCTCATGATCACCTCGTTCGACCGTGTCGCCCCTGGAACGGATGGTGCTATCACGGTACAAGGCACCTTTGCGGGATTGGTCGGTGCGATGATCATCGCGATATTGTTCGTGGGTCTGAGCCCGGCCAATCTACTCGGTGGACTGATCATCGTCCTTGCGGGCTTTGTCGGGATGATTGTCGACAGTCTTCTCGGGGCGATCTTGGAGGGGCGCTGGGTTGGTAATCACTTGGTTAACGCTTCCGCGACATTAGCGGGGGCTATCATCGCAGGCATATTCCCAGCACTTGGGTTCATCTAATTGGGTTCAGTGTTACGAGTCAACCGACGATGAAAGTGGCTCAAGGCCGCCTGATGGTATACACGCTACCCGCGATGACGAGCACCACCAACCCACCCAAAAAGACCAGGAGACCTGGTGGTAACGTCATGACCTCAGCGATGAATTGCTCCACACTCGAGCCACCAGGCGTCGGTGTCACCTCTGTCATGAAGTGCTCAGTGTCATACGGATCTACAACGTTTTGATCCTGTGGAATTTCTTCTGAGGTCATCACCCCCGCGTCGTCATCAGGTGGAGAGACACCCTCGGTGAAGAACTCCAGAACGGCATAATGAGCGATGACACTGAACATGGCGAGCAGAGTGATGCTGCTCAAAATGGTCTCAAATACTGACCGGAGTTCCGACTGTTCATATCGCCCACCCGAGACAATCAATGCACCGCTGGTCGCCGCATAGACTGCCATTTCATTCCCACGGGATGAGTACCAGGTATCAACCTGATCGATCAACCCGGCCTCTTTCAACTTGTCCAGATGGTACCGGGCGTTCTGGACAGAGGTATCGACAAACTTGGCAACCTCACTGGCCGTTGCAGGCTCATCGTATAATTTACGATAAATCTCTCGCGACGTATCTGATGAAAGCGCATTGAAGACTGCCTCAGCTTCATCACCATCTAAATTGACGACGCGAGGCTTGTCAGGGGTGGCCTCAACCTCTGACTTGAACGGCAGTATCCTCGACATTCGTACACATCTTTACACCCCATAGTAAAAAAACTATTTGTGTTGGTGAAATCCCTGTTTTACTTAGGCCATATAGGAATTTTAGTCTCGATTTCACCCGATTGAGTGTGCGCATCGGCATGCATTAAACAATGGGGGACATAGTCGGTTCTCGATGGCAACGGAATTGGAGCTTGAGGACCTTCGTCACGGGACTGACCTTGTCAAACGGGGGTTCGCTCACATGCAAAAAGGCGGCGTCATCATGGATGTCGTCGATGCGGAGCAGGCGATGATTGCAGAGGATGCCGGGGCGGTGGCGGTCATGGCACTTGAGGCCGTCCCAGCTGACATCCGAAAACGAGGAGGTGTCGCAAGAATGGCCGATCCCGCAGATGTTGAGGAGATCATCGATGCAGTCTCCATCCCGGTGATGGGCAAGACGCGGATCGGCCATGCTGCAGAGGCACAGATCCTCGAAGCGATCGGTGTAGACATGATCGATGAGTCTGAGGTACTCACCCCGGCCGATGACCGATTTCATATTGATAAGCGAGAGTTTACGACTCCGTTTGTTTGTGGTGCAAGAGGACTCCCCGAGGCTCTCAGACGGATCAATGAGGGGGCTGCGATGATTCGGACGAAAGGCGAGGCAGGCACCGGTGATGTCAATCAGGCGGTGCACCATCAACGCAAGATCAAGGGAGCCATTAGGCAACTCGAAGGGATGAGTTTTGAGGAACGGGAGGAATGGGCCAGAGAGCATGACTCTCCTGCTGAACTGGTTCATGAGACAGCTGAACTTGGCCGTCTCCCGGTGGTTAATTTCGCAGCTGGTGGGATCGCAACCCCTGCTGACGCTGCGTTGATGATGCAACTCGAGTGTGACGGCATCTTTGTCGGGAGTGGCATCTTCGGTGCCGAACAACCACCGGTGATGGCAGATGCTATCGTGAACGCAACGGCGAATTATGACGACCCAGAGCGCCTGGCTGAGATTACCAAGGGGATCGGTGCAGGTATGCGTGGTGAGGCGAACGTCGATCTTCCTCCAGAAGAACAACTTCAACATCGGGGCGTCTAGTAACGACATCGATGATCGCGGTGATTGGCGCTGGGTATGCAGGACTGGCAGCAGCATATCGTTTACAACAGGCTGGTATCGAGACGCGTATCTTCGAGGCCAGCGAGCAACCCGGTGGACTCGCCGCCTCGTGTGATACCGCCGGCGATCCTATCGAACGGTTCTATCACCATCTATCGAAATCAGAACAGACCATCGTAACGATCATCGAGGAGCTCGGATTGAGCGAGCAACTCGAGTGGCGGGTGGGGAAAAACGGTTTCTATGTCGATGGGATCGTGCACCCGTTGGACACGATGTGGCAGATAGCAGCCTATCCCCACCTGAGTTTGTATGATAAGCTCCGGCTTGGGATGTTGACCCTCGGGATGGATCTTCGCGGCATCAGGCCGAGGCGTGGTGTGTTCGATGACATCACACAATTCGACGATGTCCCCGTGGTCGATTTCATCAAAGACCAGACCACACCGAACGTGTACCACGCTTTTTTCGAGCCATTGCTCAGAGCCAAGTTCGGAGACAGAGCTGAGGATGTGTCTGCAGCTTGGCTCCTCGGTCGGATCAAGTTCCGATCGGAGCGTGATCTCCGTCGTGGGGAGTTGCTCGGTTACCTCGATGGTGGGTTCGAGCAGTTGACCCAGGCACTGCTCGATGCAGTAGGCGAGGACAATATCCAGTTCGGTACCAGAGCCGTCGATATCTCAATCACTGACGATGACCACGGGAACCCGTCGGTCGAGGCGATCCATGTCCGGACAGGCTCTGACACTGTCAAAGTGGATGTTGATGGGGTGATCGTGGCGACGATGCCACACGTACTCGAGATGTTAACTGGCTATACCAGCGAGATCGAATTCCAAGGGACCATCTGTTCGATCATCTCCACGGGGCAACCGATCACCGGAACGTACTGGTTGAATATCGCCGAACAGGCTCCGTTCGGAGCATTGATCGAGCATACCGAGTTTGTCCCACCGACTCGATACGGCGATGAACACCTTCTGTACGGTGTCAGATACGTGCAAGACCTTGACGGTCCATTCTGGCAGCAATCTGATGCTGAGATCGAACACGAGTGGCTTGAAGCCATCTCGAACATGTTCCCCCGGTTCAACCCGGATGCGGTCAATTGGATTGAGACGACCCGGGCAACTCGCACTGCCCCGATCTACGATCTTGGGTACCTCGATCGTGTCGTCCCATATGACCTGTCAGACGAGATCGCCCAAGGGGTCTATTATGCAGGTATGGCGAGTCGGGCACAGTATCCCGAACGAAGCCTCAACGGAGCGATCGAGGCAGGTTTCGGGGCAGCCGATTGCGTCATCGATCGGGGACACGGGGCATCGTATTGAGTGCATCCTGTGAGGTAAGGATAGCAATCCACTTTACGCTGCCAACATAATCCGGCGATAATGACCGGGTCGTTCGTGATTATCGGAGATGGCATTGCGGGAAGTACCGCGGCCGAGACGATACGCGAACGTAACCCGGATGCGTCGATCACGGTCATCACAGACGAGGGTGAACCGTTGTACAACCGGATTCTTATCAAAGAATTCGCCAAGGGGAAACTCCCAGAGGCACCGATCTCGATCCATGATGAGACATGGTATGACGACCGGATGATCGACCTCGAGCTCGATACCTTTGTGACCGAGATCGATCTCGATACAGGGATCATTCATGCTGCCGATGAACGAACGTTCCCGTTCGACAAGCTCCTCATCGCGACCGGTGGTACACCGTCACAACTTCCTGCTGAGGGCAGCGATGCTGAGGGCATCCATCACTTTTGGACCTTCCAGGATGCCCGTGCCATCAGGGAACATATCGAGGAGGCAGATCGAGGTGTGGTCATCGGTGCTGGCTTGTTGGGTATCGACCTTGCTGCTGTCTGCGGTGCACAAGGCGTCGACGCTACGTACCTGATGCGGGGTGACCGATGGTGGCGACATGCCCTGACCGACGACGGTGCAGCGATCGTCCATGATGCACTTCGGGATATCGGTGTCAACCCGGTTTTTCACCGCGGCGTGGATCACTTCGAGGTTGACGAGTCGGGTCACGTCGTGGCGACCATCGATGATACGGGTGATCGTCATGACTCAGATTGGGTTGGCGTTGCGATAGGCCTCCACTTCAACACCGAATTCCTTCAGGGAACCGAGATCGACCGTGACTGGGGTATCGTCGTCGATTCGTTTATGCGAACGACCCATCCTGATGTGTACGCCGCCGGTGACATCACCCGATTTTTCGATTACTATCTTGGGGATTTCACACAGAACGGTTCATGGGGGTCGGCCAAGGAGCAGGGCAAGGTAGCCGGGATGAATATGTGGGCAAGCCACACCGATGATATCGGCCCTCGTGATACTGAGAGTGCGGGATTAGAGGAGTTCAGGTGGGTGCCATCGTACTCGATCACGCACTTTGATATCCCGTTTCTCAGCTTCGGACATCCGACGGAGGGCGATGAGTCGTTCGATCGCATGTATGGTGAGCAAGAATGGAGACGTCTCACCTTCTCAGAGGGGCGACTGGTTGGTGGAGTCCTCCTCGGAAACCTCGCCCCACAGAGCGCATACAAATCGCTCATCCGTGAGCAACGTGTGGTGATCGACGAGGTTGATACACTGCTCGAGCGGGATTTCAAGCTGGATATGCTCACCCCAGCGACGCATTCGTGACCCGATTCGACTGTCAAATCGACACGATTTTCCATCAATACCATCGACCCTGAGATATGGCAGCCGCCGAAGGTACGATGACACTCGCATTCGATCTGGATGCGCTCACACGGTTCGCAGATCCCGAGGCGGTCGTCCAAGATGCTCGTCAATGGACCTCTTACCTTGGCATCGTCTCGGAAAAGCCGACGTTCGCTGTTACCAAGTTCGCCCGCGAACACCGCATCCGTCAGGACTTCTTCTCCGGGCCGCGTGGTCGAGAGGAGAGTCTCGAGCAAATCCGCAAGCAGTTCGAGACTGACCGACACGTGTTCGTCGGTGTGACCCAGGAGGATGCATCACTCGCAGATGCCGTCGGCTGGGAGTTCATGCAGGTCGGAGAGGCGGCAGAGGCAGCTGGCTGGACACTTAAAGAAGATTCGTAGTCGGTGCCTATTTGTAAGCGGGAATTGATGTCAACAACATGAGCTTTGCCATACGCTCCGTGCTTGGTGACAGCCTCTATCAGCTGTTTTCACGGAATGGGCTGATCCTCGTCACCTCGATGTTCTTCGTTAACCTCATCTTCCAGATTGGACTCTCGTCACTGTTCATCGATATGTGGCGCGAGTTTTGGCCGGAGTTCGTCGAGACGTACCCTGAGTTCGAGGAGTTATTTGGGGATCCGGAGGCACTGTATCCCCTTGCGATCGATATGCCAAGCAGCCTCGCGCTTGCTATCGTGGTGGTCGCCATCTTGCTGATGTTGATCGTCCTTGCCGTATCCATCCGCGTGTTCTATGCGAGAGACGAGGACACGATCCGAACCGAGCTCATCTTCGATAACATCGCGTGGGTGACGGTCAATCTCTTTGTCGGGATGGTGATCTTCGGCATCCTCTGGTTCGTCGGGTTGCTCCTTCTGATCATCCCAGGGATTTTCATCTACGTGAGTCTCATCTACTTCATCGCCGTCGTCTCGGTAGAGGATCGCTCGTTCATCGATGGATTCAGCCGATCGTGGGCACTGGTTCGTGGCCTCAGGTTCAAGGTCTTCTTACTGTTCCTTTCGGTCTTTCTCATCTCACTCGTCGCAGCTATCTCCTTCGCAATGGTCACCTCGATCGTTCACTTCGTGAGCCCGATGGCTGGTACCGTCCTCGACCAGCTCTGGGACTCGCTGATCACCCTCTACTTCGCGGCTGTCATTGCGATCAGCTATCGTGCCCTCACAGAACCTGTTGCGTCGCCTGACGAGCCAGCCGAGGAGACACCAGAAGACCTCGGGTACACCGATCAAGACGCACACTGGTGATCGTTTTCAACGCCCTTTTCTCGGGGTGAGACCAACCTCATACAATGGCGACACCACGCGTGCCTGGGTCGAATCCAGACGTGCTTGAACTCCCATGTGGCGGGGAGGTGCCTGTCACGTCGATAGACCTTGGTATGCGCGATTACCCGTGTGCATGCGGTGAGCGACACGCTGTGGTGATGGATGTACATCCTCCGTCTCGGTTCTTCCCAGAACCGGTCGTCGATGTGTTATGCGATACGATCGAACCGGCTGAGGGTGGTCGCTTCGAGACCAGACACCTACTTGGCATGGTCCTCGAGGAGTTCCCAGAGGCCGTCACGCACACCGATGTCTCGGAGAACGGCAAGATCGGGTGTCAACACATCTGGGTCAGCCAGTTCGATAGCCGTCGATTACACACCGTCATCGTCGATCTCGTGCTCGAACTGATGGACCATGCCATGACGCACTCGGATGACTCATCGGCACGTTCGGAATTCGAAACCATGCTCGATTCGTTCGACGTCGATGAGTTCGTCGAACGCTACCGCGCTGAACGAGATTTCGACCGCGGCCTATACCGTCGATAGTTCGATATTCGTAATTGGTTTTGACAATCGTAATACTTCGACCCACTTATTACGATGTACGCACTACAATGCTCAACAACGCATGGTACGGGGAGGGACCCAACAGGAACCGAGGACGTGGGACGGTCGTTCGGTGCTATTGATCGGGTCCGGTCCTATTCAGATCGGTCAGGCGGCTGAGTTCGATTACTCCGGTGCACAAGCGTGTCGCGCACTCAAAGAGGAGGGCATCAGGGTGGTGCTTGTCAACTCGAATCCAGCGACGATCATGACCGATCCGGATATGGCTGACGCGGTCTACATCGAGCCGATCACGACTGACGCCATCGCCGAGATCATCAGGAAGGAACAACCAGACGGCGTGATCGCCGGTGTGGGTGGACAGACCGGGTTGAATGTCACCGCTGAACTCTCAGAACGGGGTATCCTCGAGGAGTACGATGTCGACATCCTGGGCACACCACTCGAGACAATCTATGCGACGGAGGATCGCAAGCAATTCCGCGAGCGGATGCAGGCTATCGATCAACCGATGCCCCGATCGGTGTCGATCAACGACGTTGCCGATCTCACCGATGCGGTCGAATCGGTCGGTGGACTTCCGGTCATCATGCGCACGACGTACACGCTCGGTGGCAGCGGGAGTGGTGTCATCGACGAGATGGACGAACTCAGAGAACGTGTCAGGCGCGGGCTTCGTCTGTCGCGGAACAATGAGGTATTGATCACCGAATCGATCGCAGGGTGGATCGAACTCGAGTATGAGGTGATGCGCGATGCAGATAACTCGTGTATTATCATCTGTAGCATGGAGAACCTCGACCCGATGGGGATCCATACCGGCGAGTCGATCGTCGTCACCCCATCGCAGGTGATCCCCGATGCAGGTCACCAACAGATGCGCTCGGCTGCGCTTGAGGTGATCCGCGACCTTGAGATACACGGTGGTTGCAACATCCAGTTCGCCTGGCGTGATGATGGTACACCAACCGGTGAGTATCGCGTCGTCGAGGTGAACCCACGGGTGTCTCGGTCGTCCGCTCTGGCGAGTAAGGCAACTGGATATCCGATCGCCCGGGTGACCGCGAAGGTCGCCCTTGGCAAGCGCCTGCACGAGATCGATAATGAGATCACCGGCGAGACAACCGCCGCCTTCGAACCGGCGATCGACTACGTCGTCACGAAGGTTCCCAGATGGCCTAAGGACAAGTTTCCCGAGGTATCGTTCGACCTCGGTCCCGCGATGAAGTCGACGGGTGAGGCGATGGCCATCGGTCGGACGTTCGAGGAGAGCTTCCTGAAGGCGATCAGGTCAACCGAGTATGTCCCCCTGACACCGATCTCTGAGGTCACAGATGAGGCGTTACGTGTCGAGTACCTACAGACGCCGACACCCGACCGGTCGTTTGCCATCATCGAGGCGTTCCGTCGAGGTATCGACATCGAGACGATCTCCACTGAGACGGGTATCCATCGCTGGTATCTCGAGCGTATCGAACGTATCGCTACGGCGATCGATCAGGCCAACGGCGGCGATATCGAGCTTGCGAGTCACCTCGGCTTCACCGATATCGAGATCGAGGCGATGCGAAACGGCGTCGACCCGTTCGTCAACGGCCGTGACCACATCGACCCCACGGCGCTTACCTCTCTCTCGTCGATGACACCGGCTCGCAGTTACAAGCAAGTAGACACGTGTGCAGGGGAGTTCGCAGCATCAACACCGTATTACTACTCAGCCAGAGAGCCGACCATCGACCGTTCCTTCGGATTCGACCTGAATGAGGTGCAAGTCGATCTCGAGGCAGAGAGCGTCGTGATCGTCGGCGGTGGGCCGATACGAATCGGCCAGGGGATCGAGTTCGATTACTGCACCGTCCACGCGATCCGTGGATTGCAGGAACTCGGTATCCATGCACACGTGGTCAACAACAATCCCGAGACGGTCAGCACCGATTACGATACCTCAGATGCGCTGTTTTTCGAACCGATTACCGCTGAGGAGGTCGCCGATGTGATCGAGGCGACCGGTGCTGATGGCGTGATGTTACAGTTCGGTGGGCAGACCTCGGTCGATATCGCCCGCCCGCTGCTCGATGAGGTCGAACGACGTGGCCTCGACTGTTCTATCCTCGGGACCAGTGTCGATGCGATGGATCTGGCCGAGAACCGCGACCGGTTCAACGCACTCCTTCGCGACCACGGCATCCAGCAACCCCGAGGTGGTACGGCGACGAACCTTGCTGAGGCAAAGATACTCGCTGATGAGATCGGCTATCCCGTGTTGGTGCGTCCGAGTTACGTCTTAGGTGGCCGAGCGATGGATATTGTCTATGGCTCGGATGAGCTCGAGTCGTATGTCAACCAGGCGAGTGCAGTCAGCCCAGATCATCCGATCTTGATCGATGAGTTCCTCGAGGACGCCATCGAACTGGATGTCGATGCGGTATCAGACGGTGAGGACGTGCTCATCGGCGGTATCATGGAACACATCGAGCCGGCGGGTATCCACTCTGGTGATTCAGCATGTGTCATCCCCCCACGGTCGCTCGATGTCGACGTGCTCGATCGGGTTCGGGAGGTGACCGAGACACTCGCGAGACTGCTCAACACGGTCGGCCTGCTCAACGTCCAACTGGCCATCCTCGATGGCGAAGTGTATGTCATCGAGGCGAACCCACGCTCATCTCGGACTGTGCCGTTCGTCTCGAAAGCGACTGGCGTCCCCATCGCCAAGGCGGCCGCGGCAGTCCAACTCGGACGGTCACTTGACGAACTCCCCTACGCGGAGGCCATCCCGGACCACTTCGCCGTGAAGGAGGTCGTCCTCCCATTCGATCGACTCGATGGCAGCAACCCGATCC
This sequence comes from Halobacteriales archaeon, assembly GCA_007118145.1. Lineage (GTDB taxonomy): Archaea > Halobacteriota > Halobacteria > Halobacteriales > SKSH01 > SKSH01. The sequence continues at coordinate 26,802 of SKSD01000061.1, forward strand.
TCGGACCTGAGATGAAGTCGACCGGTGAGGTGATGGGTATCGGTCGAAGCTTCGGTGAGGCATACCGCAAGGCTCAGGACGCTGCTAACCGCCCACTCCCATCGAGCGGTGTCATGCTGGTCAATGGCCTGCACCCGGCTGGGCTGGAACGCTACCTCACAGCATACGAGGGTGATGATGCCATTCAGGCGATCCGCGATGGGACGATCGATCTCGTGGTCGCCGATGACGCCGAGATTCTCAGGACGGCCGTCGAAGAGGATGTCACCTATCTCTCGACGCAGGCGGCCGTCGATGCCGCGGTTGAATCCCTCGATGCTCCCGAGGACGGTGTCTTCGTCGAACCAGTATCGCAGATCCCCCGCACCGAGACGCGTTGGTAACTGTCTCGCCGATACACCTGCTGGTTATCGATCTCTCTTTGTGAGGCTCAGTATTGGAAAACGAAATTAGTCAGCAGCCGCGAGTGGCCGTCGTTGCTCGACCGCCTTCGAGATGACATCGTCGAAAAAGCCGAGTGAGTCGAGCGGCCCGGGATGTGCCTCGGGATGATACTGTCGGGTGATGATGTCCAGTTCGTCACTCTCGAGCCCCTCGATGGTATCGTCGTTGACGTTGATCTGTGTCACCGAGAGCTCGGGATGTTCGTCGACGGTGTAGCCGTGGTTCTGCGAGGTCATGATGACCTGCCCAGTGTGGAGGTCCTGCACGGGTTGGTTGACACCGCGGTGGCCAAAGCGCATCTTCTCTGTCGAGCCACCGAGGCCGAGGGCGACGATCTGCTGGCCGAGGCAGATGCCTGCGATGGGCAGATCACCGGCGAAGGAGGCAACAAGCTCGGCCGCCTCGGTGTACGTCTGTGGATCACCGGGGCCGTTCGAGATGAACAGGAGATCTGCGTCGAGTGCCTTGACCGTCGCCTCGTCGGTATCGTGTGGGAGCACGTGGACACTCGCCCCGCGTTCGACCAGGCTGTTGATGATCGAGCGCTTGACACCGCAGTCGATGAGTGCCACGGTTGGCTCACCGTCGGATGGACCGAACCGCGCGGGTTCGGAGACACTCACGAGGTCGCCGATGTCGTGGCGCTCGGACATGGTCGGACACGTCTCGAGTTGCGCACGAGCGTCGTCTGGTGTAACATCTGGACCGATTGCGATCCCACAGCGCTTCGCACCGGACTCCCTGATATCGACGACGAGGTCGCGCGTGTCGAGCTGGTCGACCGCTGGGACACCCGCGCTCGAAAGCCACTCGACCACCTCATCGGTGAGCTCGCGGGCGATGACCGCAGCTGGCTGGACGGCGTCCGATTCGAAACGGTCCTCTCGGACACCGTAGTTACCGATCAACGGGTAGGCGAAGGTGAGGACCTGTCCACGGTAGGATGGGTCCGTCAGGCTCTCCTCATATCCCGTGTATGCCGTTGTGAAAACCAGTTCGCCTTGTGCCGTGCCAGGAACACGCCCCCGAGCTTCGATCACGGGGCCGCCTTCCACTGCCACGTAGGCGTGCTGCATTACGAGATACGTATGAATGCACCCATCATAAGTCTTACTTTCGTAATGAGTTTCGAATTTCGTAATAATAAAGACGTCTGGGGTACAATGTTCGCATCTCAATGGATAACCTGGATCGCGAAATACTCGCCATCTTGCGTGAGGACGCCCGAACACCGTATACGGAAATCGCAGAACGGGTTGGGACCTCCGAAGGGACCGTTCGTAACCGTGTCGAGCGGATGCTCCAGGATGATGTCATCGAGCGCTTTACCATCTCCACGAGGACGGGTAACGTCAAGGCGATGATCGAGATCGGGGTGGCGGTCGATGTCGACACGCGAGATATCTCCGATCGGATGGCCGAGTGGGACCAGGTCGACTTCGTCTGGCAGGTAAGCGGTGAGGAGGACATCGTCCTCGTCGTCGATGCCGCCGACACGGCCGGTGTCAACGACCTTCTGAGTCGCGCCAGAGAACTCGATGAGGTGATCAGTACGAAGACACGCCTCATCCTCGAAGAGCGTATCGGCTAACCGGCGATAAACCCAATCCGAAGCTTCAATCATAACCCCCGTGAAATCGGAGTATATGAGTGTTGAGAACCGTTCGTCGAACGACGATTCCAGCTCGCATGAGAACGCCGAGCAGCAGGTGATCGCTGTGGACGAGGAGGACAACGCCATTGAGTTGGTCAACCGCCTCGAGGCACACACCGGCGAGGGTATCCGCCACCGTGCTTTCACCGCGTTGGTGTTCGACCCAGAAGGTCGGATACTCCTCGCACAGCGAAGCCCCTCAAAGCGACTCTGGGATACCTACTGGGACGGCACCGTCGCGTCCCACCCGGTCGAGGGTGAAACTTACGAGGACGCAGCCCGGTCCCGACTGACGGATGAGCTTGGTATCACGAGCGACCAGTATGACGACCTCCGCATGACCGATATCTTCGAGTACAAGCGTTTCTACGAGAACGTCGGTGTCGAACACGAGGTATGTGCGGTGTTGAAACTCACCCTCACCGATCTCGCCCTCGACCCGGATGAAAAGGAGGTCGCCGGCATCTTGTGGGCACCGTACGAGCGGCTGTGCAATCATCCAGCCTGGTATCGCCAGTTACGGCTATGCCCATGGTTCGAGATTGCGATGCGACGTGATTACCGGGGTCTGACCTCACTCACCCCCTGAGACTTTACGTATCGATTCTCAGATGCCCATATCCTCAGCAGCATCAGGTACCGGGAGCGACGCTGGGTTGACACCGAGGAGCTCAGCGACGTGATCTAACGCCATATCGAATCCATAGTAGCGTTCGAGTTCATCACCGTCGGGTGCTGTTCTGACTGCCAACATCGCATACCCCTTGGCATTCTGAGCGATGACAGCCATCGCCTCACCACGGTGGAAGATGACCATCCGTTCGGTCTCGTTCTCGACGTATTCAGCCTCGATATCATCCGTTCGACTCGATCGGTCGCTCATGGTACGGCCACATGCTGGTGATTGGGGGTCGGAGACAATAACCTCACGACAACCAGTGTAGATAGCGTCTGGGAACGTCCGAAGAGAACCGCTCAGTCGAGAAGTTGACTCGCGATCGTGTTTCGCAATACCTCACTCGTGCCCTCGTATATCTCGTTCAACTTCGCATCACGGTAAAACCGCTCGACGGGGAATGCCTTGACATATCCGTAACCACCGTGGATCTGGATGCCCTCGTTGGCCACCTCACGGCTGACCTCACTCGCGAAGAGCTTCGCCTGCGCTGCCTCCTTGATGAACTTTGCACCTCGGATTTTCCGGTCGGCCGCTCGATGGGTGAGTAATCTCGCCGCCTGAACCTTCGTGTCCATGTCGGCGAGTTTGTGTTGTATCGCCTGGAACTCGGCAATCGGCTGGCCGAACTGCTCACGATCTTGTGCGTATGCGAGGGCTGCATCGAGTGATGCCTGCGCGATGCCGACACCACGCGCAGCGATGGTGATGCGCCCACCGTTGAGTGTCTCGAGTGCCTGTCGAAAGCCTGCACCCTCCTTTCCGATGCGACGCTCGACGGGGATACGTACGTCCTTGTACGCCAGTTCTGCCGTCGGGCAGCCTCGATCACCGAGCTTGTCCTCGGTGCGCTCAACGTTGAATCCAGGGTCATCGGCTCGGACGATGAACGATGAGATCCCGCGATACCCCGAGGCTGGTTCTGTCTTGGCGAACGTGACGATCGTATCTGCGACTGACCCGTTCGATATCCAGAGCTTCGGGCCATTGAGGACGTACTCATCACCGTCTCGCTCGGCGGTGGTCTCCATCGCAGGGACATCGCTCCCTGCCTGTGGCTCGGACAGGGCGAAGGCACCGATCTCTGATCCCTCATTCAGTGGGATGAGGTATTCCTCCTGCTGGTCATCATCGGCGTACTCATAGAGCATGTTCCCCGCGAGGCTGGTATGGGCGGCGATGATCGTCCCGACGGCACCACTCGCCCGACTGATCTCCTCGAGTGCGAGCGCGTACGCGTGGTAATCAAGACCTGCACCACCGAGTTCGATCGGAAACGGCATGCCGAGCAGGCCGAGTTCGCTCATCTCATCGATGAGATCATGAGGGAACTCATCTGTGGCATCAATCTCCTCGGCACGTGGCGCGATCTCCTCATCAGCGAAGGTGGCGACCATCTCGCGAATCTGTCGATGTTCGGTCGACCAGGTGAAGTCCATGCTGGGGCGTTCGTGACTGACTCGCTTAAACCGTGGCGGAACGGCCCCACCTCAGCACAAGGTGTCGAGCTTCGCCGTGAGGAGCTTGCGCATGTGTTTCGCAAGGCGCTCGATCTCGTCGGGCTCGTGTTGCTCCTGGACGTACAGCGACTCGAAGAAGTAGACCAGGTTCAAGATGTCAAAGAGGGGCTTTCGATCATCGAATCTATCGTCGAGCGGTCGAATCGATTCGTAGCCACGTC
>SKSD01000028.1 GCA_007118145.1 Halobacteriales archaeon
GGCATCGATCTACGAAGCTGTGGAGATCACTGCCTATGAGGGACCCGGCACGGTCTTCCAGTACCAACGTCCCTCGAGTGGGTGCCTCGGTTACCTCATCTACGACGGAGATGAGGCAGCCGTCATCGATCCACTTCGAGCCTTCACCGAGCGATACATCGCCGATGCTGCCGATCTCGGCACGGAACTCAGGTTTGCCATCGATACACACATCCACGCGGATCACATCTCGGGTGTACGGGCACTCACCGAGGAGGGCGTCGAGGGTGTGATACCTGCAGCCTCTGCAGAGCGTGGTGCGACCTATGTAGATGATGTGACACTGGTGACCGATGGCGACACACTCACAGTCGGTGACATCGACATCGAGGTGATGCATACCCCTGGACACACGACGGATATGACCTCATACCTCATCGGTGGCTCACTCTTGACGACCGGTGATGGACTGTTCATCGAGAGTGTCGCACGACCCGATCTCGAGGAGGGAGACGATGGTGCACCGGATGCGGCACAAATGCTGCATCAGTCGTTACATGAGCGTGTGTTGCCGATGGACGACGAGGTGGTCATCGGAGGTGCACACTTCAGCGATGTCGCCGAACCTGCTGGTGACGGTACATTCACCGCACGCCTCGGTCAGCTCACGTCACGCATGGACGCACTGTCACTGTCCGAGGAGGCGTTCGTCGAGCTCATCCTCTCGGACATGCCACCACGACCGGCCAACTACGAGCAGATCATTGCCACGAACCACGGCCTCGAGATGGTCGACGATGAGAAGGCGTTCGAACTCGAACTTGGCCCGAACAACTGCGCTGCCAGCCAAGAGTCGCTGGCAGCTGACTGAGTGGTCACAGAGGTATGATCGGCGAACTGATCGATCCGGCGCTGTATGAAGTACTCTTTCCCGAGGGTATCTCACGGTACGCCATCGGTGGACTCCTTGTCGGTCTCGGCGTCGTCGTCATCTACCTTGGGACGGGTATCATCGCCGGTGCGAGTACGTTCCTTGAGTCGACGCTCTCGTATGTCTCCGACCAGGAACGCTTTCAGCGGTATCGATTCGACCGTGACTGGCGCGTGCTTTTCGTCGCCGGTATCGTCTTGGGTGGCGGTATCTACGCGATCGGTTGGCAGGGTGGTGGATGGACGACCGATGTCCAGGCGTGGCGGTTACTCCTCGGTGGGATACTCGTCGGAATCGGTACCCGTCTCGGTAAGGGATGCACCTCAGGTCACGGTGTCTGCGGTGTCGCGTCGGCTTCACCGACGTCGGTCATCAGCGTGATCACGTTCCTCGCAGTAGCCATCGGCACCGCACAGATCGTCGTAGCCCTCGGGGTGACACCATGACGAACGGTGACCAGGTAGCTGGCCACGCACTGTTCCGACCGACCGTATTGCTGGGTGGCATCCTGTTCGGCTTCGGTCTGGGATACAGCCACATGGCTCGACCCGAGGTGGTCTTAGACTTCCTCCAGTTCGATGATTTCGGCCTGCTCTTCGTCATGTTCGGCGCTGCAGTGGTGACGGCGCTGACCATGTTCGTCGCATCGAGAAGCGGTCGCGATGCCCCACTGACCGGTAACGTCTACGGGCGTCGGCTGAAATCGTTCGATCGTAACGTGATCGTCGGTGGTGTGGTCTTCGGCGTGGGCTGGGGACTGTCGGGCATCTGCCCAGGAGCTGCCTATGCCAGCCTCGGCATCGGGAATTATCCGATTCTCTGGGCTATCTCTGGGATGTTCATCGGTGCATATCTCCAGGGGCTGTGGAGGAGCAGGTTTGTCTCGCGCGATGCGGGCGTCACCGAGGCAGATTGAGTAAGATACTGCTCAGCACATCGTCTTGATCGTGTTGTTCGACCACTGAGCGAGCTACATGAGAGCAACTTATCGGCTACTCATCGTTACCTGAAAAAGGTCTGTGGACGACTGAAGGGATCTGTTCACGAGAGAACCTCACCGGGACGTGTGTCGATATCGCCGAGCTGCTCGAAAGCGGGTTGATTCTCCTCGAGGCAGCTCGGAAAGATGCCCGGATGAGAGGTGGGGTCGACCACGTGTCAGAGTGTACCTCGGGTGCATCGTATCCAAGGTGTTCGCTTGGTTACGATGCAACCTGGACTGCTAGGTGTGCCGCTTTGAACCCCCTCTGCCTCGGCTGATTCTCCCGTCGACGGTCAGGCCATCCGTTCAGGTGGCACGAGGAACACGTTACCACTCGCGTGTGCGACCAGGTCCTCCGAGACACTCCCGAGGAGTAATCGGCGTAACCGGCTGTGACCACGTGATCCGACGAGGATTGACGAGGTATCGTGAGCCCTCTCTGCGGCGAGGATCTCCTCTGCGGGATCGCCCTGACGTATCTCGAATTCGGTCTCGATACCCCACGATCGAAGTTGCTGGGCGAGCTCCTCAAGGCGTCCCTCTGGCGTTGAACCTTCGGTGATGTCGGGATCTTTTGGGGTCTGTACGTGGACGAGAGTCGCCTCCTTGGTCGCCCCCTTGAGATATTCGAACGCATCGAATGCTCGTTGGGCGTTGTCTGAGAAGTCAGTGGCAAAGAGCATGCGTTCGAAGAGATGTTGCCTGAGCACGTCGGGTTCGTCAGCCACGCGTTCGATCCGATTGACGAGGAGCGGGACGACGGTGGTACGAGCCAGATTCCTCGCGGTCGACCCGATCACGCGGTTTTCGAGTGGACTCCTTCCACGAGAGCCGACGATGGTCAGGTCAGCCCCGATCGTCTCAGCCACACCGTTGATGCGTCGGTGTGGCGTCCCTCGGACGACGTGTGTATCCACCTCGAACCCTGCCGACTCAATCACGTTTCGGTACTCGTTCAGTGCACGTCGGCGGCGCTTCTCGAAGTCGATACCTGGCATCCCAGCATGCACGTTCGCCGGGATGACGGTGACAAGATGTATCTCGTCGATACCGATGCGTCCAAGGCAGGCAAGGCATGTCTCGTTCTCGATGGTCGCCTTGCTTGCTGCGGACAGGTCCGTCGCGCAGACAGCTTTCATGTATCACGGTAAGGACTCCACC
>SKSD01000003.1 GCA_007118145.1 Halobacteriales archaeon
CGGGTTTGGTATCGTCGCCATTTTCGTCATTATACTTGCCCTTTTTGTCAATATCTTGAGTGGCCTATTCGGCGGATTGGTTGGCGGTGCGATCACGTCTGATTGAGTAAGAGTTCACAGGGTTGTAAGTCAATGACACGGCCCCGTGACATGCTGACGTTTGGCCGTCAGAGTTGGCTGCATATACCCGGTATCACAGGTGACTAGGGCGCTCGCACCGATGCACACCGTGAGACGGGTAACAGCGAGTACGTGAACACCGATAGACGGCAATCTCTCTCGCCAGCGGTTGGGGGAGTGGTACGGATTCGGAGTCAATGTTGGAGAATTGGCACCGTGTTTTATCGATATGACTTGATAATTCCTACCTAGAGTCAACTTCGACCTCGCAACCATCATGGCACCCACATCACATCCGAACGATCCAAGGATATCTAACCGTAGGAAGGTACAGGTGAACGCTGAGTGGGACCCGATGCAGGCCGTTCGTGTCCATCTCCCGGGTGTTGAGACGTTTGTCGGGATACTCGACCCTGAACCGAATCTCTTCTTGGATGAGTTCTCACTGGTCGATGCTCAGCGAGAACATCTCAACCTTGTTGACGTCATCGAGTCCAGTCTTGAGGCCGACGATTCGGTACACTTCCTCCATGACGATCTCGCACATGACCGTCGGATGGATGGCCTGTTATCTGCACGTGTGAGCTTCGATCTCAGCGAACTCGAGGCAGACGAGCAGGTAACCGAACTCGATAGCCTGTGGACACGGTTACATCAACTCCAACCACATACTCAACTCCAGGCGATCGCCTCCAATGCCAGGGTCAAGCGCCACCGCGGTGAGGTAGATGAGGGTGAGTTGGCGGCCGATTCGAGTCGCATCCGGTGGGATACCACGAGCGTTGAGTTGAGCGAACCATTGACGAATCTGTATTTCCAGCGCGACCCACAGTTCGTCACCAGGGAGGGTGTCGTCCTTTGCCGGATGAAAGAGCCAACACGACGGCCAGAGGTCGGTATCGCGAAGGTCGCTTGGGAGGCGATCAGCGGGACGTTCGATGTCAACATTGTCGCCGATATGCGAAGTGTCACAGCACACGACGTGACCGCGTTCGTCCCCGAGCGGTCTGATATTCAGTCGAAAGATATCGTCGTCGAGGGGGGAGACTTCCTCCCAGCCGGTGAGTTCGCGTTACTTGGTGTGTCTGCCAAGATCCCCGATGGGATCGCACACCCCGAGTTTGGTATCACAGCGGACGATACCGAGTTCGTGATCCGCACCTCGTATGCCGCAGGTCACAAGCTGTTGATGCAGGACGTCTTCGGGACCCCTGAGGTCGGTCTCGTACGCGCACCGTTCGAGGCAGCACGAGAGCGTTCAACAGATAGCGATATCGACATGGGTATCATGCATCTCGATACCTGGTTCAACTTCATTGATGACGATCTGGTTGTGGCACATCGAGCACTCGTCGACAATACCACCGTAGATATCTACCAGCATACGGGTGAGGAGGGTCGACCGTACGAACTCACCCACGCTGACGTGAACTTCGGCACGTACATCCGCGACAAAGGTTTCGAGATCGTCGATACGGTCGAACATATCGATCTCTCACACGAGCTTGCGGTGGATGTCCTCAAGGGGATCACCAATTTCCTGACGGTCGGCCCGAGACGGATCATCCCTGTTCGATTTGAGCCAGGCGATGAGCATGTCACCGCTGGGTTCATGGAGGTATTGCAGGAGGAGTACGATGTCGAGATCGTGCCCGAGGGTGAGGGCTGTTACATCCCCAATCTCCGTGAGGGATACGGGTCCATACACTGTATGACCACACCCATCCGGATGATGCCTGAGTGAGGTACCTTTGGTCACCCGCCAGACGGATGAGCGTTATCGGTTGATGACCGTGTGTAAGACGGCATTTTGTACGTGCAGACGGTTCTCGGCCTGATCGAACACGATCGACCTGGGGCCATCGATCACCTCTGCGGTCACCTCGACCCCCCGGTGTGCAGGCAGACAGTGCATGAAGACCGCATCCTCCCCCGCAGCTGCCATGAGCTCTGCATCGACCTGATATCCCTCGAGAGCCTCGAGTATCTCCTCTCGTGCCTCCTCTTCACCCATACTGACGAAGACATCCGTATAGACAGCTGAGGCACCGGCGACCGCCTCGTATGGGTCGACCAAAATCGTCACATCCGCATCCTTGACACGATTTTGGATCTTTCGGTCGGGCTGCATCCCCTCGGGGGTGGCGACCCGACAGCTGACGCCCAACTTGGCACACGCCTGCATCAACGAGTGTGTCACGTTGTTGTTCCCATCCCCGACGAAGGCAACGGTATCGAGCATGTCTCGCTCGTACAACGTGTAGAGGTCACCGAGCGCCTGGCACGGATGGAGGAAATCGGTGAGACCGTTGATGACCGGGATGGCTGCGTTATCTGCAAGTTCGACCATCTCGTCATGATCGAACAACCTCGCCATGATCGCCTCACCGTATCGAGACATCACCTTCGCGGTATCCGCGATGGGCTCACCCCTGCCGAGTTGTGAGTGCATCATATCGAGGAAGATGGCATGGCCACCCATCTTCGTCATGCCTGCCTCGAACGAGAGGCGGGTTCGTGTCGAGGGCTTCTCGAACAGCATGAACAGCGTCTTGCCGGCCATCACCGAGGTGTACTCACCAGGTGAGCGCTTCATGTGGTCGGTGAGTTCGTAGAGTGTTTCGATATCGGCGCGCGATAGGTCGTTGATGTCGGTCAGATCATGCATCGGTCTGGTGTGTTGTATCTGTGGTGAGGTTGTGGTCGTTACTCTCAGGTATCGGTTTGGACGATGCGTGTACCGGTCTCGCCATCGAGTGCCTCAGTGAGGGTATCGATGGCGGTGATCAGTGCACGTGATCCGCCCTGCTCGACGAAGGTGATCCCTGCGTGGACCTTCGGTGCCATGCTCCCCTCACCGAACTCATCGGCGTCGAGGAGGGTGCGTGCCTCGTCCGTGGTGAGAA
>SKSD01000060.1 GCA_007118145.1 Halobacteriales archaeon
ATCAGTGCACGTGATCCGCCCTGCTCGACGAAGGTGATCCCTGCGTGGACCTTCGGTGCCATGCTCCCCTCACCGAACTCATCGGCGTCGAGGAGGGTGCGTGCCTCGTCCGTGGTGAGAATATCCAGTCGTGTCCGCTCCGGTGTGGCGAAGTCACGATAGGCCGCCTGTACGTCGGTCAGGAGGAGCAACTCATCGGCGTCGATCTGGTTGGCGAGCACCTGCGATGAGTGGTCCTTGTCGATGACCGCCTCGATACCCTCGAGCCCTCCTTCGATATCGATGACCGGAACACCGCCCCCACCCGCGCAGATCACCGGTCGGCCGGTATCGACCAGGGATGCGATCTGCTCGGATTCGATGATCTCGACAGGATGCGGTGAGGGCACGACGCGACGATAGCCGGTCTCACCCTCGGTGTTCGAATCCTCGGCCACCTCGAAGTGGCGGTTGGCAATCGTATCGGGGTCGAGGAATGGTCCGATTCGCTTGGTCGGTCGGTCGAAGGCAGAATCGGTCGGGTCTACCCTGACCTGGGTGATGACGGTGACGGGCGGCACCCCGAGGGCGTTGCCGAGAGCCTGTTGCAAGAGGTACCCGATCTGTGCCTGTGTCTCCGCGACGAGCACGTCGAGTGGCCGGGGTGGTGTTGATGTCGATTCCTCATTTTGCACGAGGAGCTGTCCCACCTGTGGCCCGTTACCGTGGGTGAAGACGAGATCGTGACCCGCTGATGCGAGTGGTTCTATGTGTGTCACCGCCTTCTCGATGGTCTGGCGTTGGCTCTCGATGGTACCCTCCACGTCCTGGGACAGGGCATTGCCACCTAACGCTAAGACCATCCGCTTCATGCCACAATCCATATCCGTAGGATATCAGTAAAGGCCTTAGGCACGTTTTCAGTTGGAGATGTCTGGCTGTACCACTTAAGTATACGAGCATGATCAACGTGGTATCACTCAGTCTCAACAGCCCACCTGTTCCGCTCACTCATCGCGAGGTAGGCCCGACCCATTATCACGATACTTCCAACGCCAGTCGTAACGAAACGTCGCGATCGAGTCATACAGGGTGAGGACCCTGACGATGTGTTTGAGATCGAGTCGGATGACGTCGAGGTGCTCACCGTCACCAGCATCCTCGAGCTCGCCGATCGCTGCCAGCAGTTGGAGTTCGTGCTCGTTGAGTCGCGTCGGCTCGAATTCAACGGTCGTGGTCTCGTCGATCTCGATCATGTGTGAAGCGAGCGAAGTGTCCTCGCGGTGAACTCGTATTTTTCCTCCGCGATCTCACGCATGAGAGCATGGTCTGCTGGTGTAGCGAATCGCATGCCGATCAACCGCCCGATATGGATGTGGTCACCTTCATCGGCTGAGATATCGTTACGGAGCGTGTCGGCTATCTCTGGATAGGCGGGTTCGATATAGTCGGCCAGATTGCGTATCATGAACGCGGCCATGATCTCAGTCGAGAGCTGTAAGCCGGCTGCGATGAGATGTGGTTTATCTCGGTTCATCGCCGTCTCGACCTGACCGATGAGCTCCTCCTGATAGGGTGCCTCCCAGGTGATGGGATCTGCCTCGACACCGACTCGCTCGGCAAGCGACGAGATGAGCCTCCCGTGTTTGGCCTCGTCTTGAATCTGCTTGATGAGGCCGATGACGATATCGCGATCACGGCCGAATGGCTCGCCCTGCTCATAGACGAGATTGAGCTGTCGTGCAGGCGGGAGACAGCCGGTATACAGTTCCTCCCATGCCTGTCGTGGGAACTCACGTTCAATCACGGCACGCTCGTCACCGACACTTCGAAAGTACTCGTCATTGTAGTTCTCGTCGACCAACTGCTTCATCCGGTCTCGGTATTCGGCGGTCATCTCGTGAATGAATGTCTCGGTAGCATCAGTATGCGTGTCAATATCTACCATAGTCGTGAAAGTAGAGTACAGGCCTTAAGGTTGACGAATCAGGAAATCATCTCGGTGAGAACGAGCACACCGCATCATGACGGGTAGAGTGACCGCAATGTTGGCAGACGGTCATACACCGATGAAACTCCATAGTGTGCCTCTCTACCGTGTTGGGTCCAAGGCGTGGGAGGTTCGTTGGGGTGTTCAGGCTTCGCCGTAGACCGGTACCGCGACCCCACTAGTGACTGATGACGCATCCGAGCAGAGGAACAAGATGACATCGGCCACGTCGGAGGGGTCGACCCACTCATCACTCGGTTGCATCATCTCGCGGTTCATCGGCGTATCGAGGATACTCGGCATGACCGCGTTCGCGCGCACCGTTCCGAGGTGCTCCTTGGCGATCGATTCGGTGAGCAATCGCACACCGGCTTTCGAAGCACGATAGAGTGCATCACCGCTGCCACCTTCAAGTGACGACCTCGCAGATACCGAGACGATAGCACCGTTGCTGGCCTGGAGGTGCGCCATGGCATGTTTTGAGGTGAGGAACATCGTCCGGAGATTCACGTCGAAGAGTAGATCGAACATCGATGCATCGGTCTCGTGCAGGGGTGAACCACCACGCCAGGTCCCGGCGATATTCGCGAGGATGTCGATCTGGCCGTACTCTTGCACGATGGTGTCGATGACCTCCTCGACCGAGGATTCATCTGTGAGATCAGCCTGATGGTACCCGATGTTCTCATCCTCGGGTAACGCTTCGTGGGCATCGTCTACATCGGCGATATCGATCGCGGCCACCTGCGCACCTGCATCGATGAATCGCTGGGCAACTGCAGTCCCCAACGCACCAGCACCACCGGTGACGACGACCACCTCATCGGTGAAATCGAACGTTGTCGCTCCAACCATGGCGTCTATATCGGCCGGAATATCCATAAAGCCACATCCGAGTCGACAATC
>SKSD01000086.1 GCA_007118145.1 Halobacteriales archaeon
AACTCACACGCATTGCACCGCCACTTTTGCTTGCGACCAAGGTGGAGACGGGTGGTGGCGACGAGTCGGTGTTCGGTCTCCTCGTCACACGCCTCACAATGTCTGACCGCAGACGGTGGCATTACATCGAGATGTGGCTTGAGTCGACATACCTCTTTTCGTCGGCGGTTGCACACATGCTCAAGGTCTGTCGGCATGAAGGTCAACCGATGACAATCTACACGGGCCGAGGTGATGATGGTGAGACCGACCTCCGAGACCGTTCACGTGTCTCGAAGGCATCACCGCGTATCGATGCGTATGGGACGGTTGACGAGCTGAACGCGGTGATCGGGACGGTCATCCCCACCGGGCATGGCGATATCGATGAACGCCTCGAGCAGGTACAACACCACCTGCATATCATCCAGGCACAACTCGCCGATCCTGTCGGCAATCCCGAGCAACCGCACATTGAGGCCACCCATGTCGACGATCTTGAGGTATGGATCGATGAAGCTGAATCCGAACTCACCCCCCTGCATGCGTTCATCCTGCCAGGCGGTGGCGAGCGGGGGAGTCGACTGCATCACGCCCGAACCGTGTGTCGCAGAGCCGAACGCGCGACGGTCGCCCTGATCGAGACCGTCGATGATGAACATGACAGCGATGCACTCGTCTATCTGAACAGACTCTCAGACCTCTTGTTCGATTACGCCCGACTGGTCAACCAGCGTGAGGGATTCGAGGAACGCAATCCCACCTATTGATCGCTCGAGGCGACGTACTGAATCGTCCCTCCGGACATCTCTCGAGTCACCCGACCACGTTCCTCGAGTACATCCAGATGGCCGATCGCCTCACTCATACCGGAGAATATCTCTGTCACTGGAAGCTCACCAAAGAGTCCGCGCATCACCTGTGCCGCGGTCTTCGGCTCGCTGACCTCAGCCTCGGTTCGCTCGCTTCGATGCTCGTGAAAGCGTCGCAGTTGTTCGATACGGTGGGTCGGTCGGTCGATCTCGTCTCGGTGGCCGGGGAGCATCCTCGTGAACGATCGCTCGGCCAGGCGATCGAGCGATGCGTTATACGCGGGGAGGACGCGTGGTCGAGGATGCTCCGGCGTCGGTGGTGGTTGTAAGAACGGATTTGGCGTGATCGGGTCGAGGACGTGATCGCCGACGATCGCACACTCGCCTGTCGAGGTATCGAAGGTGAAGATCAACTCACCCGGAGCATGCCCCTCGACCGCCTCGACACCGAGTTGGTTATCGCCAACGTGCACCGTCTCACCGTCATCGATAGTCCTATCGACATCGACACTCTGGGCGAACTCGAGAAATGCCTCTGGGAGTTCAACCATCGTCGAGACGACATCGGCGCGAAGGCCATGGCTGATGAAAAACGGCTCGAAGTACGACTGCTCATACGCGAGTCGGCCGGGGAAGTCACCGATGATCGAGGCGGCAGTCGAACTGGCGAGGATCGATGCACCGCGTTCTTGTAACCGCGATGCCAACCCGAAGTGGTCTGGATGTGGATGCGTGATGAGGACTCGCTCGATATCGTCGATGGACTGATCCCGAGACAGAAGTGCGCTTTCCAGCGTCTCGAACGCATCATCACTATCTGGCCCAGGATCAATCAGTGTCGACCCAGATGCATAGCAGTTGACGTGACCGACCTGAAACGGCGTGGGTATCTTGACGCAATCGAACATCCCTGACGGTACCTCTCACGCATCGAATAAATGCAGACCGGAACGCGCGTGGGTCAGGTATAGACGGACTTTTTTATGTGCGTGACATACCATGACATGGTGCCATCCAACCGTCAGTTATCCAGACGGTCAACACTCGCTATCGCAAGTGGTTCGCTCATCGGATTGGCAGGATGTATCGACGTATTCCTCAACGATCAGCCTCAAGTCCCCGCTGTCGAGGAATTCCCGTACCCAGATGGATTCACGACCGATGCCATCGATCTCGATGTGGCGTTAGGTGAACATTCTGCGATGGCACAAGCGAGCAGCCTCTCACTCGTCGCAGAACGGACCATCTCGTTCCCATTTGGTACGGTCGATGAGTCTATCTTGGGGCGCTTTGACCGAGAGGCAGGACGTTTCAGGGTAGAATCGCAGACCTTCGATCCGATGGCAAGTGAGCTCACCTTATCGGAGCGGTATCATCACGATATCCGCGTCGTCGAACGGATGGTCGTCGAGCCACGGTCAACCCAGCCGAGGATCACCCAACGCCGTCACGTGATGTCGGCCATCGAAGATTACCGCCTCGACGAGCTTCGGCGGCTACTCAACGACGTCGATTTATCAGTCGAATCGACAGAGCGCTTTTCACCCGTATCTGACGAGGCGAAGGGAGACTACGAAGTCCCCGTCGTCGTCTACAACGCCGGTACGGCAGATATCGGTCAGCATGCACATCTCAACCAACTGAGCGCATCGTTCGGCGCATTCGATGAGGGTGTGCTAGAACTTCGCGTTGATGAGCATGGCCACGTACATCGGTTGGATGTCCTTGGCGAGTACACCAATCGAGAGGGTGAGGAAATCAGCCTCGAGTTCACCTGGGAGTATTTCGATTTCAACAACACGTCTGTCGAGGAACCACTCTGGCTGTCAGACGCACCTTCCCTGGAACTGCCTGTGGTCGAGGTGTCCTTCGATGAGCGCCCTGATGGCAGGGTGATCATCTCGATCACGTCGATGGAACATACCTCGACTGTCGGTGTGACCGTCGCCGGTGAGGGTCTCGTCGAGACGATCACCGAACCGGGTGAAATCGAACTCACCACAGATGTGTACACCGATGCACAGGGTCGATTGAAGGCGGTCTATGTGTTTGCCGAGGATCAATTCGGCGGTCCGAT
>SKSD01000002.1 GCA_007118145.1 Halobacteriales archaeon
CGAGATGGTCATTGATGAGGGGATGCTCATACATCGGTTCGTGCATCGCGGGAGCGACTACAACTGGCATTGACGAGCCGATCGCTGTCGTCGCACAGGTCGTCACAGGTGTGTCATCGATACCTGTTGCCACCTTGCCGATCGTGTTCGCTGTCGCAGGGGCGATGACGAAGACATCACCCCACCCATCCGGTGCACAGAGATCGATATGTTCAACTGCACCGGTCAACGTGGTGACCACCGGACTTCCACTCGCGAATTCGAGCGACCATGGATGGATGATATCGGTCGCTGAGGGTGACATGACCACCCGGACAGCAGCACCATACCGTTTGAACTCGTGGATCAACTCGACACATCTCACCGCAGCGATACTCCCTGAGACGCCAAGGACGACGTTGATACCATCGAGCATTCTCAATGGTCGATTGGACAGCCCCTCTAATAAGTCACATAGTAACTCGCCGACACATGTGGTGACACGCTTACATCAGGTGAAACCTGTGGCAAGTACTCATTATTCAGCGCTGAATACTGACTCACGTGTATCGTCTGTCAGTCACCGCTACCCTCCCACTCTCCCAGCACCACGTCTTCGATGACATCCATGAGTTCGAACAGTATCTTTCAAAGGCACCATCTGTGAGCGATGTCACTCGGTTGGATGGGGGGGATGATACCCCAACGTATTCCATACGACTGACACGGTTCGGGACAAGTGGAACACTCACCACGAAGATCGTCGAGTATCGCCCACCATCGCTCATCACGTGGCGGGCGACGCGGCCAATCGCTGGAAGGTGGACCGTGTCAGACAACGAGGATGGCTCGTCTAGCAGCCAGATCGACATCCTGATACACGAATCTGAACTCGACAAGTTACCGTTCGGGGGAGGTTTGATGCGAAGAGGTCTGTTTGCCATCCTCAGGCGGGCATTCATCAGTGAACTCAGACCGATATTGACGCACATGGTCTGTGAGGCAGGTGAGGATTCAACAGCTATCCAACTGTCGCGTGTGCGAATCGATCACGACTATGATGACGAGGCCGGGATGAAATTACTCGAGGGAATGAGTGAATGAACGTGTCTGCTGGCAGATATTTCCAACTAGGTCTCCTCAGGAGCCTCGCCGCCGTATTTGAGGAAGACATACGCGAACCCGAGGGTTGCGATTAACGCGAATGTTGTCCCAATAGCGATCGTCATCGCCTCCTCGGGTAACTGTGGACCGACAGCGACCGGAGGTTCTACCGGTTCATCGGTGACGACGATTGTACCGATCATACCGAGTCCAACGTGTGGGGTACACTCAAATTCATACGTACCCTCGACGGTGAAGGTATGTTCGTGCTCATGACCGGCATCGTATACGTCAGGTACACCCTCCCAATCGGAGTCATCCGGTGCTGAGGTGATGGCGATGTTGTGGGTGTCGGTGATCCACACGAACCGCACCGTGGTGCCAGGTTCGACCCGAAGCGGATCATCGCTGAGGTCCTGCCCAGTGTCGGCTACCTGATAGTAATAGTCACCCAGCTCGACGACAATCTCGTCGCCTCCATCTTGCGCGCTTGCGACACCGGCTGTCGCACCGACTCCGGCCACCCCGACCGCACCACGTAAGAATGTTCGCCGGCCGACCGGTGCCGATGGTGCGTCCTGTTCCATATCTGACCCTCAGGGTGAGGTGATACTCAAGACTTCGGTTTGAGCTATAGGGTGTAGTCGATGGAACCGTCCTCACTGCGCAGGAACTCGGTGAGGAGGTCGATGGTTTTCCCGATATCATCGACATGCGCTGCCTCAGTCACCGTATGGAGATAGCGTGTTGGTATCGAGAGTGCTCCGACAGGTGTGGCACCAGAGGCGACTTGGAAAGCCGCTGTGTCAGTCCCACCTGCCGGGAGAATCTCGAGTTGATACGGGATATCATGCTCCTCGGCGAGTTCCCTGAGTCGACGATGGACCTTCGGAGAGGTGATGACGCTTGAATCTTTCAACTTAATCGCCGTCCCCTCGCCAAGTTCCGTCACCGTGACAGATGAATTCGCATCCGGGACGTCGTCAGCGAGGGTGACATCGAGAGCGATCGCCAGGTCTGGATCGATATCGACACCGAGAGCGCGTGCGCCCCGGAGCCCTACCTCCTCCTGGACGGTTGCTGCGAAGTGAATCGTTGCAGGAGGTTCTTCAATCGCCCGGGCTGCCTCCAACATCGCGAAGACACAGACCCGATCATCGAGTGCCTTGCCGGTGACGAAGTCGCCCATCCTCACCGTGGTCTGCTCCATCGTCACCAGATCTCCCGGTGAGACACGCTCGCCAGCCTCATCTCCGTCCATCCCAAGATCGACGTAGATGTCATCAATCTTGGGCTGCTTCTTGAGGTCATCCTCATCGAGCACATGAGGCGGTGTCGAACCGATGATGCCGGTCAGATCTTCATCATCGGTATGTATCGTCACCCGCTGTGCCTTCAGCACACGGGGGTCCCAGCCACCCAAGGCATCAAGTTTGACGAAACCGTCCTCATCCACCTCTCGAACCATGAAGCCGATCTCGTCCATATGGGCAGCAACGACGATCTCGTGATCGCTGGTCCCCTCGATCGTCCCCACCACATTACCCATCGCATCGGAGCGTACGTGATCGGTCGATAGTTCCAATTCTTCCTTCACGAGTGCTCTCACACGATCTTCGTATCCAGGGACGCCTCTTTCCTCGGTCAACCGTGTGAGTAGCTCAAGCCGCAAGTCCGCTGTCATCAAGTGTATGAAACGGACGGTGGGAGTAAAGTCTGCTCTTTCACCGGAGGGTCATAGTATGTATGCTACCACTGGAGGTGTAC
>SKSD01000077.1 GCA_007118145.1 Halobacteriales archaeon
GACTCAGTGTACGGGGCACGTAGCTCAGTCTGGACAGAGCGTCGGACTTCTATTTCGGTTGGGGTCTCCCACCGGAGAAGTCATCCGATGGTCGTGGGTTCGAATCCCATCGTGCCCGCTCTGAGACCTGTAAACGTGTACTCGGTACTACTCACCCACGAAGGTGAACACAAACCGGACTTCGGCTGTGACTTATTGTCGATATTCCGTGGTTGTCATGATTGATCCCCAAGTTGATGGACGTCACTTTCTGTCTAGGTGACTCAGCCCGTGACCATTTCGTTGGGTTAGCCCGATGCCGATTGGTCAAGTATCAAAGTGAAACAGAAGTTTGTCCTTACCGTGGACTTTCAACATTATCACACTGATGTGGGGACGAGCATGCACAGAAGATCCCTAATCGCATTCCTTTCATTATCACTCACCTCGTTGGCAGGTTGTCTTGATAATCTCGAATTCCCGAACCTTGAGGGGAACGAAAATGAGTCTCCAAACGGTGAGGAACACGACGGCGCCGTGATGTATGCCGAGCTTCCAGAGTTTGACCAGCACTTTTTCGAGGCAGCTGAGTCATATCACTCAATTCAGTGGATACCAAAGGATGGAGGGAGGGTTTACCTCGAATCCTCGACCGACGGATACATCGAGGCTGAGGATCCCCTCATCTCGGATGATCTGAGCGAGGAAGGTCAGGAGATCCTCGGTGGAGAGATGGACCTCCTGATGAATGATGATAGATACCGGGTCATCAAGTCGTCTGGGCATGGTCTATACGCATGGCGTTTCGAGGCGTCCGTCACAGAGACATGTGCAGGTGAAACTTGGGAGATCTCAACATTCACAGATCCTGCACGCCTCGTCTTCGAGACTGCTATCGAAGATGGTGAGGTGTTCTTCGCCAAAGCTGAATTTGAGGCAGTTACGGATGCCGATATTGTTGTGGATCCTGATGAGTTCGAACTCGAAGATCGTGATATCGTATCCGGTGATGACTGTATCATCACCGTAAATGACAGCTATGAGATAGACATTGTCGGGGAATACCACGTCTATTACGACGGCTATCACCTGGAACAAATCGACGATACAGACTGAGGCATCTGCAGAGTGGCTGATGATTCATCACCTACGTCACCGTCGTTACGTGCGCTTCAAAGAGGCGAGAACTGTAGTGACTGCAGGGTAATCGCTTCACTTTACTGACCTGGTTGAAACTCTCAAGTATGATCGACCTCCGGAGTGACACCGTCACGCAACCAGACGAGGCGATGCGCTCGGCAATGGCTTCGGCTGAAGTTGGCGATGATGTCTATGGTGAGGATCCGACCGTTAACGAGCTCGAATCGGTCGCTAGCGATGTGCTGGGAACGGAAGCTGCCTTGTTTTGCCCCTCAGGGACGATGGCCAACCAGATCGCCCTGGATGTCTGGACCGAACCTGGGGACGAACTGCTTCTCGAACAGTCCTCGCACATATACAGTTACGAGGTTGGAGGTGCCGCCCGTCTGGCTGGCTTACAGACACGCCCCATTGATGGTGGGGGTCGAGGGGTCATCGACCCTGAATCGGTTGAAACATCGCTTCGAACCAAATCGCTCCACGTCGCTGGGACCGGATTGTTGGCACTTGAGAATACTCACAACAATCTCGGTGGGCGAGCGCTGACAGTGGGGGAAATCGCTGATCCGGCATCGGTCGCACACGAACACGATATCCCGGTCCACCTCGATGGGGCGCGCCTCTGGAATGCAGCTATTGCCCACGATGTCACACCAGACGTATATGTTGAACACGTCGACTCCGTGATGGTGTCTCTCTCGAAGGGCCTCGGTGCACCAGTCGGGTCGATCCTGGCGAGTGATGAGGGAATCATCGATCAGGCACGAAGGACCAGAAAATCGTTCGGAGGTGGGATGCGTCAGGCAGGTGTGTTGGCTGCTGCTGGATTGCTCGCCATCGACCGACGAGTTGAGTTAAGTGATGACCACCGATTAGCTCGTTCGCTGGCGGATGGTATAGGTGCGCTCGATGGTGTCGACGTTATTGAGCCAGAGACGAATATTGTCATCGCATCTATCGACCCAAAGATCGCTACGGCGGACGAGTGGCTTGCCGGTGGGGCGGAACTCAACGTATACGGAACTGATGTAGGGCGAGATCGTGTGAGATACGTCACTCACCGCGATGTCACTGCAGCAGATATCGAGGTGGCGATAGAGCGGTTACACGAACTCCACCGCTCGTTTGCATGATTATCGCTGACTGTCCTCGAACCCCTCACGGAATCCGAGAACGGTCCTTCGGAGCATGAGGTAGATGAAGACAATAAGCAACAAGATGGCGATGATGAACGCATACACGAAAAGGTCGACTGATATCATGATCTTCACCTGAGTAAAGGCAATTGTAGGCAAAGCCGTTTCGCTCCATATTTGGGTAAAACACTGATTTTACCTTTCGTTGGTTTAAGGTGATGCCCCGGTATACCATTAGCTGAGAGCCAATTTGGCTCTCGAATCCCCGAACGCAAACCTGCCGAAATGACTGGTCGCCGCTGTCTTGCCCGAATTCCCCTGATTCGGGTTTTCCTCTGAAGACATACACGATTCGGCCTTCCACTAACCTAGAGCCTGTCTACCCGAGCGTATAGCGTCTCACTGGTTGATCATATCGTGCATCCCACAGGACAAGTTCGTCGATGAGCCAATCAACCGACTCGATTGATTTCTCTGTCAAGGGACGTATCGCGGTTCGCTCACCACCACGAGCTACTGTAACATGAGGGACATAATGGTCGCCCTCGATGGTCTCGACGACCGTCCCGAAGATATCGACCAACTCCCGGTGTAACTCGATGAGACCTGGGCTCTTGACGGTAAGATAGATTACGGGGCCAACTCCCCCTGGTGGGTCGACGAATGCTCCGAACCCATCAACCCGTGCAGGTATCGGTGCCCAGTATGTGAGTCGACGCTCGAGCTCGAGTTCGATTTCTTCGATCGTCCTCGGAGATCGACGATGGAACCGCTTGACGAGGAGTGTATGATCTTCACGAATCCGTTCGAAAGGTGCGAGCAAGTGCTCGTATCGGTCGCTGATATCCGAGATCTCCTCAGGGCACTCGGCGTTCAGACTGTACACAAGCATACTCACTCAATGCACCCGTTTGTGTCTACCGACGCCATCTCATCCACCGAGCTAAGAGTGCCTACTGACACGCTTCGATTTGACACCCTCTTCGACCTGAAACTCGAGGTCTTCGCCTCGAATCGTTCGTAAACGACACATTGGTGAGAATAAACCAGTTTAAACTCCTTCAGAGATTCACACACACGTGTGGAATCGAACGATCGTGACCGAATCCTCCTGGCTGGATTACTCTTCACCGTCCTCCTCTCACAGGTGTTGATCTATCCAGGCATCGCTGGATTGGTCGATGCCCTCGGTGCTGAGACCGAACTCGATGCATCGATGTGGTTCCTCGCGAGTGAATTCATGGGATACATCGCACTGGTCACCCTCTGGGGGCTGGCGAGTGATCGAATCGGTAGGCGGCGGCCGTTAATCGTCATCGGTGCGGTCGGTGGTGCAATCGGATATGCGCTCGTCCCTCTCCTCGCAGTTGGATGGGGCGTCACCTTTGATGCACTGTTGGTCATTCGATTCACCCAGGGTGCCCTCACGATCGGTGCCTTCTCATTGGCCATGACGATGTTGATGGACCTGCCTGGTGGACACGGAAGGAATATGGGTGCGGCAGGTATCGCCATCGGCCTTGGTACCGGATTGGGAGCACCTCTCGGTGGTATCCTCAGTACAATCGACCCGATCGCACCCATGCTTGCGGCGAGTGGTCTGTTGTTGCTCGTCGGTATCGGGACGGTCACGGTCGCTGATCGAACACCACGGGCGACCGAGTCGATCATGGCGACGATCGGTGGGATCAGACGGACACCGGCACTCGTCTTACCGTACGCATTTGGCTTGATAGACCGATTGACAGCTGGATTTTTCGCACTTATCGGTACATTATATTTCCAGGCGGAGTTCGGACTCACCTACTTTGAGACGGGCATCATGCTGTCGCTCTTCTTCTTCCCGTTCGCGATGTTTCAGTACCCACTTGGTATGCTCTCTGATCGAATCGGTAGGACCGTCCCTGTCCTGCTCGGGTCTGGCCTCTATGGTATCGGGGTGATCGGTGTCGGGATCGCACCTCGAGTGGAGTTGGCCGGTCTGGCGATGATCGCAGTGGGTATCCTCGGGGCGTTGATGGCACCTGCGACCATGGCACTGGTGACCGATCTCGCCCCGGCGACCGACCGTGGGACCGCTATGGGTGGGTTCAACCTCTTCGGAAGTCTAGGCTTTCTCTGTGGGTTCCTCATCGGAGGGACGGTCGTCGATCGCTTTGACTTTCTCACGGCATTCCTCGTCGCGGGAGGCCTTGAGATACTCGTTGCACTGGTGGCTATCCCGCTGTTCATCAGGTTCAATATCGCCACACGTGTCGAGAGGGTCTCATGATTGGCAATCAGTTGACGGTGTCCGCAAGAGCGTCCCTTGATGCTTCGATATCTAGTTCGAGACCCTCATACTGTGCAAAGGCGTTTCCGATCGCCACAAGCCCTGCATCGAGATCAGCCGGTTCCAGGCTACCCATCGTGCCAAGTCGGAAGATGTCTCCACTGAGATGGGCATGACCCCCGCCGACGAAGACGTTCTGCTCCCGTAGTTTCGCGAAGAATGGCTCAGGGTCATTTCGCACCGCATCAGGTAGATTGATGGCAGTCACGGTGTTGGCGAAGTCACTCGAACCCGAGGGTCGGGCGAACAACTCAAGCCCCATCGCAGTCGCGGCACGCTCCCATCCTGCAGCGTACCGTTCGTGTCGCTTCAACCACGCATCCATGCCGAGGTCTTGGATAATCTCATGGGCCGCTTGGAGCCCGTAAAACAGGGTCACGGCACTGGTAAATGGCGTTTGACTACGTTCTGCTCGACCGAGATGTCGGTGAAGGTCACCGTAGAAGTACGTCTGTTCCTCGCTCAGGCGATCGATCGCCTTCTGTGAGAGGAACACCGAACACACACCGGGTGAGGCAGCGACCGCCTTTTGTGCGTCAACGACGGACACGTCGATCGACCAGTCAGCGGGATGGATCCGTTCACCGCCAATGCTCGACACCCCATCGACCACGAACAACGCATCCGTCTCCGCGACCACCTGCCCGACCTCGTGGATGGGGTTGCGAAGCCCGGTACTCGTCTCAGTGTGAACCATGGTGACCATATCGTAATCTCCATCCTGGATGGTCTCGGTGAGTGCGTCGACATCAAACGACTCACCCCAAGGGATCTCGTATCGATCGACGGCTGCGTGTCGCTCGGCGATCTGCGCGAAGCGTAATCCGAAGTTCCCATTGATACACGCCAGGACGGAATCGTCAGCTCCGACGAAGTTGGCGACCCCGGCATCCATACCGAGGGTTGCCGTCGCGTTTATCAACACGATCTCACCATCCCAGTCAGACTGCCGTCCGTCAGTTCGTGAGTTGGTATACACGTACCTGAAGCCGTCTCTGACATCGTCGTAGACCGCCTCGAATGCCTTCGACCGATGGGAGATCATCGGCTGTGCCAACGCATCTTGGATGCGTTGATCGAGCACGACAGGACCGGGGTTCAGTAATAACGTCTCCTCGCCCATGATCGTAGTTCTCCCGATGGGGAGAAAAGCACCTCGAAGCTGTCGGAGGTTTTTATCTGAGCGATGCTGAACGAGATGTATGGCGGTTGAAGAACCCTTGGACAACCCGTTCGTTCGACGGCCATCGACGGAGTTCACCTCGGTCGATGAGCTGTCCGAGGAGGAGGCAATGGCAGAGGTGCAGGCGTTGCGAGAGGCAATCAGGTTTCACGATTACCGCTATCATATCGAGCATGACCCCGTCATCGCCGATCGAACCTACGATGCACTGTTCGAACGCCTGGTGATGCTCGAGGAGGCATTCGATCTCGAAGACCCGTCGAGTCCCACCCAACGTGTCGCCCCAGAGCCGATATCAGCCTTCGAAACAGTCGAGCATGTACGACCGATGCTCTCACTCGACGCGAGTGCCGAGGCCGATGACGTATACGAGTTCGACCGGCGAGTGAGGCAGGAGGTCGGTGATGCAACCTATGTCCTCGAACCGAAGTTCGACGGGGTCGCTATCGAGCTTGTCTATGCCGAGGGGGCCCTCGATCGAGCCGTCACGAGGGGGGATGGATACGAGGGAGATGATGTCACAGCGAACGTCAGGACCATCCCTACTGTTCCCGTCGAGTTGTTCGGCGATCCACCATCGCTACTCGCCCTCCGCGGTGAGATCTACATGCCCAAAGATGGGTTTCAGGTATACAATGAGGAGCGGATTCAGACCGGACAGGACCCGTTCGCGAACCCTCGAAACGCAGCTGCAGGGACGCTTCGACAGCTCGATCCGTCGGTGGTCGCCCAACGTCCCCTCGACTGTTTCGTCTTCGACGTACTCGATGCCGATGAACCGTGGGAGACGAGATGGGAGGAACACCATGCCATCCAATCATTCGGACTTCCCGTCTCCGACCGAGTCTCACACACGGAGGATATCGCAGAGGCGATCGAATACCGTGATGAGTTACTCGATGAACGTGATGACCTCGAATACGAGGTCGATGGGATCGTCATCAAGGTGAACGAGCGCGATCTGCGTGAGGCACTCGGCCAGACTGCGCGGGCAAGTCGTGGTGCGTTCGCCTACAAGTTCCCCGCCCGTACCGAGGAGACGGCCATCACGTCGATCATCGTCCAGGTCGGCCGGACGGGTCGTGTCACACCGCTTGCACTCCTCGAACCGGTCGATGTCGGTGGTGTCACCGTCTCTCGAGCTAGTCTGCATAACTTCGAGGAGGTGCGCAAGAAGGACGTCAACGAGGGTGATATCGTCGGTGTTGAGCGGGCCGGTGATGTAATCCCCTACGTCGCTGAGGTGGTCGAGAAACGAAGCGACGGGTACTTTCAGCCGCCCGATCGCTGTCCCATCTGTGAGAGCCCCATCGAGTTCGAGGGACCACTCGCCTACTGTACAGGTGGCCGCTCGTGTACCGCCCAACTCCGCGAGGCGGTACTCTATTTCGCGAGTGACGCCGGACTCGATATAGACGGGCTCGGTGAGGAGACAGTCAGGCAGTTCTTCGAGGAGGGGTTAATCGTCGATGATATCGCCGATCTCTTCACCATCACCAAACGAGAGCTGTCATCGCTCGAGGGATGGGGTGAAAAGAGCGCAACGAACCTGCTCAACGAACTCGAGCGGGTGAGTAACCCGCCACTCGATGATTTTCTGGCAGCATTGGGTATCCCCGAGGTCGGGCCCACAGTGGCACGCAAACTCGCCGCGGCATTCGGGAGTCTTGAGGCGATCATGGAGGCGTCACTTGACGAGCTCGAGGGAGTCGAGGAGGTCGGTCCGGTCGTCGCTCAGGCCGTGCGAGACTGGTTCGATGAGCCAGCCAACCGTACGTTAATCGAGGCACTCGATGCAAACGGCGTCACACCACAAACATGGCAAGCCACACAGACAGGTGACCGTTTCACCGATGTCACCATCGTCATCACCGGTTCGTTACCTACGCTCAGCCGTGGTGATGCGACTGACATAATCGAGCGTGAGGGTGGCTCCGTGACGTCGAGTGTCTCAGGTAACACTGACTTTCTGATTGTTGGGGAAAACCCCGGTTCACGGAAGGTTGAGGATGCAACTAACCATGGGGTTCAGACACTCGATGGGCCGACATTCGAATCCTGGTTACTCGGTGAGGCTGACCGACCTCGGCAGGCTCGCCTCGGTGAGGAGTTCTAGAGGTCGACCCCTCTGAACCGCACATAGGCAAGGAAGAACGGGATGGCGAACCAGGCAATCAAGACCAACAGGGCAGCCCATTCGGAGAGATACAGCGGTGGGTTCTCTGGGAACATCCCGCCATAGATATCGACGCCTGGGAGGAATCCCTGTACAGCATTACTATATGCACCCTGCGGTGCGAGCATGTCGACGAAGAGGAACCAATGAGGTATTGGGTCGGGTGGGAAGACCGTCCCCTCGATGAGATAGAGCAATGCGAGTTCGAACAGGTCCCAGAAGACGAGGAAGACGAGGTAAACACCGAACATCGCCGCTCCTGCAATGGTCGAGCTTTTTGTCATACTCGATATCGCGATCGCGATAGAGACGAAGACTGTAGCGAAGAGAAGTGACAGGATGATTATGACCACGTAATCCAGCACTGAGAACGTACCCACGAAGGCGAGGATAAGACCACCCAGGATGATAAACGCAAGTAACAACGGTACGGCCATGACCATCGAACGGCCGATGAACTTCCCAATCATCACATCAAGTCGGGTGTATGGGAGGGACAACAGCACCTTGAGACTCCCAGACTCTCGCTCGCCGACGATCGCCTTGTATCCCACCAAGAGTGCGATAATCGGTGCAAAGAGGCCGACCGGACTCAGTACGAAGAGGAAGACATCCACAGCAGTCCCCGGTTCGGCATCTGGTGGAGTGAACTCCTCTTGGAAGATGATGTACGCTCCCATGACTACCAGGGCGAACAGGATGAACAGCGCCGAGACGATCCAGAGCATGAGCGACCGAGAAGCATCACTGAACTCCTTCCTGGCGATGGTCAACCAGTTCATGTTGTCGCCTCCGACGTATAGACACGGAACAGTTCGGCCAGAGGGAGTTCCTCCGTTCTGAAGTCGAATATCTCTACCCCAGCCTCGTCGATCGCCTCGAGTATCTCCAACTTACGCGCCTCACCGATCGATACACGAAGCTGTTCGGGTGCTGTCTCGATACCGGTGACCCCGTTAACCTTCGAGACAGCCGTTGCAGCCACCTCGGCATCGTCGACGGTAATAACGATCCGACCGCCGTCACCGATTGCCGACCGAAGCCCGTTGATCGAATCCTCAGCCACCAGGCGACCCTCCTTGAGGATACCGACACGATCGCAGACCGCCTCGACCTGCTCGAGGATATGACTCGAGAAGAACACGGTCGCACCGCGATCTCGCTCCGTTTTGATGACCTCTCGCATCTCGCGTGCACCGTTTGGATCGAGGCCGGTAGACGGTTCGTCAAGGATCAAAAGATCTGGCTCGCCAGCGAGTGCCATCGCCAGGCCAAGTCGTTGACGCATTCCCGTCGAGTATCCACCAGCCTTTCGATCGGCCGCATCGGCGATACCCGTGCGTTCGAGAAGTGCCATAGGGTCTTCGTCGAGATCCTTCGAGTCGATGATGAACTCGACATGTCGACGGCCGGTCAGGCGGTCATACACACCGAATCCCTCGGGGAGAACGCCTGTTCGCTGGCGTACCTCGTACGGGTGTTCGCGTGGGTCGAGTCCGAACAGGCGAACTGTCCCATTCGTTGGCCGCACGAAGTCGAGCATCATATCGATCGTCGTTGTCTTTCCGGCACCGTTGGGGCCGAGAAAGCCGTATATCTCACCCTCATCGACGGTGAGGTCGAGGTCGTTCACGGCCACCACCTCACCGAAGGTCTTCGAGAGATCGCGAAGCTCAATGGGGGACATCATCTCACTTGTTAACCGGTTTTCCTGATATACACTCCGACTCACACGGTCTCATCTGCGTCATATTCACCACGCACGCGTTTTACCTCAGACAAGTATCGTTGTTGCTCGGCCTCGTCTGTGACCGGGGAGAGCGCCGACCGTGATACCTCGATAGAGACAGGGACACCTGCATCACTATGGGCGATCGCCCGTTGTCTCGTGACGATCTCCTCGCCAGTGGGTGTCGCGTACGTCGTCGTGATGATCCGACCATCATCGAAGCTTCGATCGACCAACCAGCACCTGACGGTGGATGTCATCTGGGCATGGTACACACAACAGAGGTATTAGCCTTCGGTACGCTCGCGAACACAGGTTTATCCAACCCTATCGCCCATACCACATCACATGGAGGTGGACGAGCTGCGAGAGCAACTCGATGACATCCCACACGAGCCAGGGGTGTACCAGTTCTTCGAGGGCGATACGGCGCTCTATTTCGGCAAGGGTGTCGACCTTCGCAACCGCGTCACGAGTTACCTCGACCCTCGAAGCCCCCGCATCGAGGCGATGCTCAGACGTGCCGACCGACTCGAGGTAGCGATCACCGATACAGAGACGCAGGCCTTGCTCCTTGAGGCTAACCTCATCAAGCGCCATCAACCTCGGTACAACGTCCGCCTCACGGATGACAAATCGTTCCCGCTTATCCAGCTCACCGACCACGAGTACCCGAGGATCGAGGTGACCCGCGATCCGGAGCCAAACGCCACGGTCTACGGCCCGTACACCGACCGTCAGCGACTCGACGAGGTGGTGAAAGCACTTCGCGAGCGATACGGCCTGCGTGGCTGTTCCGATCACAAGTTCGATACGCGCGACCGGCCGTGTCTCGATCACGAAATCGGTATCTGCGCTGCGCCGTGTACCGGAGAGATCGGTCACACCGACTACTCCGGAGGGGTACAGGCTGCCAAACGATTCTTCGAAGGCGAGATCGGTATCCTCGCCGGTCCTATCGAATCGGCGATGGACGAGGCAGCCACCAACCATGAGTATGAGCGTGCTGCCAACCTCCGTGACCGACTCGAGGCAGCACAACGTCTACACGGACAGTTCGAATCGGCCGTCTCAGCCCCGACCGGACCTCACACCCTGGATGTCCTTGGTGTTGCCATCA
>SKSD01000032.1 GCA_007118145.1 Halobacteriales archaeon
ACCGTGGCATCCTCCGCAACCCTCGGCATTGTATCGTGTACCGGCTTCTCGTCGAGAATGACGCCCTCGACCAGCTCGGTCGCCGCTGTACTCGCTCCCACACGCGTCTCGATCGTGATCGACTCATCATCATCCTCATCGACACTTAACACAGCATCCACAACCGTCTGAGCAAGTGCGTCAGCCTCGAGGCCTCCTGTGCCCTTCCCGGTCATCGATGACTTGGCAACCTTGCGCAGCAATTCTTCGTCGACCTCGACATCGATCACGTGCTCATCGATGGTCTCCTTCGCGATGCGGGCTGCCTCGTAGTAGCCCTCGACGATCGTCGTCGCGTGGACATCCTGCTGGAGAAGATCCTCGGCCTCTGAGAGCAGCTGACCTGCGAGGATGGCAGCGGTGGTGGTGCCGTCCCCGACCTCATCCTCCTGCGTCTCAGCCACCTCGACGATCATCTGTGCGGCTGGGTGTTCGATGTCCATCTCATCGAGGATCGTGGCACCATCGTTGGTGATGACCACGTCTCCAGCGCTCGAGACGAGCATCTTGTCCATCCCGCGTGGTCCGAGCGTCGTGCGCACGGCCTGTGCTACGGCTTTGCCCGCGGTGATGTTCGATGACTGCGCATCTCGACCGGTTGATCGGCGGCTTCCCTCACTCAGAATGAACAGAGGTCTACCGCCCATACCTCGCTGTGATTGCGACATGGTAATCTCATTGGTATGTCGTCAGCGGTTCTATATAAGATTTGTTGAGCAGGGTCTCCGTGGTGATTGCTATCATACGGCGTGTTCAAGCCTTCAGTCAGCAGAATCTGATGTGACAGACTGGCCGAATGAACCAAGGTGTTACATGTAGTAGCCGATGGCAGACAGGGACACATGCTCGAGCTCGAACACACCTATCGGGTCGTCGATGTGCACACCAGTATCGACCCGAGTGGTGGGACTCGCACCGATGGTAGCTATGTGATCGGACCAGAACGGCTCGAGCTCGAGATGCACCAGGCGGGAATCGTCAAATCGGTCGTGTTCCCAGCCACCCAACCTGGTGATGCTAGTTACCTCACGGCAAACAACGCCGTGGCGAGGCTGAGTGTGGATCGACCCTTCGTTGCGTTCGCGCGCATCACTGGCCCGGTCGACCCCAGTACCGATCTTCGCGCCAGACTACGAAACATCCGGTCTCAACGTGAATCATGGCACACGTCACCCAGTGATATCGAACAGTATGGCCTCGACCATCGCTTTCATGGATTCAAGGTGAACCCTCCAAGGGACGGACTCCCAGACGAGGAGGTGCTCGATATGCTCGAATCGATCGGTGAGCCAGTACTGGTCCATGCTGGGAAGGAGTTCACACCATCGGCGATCGAGCAGACGTTGCTCTGCAGGGAGTTCCCACTGATCATCGAGCATTTCGGATGTTACCCATACGACTCCGAACTCGCAGATCGGGCCATCGACCTGCTCGATGAGTACGACCACTGTTTCCTCGAGACCAGCTTCGTTGGCGACCGAGCACCGATCGAGCGGGCATTGCGGGAACATCCCGACCGGGTATGTTTCGGCAGCGGATCACCAAGGATACATCCCAACGTCGGGATGATGGAGATCCTCACCCTCGATGTGACCGAGGATAAACTCAAACGAGCATTCTCGACGAATGCGTGTGCGATCATCCCCGAGCTCCGCCCAGGTGCTACCGACTAAGGAACCTGAGTGGTCCAGTACGATACCGTCGCGAGTCTGTTGAACAGTGGCAACCCGACCAGCCCTGCATCGATCGGTCGTGTGAGTCGGGCGATCGACAGGGGAATCGCGCGATAATATCCATACGGGAGTATCCAGTCCACATCGACATCGATGAGCTCCAATCCAGCCTCGTCAGTCCATTCGGCGACCTCACGATGTGAAGCCAGACGAGAACCCATGGGGAGAGCCCAGTTGTAGATACTCCGTGCACTATATCGGTTGAATGTGTCGAAGACCACCACTTCCGAGGCGACTCGCTTTAACTCCGTGAGAAACTCTATCGGACGGTCGACGAGATGGAAAAACCGCATGGCGATCACCGCATCGAACGAATCATCCGGGAACGGTAACTGTGAGGCATCACCCTGGAGGAAGTTCAACGAGCCATGATGCCGGATGGACCGCTCTTTAGCTCGAGCCTGTGTCAACATAGCTCGGGAGATATCAAGCGAGATCACGTTTGCCTCATTATCAGCGAGCATCATGGAGAATCGTCCGGTGCCAGCTGCGATATCAAGGATACGACGGTCATCCACCGGACCGAGTGCAGATAACACCGCCTGTTTCTCTCGCCGGTCGATCAGTCGGCCACCTCGGGAGAATCGCTTTGACTCATATGCCTCGGCGACGGCCTGCTCTTGATACCACTCTTGACCCTTCACACTTACCGGGTCTGGGTCTTGCCAGATTAAAGTCGTACTGATACCAATTGCACCGACACGGGCTTACCGCTCGTCCTCATACCGCCTCACCATGGATGGTGGCCGGAGCCTCGAGGAGTCACTCGATGCCATCGAGCGACTCGATGTTTCGACCGTAGCCGACGCGATCGAGACACTCGGCTTTGAGTGTACGAGATGTGGTGCGTGCTGTCGAGCATATGATGACGAAGACCACGTGGCGACCGTCTTCCCCGACGAGATACGAGCCATCGCAAGCGAACACGGATACGACTGGCGCGATGTTGTCCGGCCGATGCCGTTCGGGTTGGCTGCTGACGGCACCGGTCAAACCATCGAATGGTCGCTTGCAACCGACG
>SKSD01000053.1 GCA_007118145.1 Halobacteriales archaeon
CGAAATCGATGGGGTTCACCTTGTGTGGCATGGTCGAGCTCCCCACCTCACCCTCTCGTGTCGACTGGACGAGGTAGCCGTCACTGATGTATCGCCACATATCACGGTCGAAATCGAGCAATATGGTGTTCACCAGCGAGAGACTATCGAACATCCGCGCCAGGTCATCACTCGGGTTAACCTGGGTGGTCAGTGGGAGGTAGGTGAGATTGAATCCCTCGATGAACGATCTCGCGAACCCCGGCCAGTCGACCGTTGGTAACGCAATGTGATGGGCAGCGTACGTACCGGTTGCCCCTCCGAGTTTGCCCTCCAGGGCATCGATGCACCGTTGCAAGTTGTCGATCTCACGATCGAGCCGAGTGGCGGCGATCGCGAGTTCTTTACCATAGGTGGTTGGCGAGGCAGACTGCCCGTGTGTCCGTGCGGGCATGGGAAGGTCGTGATGAGTTCGTGCCTCTGTATGGAGCGTGTCGGTGATATCACGCAGGGCGGGTACGAGCACTGTCTCACAGGCATCTCGGAGCAACAATCTGTAGGCGATGTTGTTCACATCTTCGCTCGTGAGTCCAAAGTGCACCCATGGGACGACATCCGACCGGTCAAGCTCGGTTAGACGATCTCTGAGCCAGTACTCGATGGCCTTCACGTCGTGATTCGTCGCCGGTCGATCCCCCGAACCTTCGGTCTCGATGCGCTTGATCTCACGGGCATCTGCTAAATCGAACTCCTGATATGACTCACGAAGGCTCTCACGGGTGGCCTCATCGAGGTCGAGATCGAGGGCATCCAGCTCGGCCAGTGCGATGAGATACTCGACCTCCACACGTGTCCGCTCACGCATGAGGGCAGATTCACTCACGAACTCGCGAAGTGGCCGTGTCACACCGGCATACCGCCCATCAAGCGGGGATACGGCCTCAAGGGGATCGGTCATGCCTACCCGTGCAACGTGCACGACTAAGGGAGTTTTGGGTCTGCCTCACGGTGGTGAACATCGGCCAGTGATCGTCACCTACCGGAACTTCTAACCTCCATCGCAACACCATCATCCTACATGGTTTCGATCGCTGGTTTTGCGAGCAACCGAGGGCGGAATTTGCTCAATCTGGATGATCTCAGGCCGGGTGGGGCAACGATCGAGGTGATCGTTGCGAATCACGCAGATGCGCCCATCATCGAGGCCGCAGCCGAGCGTGGCATCTCGACGATCATCGCGGAGCGACATGATGATGAATCTCGGCAGGAACATGAGCGACGTATCGTCGGTGAGCTACGGGATTTCTCGTTCGATCTGGTGTGTCTGGACGGGTACATGCGTATCCTCTCGCCATGGATGCTCGATGAGCTCCCGGTCGTACTCAACGTACATCCGTCACTTCTCCCGTCGTTCGTGGGAATGGATGCCTGGGGTGACGCCCTCGATGCTGGTGTGGCGGTGTCGGGTTGTTCGGTGCATATCGTGACAGAGGAGGTGGATGCCGGTCCGATCGTCACACAAGAACCGGTGTCGGTCAGACCGGATGATACCGTCTCGAAGTTGAAAGAACGTATCCTGTACGAGGCAGAGTTCAAGGCCTACCCACGTGCGGTACGGTGGTTTGCAGAGGACAGAGTGACGGTCGCACCAGATCGCACCTCGGTCTCGGTCGAACCAGCCGAGACAGCCTACTCCGAACTCGACCTCGTCACGGGCGATCAACTCTACGCGCTTCGATACGGTGAGAACCCACATCAGGACGCCGCAGTGTATTCAGATCCCACCAAAGACGAGGCGTCGGTCGCCGATGCCATCGAGCGTAACCCGAGCACGAAGGATCTCTCGTATAACAACGTGCACGATGCAGACGCTGCCTATCGCATTGCACTCGAGTTCGAACGACCCGCCTGTGCCATCATCAAACACGCCAATCCAGCTGGGGTGGCAACCGCGTCATCGGTGAGTGTCGCGTACGATGCGGCACTCTCGACCGATGCCATGAGTGCATTCGGCGGTATCGTCGCCCTCAACGAACCCTGTGACCGTGAGACAGCCATCGCGATCACCGACTCATTCAAGGAGACAGTGATCGCACCGGGATACACCGAGGGTGCACTGGAGGAACTTCGCAGGCAGGAGGCCCTCCGCGTGCTCGAGGTGCCTCATATAGAGCGACCACCGTCAGTCCTCAGACGAAGTATCCTCGGTGGATATCTCATACAGGACCGGGATGCAGCCGGTCTCGATGCAGAGGAACTCGAGGTCGTGACCTATATCGAGCCAACCCAAGGCCAGATCCGGTCGATGCTCTTTGGCTGGCGAGTGGCGAAACATGCTGCCTCGAATGCGATCGTGCTTACCTCGGGGACGGAGACCGTCGGTATCGGCCAGGGGCAGGTCTCACGTGTCGATGCCGTTGAACTCGCCATCAAGAAGGCAGCCGAACATGCCGAGGGGAAGGGTCCACGGGGGAGCGTTTTAGTCAGTGACGGGTTCTTCCCGTTCGCCGACGGTATCGAGGCAGCAGCGGAGGCAGGCATCGAGGCGATTGTTCAACCGGGTGGTTCACGTAACGATGCCGAGGTGATTGCCACGGCTGAGGAGCACGAGATGGCGATGGCGTTCACCGGGCGACGCTGCTTCCGACACTGACGTCCATCCTGATCGTCTTCCTGTCGGCGATAAGTCCAATACGCTAATACTGTTCGCATCGGACGGCCGGACATGGACTACCGAACGGCGATGGACCATCTCTATTCCCTCCGTCGATACGCGTTCGAACCTGGAACTGAGCGGACCGA
>SKSD01000036.1 GCA_007118145.1 Halobacteriales archaeon
CTGGGTTCGTGAGGGCTCGGGTTGCCAAGGTAGGTGAGGACCGCATCCCGGTACGAACCCCTGATAATCGCCTCACCGACACGATGCGTGATCGGGCGTCGGATGCCAAAGCGTTGTGGGCCGAAGAGGTTCGCAACAGTGACGGCCCATCCCTCACCGTCGAGTTCACCCGTGATCGCATCGATGTGGTCGATATGCCGGGCACCTCGGACACGTAACTCGAATCGATTGCCACCGTGATCACCGAACTCGAGTTGCCTGCCCAGTCGACCGACCGCGTTGAGGGTCGCCCCCTCGATCTGAGGGAGTCGGTCAGCTTCGACACCTCGGATCGACAGGTATTGGGTTGTCACCGCCCGGGCATCTTTCGTCCCGGCCCATCCGATCCGTTGTGGATGGATATACAGACGGTTGGCGAGTTCGTCTACGAAGCGATGTGTGTCCCAGTCGGTGAGGACCGCCTCGATGATGAGGTACGGATAGTCCCCTGTATCGGCCTCGACCGGTTCGAGCGAGAGGGTTGGGCGCTCCTCGACTCGAAAATCCTCGGGGGTATGGCGGAGCTGTCCGCCGATGCCCGGTGTTGAGGAGCGATAATATCGGATGCCGAATGCTCGCTCGCGGAAGTGCCCAGGGCGCATCGCTAGCAACACAGGCGTTAGCCGGATGCGAATGCCTTTCGAAACGGTTCCTTTATGGTTTTGACAGGGCTACCGCCTGACACGACTATGCCGAATTCAAAAGGCCCGGTTCGAGGTACACGTAACAAGCTCTCGAACCGACCACGTGAACGAGGATTCTCTCCACCCCAGCGGGCGATTCAGTCATTCGAGGAGGGACAGTCGGTCCACCTCGCCCTTGATCCGAGCGTCCCGAAGGGTCGTTTCCATCCCCGATTCAACGGACTGACCGGGCGTGTCATCGGTCGCCAGGGTGCTGCGTACAAGGTGCAGATCACCGATGGGGGCAAGGAGAAGATGATCATCGCGCGACCAGCGCACCTCAAGGCGACGCCAAGTCACGAATGACGATCTTCAAAGAGATCATCGACGAGGAGTACCTGACGATCGCCGAGACGAAGGAGCTACTCGCTGAGATAGAGGCCGAGCGCGTCGATGAGGAGCGTGAGATGCGCTATGAACTCGCCCGTGCGATTGAACACGTCAACCGTCTCTCGTTCCTCGAGCCTGATGATGCTCGTGAGCTCGTCGAACGCCTTATCGAGCTCGATAAGGTTGACGAGGAGGTCGGACACAAGATAGCCGATTTGCTGCCTCGCGATCGCGACGAGTTGCGGGCGATCTATGCACAGGAACGGTACACGCTCGAAGGTGAAGAGCTCGACGAGATACTCGATATCGTTCGCGAATACATCTGACGCGACCGATATTTCGTATGCTTTTGGCCATTTCGTGGTAACTCTTTAAGTGGCCAGTGAGCTTATCAACAAAAAACCATGAGCGACGAGGATACCGCGACAGCGGTGGTGCTCGATTTCTTGGCCCACGGTCGTTCGGATGACGACCGGCCGCGCTACCAACGGGAACCTATCTGCTATGTCCTCGGCACGGAGGACTTCCAGCTCTATGAGCTCGTCTTCGAGTCACCACCTGATGTGTCGATCGGCGACTCGGTCACGATCGAACCGTTGACCGAGTTGCCGAACATCCTCGAACGAAATCACGTCGCATACGATGCACTCTCATCTGGCGCTCGGTCAGAACTCGAGTATCTGATTGAAGATATCATCGATGAACAGGAAGATCGGTTCATCGACTTCTTCAATCGTGCACAACCAATCTCGCTGCGTCTGCATCAGTTGAACCTGCTACCTGGGATCGGTGACAAGCTCCGAGACAATATCCTCGACGCACGTCGACGTCAACCGTTCCAGAGCTTCGACGACCTCGAGCAACGTGTCAGTGGGTTGCACAACCCACGAGGTATCCTCATCGAGCGAATCAAGGAGGAACTGCGTGATGACTCGCTCAAGTACTATCTCTTCGTTGGCGCGGACGCCTTGCTCGTCCGTGGTTGAATCTCACTACCCGTGACGGACGCGCCTCCTCGGGACCCCGACGCACTGCTCGACCGAGCAGGTGTACGTGGTGATCCCCGTCGTGATCAGCACTTTCTCATCGATGATCGGGTGCTCGATCGCATCGCTGACTATACCCTCGAGCATATCGGTGAGGTGGAGGTCATCCTCGAGGTTGGGCCGGGGACCGGTGCACTAACTGACCGGTTGCTCGATATCTGCAAGCACGTGGTCGCCATCGAACGCGATGGCCACCTGGTTGCGTTCCTCAAGCGCGAGTTCGTCTCTGAGATCACTGCAGGACGTCTCGAGGTGTATGAGGGGGATGCACTAACCGTTGAACTCCCCCGATTCGATGCCGTCGTGGCGAATCTCCCCTACGGTATCGCGAGTGAGTTGCTCTTTCGCTTCCTTCCCTTGCGAGTGCCGATGATCGTGATGGTACAACGCGAGTTCGCCGACAGACTCGTCGCATCGCCAGGTACAGCCGAGTATGGCCGACTCACAGTGACTGCTGGACACTTCGCCCAGGCTTCATTGCTCGAACCAGTACCGTCGACGGCGTTTCAACCACCCCCGCCGGTCGAGAGTGCCGTGGTCGGATTGGCCCCTCGTGAACCAACGTATACCATCCCCGATGAGGAGCGGTTCATGGCACTGGTTACTGCACTGTTCACCCAGCGCCGCAAGACGCTCCGAAACGCCATCCGTAACACCACGCATATCTC
>SKSD01000080.1 GCA_007118145.1 Halobacteriales archaeon
ATCCAATTAGCTACTGATTACCCTAGTCGTGTAATCGCGATAAATCCTCCTACCCCTCAAGGTATATTACGTACAGAAGGAGGTAATCCTGATCAGATCACCATTTCAAATCTAGAGGCTATCAACCCTGATGCGGCGACATGGTGGGATGGTGGGGAAAAAATCTTTGACACCAAACATCTAGTTTACGAACCACAATATAATTTATATAACGAAGCACCAACTAGTTTTATTGAGAATTCGGTCGTTTACCATTTACACGAGAATAATCGCATCATTACATCCACTGAACAACGACTCATTCAGGGGAAAACGATTACCCTGAGCACGCTAGTCGGTGATCGAACCTATTCTGATCGTGAAGCAAATATCGACATCACTGCAGCGAGTGGGGGTAACAATAAAATTGCTGTCCAGGGGCAAAATGGTGAGCCAATCGAAATCTCAATCCCCACCCAACTGAGTGGAGAGGTATGGAAAGAGTTGTTAGCTGATCAGCAAGAGAATATTGAAAATTATGAGGAACTCGAGGTTAATAACGGGGTACTATCTCTCAAATTGGATGGAGAGAAATCGTATGAATTGCGGATGTCGAAGGTCGGTATTGGCCCTGGAATAGAGGATGAGCCACCACATTACATCAAACGCGTCGAAGGGGATGAAAGAAATATCCAGCAAGGGCAAACGACCACCTTGAAGGCACAAGTTCTTGATCGCTTCAACAACCCGGTAAGTGGAGTTGAGGTGGAATTCGAGACAACTGGTGGAACCTTCCCGAATGTTGAGGAGCCTATCGTTCGCACTGACGAGAACGGAGAAGCAACCATTGCTTTCCGACCTTCCGTGGATAATACCACAGTTGAGGTAGACGCGACGGTCTTGGAGTTAGAGGAAGAATCAACTGAGCGTTCAATAGTTACGTTCAGACTCAATGTCGGCGACTTCGACATAGGTAGCCAAGGTGAGTTGAACCCAGCTGATACGATTCGACTCACTGGACAGGAGGTTGGTTCGGTGACAACATTGACTTTCGAGAATGTTGAAGGACCAGTGAATCTGTCTGAAGCCAGGTACAACCTCTTCATTACTATCCCTGGTCAACATGGGGCTCCGGAATATATCGAAGAAGTTCATGTCAATGGAGAAAATCGCCTCGTTGCAAACATGGAGCGGGGTGGTGGTTACCAAGCTCTGAATGAGGCTATCTTGATCGATGGTGAAACTGATATTGAACTACACTTCGATGATGACTTCCCTGGATCTGCAAATCAAGTTCTGTTCGTTGTCACATTTGTAATTGAGGATACTGGTCAGAGTGCGCAATATGTAATTGGTGGTACGACATGAAGGTTTCTCGATTATATCAGAATGAATCCACCTTCTGGTACAACCTAATATAGATTGATGACAGTTATGGGTAAAATCGACTCTCGTGCCGTATCGCCGGTTATCGGAACTGTATTACTTGTCGGAATTGTTGTAATCGCAATTGGGATTATCGCACCTCTAGTTCTATCGTCAATAGTAGAAAACCAGGCACCGAATGCGGAATTCGAGTTTATTCAAGACGGAAACAATTTAACCATCGTCTATTCTAATGGTGATGCGTTGAATCCTGATGAGATTTTTATCACTATTAATGGGAAACCAGCCGGTGAAAGTTTTCATCAAAATCCTGTTTTGCCCTCTGATACAGTCGCCTTAGAAGGTTTTGAGGGTGAAAGCACTGTTCAAATATACTGGAGGTCTGCCTCTGGTTCATCCTCCTCAATCCTTGCCAACAAGGACTTTGTATTCCCAGTATTCACACCGCAACTCTCGATTAAACAAATCGACATTGACACTGTAGAGGAGGACGACGAGTTCCCGGTGGAAGTGACAGTCGAAGAAACTGCTGGATTCGAGACCGATGGCTTGTCTCTGAATCTACAGGTAGTGGATCCGGATGGTGAGATAAAATATGATCAAACCATCGACTCAGAAGATATCTCGGATGAGTCGATTACTGCAACCTTAGGGGAGGATGGTGAGACGGAATTAGTCGGTCCACTCAATGCCAGTGTTGAGCCTTATGAGGCCACGTTAACTGTCGATGCAGATAATTCCGGAGAACAATCTTCGACTACAACCTTCTTAGTGGTTGGGGATTTAGCCGAGTTAATTGTTCATGACTTCGAAATTGACCATAAGCTTGAGGATGAAGAATTTGATGTCTCAATCACTATTGAGGAGGTAGCCAATGTACAAACAGATGGTCTACTGATAGAGATGCACGTCGTAAATAGTGGGACTATAGAACGAGTATACGATGAATCGATTTCTCCTGAAGAAATCCAAAATGAAGAGATTACGGTTACATTCGGTGTTACTGACGATACCGACATGTTGTCGTTTGAGGCGTCAGAGTTCCCATACGAAGCCATTGTGTTCGTTAATGCGGATAATTCAGCCGAAGCTGAAAACTCTGATTCATTCTATGTATTTTCTGAATTCCCAGATGAACATGGAGTCCAAGTGCAAGCTGACTCAAATGTTGGGAACAACAGGCTAGAGGCCAAGTTTTCGATTGAAGGTTCTAATAGCGACTATGAATTTCATATCATAGATGATGGGGTGGAAGATATTCAACAAGTTTCGATTAATGGGTTGGAATTAACTCTCGAAGACCGGATTCATCATCAGCACTCGACAGATATTCTTGATCCAGAATCTTATGAAGAACTGTCTGATGTGGAAGAAAGTTACCTGGAATCTATCAGATTTGATATATTCGAAAACTCGGCTATCTTCAATCAAGAGCTCGATATAGGGGACGTATCTCTCGAAGCACCTAACATCGTTGAATACTAGAATCCTAATCTCATTGGTAGATGGTTACGAACTGGGATAGGTGTCAAGTGAGTCACAACACGATGTACTCATTCTGGAGATTTATTCCATCCACTTCAGCGGAATGATTGTAGGTATTGAACCTCAATGTATATGCATGGTTGCGAGAGTATTTTATGCTGGGTAGTAACAATGGTCTTCAAGAAGATCACCCTGATCGGAGCGAGCGAGGATAGCCTTACAGACGCAGTCGACGATGCGATCGACAGAGCAGAGCAAACCGTCGAGAATATCCACTGGGTCGAGGTCGAGTCATTCGGTGTCGAGGTGGCCAGCGCACCTGACCGAGAGTATCAGGCCGAGGTCACCGTTGCCTTCCGCGTACAGGACTGACCGAACCACACCGTTGCTTTCTGAACCCTCAGGTCCGAAAGCTCTCGCCACAGCCACACTCGCTGATGACGTTCGGGTTATCGACGATGAAGCCCTCACCTTGCAGTCCACCCTCGAAGTCGAGCGTTGAGTGCTGGACGTAGTTCATACTCGCCGGGTCGACGAACACCTGGATCCCGTGGTCGCTATAGACAGTGTCGTCCTCATCGGGTTCGGTGTCGAATCGAAGTCCGTACGACAGCCCTGCACACCCGCCCTGCTTGACGAACAGACGGAGCCCTGCCTCATCAGGTGACATGTCCTCTCGTGCTAAAAGGTCGATCACCTCCTCGGCGGCTCGCTCAGATATCTCGAGGCCTGAGTCGCCCACACCGGACTCCTCAGCTTCCGTGCTCATGTGAACCCCTTTGTCACCGAGCACCAAAACGATGGCGCCCGCTCAGTGATATGAGTATCACCCGTCACGAACGACCGGCATCATCCCCAGGCAGTTCGCCGCGTCAACCGGTTAACCCTGCGTGACGGGTGGTGTTGCGTACCCGGGTATCGCACTTCTCATCGCACCCGGTGTGGGTTGGCTTGAAGTGTTGAACGAGGTACGCGAGATAGACTAGGTGGTCGGTCGGTTTAATCACTATCGGGCATCGGTGTCTTGAGCGGTCCGACCCCGAGGTATGCCAAGATCGACAGGCAGGTGAGAAGAATGACGATACCGAACCCACCGAGGATGAGCGGTGCGGCGATGAGCGTCGCCGTCTGGGTATCGACGACGAGTCGACTCAACGCCCGCGTGATGAAGCCGACGATGATCATCCCGAACGCGATGAGGGCGAACGTGACGAAACGGTCTCGGTGCATGCTCAGTAGACGTACTCGTCCTCGGTCAGTTGTACATACTTACCGTTTCGATAGGTGCGCTTTCGCCACTTGTAACCGAGGTAGACCTTGATCGCAGGGAAACCGGCCGTCCAGATCCGTTCGATCAATCGGTCATCATCCTCTCCCTGCATCTTCCGCGCCGTGGCGAATGCACGATCCCAATCGGCAGGTCCGTAGTCCTTGACGAGGTCGGCGAACGACACGTTACGGAGTATCTCATCACCGATGGCCTCCTTCCATGCCCGATTGTATCGGTCCAATGCACCCTGTGCTGCAAGACGACCAGCGATCGATCCACTTCGCGTTGCCACGTGATAGCCACCCTCGTGGAACGCCGAGGTCGTCCCCATCGCACCACCTGCGATGGCGATACCTGCCTCGACAGGTGAGTCGATCGGCCGTGTCGAGGAGATGGCGTATGTCTCGACACCGCCGCGCTTGCCTCGATCAGGGACGCGTGGGAAGTCTGCGTCGATATCGTATCGCCCGCCATAGACGTTGTGTAAGAGGCGGTCGATGTACGTCGCACCGTTGGGGATGGCCGTATCATCCTCATCGATGAGGACGTACGAGGTGGGGTCGTCGAAGTCGTTGAGATCCATCCCGATCGGCATGGTCAGCCCAACGCGGGCGACGGGGTCGTCATTGGGGAAGACCCAGGGGTATGCGGTCTCACCTGGGATGTACCCCCACCAGAACTTGAGGACGGTCGGTTCGAACGCCTCCTCGGGGAATCGGCGGTACTCCTGGTAGGCGATATGATTGGCGTTCGTCGGTGCCATGCGCTCGAGGGCGCTGTGACCGGCGGGGAGGAATCCCTCGAGAACTTGTAGCGTCACCCGACGCTGTGGTCCGTCTGCGAGGATGACCGCATCAGCGGCAAGTTCCTCACCATCGGCGAGTTCGACGACGTGTCGTGGTGCGCCATCGAGGTCGGTCTCGACGTGTTTCACACTCCGGCCGACGACATAGTTCGCCCCCTCGGCCTCAGCACGCTCGCGCATCCAGTCATCCATCCTCGCTCGATGGAAGGTGAAGCCGAACTTGTCGTAGGTCGCGTCCATGCCGGTCGTCCGTAAGATGACCGACTCATTCGGGCCGATGAACTCGGTCGAGTCGAGCTCTTGGAGGATGATCTCCTCGGGAATCTCTGCGGGATCGAGCTCCATGATATCGACCCAGTAGTCGAGCATCCCAGCTGCGTCCGTCGAGTCTGGCCCGAGATCATCGCGATCTTCCCTGGGGATACCCTGCTCGATGACGAGTACATCCGCACCGTGTGCAGCC
Organism: Halobacteriales archaeon; assembly: GCA_007118145.1. Classification (GTDB taxonomy): domain Archaea; phylum Halobacteriota; class Halobacteria; order Halobacteriales; family SKSH01; genus SKSH01. The sequence continues at coordinate 5,389 of SKSD01000080.1, forward strand.
GCCTCCCGCCCGGCGTTCGCCCCGGCTGGCCCTCCACCGACGACGATCACGTCGTGACGCTCCATGCAGTGAACCCTCGGGCGTGTGAATTATAACCTTTGACGAACGCTCTCGTCCGGGCAATCCTTTTTGCCATCCTGCGAGCGATGCACTGTATGGTCACCGAGGATACCGACTTCATCGACACCGACCAGCGCGACGGTGTCGCCTGGCTCACCATGGATCGACCAGAGAGACACAATGCCATGACGGTCAACATGGCGGGCGAACTCTATGGGTCACTCACAGCTGCTATCGATGCCGAGGGGACACGAGCCATCGTTCTGACGGGTGCTGGGGAGACGTTCAACACCGGTGCCGATCTGGGTGTGCTCGAGGGTGATGCCTCCGATGCCGAGACCATCTGGGCGATTGCCCGAAACCTCCACAACGCCATCCGGGCCATCGTTGACGCACCTGTACCGGTGGTGACCGGTATCAACGGCGTCGCAGCAGGCGGTGGGTTCGGACTGGCCATCGCTGGCGATATCGTCCTGATGGCATCAGATGCCCGACTCGAGTTCGCCTATCCGCGTATCGGTCTCAGTGGCGATGGTGGTGTGACCCACATGTTACCTGCCATGGTCGGGTATCGTCGAGCGACAGAGATCGCCATGCTCGATGAGCCGATCCCAGCCGATATGGCGGTCAACCTCGGATTGGCCACACGGGTCATCGATGACGAGCCGTTCGATGAGGGTGTTGCCTCGGTTGCCACACAGCTGGCGAACGGCCCAACGAAGGCGTTCGCGACGTTCAAACGATTGCTCCGTGAATCGAGTCGACGCTCACTCGACGAGCAGCTCAGGGCGGAGTCTGATGCGATCTCCCGTCTGACCTGGAGCAAGGATTACCAACGCGGACTCGCTGCATTCTTCGGTGATGGCGATTCAACGTTCGAGGGTCGTTGATCAGACGTAGCCCGTCTCGATGGCCAATTCGGCGGCAAGGAGACACGCACCCGCGGCTCCGCGGATGGTGTTATGGGCGAGACACTCGAACTGGACGGTCGAGTCATCGACCCTGACCGGACCGACGGTGACGCTCATCCCGCCTGCCTCATCACGGTCATACCGTGGTCGTGGCCGGCGAAGCTCCTGCCGGCGGACGATCGGTTGGGTTGGTGCTGAGGGGAGGTCGACAGGCGAAAACGTATCGAACGCCTCGGTGACGGCATCAATCTCAGGCGAGGTATCGAGATCGACCCACACACTCGCCATGTGACCGTCGATGACTGGCACCCGATGACAGGCAGCATCGACAGTGAGTCCGGCTGGTTCGATTCTGCCCCCCGTGTACGAACCGAGTAACTTGGCCGGCTCACTCGCCAGTTTGTCTGCCTCACCGGGTATGTTCGGCAAGACGTTATCGATGGCATCGATCGCCATCACACCGTCCGCCCCTGCACCACTGATCGCCTGCATCGTCACTGCTCGTACCTGCTCGATACCGAACTGCCCGAGTGCTGCCAGTGGGATCGTGATGGTCGCCGCCGTACAGTTTGGATTCTTGACGAGTGCCCCGTCCCACCCCCGTGCCTCGCGTTGATGCTCGATGAGGTGGATGTGTTCGGCGTTCACCTCGGGGATGATGAGTGGGACGTCCGATGCCATCCGGTCGAACGATGCGTTCGATACGACGAGTGTACCCGCCTCAGCGAAGACCGGTTCGACCTCGCGGGCGACCGATCCTGGTAAGGCGGACAGGACCACCTCGGGATCACCAGAGAGCTCCGCTGGGTGGGCGTGATCGAGTGTGAGCTGGCCAGATGTTGCTGGAAGTGGTGCATCGATGCGCCAGGTGACCTCCTCTGCATAGGTCGACCCGACCCGTTCGTCACCTGCGGCGAGGGCGACCACCTCCAGCTGTGGATGGCCGTCGAGCAACGAGACGAGGCGTTGACCGACCAGCCCGGTCGCACCGAGGATACCTACGGGGATGGACATACGATCACCACGATGAACGGAGATTGGATGGCGTGATCACTCAGCGCCTTGCTTGTGGGTGACGTAACCTGCGATGCGGTTGCGCACCGGTTTCGACTCGACATTGGTCAGTCGGCGAACGCTCTCTTTGTTATGCTCGAAGTCGTCTGTGAACGCCTCTGGATACCTCTCCATGAGACGCTCGCCCGTCTTCTTGACGTAATCGGGCTTGATTGGCATATGCGTCTCTTACCGACGCAGGTTAAAAACCGATGCCATCCGCGATGGCAGTTGTGGCGAGATGTGACACGCGCTCAGGGTCGGTACTCGGTCGTCCGATACTGACCGCATCCGCACCGTAGCCGAGGTATTCGTTGATATCCGACAGCGTACGTACACCGTTGTTTGCGATGACGGTCATCTCCGTCACCTCGGCAATATCGGCGATGACCTCACGAGAGTCCATTGCGTCGACGTGGATGATCGATGCACCCGCCGACTCGATACGTGTCGCCACCTCGGTGAGGTCGACACCGGGGAGTTCAGCTCGCACCTTCACACTCACCGAGGCACCTCCGTCACAGCCCGCCTCGACGAACGAGGTGAGCCGGTCCAGTCGTGCACACAGCCGTTCACCACACCCGAGGCTGGTCACCTCGGGTTGGCGACAGTGGGCGTTCACCTCGAGGATGGCATTGTGTGTCGCACAGATGCTGGCTGCACGCTCGATCGGTTCGGGTGCGGTAGCACGGACGTTCATCGCCGGTGTGAGGTCAGCACCCTCAAGGAGACGTAACTGTGTCTCGATGAACCCGAGGGGGTCGTCGGTGAGGAACTCATCACGCCCGCGATGTACCGCACCGCGCGCGGCGGCTTGTGTCATCGTATCGATGCCGATCCCACCCAAGAACGCCGCACCGACGTATCCATCGACCGCACGAGCCCATCTGGCATTCGACTCACCACTGAGGCTTGCAACGGCGATCGGGGGGTCGATATCGATCATGAGACCTCCTCGAGGGCTTGGATGACGCCATGCCAGACACGCTCTGCATCGTCGGGTGTCTCGATGCGAAGGTCGGTCTGTACCGTCGGGAGACCGAGGTCGGTGGTATCGGTGACATCGGTGACGACGGCGTCGGCAAACGGATAGGCAACGGTCAATCCTGGTGTCCCGACAGGCAACTCGACCGCTTCCATCAGGTCGGCGGCAGGTCCGGAGAATGCCCGGGCACCGATGAACGGTGAGACGGCGATGACGGTCATCTCCTTGAGGCGGTCGACGATGCCATCGACGGCGAGGATCGGCCCGAGGCTGGTGACGGGATTGGACGGACCGATGACTGCCACATCGGCGTCGAGGGCTTGGAGCACGGCATCTGTCGCGGTAGCGGCCGTGCTCCCTCGGAACTCCACCTCCTCGACCGTAGGGGTACCACGTCGAGCCACCCAGAACTCCTGAAAATGCATGGAACCGTCGTCAGTATGCACAAGTGTCGCCACCGGGTCGTCACTCATCGGCAATATTGGTAACTCAGCACCGAGTGCGTCACCGATGCGCTGTGTGACGGTCGTGAGTGAGTGACCACGGTCGAGTAACGTGGTGCGAAGTCGGTGGATGGCGCGGTCACGATCACCGAACGTCATGAACTCAGGTATCGCCTCGAACCGACGCCAGGCGGCGATCGGTCGTCCCTCAGTCTGGTGTGTCGTCGGGCGATAGTTCGGTTCGTGATTCAGGCCGAGGCTATCTGCGAGTTCTCTGAGTGCATCGGCGGTCTGCTCGGTGTCATCCTCGATACCCCACCATCGCTCGGTATCGAGGATACCAGCCGCGGCGAACAGACAGGAGTCGACATCCGGCGTGACGAACAGATCGCCGAACTCGACATCGTCTCCCGTGTTGGCGATCACCGTGGGGACTGATGAGGTGAACCGGTCGGCGATCTCATTGATGAGCTTCGGTGTGCCCGTCCCACCACCGAGCACGACCACCTCGGCATCGAGCGAGATGCTCACCGGTGAACACCCGCAGCAGGTATCTGGTGGTCGCTCTTATTCAGCGGTGTCGTTGTCAGCACGTGATACCTCGAGGTATCCTCTGGTTCAGCCACCCGTCTATCGCATAACCGATGATAGTGCGATACCCTGAATCGCACCACTGCACCGAAGTGACCCTCTCCCATCGTCAGGTCGGCAATCCGGTGTCGACCCCCTTTAACGTGCTGTTATCTCTGGACTGCTATGACCGAATGATATGTCGAGAATCAGATGATACCCATCTCATCGAGACGAACCGGGAGGTAGGTATCCGTCACGAAGTCGAGACCCCTGGCGGCGAGTGCCTGCTGCTCTGCCTTGACACCGATATCGAGCTGGAGTTCGATCTGCTCTCGCCAGAACTCGTCCTGAAAGCGGGGATCCTCGAGTTCGTTCTCAAGCGCGTTGATATCGGAGTCGGACAGCGGGTCAGTCGGCAGGTCGTACTCGACGATATCCTCTGGTCGGATGCCGATATACTGTGCATCCGGTGTGGCCAGATACTCAGACAGGTGCGCGCTCTTGATCGACCCATACGCGACGCTGGCGAAGATGCGATATGACCACGGGTCACCGTCTGTGAAGACCGTCACCGGCAGGTCGAGCGTATCGCTCAGTCGGGTGATGATGCGACGTGTCGCACGCGCGGGTTGACCCTTGAGGTGGACGACGATCACGTCGTACTCCTCGTCGAATCCGTTCTCGACGAGGCGGTCGCGCATACCACCAGTCTCGACGCAGAGGACGAATCTCGCATCGTGCTCGAGGAACTCGACGCTCTTTGGGTTCGATGGGATCTGGTAGCCACCCTCACCAACATCAGCCTGGCAGTGTATCTCACGCTCACCGCGTCGTGTCTGCTCGCGGATGGTCACCGGGCCGATGACGGTCGCACCTGACTCCTCAGGGCGCATGTGGAAGTCTTCGCGTGTCGACCCGCTGACGATCTCGAGGTC
>SKSD01000064.1 GCA_007118145.1 Halobacteriales archaeon
GACACGCGATGCGGCGATCATCGGCGATGAACTCGGTGACAGCCGTCTCAGGATGCTTGGCGATATCGAGGTGTTCGAACTCGATACCGAGTCACGAGGTGCGTTGCGGGTGCAACTCTCCGAACTCGGCCTCGATACCGCGCGAGCCGATGACTGGTCATGGCGCGTGTTCGCCGTGCATGGCTCACTGGATGATCGACCATGGGTTCGAGAACGCCTCACGCAGTGTGGCCTGCAGGTGAGTGATGGTGAGTATCTCATCATCGCTGGTCCGACTCGTAACCTGCTTCGAACACAGGGGATCGTTGATCAACTACCGGCCGATGCGGCCAAGATCATCAGGGCGATACTCGATGATATCCGGTGAGCAGATGGACTTAGTTATATGGGAGCCGATATACGAGGCGATCATCACTGACCTCGGCTTCGATAGGCGTGAGGATGAACGAGCACGCGATTGCCTCGCTGCATTGCTCCAGCCATACTCGCTCGACCGCCTGTCGCTCGATGGTGAACGCGTCGCCATCGTCGCCGGGGCAGCCCTCGGGGAGGCTGCAATCCGTTCGCTCGATGGTGACGAACAGCTCGTTTGCACGGGTGATGCACTGGCCAGGCTCCAGGCGAGTGGTCGACCCGTACGTCTCGTGGTGACCGATTTAGACTCAGACCCTGCTCGTGTCTGTCGTCGATCGCATCGAGGCGGCGCTGTCTCGATACACGCCCATGGCGATAACATCGACCTGCTCGAGTCATGGGTCCCTCGGATGAACCGCTCGGTGGTCGTTGGCACCACGCAGGTGCGGCCAATACCGCCGCTTTGCAATGTCGGGGGTTTCACTGACGGTGATCGGGCTGCGTTTATCGCCGACCACCTCGGTGCAGACACACTGCGATTCGTCGGCTGGGACCTCGAAAGCTCGACCGTGTCATCGTCAAAGCGTCGCAAGCTCGACTGGGCGATCCGTCTGTTGCTCACCCTCGAAGACGAACGAGGGGAGCGCTATCCCATGCTCGATGGACTGCGGGATGCGTTCGATCCGATCGGGTGATGGGTATCCACTTCATCTGACGATCGATTCGAGTGTCCTGATCGTCTCAGCAGGTTCGGCTCCACGAGGGAACGATACCGCGATACGGTCGATGCCTTCGATCGCCTCGAATCGCTCGAGATTCGTTCGCACCTGTGTCGGGTCCCCCGCAGCTGCGAGATCATCAAGTAGCTCGGTTTCGATGCGTTCGACGGCCTCCGCACGGTGATCTGACCGCCATGCTGTGACGATCTCTTCGACCACCTCCTCATAACCCTGTCCGGCCAACGAGCGGGCATAAAATGGGCCCATCGAGCCGAGGTAAAAGCCGATATGTTCTGCAACGAGCCGACGTGCCCGGTGTGCATCATCGAGTGCACAGCAGGTCATCGAGAGTGTCACACGGATGGCATCGGCCGATCGACCACCCTTTTTCGCACCTCGCCGGAGGTCTTGTAACCTGGTATCGAGCCCGTCAGGTGTCATCATCAGTGCATGCCAGCCATCGCCGACGAAACCCGCGAGCTCGACCGCCTTAGGACCCATGCCAGCCACATCCACGGGGATAGGTTCATCGGGTGCCTCGCATCTGAGGCGAAACCCTTCGAGACTGAAGATATCGCCATCATAGTCGACCACCTCCCCGCTCGTGACGGCTCTGATGATCTCGGCTGTCTCACGTGTGCGTCGAAGTGGGTGTTCGTAGGCGAGTCCGTGCCACGACTCGATCACCGCCGGACCGCTCGGCCCGATACCTAACCGAAACGGGCCGGGGGAGAGCTCGGCGAGTGTGACAGCAGTCTGGCCCAACAGCGCCGGTGAGCGTGCGTAGACGTTGAGGATGCTCGTGCCGAGCCCAATCTCCTCAACCCGTGAGGTCGCTGCGGCGAGTGTTGACACGGCATCGCGCCCCCATGTCTCTGGTGCCCAGACGTGGCCATAGCCGAGGTCCTCCGCACGTTCGATGAAGTCGAGCGTCGTCTCGATATTGGGCTGGGCGGCGACAGGCAAGTGTACCTCAGGATCTCTCCTCATTGGCACATCCGACCCATCCGGGTGCCTAAAAGGTTGGTTCCCTCCCAATGGTAAGGGTTAACACCCCTGCTCGAATCAGGTGGATTAACGCAGGCTATCGAAACGGTCGCCACGTTGTTGTTATGTTGCACTTTGTAGCCCTTCCGTTGCTTATCGCTGTTACCGTTGCAATCTTGCTTCTCACCATGGTGCTCACCTGGTCTCGTCGAGAGGGGACCGGTGGGTTCTGGTTCCTCGCCGCACTGGTCTGTGCGAGCTGGTGGCTTGTTGGCTTCGGGATCAACATGTTCGTCGCCGATATCGGGGCGAGTCAGTGGATCAACACCATCACGATGGTAGGCTCCGCACTCGTCCCCCTAGCCGTACTTGGCTTCACACTCGCGTACACCGGGAGGCATAACTGGCTCTCGACCCCAGCCTTCTCCGGGCTGGTCGTCGTCCCCGCCGCGTCTGTCGGCATCCTGTTCGCCGAGCAGTTCTACGGGTACGGGCTGTACCGTGAGAACCTCGATCTCTTCTTCATCGGTGAGTTCGCCTTTCTCTCGTTCGATTACGGCCCGTGGGGGAACCTCCAACTGGCTTATGCCTATATGCTCCTGGCGGTCAGCATCGCGCTATTGATCGAGCTCTC
>SKSD01000062.1 GCA_007118145.1 Halobacteriales archaeon
AGACGGTCAAGCCGAGGCGGCGTAACTCATCCACCTCGGCTCTCGGTGTGACATTCGGTGCAAGGACGAGGTCCGGGTCAAGATCGACGATGGTCTCGATATCGACCGACATGGGATCTGCCGAGACGTTCGTTCGCTCACCTGCCCCTGAGAGGAAGCTCGAGTGCATGGTGAGGCCGATCACCTTCTCCTCTGCCCCGATCTCCCACATCGTCTGTGATGCGCTCGGTGCCAGGGTGACGACTGTCTCGGGTTCCTCATCGATCACGACGGTCTCCCCGGTCGCATCCCTCATGTCAAACGGAAACTCACATGTCGGATCCTCATGGGTCGACGCTCCGACCAATCCCAACGCGCCAGTTATCAAGATGACTGCGAGTATCACGATACCGACTACAACGACGCGATTGTGTAACTGACTGCTCATCATTACACTCTGCCCGTTAACCCAATAAATATTTAACTACAACAAGTGAAGTTGAATCCAGCCTATGGCAAGCGTACGCCGTATCGCCAGCTGGACGCTTGCCCTGAGCATCCTTCTCATCGTTTCAGTGCTCGTCAGCGCCTCGATCGGTCCAGCCGATATCGGGCCGGTGACCGTCGTCAAGAGCGTGCTCAACACCATCGCCGTCCCAACCGGGATCTCGGTGAGCATGATCGGTTCACACCAGTTTGGTGCGGGATTGACCAACGGCCCGGGACCGGTCAGTATCAGGTGGAGCCAACCGTTCGCGTTCGATGTCCCCGATGCACACCAGACGATCGTGGTTCATCTTCGTCTGCCGAGGATCGCTCTCGCCGCCGTTGTCGGCTTTGCACTCGCTGCAGCTGGGACTGTGATGCAGGGGTTTTTCAGAAACCCACTCGCCGACCCGGCGATCATCGGCGTGTCCTCTGGTGCGGCTGTCGGTGCTGTGATCGCCATCACCATGCCATTCCTCCTGCCCTTTGGGCTCGAGGTCGCAGCCTTCATCGGTGGCCTGAGCACAGCCGGGTTGGTCTATCTCATCGCCACCGAGAACGGACGAACACCGATCGCGACGCTCTTGCTCGCCGGGATCGCGATCCAGACGTTCCTTGGTGCGGTGATCTCGTACCTCATCCTCAACAGTGGAGATAGCATCGAGGTGGCAGTCCACTGGTTGATGGGTCACCTGCACCACAGTACCTGGGCCGATGTCGCCTTCGCCCTCCCAGTGACGATCGTCTTCTTCATCGTGATCTTGGCCTATTCTCGCGATCTCAACGTCTTGCTCCTAGGCGAGGAGGACGCACACAACCTCGGCGTCGCAGTCGAGCGAACCAAGCGCATATTGCTCGGGCTCTCGAGTGCCATCACGGCGGCGGCGGTGGCTGTCTCTGGCGTCATCGGGTTCGTCGGGTTGATCATGCCGCACATGCTCCGCCTTCTCGTCGGCCCTGATCACCGCATCCTCCTGCCCACAGCCGCCCTCGCTGGAGCGAGTTTTCTCGTGCTCACCGACACGCTTGCCCGGGCGGGACCGGTGGAGGTACCCGTCGGGATCATCACCGCTGCATTCGGAGCACCGTTCTTCCTCTACCTCCTCAAGACACGCGAGGTGCACCGCCTATGATCGAGCTCGATGATGTCTGGTTTGGGTTCGACGGTACTACGGTCCTCGAGGGTGTCTCACTCTCGGTGGCCGACGGAGAGTTCATTGGGCTGATCGGTCCAAACGGGGCCGGGAAGACCACGATGATCCGTCTTATCAATGGTTCACTCCGCCAGGATGCGGGTACCGTCATCATCGATGGTGCAGAGGTGAGTGAGCTTGCATCGAAGGCGGTGAGTCGCCGTGTCGCCGTCGTCCCACAGGAGACACACCTCTCCTTTGACTTCCCGGTTCAGACCGTGGTGGCGATGGGGAGGAACCCGTACAAATCACGGTTCGATCGGATGCGACCATCAGATCGTACACGGGTCGAGGCAGCGCTCGATCAGACGGCGACGACCGAGTTCGCCGATCGACCGTTCTCCGAGCTGAGTGGTGGTGAACAAAAGCGTGTGTTGGTCGCCAGAGCGATCGCGCAATCGACGCCGAACCTCCTGTTGGATGAGCCGACCGGTGGTCTCGATATCAACCATCAGATCGCCGTGTTTGAGCTCGCCAGACAGCTCAAAGCTGACGGTAAGGCACTCCTGGCTGCCGTGCATGATCTCAATCTGGCAGCGAGGTACTGCGACCGACTGGCACTCCTTCACGACGGTATGATCATCGCCATCGGTACACCGGAGGCGGTGCTTGAACCTGACATACTCGACACGGCGTACGGGATCTCGACAACGGTGTTGACGAATCCCGTCACCGACACGCCGATGGTGGTCCCCCGGTCGTCATCGAGTGCGATTGAGGAGATTTCCACTGATAACCCCGAGATACCGCCCTTTCCGGAGGATTGAATAGCTGGGCTGGACTGGACTGTGCCGTAGATGAACCTGGTCGAACGTATCCCGGCGCGAAGATTGGCCACCTACCTGCCTGGAATCGTCGGCCTGCTCTCGTTGGCGACCGGTATCTTACACCTGACGACATCCGTCCCGATCGAGTTCCTCCAGCCGTACATCCCGA
>SKSD01000074.1 GCA_007118145.1 Halobacteriales archaeon
GCAGATCCCATGTCGGTCGATATCGAGACCATCGTCGATCTTGACCCGGACCTCGTCCTTGCACCGAATGTCACACCGAGAGCCGAGGTGGATGAGTTACGCCGCCTCGGCTTGACCGTCTATCATGCCGAAGTTTCGACTGACCTCGAAGATGTGAAGTCGAAGACCCTGTTGATCGGTCAGCTCGTCGGTGCCTGTGAGGGGGCTGCCGACACCGACGAGGATATGCAACAGCGCCTCGATGCGATCGACGCGAGGCTCGAGGGGGTAGATAGGTATCCAACGGTCTACTACCCCATCGGCGATGGGTTCACCCCGGGAGCAGGTACGTTCCAGACGTCTGTCCTTGAACGGGTTGGCTTGACCAATATCGCGGTCGAGGCCGGTATCCAGGGATGGGACGTGATCAGTGAGGAGGTCGTCGTGGAGCAAGATCCAGAGTGGATCATCTACACCGACAGCTTCCCTGAACCACCCGTCGGCGAGGGTGCCACCGCCACGACTGCATGGCAGGAAGATCAAGTGTTGACAGTCGATGCACAGAACATCAGTCAACCAGCACCCCGGATCATCGATGCCATCGAGGAGATGCACATTGGTGTCTATGGCGAGATGGACGACCCGACGCCAACCCAGCATGAAGACCCTGAGGCGATTCCCGGAATGACGGTCACCATCGGTGCGCTCGCGCTCGCCATCGTGTCGCTCGTCGTACTAAACCGGCGGCGACGTTAATCGACCAACTTTTTGCCGACCACGGTGGAGCTGAAAGCGCTGAAAGATACGATGCCCGATAAGATCCTCTGGACCACCTACTTTGATGCAGACAAGACGCGACGAGAGGGTCGACGTGTCCCTGTCGAACTCGCCATCGAGGAGCCGACAGTCGACGAGATAGCCCAGGCTGTCCAGCAGGTCGGCTACGACGCTGTCATCGAACGGGATATGACATACCCGAGAGAGCCCTGGCAGGCACGCGGTCGTGTCATCGTCCGTGGCGCTGATGACGAGGCGAAGAACGACCTCGTACAGGCGGTCGGTGCCTACCTGCAGGCCATTCGTAACCAATGAGACGGTTGGGTGACCTCGAACGGATCGGACAGGGCAAGGGGCTTGTGTCGATAGAGAGTGATGAGCTCCCACCGATCGGTGGGACATGTGTCGATGAGCACCTCGAGGTGGTTGGTACGGTCGTCGATATCATCGGACCTGTCGATCGCCCCTGGGCGGTTCTCAACCCAACTGAATCGGTCTCATTGACCTCGTATCTCGGTGACCGCCTGTACCTCCGATAACTCGCTCACATCTCACACGCAAGTCACATCAGTCAAGAGCCCACGGCTATTCAGCTGTATGCATGTATCGACGGGAGGTCGCCCTGGCAGGTGGTGGTGCGATCGCCATCATGCTCGTCACGCAACTGCTCGCCCTCTGGCTGATCAATCCGTTCGAGTCAGCGGGCTATCAGGCAGTGGACGATCCAGGTAACCCAGCGTATGGTGCAATCTTCGTGCTCATCATCCTCATCGCAACGGCCGGGTTGCTCCTGGCGTTGAAATACGATCTCAAGCGAGTCATCCGCGGTGGGATCATCCTTGTCGCGGGGTTGCTCAGTTGGTACGTCTTCGCAGCCATCTTGCCGGCACCGATCGTTATCGAACTCGGCGATGTTGGGCTCAACCCACTCCCGCTGTTGGGTGTCCTTGCCATCGTCCTTGGGTTGGTGTATCACCCGGAATGGTACGTCATCGACCTCTCTGCGATCATCATCGGAGCCGGTGCGATCGCGCTATTTGGGATCAGCTTCTCGATCTTACCGATCATCATCCTGCTCGTCGTGCTCGCCGTCTACGATGCGATCAGTGTCTACGGGACCAAACATATGTTGACACTCGCCGAGGGAGCGATGTCGATGCGACTGCCTGTCTTGCTGGTGATCCCGCTCTCGTTAGAGTTCTCCACCCTCGACATCGATGAGCGTGTCGAGAACGAGCCCACGGAGGAAGAGGCCACCGGGATGGACGCCGTGTTCCTCGGCCTCGGTGATATCGTCATCCCATCGATCCTTATCGTCAGTGCTGCTGCTCACGAGGTCGGTCCAAGCCTGTTTAGTATCGGGGAGCTTGCTATCGGCCTGCCTGTGATCGGCGGGATCTTCGGTTCACTGCTCGGTCTGGCCCTCCTCATGATGCTCGTGTTCAGGGGTGCAGCTCATGCCGGTCTCCCATTGCTCAACGGTGGTGTGCTCCTGGGTTATCTCCTTGGTGCGCTAGCCGTTGGTGTCGAGCTACAATCGGCGGTCGGCCTCTAGAGCCGTCCGGTCATCGCCTCGCTCCCTGCGAACCACGGGACGTCTACCCCGATGTCTTCCGCACTGGCGCGCTCATACAGTAGATTGGCGGCCGCAACCGTTTCGATACCCGTTCCACCGCTATCGAAGAGTGTGATCTGGGCATCGTCATCTCTACCCTCTGACGAACCGGCGACGATCTCACCGAGTTCTCCGTGGAGGTGATCCGCCTCGATCAGTCCCTCCTCGAGGGCCATCCGATAGGCGCCTGCATCGGTCTCGAGACGACCGCGAAGATCGA
>SKSD01000073.1 GCA_007118145.1 Halobacteriales archaeon
AACAATCGCGTATGGCCACCCCCGTTGAGTTGTACGTCTCACGGGCACTCGCGGTCGGCGTCATCCTCGGTCTGATTCTCTGGGTCTCCGGTACCTTCGTCGGCTACTGGCTGTTCGCCCTGGGCGTCATCGAGGTGGGGACCCTCCTCGGGGCGACCATCCCCAATGAAACCGCCCTCGCTGTGGTACAGGCGCTTCGGGTACCGTTCCTGATCGCGGTGACCGGTGTGGTCTTCGGCTCGATAGGATTCGCCATCGGCTTCGGATCACTCCTCACCATCCCCTACACACGTGCATCAAAGCGTCGCCGTGAGATCAACATGCTACTCAGCGACTCCGTGTCGTTCATGTACGCACTCTCGGTCGGAGGGATGAACCAACTCGAGATTATCGAGGCGGTCGCCAGGGCGGAGGACACCTACGGAGAGGTGTCCCGTGAGTTCCAGTCGATCATCTACGAGACAGAGTACTTCGATACGGACTACCGAACCGCCATCCGACAGCAGGCATTACTCACGCCGAGTATCGAACTCGGGCAGTTCCTGACAGACATGCTGTCGATCATCAACAGCGGTGGCGACCTCGAGTCATTCCTCGACGACAAGAAGGACAAGCACATGCGCACCGCACAACACGAGCAAGAGCAGACGCTGGAGTCACTCGAGCTCTTTGGCGAGATGTACATGACGCTCTCGCTGTTTCCGCTGTTGCTCATCGTCATCCTCGTGGTCATGATGATGATGGGTCAGGTATCGATGATGGTCATGTACATCACCGTGTACATGTTGATCCCACTCATCGGGGTCGGATTCCTCGTCCTCGTCGCGACCGTCAAGAAGGACGAACCTGGTGATGGCTACCTCGACCCACCCCGAGGTGCCCTGGTGATGGATGACCGTGACCGGGGACTTCGTGACCTCGGGTTGATCGACCGCTTCCTCGAGGTGAGCGATTTCGATGTGTTCGACCGTATACGAGATCGTGAGGGGACCGAGGCAGCCGTGTCGTTGATACGCCACCCCCACCGGTTCTTCCTCGAGTACCCCAAGTACACACTCGTGATGACACTCCCGATGTCGATATCGATACTCGCGGTGGCCGTCCTCACCGACTCCGTACCGACCTCGTGGTCGGGCATGGTCGACAATCCCGTCTGGGGGACGTTCATGTGGTTCTTCCTCCCGGCATATCTCACGCTCGTTCCCCTCGGCGTGTTCGTCGAGTGGGATCGCAAGAGCCGACACTCGATCACCGATAATCTATCAGAGGAGTTACGTAAGCTCTCGAGTGCGAACGATACCGGGATGACCCTGCTCGAGTCGTTCAAGACGGTTGCTGAGACATCGACCGGGAAGCTCTCGACCGAGTTCCACGAGATCCACTCGAAGGTCAGCTACGGGATGATGCTCAAGGAGGCGCTCATCCAGTTCAACAACAAGTATCACATCCCCCGCCTCGCACGGACGATCAAGCTGGTGACGAAGGCACAGGAGGCATCGACGGAGATCACCGACGTGTTGACGACGGCAGCGAAGACGAGTGAGAATCACGACGAAATCGAGCGCCAGCGTGAGGCTCGTACGCGCATGCAGATCACGATCATCATCATGACGTTCCTGACGATGCTCGCCGTGATCGCCATCCTCAAGGTGCAGTTCCTTGACGTGATGGGCGGTCTCGCCGGAGATGCGATGGAGGACGCACCGGCGGTCGGCGGGATGGGCTTCGATGGTGGTATCGACGTGGATACGATGAACCTGTTGTTCTTCCATGCCGTCACACTCCACGCCGTCCTCTCTGGCTTCATCGCCGGGTATATGCGCGATGCTGACCTGCGAAGTGGGATCAAGTACGCCGTGATACTCATGAGTGTCGCATTGGTCGTCTGGATGTTCATAGGGTGATCGCGATGGTCAGTGAACGTCTAGTTGCAGGTACACGAGCGCAAACGACCCAGGACTTCGCCGTCGGTATCGGCCTGTTCCTACTGGTCACGATCTTCGTGTTGACGTTCATCCCCTCGGTACTCGCACCGTTCGGTGCGGTCGATGACCATCAGCGAGCCTCACAGGCTGAACGTGTCGCGACATCGATCGTCGCCGATACGACCGTTGACGGTGAACGGCTCATGCTCAATGAGTCAGCATTGAGTGACACCCTTGAAGACCTCAATGCAGAGGCATTCGGTCTACCCCACCACGCACATGTGAACGTTACCGTACACACGCTCAAGGAGGATGAACTCGCCATGAGTGGTGGTGAGACCTACCAAGGCCAGGATGCTGCATCCTGGACGCGTATCGTGACGACGAGCGAGGAACGGTGCACAGACGGATGTCGTCTCGTAGTGAGGGTCTGGTGATATAATGACGAAAACAACCTCACAGTCGCGCGGACAGGCATTCACCCTCGAGGGACTCGTGGCCGGGTTGATCCTGTTAACCGCACTGTTGTTCGCGATGCAGGCAGTCGTGGTGACGCCCGGTGCTCCTGGTGCGGATGTTGAGCCAGATATCCGTCAACAGGCGATGGATATGCTCGACATCGCCGAGCAGGAGGGCGCCCTGAGCGAGATGGTCAGATACTACAA
>SKSD01000051.1 GCA_007118145.1 Halobacteriales archaeon
AGGACGCTCTTTGTCCGGAGGTACGAGTCGAGTGCCTCGAGCCCCTTCTCACGCCCGATGCCGCTCTTCTTGAACCCGCCGAAGGGGGTCTCTACCGTGTCGCCGAACCATTCGTTGACGTAGACGGTACCGACCTCGAGATCTCGTGCCATCCGAAGGGCCTCACCGATGTCAGTAGAGAAGACTCCACCGGTGAGACCGAATTCGACATCGTTCGCGAGTTCAATCGCCTCCTCAGGCTCGCTGTATGGCGTCACCGCGAGGACCGGACCGAAGATCTCCTCACGAGCGATGCGCATATCGGGTTCAACATCGGTAAAGACCGTTGGCTCGACGAAGTACCCGGGTCGATCGAGTGCCTCACCACCCGTAGCGAGCGTCGCACCCTCTTTGATGCCCACATCGATGTATCTGGTTACCTTCTCGAAGTGCTCCTCGTGATTGAGTGGGCCCATGTCTGGGTTCTCAGTGCCCGGCCCGAGTTCGAGTGATTCGGCCATGTTGACGATACCCTCGACGAACTCGTCGTAGACTGACTCATGAACGATCGCTCGATCGGTCGCGGAGCACACCTGTCCGCTGTTGATGAAGATACCGACGCGCGTCCAGAAGACGGCGGACTTCATGTTGGCATTCGGTGTGACGATCGCGCTGTTCTTCCCGCCTAGTTCGAGTGTGACAGGCGTGATCGTCGTCGCGGCCGCTTCCATGACGGCCTGACCGGTTGGGACGCTCCCCGTGAAGGTCAACACGTCGACATCATGGTGTTGGGTGATCGCCGCACCTGGCTCGGCACCACCGGTCACGACGTTATAGACGCCATCGGGCAGGCCGACCTCCTCACAGACCTCTGTCAGCAACAACGCTGTCAACGGTGTCGTCGGGGCTGGTTTGGTGACCACGGTGTTACCTGCGGCCAGTGCAGGGGCAACTCCTCGGGCCAGGAGATTGAACGGGAAGTTCCACGGGACGATTTGGCCGCTCACCCCATAGGGCTCGCGAGTCGTGTAGTTGACCCGGTCCCTGGTGACCGGTATCGACCGCCCCTCGAGCTTGTCCGCAGCGCCGGCATAGTACTCGAAGTAGCGTGCAGCCCCCTCGATATCGTTACTCGCCTGGCGGAGTGGTTTACCCTGATTGAGACTCTCGAGTTCGACGAACTCCTCCGCACGTTCACGGAGACGCTGTGCGATCTGTGTGAGATACCGGCCACGCTGTGCTGGCTCTAGCGCAGACCACTCTTCGAACGCATCATCGGCCACCTCGACAGCATGATCCACATCGGCCTTGGTACCTGCAGCCACGGAGGCGAGTACCTCCTCAGTCGCCGGGTCGAGGATATCGTAGTACTCGCCAGCGTTCGGTTCGACCCACGCTCCATCGATGTAGTGATCTCGTGATTCGTAGTCAAGTGATGCCATGGTCTCCCTCAGGTGCACCAAGTACCCAATCACACGTTAACCAATCGCTTGACTATCGACGATACAGTGTGCAACGTACCGTCTCACGCCTTGGTGCACCACCGGTCAGAATAACGCCTGGTCGTCATCCAGATGGGCTGGCCCGCCGACCTGCCAGATACGGATATCGTGGAGATCGAGCCGTTCGAGTTCGTCGACTACCTCCTTCACATGCGGCTCGGTGGTATTGACATAGACACTGGCACCAGTATCGGTCGAGAAGTAGACCGGGATATCATCTTCCTCGCGGAGGTGACGGACCGTCTCGAACACCTCGAGGGTCACCGGTTGCCAGTAGATCCAACCCTCGGGTCCGGTCATGGTCGTCGCGGCTAGTGAGATCGAGTCAGCCTCGACACAGGCGAAGGTCCGGTTGAACGAGCCACTGGCCAGGCCCGCCCTGACCGTCGCGAGTTGCTCGTGCACGTGTGCGAGGCGCGCGTCAAACATGTGGCTCTCTGGTGCCTCCCGGTGGGCATCTCCGGTCTCCTTGTACGCGTCGACGATCGCGGCGATCACCCTGAGGTCGTCCTCGAGCGGACTCTCGATACGGCTGGATCGGCAGGTGATATCATCAGCACCACCGGGGAGGATCGAAAAGCCACCAGTCACCGATCGCGCGGCGGATGCCGACCCCAGGCGAGCGATTGCCGACAGGCGATGCAGGTCGAGCTCGATGTCAGCAGCCCCGGCGGTGGCGACGGCTGCGGCGGCCATGCCCGACGAGGACGAGCCAAGACCCACGTTGGTCGGGAAGGTACTCGTGCTCTCTAACCTGACTGCCTGACCTGCCATGTCCGCCAACTCGCGTGCGGCATCGACCACCTTCGCGACGCGATCTGCCGCCTCGCCTTCGAGTCGTTCATCCTCGACGATGAACACGTCCTCGCTCCGGTCAGGTCTGAACTCGACGGTCGTGATCGACCGCGACGGTGCGGTGCAGACGCTGATGCTATCGTGATAGGGGAGACGTTGGTCGTGGTCACGCATGCCGTGATACTTCACCATTCCCTGGATGGGATGCGCGACGGCCGTCGCTTTCATGTGGCCGATGCTTCGTGTAAGCGGCATAAAGGTACGCCGATACGACAGGCGTGGACCGAATCGCTCATGGTCGACGAGGTGAGCCATTCGCCTATGGAGGACCCGGACGATCGAGCGCCGATCATCGTCGAGCGACTGACCGAGGAGTACCCCGACAGCACCATCTCACTCCGGTACTCAAGTCGCCTCGAGTTACTCGTCGCGGTCGTCCTCTCTGCGCAGTGCACCGATAAACGGGTCAACAAGGTGACGAGCGAGCTCTTCAAGAAGTACACCGCGCCTGAGGATTACGCCGATGCAGACGTGGATGAACTCGCCGATGATATCTACTCGATCACCTATCACAACCAGAAGGCGGGGTATCTCAGGGATGCCTGTCGCGTCATGGTCGAGGAGTACGATGGTGAGGTGCCCGATACCATGGATGACCTGATCAGTCTCCCCGGTATTGGACGTAAGACAGCGAACGTCGTCTTGCAACACGGCCACGATATCATCGAGGGTATCGTCGTCGATACACACGTACAACGACTCGCCCGTCGCCTCGGCCTGACCGAGGCACGAACCCCGCGGGCGATCGAGGCAGAGTTGATGGAGATCGTACCTGAGGACGCATGGGTACAGTTCACCCACCTCCTCATCGATCACGGGCGTGCTGTATGTACAGCTCGGTCGCCGTCATGTGACGAGTGCGTCCTCGAGGATATCTGCCCGTCATCTCGTTGCACACCGGATGCGGTCGATCTGGCCAGTGGCGAGCCATGGGATGCACCGATACGTTCACCGGAGTAAGGTTTCGCTCAACCGACGAGGTAGAACCGGGCGTATACGGCGAGCCCGACGATGTACGAGAGGGACCAAAGGAGCAGGTAACCGAACACACCGATGCGAAGTCGCCGTCGCCAGTGAGGCATCCGCTCATCGAGCTCGTCGATAGCGATAGCTGGATCTGGTTCATGATACAGATTGTGTGCGCGTTTTGCACGATAGATCGGGACGATACCCCATAATCCGATGACCAACAGCGCATACGCCTGTATCGCGAGGAAGATATGCAGGGCGAGCAGACCCGTGAAGCGACCGCCGATCGCCTGTGGGAGCATCCAGACTAGTACAGGGATGGCCGTCAGGAGGATGCCCGGGATGATCGAACGGAGGTGCGCCATCAACACACCCCATGTGACCATCTCTGACCTGAGGATGATCCAGACGCCGTGGAGGTACAACGGCAGACTCAGCGAGACGACGATGAGGACGACCGTCGCGATGGTCCGTTCAGACAGCATCTATGCACGTCTGTGACCGCAGCAGCGATAAAGCGCCCGAGTCGTCCGAGGACGCAAGCGGTTTGGTCATCGCATCAGAACTGACCAGTACGATGGACGGGTCTGACGAACGTGATGACACCGGCCCGACGCTCGAGGAGGTCGAGGAACGCTTCGATTTCGAGTCGTTCGGACCGGCTGACCTGGCGGAGATGACACCCGAGGAGTGGGATGTCGCCTTCGACCCTGACGCGTGGATCACCGGCCATCGCCTCCTCGAACGCGTCGAGACAGATCTCCGCCGACGCATCGCCGAGCGAGATGTCTTCGCCGTGGTGGAGTGGACGCGATCGGGTGGTGAGGAGTGTCTCCTCGCCTACTCAGACGAGGGATACGCCCTCGTCAGGCCGAATGGATCGGTCGAGGGATTCGGGACGGTACTGAACGATGTCAAGCCATCGGTCGCACTGTGTTCCATGCCGGAGTACGAACCCGAGGAGGCACCTCCCGGGCTGGGTGAACTCCCTGACCCGGCCGAGGTGGAACAGGCCCGCGGTCGGCTGGGCAACCTGATGCTACAGGCGATATCGTTCGCGATGGCTGTCTGTGGACTGATCTTACTCGCGGCCTGGCTGGCGTATGATCTCCCACTGTTCGCGGCTGTCATCGCGCTTGGGTTCCTGGTGGTGGCCGCACTGTTGGTGTTCCTCGTTATCAACGCACGGCTCTCCTCGCGATATCGTGCTGAGGATTACCGTGAACGACTTCGAGCAGCTGGGGTGGGCTCAGATGATCGCCCGTCATTCTTGCCTGACGCCGATGAATCCGAGGAAGAATCACCGGGGCAAGCTTAGCGCATTCGGTGGGTTTAAGCAATCGGGTTTCCGAGTTGGCGATGTATGAAACGCCGGGAGTTCCTGCTTGGTGCAGTGGGCGCTGGCGGAGCGCTCGCGGCGAGCAGTGCACAGGCCGCAGGTTCGCCCCAGGGCGGCGTGCCTGCTGGGGCTCACCCCGACACCGTCGGTCGCGGAAGCTCGCTGTATCAAGAGGACTCACCAGAGAACAACGATGACGATGAGGAGAACGGCGAGGATGGTAACGATGAGGTCGTAGTAGAGCTCGTCGACTATGCCTACGTACCGGGGACGGACCAACCACTCGAGATCGAACCGGGGACGACCGTCCGTTTCGTGTGGATCACCGACACCCACAATATCGCGATCACGTCTGCACCCGAAGATTCCGACTGGGAGGGCGTCCCTGATGTCCACGATGCCGGGTTCGAACACGAACACACCTTCACCGTTGAGGGTACCTATGAGTTCGAGTGCACGCCCCACGTCGGACTGGGTATGATCGGGTCGATCATCGTCGGTGAGATACCAGACGATCCAGTTGCGGCACCACCCGAGTTCGATCCGCACGAGGTCGGTGTCCCGTTACAAAAGCACTTCATCGGCATCGCGACGTTCTTCGCGATAGCGTTGACACTCGTGTTCACGTTCTACGTGCTCAAATACGGTGAAACACCGCATTCAGGGAGTCCAAACAGGAAGTGATCAAGCATGGCAACCTCAGGTAACCCATACGGCGACATTCACCGATACGAACCCGCCAGGGAGAGCACACCAGCCGCGATCGCGATTGTACTCCTCACCATCATCGAGATCGTCCTCGTCGGCGTGTTCACCTACGGCCTGATCAACGGTTGGGGACTGACCGAGGTCGGTAACATGTACCTCGGCTTCATCCTCGCGTTGATCTTCATCGCCCTCGCGTTCATCCTGGCACTGTATCGCAAGGAGTTCCTCCCGGACGTGATGATCGTGAAAAAGCGCCGACGCAAGTGGGAGGATATCTACACGCGCACGGAGGATGTCGAAGGTCACGAGATCAAGGACGACATCTGGGAGATCATCAAACAAACGGTCTATCCATACTACAAACGCTAACATGAGTGAACATTTACCAGACAAGTACCCGACTGATTCATCCAGGCGACGGTTCGTCCGTGGCGTGGTCGGGAGCGCCGCCCTGGCCGGTATCGGTTCTGCATCTGCGGCCATGGTCGATACGCTGACGACCCCACCTGGTATCGGTGGTGGCCCGACACTCTACCGTGGTGCTGAGCGTATCGGTGGGCCGGCACCTCGGAGTGTCCCCCAGATCCCGGTCCGTGTCGATGATGAGGGCTATGTCGTTGGTGTCTGGCCAGACCTGCAAGAGGTCGAGCAAGATGGCATCCCTGTAACGATCGCAGAGATGGAGATTGAGGGCTTCACCTACTCATCAACCTGGTTCCAGTACTGTGGAATCCAGTCGACACCGGGGATGATCCCTGATGCTGACAAGGAGAACTACTTCCACTACACCCGCACCTCGAACTACGACTGGCAGACCGAGGAGACTGAGGGTGGAGACCGCCTTCATATCGATCACTTTGACGATTACGAGACCTGGGCCGAGCCGATCGGTCGAGGTGGCCTTGGCAAGGGAGCACAGGCACGCTGGCGATCTGAGGATGAGGACTCGCGAGATGCCATCCCTGTCCAGGTGATCCGCAGCCCAATCGTCGAGGAACGTGCACAGGAGGATGAATGGCTCGCCGCGACCACCGATGAGGGTTTCATCGCGTTCTTGAACCAGTGCACACACTTCTGTTGCGTCCCTGGCTGGAAGACGTACCGCGACGCCCCGCAGTTCAACGCCGAGGACATGATCTACTGCCAGTGCCATCAGTCGGTGTACGACCCGTTCAGTATCGTGACAGAGACGTTCATCGCACTACCACGACCGGAGGGATGAAGTCTCGATGAGTGTCAAACCCCAAGACGAGTTCGACCGCAAGGCGTGGTTGCAAGAGCAGGATCTCACCCACCTCGAGACGATCTACCTCAAGATCCTGATCTACTTCGATACGCGGTTCAGACTGGTCGATTACCTCGAGATGATGGAGAGCCTCTACTACAAGGCCAACCTCCAGATGCCGAAATCACACACGGAACAGTATAACCTGGATAATAAATTCTGGTACTGGTACCCGCTTTACTCACTCGGGCTGTTGACGCTGTTGGCCTATATCGTCGCTGCTGTCAGCGGGGCCTTGTTGGGGCTGTACTATGCACCATCAGCTGAGGGTGATCCGTCGACCGCATACAGCCAGATGATCTTCATCATGGACGAACTCGATTTCGGCCTGATGTTACGGAGCATCCACCGGTGGGCAGCCCAGTTCATGGTGGCTGCAGTCTTCCTCCACATGCTCCGGGTGTACTTCACGGGTGCGTACAAGGAACCACGTGAGCTCAACTGGGTGATCGGGGTCATCCTCCTGATCCTGACGATCGCCTTCGGGTACACCGGCTATCTGCTGCCGTGGAACCAGCTCTCGATGTGGGCAGGACAGATCGGCCTTGAGATGGCGCTCGCCAGCCCGCTCATCGGTGAATGGCTCGCCCAGCTGATGTTCGGTGGCTTCGAGGTCGGCCAACCGGCACTGATGCGGATGTACATCGTCCACGTCTTCCTCTTCCCGTTCATCGTCACCGGGTTGATCATCGTCCACATCGGTATCGTCTGGATGCAAGGAATCGCTGAACCACACTGATAGACCATGACCGACGACACAGACCAGACACGAACGGATGGATCGGGGCCGAACATCGTCCCACCTGATGACGAGACGCCGACCTGGCACGAGCGTAAGGAACGCTCGGAGGGTCTCTCGCGAGTGACCTACGAGTACTTCGAGCGAGGGAGACTCGAAGATCAGCGCCTACGCCAGGACTCTGATTACATCGAGCGAGACGTCCTCGGCTTTCCGACATGGCCTCACGAGACGATCCGTAACCTCTCGATCGCATCGTTCTTCGTTGGGATCATCATCGCACTGTCTGCAACCCTTCCACCACACTTCGGTGACGAGGCAGACCCGAGTGTGACACCTGAGATCATCGTCCCGGACTGGTACCTCTACCCGGCCTTCGGGCTGTTACAGCTCGATCCGATCAACCCCGAACTCGCACTGCTCGGTGGTGAGAAGTTGATGAGCGACGAGCTCTACGGGATTGCAGCGACCACCGTGGTGATCGGCGTGTTGTTCATCTACCCGTTTGTGAACAAGGGCTCGGCACGTCGGCCCATCGAGGAGCCATTCTGGGCGGCCGTCGGGATGGGTGGGCTGATGTTCGGGTTCACGATCAGCGTGCTCTCGATCGATCAGATCGTCGCCGATCGGATGCCTGGGCTGACGGCACCGCTGATTTTCGACCTGACGCTGTTGCTCCCACTCGTCACCGCGTTCATCACCTACGCGGTGTTGAAGGCGATGCAAGAGGGGTATATGTATGAGTTGAACCGGCGGTACTACCGTTTACGACCGCCGAGATAACCGTACATGGGTGACGACTCCGATGTGTCAAAAAGGCGTCATATAGACGTCCCGATGCCGATCTTCAAGGCGGTCACCGTCTTCACCACGTTCTTCGCCGTCATGGCGATCATTGCCGGGTTACTCCTCATCGACCGGGGTACTGACCGAGCACGAGCCCCACCTGATGAGGTGAACCTGTGGGTGACCGCGTTGGGCGTCGTGCTCATCGTGTTGGCTGCAGCTGTCTATGCGTTTTCCACACGGTTCACGCCCGCAGAAAGAGCAAACGATAAAGGGGACTCATCCCAATCGAACAACGATGGCTGACGAATTCATCAAGGGTCTCGCTATCTTCTCTGGTGCGGGGCTTGTCTGGATGGTCCTCGCTGCCTGGTTTCGTACACCGACGTTCGAGGACGAGCAACTGTTCGGACCCGATCCCGAGGACCCCACTCTGCTTGTCGAGATTGCACTTGCTATCGCCGATGTCATGTTCTGGTTTGCGATTATCGGTGCGCTCACCTTCTGGGTGGCTATCCCACTGGGTCGCGAGCTGTACGGCTACTGGAACGAACGAGCTGACGAGTAGGCGACCGCCAGATGCGAGCTTCCATCGTGGACCGTGGTACTAGCTGAGTGGTGCAATGAAAATCACCAAAGTGAATCAACACGATCAGCCTCCGCTCAGGTTCAATCGACAGTCGATATCCGCTACTCGATGCGGGGAAAACACGGTATGAAACTTTCAGCAGTCAGAAGATGAGCCGCCAGGCGGGTTCAACCACGAAGAAGACCGACAGGTAAAATGCGTAGAGGAAGACGACACCTGAGGCGACGATCGAGGCCTTCGGTGTCTCCAAGTCACGGTCGTTGCGCAGTTCGACCTGTCTTGCCTCGAACTCGAAGAAATCGCTGATGAACATACCGATCACGAGCACTCCGAGCACGATCCCACCGTGGTAGTCCGTGGTGAGGAAATAGAAGGTGGCTAGCAACAATGCGACATTCGATGCCACGTGGGGTCGATACCTCGTCAGCTCATCGACACCATTGTCAGCCTGGTCGAGATGCTGCTGGTGCTCACGATGGCGCGTCGCCATGTTGGCGACGACGAGAACGAGGATGATGTACTCGATGACGGGCGCTAAGAGATCAATCGGCCCCAGCATCGTCGACGGGTCCATATCAGTATCACCGATTGTGGTACATTAGTGCTTTTCCAATCGTCCGAAGGTTGGTTCACTCTCGCAACGGTGTCTCGGTGGAGTATCCACCGGATTGCCCCTCGCGGACAGCCGTCACCAGCGATACATTGAGCAGTCCGGTCGATATGGCACCACCGACACCGGTGATGAGGTTCTTCAGTGCGTGATCGACGATTGCCGCCGCCACCGCCGTGTTCACACCAAACGGTGTCAGTGACACGATGATGATGGCGAAGCCAGCCTCGTACGGTCCGATCCCACCGGGTGAGATGGGGACGATCTTCGCAAGATTGCCGACACTGACGGCGAAGAGCCCACCGACTGCCAGTAGCAGTGGTGAGACATCGACACCGAATGCCGCGAGGATCACGATAGCCGTGAGGACGTCGATCGACCAGATGATGACGCTCGACAGTCCGATACGCAACACCGCCCTTGGCTTGGTCGAGACGAGACGGATATCGTTGAGAAACCGTGCAAGCAGGGTGACAGGGCGTGCGAGGATCGAGCCCTCATCGGGTTTGAGTGCGTCAAATCGGTCGTTATCGATCCTCGAACTGAGGATGAGCAGGCCGAAGCCCACGATGGCGACGATGGCGACCCCGATGGCCAACGCGATGGCTATCGACCCACCCCCCACCTCCGGGTCGGTCAGCATCGACTCGAGCGTTCCCGTCCCACGTAACGCGAGCGCACCAAGCATGATACCGAACGCGAGGACGGTGATCGTGAGCAGGTCGAAGATACGTTCGATGGCGAGGGAGGCGAAACCGGTTGGGTAGGGCACCTCGCGGCGAGCCTTGACGATATAGGCGCGAACCGCATCTCCGGCTCGTGCTGGGACGAGTAGGTTACCCGTCTGGCTGATAAATATCGCCCCGGTGAGTACACCGATGCGCTCGGTGAAGCCGAGTTCGCGGAGGATATCGCGGTATCGAAGTCCCCTCACAGGCCAGGAGGCGAGGTAGATGATACCCGCGAGGGCCAACAAGGTGAGATCGATCCTCGAGATCTCACTCAGTATCTCACCTGGGTCGGCGACCGTCTCGAGGACGATATAGCCAAGCCCGAGGGTGAGCACGAGGGCGATGATGCCACGGTATCGATATAGGAATGGCCGGATGCTGAGTTGCCACCAGAGTCGGAGCACCTGTGTCCCCATATGCAATGCATCCCGGGGGACATCGACCGTCGAATCACCCCGTGGCTCCCAATGCACGGGGAACTCGTAGATGGTGTATCCAGCCCGCTGTGCGCGTACGATGATCTCGGTATCCCAGAACCAGTGTGCGGCATCGACCGTTGGCAGGAGTGCCTCGAGCACGTCCCGGTCGAAGGCCTTGAAGCCGCACTGGTGGTCATAGACACCCGATCCGAGGAGCATACGAACAAGGCGGTTATAGATCCGACTCGGGATATCCCGACCGAGTGGCCGATCTACCTCGCTCGCAGCGAGGAGTCGAGAGCCGGTGGCGATATCGTATCCGTCCTTCGAGATCGCATCGATGAGGTCGCCGAGATGGTCGAGATCGGTAGCCAGGTCAGTATCGAAATAGACGATGATCGCACCGGCTGCCTCGTTCGTTGCCCGGGCGAGTGCCCGGCCACGCCCGAGGCGTTGTTCACTATGAAGGTGACGGACCACTGCGTGCTCTGTTGCCAATGCAGAGGCTACGATGGGAGTATCATCCGAGCATCCATCCTCGGCGATGATGAGTTCGAACCCGCCATCGATATCGAGATCAGTGAGTGCGGCGAGTGTTGCCTCGACCGTTCCCTCCAGTGTCGAGGCTTCATTGTATGCGGGGAGGACGACACTCACGTGCACCCCCGACTCAGTCATATGGCGTACTCACACAGGTATACGAAAGTAGCTTCCGAAGCTAGGTGTCTTGGTCGAGGTGTTCCTTGAGCTCCTCGTCCATCTCCTTGATCACCTCGTCTGCACTCTTGATCGGTTCCTTGGCCTCTTCTGAAGTGTCGACACCGTCGACATCCACCTTCTCCTCATCCAACTCACCGAGGAGCTCCTCGAGGTCATCGATACCGAGTAGATCCCTCGTCGCCTCGTCAAACTCCAGGCTCTCAAGGATGCCGTCGACATCGCGGATATCGCTACCTGAGAGATGCTTGCCATAGCGCCCGACGAGTGAGGATAGCTCTTGGGGGATGACAAACGTGGTAGATTCACTCTTACCCAACTCCTCGAGTGCCTCGAAACTGCGGTCGATGACGGCACGCTCTCCCATCGCCTCAGCAGACTTCGCCCGAAGCACGGTCGAGACCGCCTCACCCTGTGCCTCGAGTATCTCGCTGAGTTTTTGCCCCTGGGCACGGATGATATTCGACCGCTTGTCACCCTCCGCACGCTCGATAGCAGAGCGACGTTCTCCCTGCGCCTCGAGGATCATCGCACGGCGACGACGCTCGGCGCTGGTCTGTTGCTCCATCGCCTCTTGAACCTCTCTGGATGGGTTGACCTCACGCACCTCGACACTCTCGACGCGGATACCCCACTCGTCGGTCGGTTCGTCGAGTTCCTGTCGTATCTTCGCGTTAATCTCCTGTCGCTTGTTGAGCGTATCGTCGAGCTCCATGTCACCAAGGACTGCACGGAGTGTCGTCTGGGCGAGGTTCGAAGTGGCTCGCTTGTAGTCGTCCACCTCGAGGAACGCCTTGCGTGCGTCCATCACCTTGATGTAGACAACTGCATCGGCCGTGACGGGAGAGTTGTCACGGGTGATGGCTTCCTGACGGGGGACGTCAAGCGTCTGAGTACGCATGTCGAATCGATATGTCCGACTGACGAACGGTGGGATGAAGTTGATCCCTGGTTCGAGCAACTTGCGGTACTCACCGAAGACTGTCAGCGCACGCTTCTCGTATGCGTTGACGATCTCGACCGCGCTGTTGACGGTGAGTATCGCCAGCAACAGGACGATGATACCGATGATCGTGAGCTCCATGCCGCCGAGCAACAGCAGCATTTCTGGGTACATACCTTACCTATCGGAAGCGAGGCCAAAAGGATTCCCGTGCATATTGGCACGTTGGGTGGCCGATCCATGCATAACACAGACTGAAACCGCAAAGCCAGCGATCCACACGACCGACCCCCGATTTATCGAGCCAGGTTAAGCGCTGGCGGTCACCTGCACTCGCTATCGCTCTCCCAAGCCGATGGTGGAGGCATCCCTGAGCAGGTACACGAGCAGACCCAACACCAGGAGCAGTGAGATGACAAGGATGATGGCCACCATACCAACCACACCATCCTCATCTGGACCTACCACCGGTTGTCGACTCTCGTCACCATCCATGGCGAAGAGACCATAACTCGCCTGTGCTGTGACCACAGCGGTCGCGGTTCCCCTGTCAGCATCGATGGTTAACTCGACGTCATCTAACCAGGTGCCGTCATCGGTGAGACGCCAGAGAGCGACCGAATCCTGGTCGATCCCTGCAAGCGTGAATTCTATCAACAGTGTCGAGTCTGTGGCATCTGTCAGGTCTGCAACGCTTAGGTGTCCGATTGACACCATGCCCGATGGCGGTGCTGGTGGCTCAGTTATCGATGCGATGCCGAGGTCGGTGATATCCGTGTCGACTACGGTGAAACTCCCGGTTCCCACGTCGATTGCCGAGGGGGTCACACCTGGGCTCTCAGTGATCCTGATATCCCAGCCATCGACCTCGGATATCACGTTCGCATGTACCTCGATATCGTCCGAGTGACGTACCCAGATACCCACCTCGGAACTGTTGGTGATGTGATTCGAGT
Organism: Halobacteriales archaeon; assembly: GCA_007118145.1. GTDB lineage: Archaea > Halobacteriota > Halobacteria > Halobacteriales > SKSH01 > SKSH01. The sequence goes on from SKSD01000051.1 coordinate 13,128, forward strand.
CGAGGGTGGCTGCTGAAGTATCTTCGATGAGGATACCCGGCCCACCGACATCGGAAATCACGTTCGGGTTCACCACGATGTTGTTCGAACTCTCGACGTTGATCCCCCCGTTTCGGTTATTCGCGATCGAGTTCGAGGTGATTCGTGTACCATCATCATGCGAAATCCGCACACCGTATCCGCCATTGCGGTTGATGACGTTGTCCGTCACCGTGTGGCCAGCCGATTCGATGATGAATATTCCATCATTTCCGCTTCTCGAGATATCGTTATCTGCCACCGTCGTCCCTGAGCCAAACTGCATGCCGATCCCCCACTCGTTGCTGCGATCGACGGTGTTATCCGTCACCGTTGCGTCGCTCACCGCCTCGAGGACGATCCCCGAACCTCCACTGACACGTCGGACTCGATTGGCGTCGACCTCGGTCCCGACAGATGCCTGGACTCGGACACCGAAGGTCAACGGGTCTTCGATAGTGTTCATGAACAGTCTCCCCCCGGTCGCATACTCGACATGGATACCGCTCAACCCGGCGTCGGCGATCTGGTTCCTACTCACGGTGAAGCCGCTTGAGTTATCGAGATAGATCCCATGTCGGGTCGAATCGGTGATGGTGTTCTCACCGATGGTGTCACTTGTCGACAGTTCGAGGCTGATACCACTTTGGGTGGCATCTTCGATGGTGTTCTGGAGAATCAGGTTATCACTCGTTTGGATGAGCATCATGCCACTGCCTGGCCGTTCAATGATGTTGTTCTCGATACGATTCATCGAGGAGATGCCTGCGTAGATGCCCACCTCATTCGCCCCTTCGATGACGTTCTCCTTGATGTCGTTGTTGGTGGCATTACCTAATGAGACGCCACTGCTTGCGTCACTGAAGTGGTTCGATTGGATATAATTGCCCTCGGCATGCTCCAACCGGATGCCAGACAGTGTCGAGCGGACGAGCGTGTTGTCATATAGATCATTCTGGGATGCTCGCTCGAGTAAGATGCCTCTGCCCACATCGACGACCGAGTTATTGAACACGTGGTTGTCTGTGGCAAAGCCGACATAGATACCGACGGTGAGTCCGCTGCTATCGATATGATTCGACGATACCACGTTATCATCAGCGTGATTGAGGACGATACCAGCTAGGGCGACGTGGTCCGTGATGGTGTTCCCCTCGATGCTCGAAACGGTCACCTCCTCCAACTCGATGGCTGATACATGACTAGCGCTCACCGAGTTCGAGATAACCGATATGTTTGTGGACACCGCTGCTTTGATCCCGAATCCACCGCTGTCTTCGAGCGTGTTGTTGGTGATGATGGTATCATCGGACCAGTCGTTGACCACGCCAGTGCCGTCGTTTTCGCTGATGGTGTTCGCGATGATGGCGTTCCCATGTGATTGATGTGAGATGTAGACCGCATCACCCTCACCACGCTCGATCGTATTGCCCTGTATGAGGTTCCCCTCTGACCACTCAAGAGAGATACCAGTTTCTGTGCTCGTTGACACCTCATTCGATGAGATGGTGTTATCACTTGCCTCCTCGAGATTGATGCCGACACGGTTGCTCGATAATTCGTTCGAGGACACGGTGTTTCCCGATGTTGTCTCGATCGACACACCGTTCCAATGCGTGTGAATATCGTTCTCCGTCACCAGGGCATTCGACCCCTCAAGGAGGACGCCGACGGTACCCTGAGAGACCAAGCCGGCCTGGTGTGGCCCGGTCACCTGATTATGTCGAATGGTGCTCTCCTGGCCAGCATCAGCGATGCCATGACCAACGTGATCAGTGATAAGGTTGGTGTGAATGAAATTGCGCTCACCCGAGTAGATGGTGATTCCGTCATCGTTCTCCTCGATGATGTGCTTCCTGATCTCGTTGTCATCACCGTTGACCGAGAAGGCCTGATCGGTGAATCCGCGGACGACGAAGCACTCGACGATCACCTCATCTGCCTGGATATCGAATCCGATATCGAGACCACCGCCACCGTCGAGTACCGGGCGGATGGTCTCGCCAGAGGTGATGGTGATGTCATCGGTCGTGACTGTGACCGACTCTGCATAGACACCGTCGAAGTCCTCCACATAGATGATGGAACCGGGAGTGGCAGCATCAACGGCGGGTTGAATCTCCGAGAACATGGCGGTCTGGCCGTCTTCTGTCTCCAGGAACACCATCGGGTCTTCAGGGACATCAGGCACCCCTGCACACTGCCCTGGAGGGCCTTGCGCGTCGGCGACAGCGTGCATACCATGTAACCCAAGGAGTACGAGCATCCCGACCACGGCGAGCACGCCGACCACCCGCCGAAAAGGCAGACGCGATGGTTTGCCATTCGATCGTCGATACGGATTCGTGCGGTGACTTGAGTTCGCCATATATCATCGAACCAATACTATTGATTTATTGATTGTTGAGGTCACATCTACGCAACGTGATATAACTATTTCGACAAGATAGACCGTCTATTACCAATAACAGAGAATATTGGCTTCGCTGTATAAGCTTGCTTAGTAGTGGTGCTCAGTTATCAGAACAGCAATTAGGACTCCTTGATGTCGTCGGTGGAGTCGGTATCTTCCTCGCTGAATGGCTCGACGGTGACCACGTTACCACCTCCAGGATCGACGACCACCGCACGTTTACCGACGGCGATCTCACCGGTTTTTGTCCGTGCCTTGTAGTGTGGATCGAATCCACCGTTTTCAAGTTTTATCTCACCACTGGTCTGGGTGACCCGCTCGGTGATGTAGCCGGTTCTCCCCACGAGACTCCGTGAATCTTTGGTCTGCGCCTGTCCCTTCCCACCATAGATATCCAGCTCTTGGTAGATGATCAGGGCGATCGATCCGAACAGGAGGATGAGCCCGGCGAGTGCCAGCGGACTCCCCAGTGCGGGGAAGGCAAGCCCGACCGCACCTGCCGCTGCGAGTGCTACCCCGATGACGATGAAGTTCGCACCTGGTGCGATCGCCTCCAGTCCGATCAGCACCAGTCCCAGGATGACGATCAACAACGCGAGTTCAATCCCCAGGACGGTGACCATGCTCGACTCATCGGGGTTATATCACATTAAGCAAGCGGAAGTTCCGAACGGTTATCAGGCACCGAGCTGCGTTAGTTACCTCAGGTGAACAGGAGAAACAGATAAACTAGGACGAGGAGCATCGCGATCATCCCGATGAGTACGAACACTGCATTCTCGAGCGATGGATGCTCCGGTGCCAGTGGTTCGGGTAATCGCCACGATTCGTCCTCGTCATCGACCATGGCTTAGAGAACCTTGCTGCCAAGTGGGGCATCACCGACGGTGGTGAGGAGATCTGCGTCATCACCTGCGGCCAGGACCATCCCGTCGCTTTCGACCCCGAAAATCTCCGCCTTCTCGAGATTGGCCACGACGACCACTCGCTGGCCAGGGAGGTCGTCTAGGTCGTAGAACTGGCGGATCCCTGCGACGATCTGCCGGGTCTCATCACCGATATCGACCTTGAGTTTGACAAGCTCATCTGCGCCGTCGATCCCCTCGACCTCGAGGATCTCCCCGACACGCATGTCGAGATCGCGAAAGCGTTGAATATTGACGCGGTCTCCACTGTCAGTGGTATCTTGAGACATATCCTCGGCTTCGGTGTGCTCGATTATACGTGCATTGAGTTCAGTCTCGAGTCGTTCGACGGTCTCATCCTCGATCTTCTCGACCGGTTCGGTCGGTTCACCGAGGGTCGGTGTCCGCGGGCGGAGTGCCTCCTCAACGTGTATCGCATCGTACGATGCCTCCTCTCCGAGCTGTGTCCAGATCTGTGCGCCAATCCCCGGAAGGACGGGTTGACCGGTCACCGCGATGGCCTTGACCAACTGGAGACAGTCGACGATGACCTGCTCGGCACTGGCCGGATCATCATCGATCAGGTGCCATGGTTCGTGTTGTTGGATGTACTCGTTGCCAAAGCGGGCGAGCTCGACAGGGATCTGGGCGAGCCGTCTCGGTGTATACGCATTGAGCGCTTCATTGACGCCATCCACCGCCGACTGGATCTGCGACTCTACCGACTCGGACACCTCACCACCTGGCGGCGTCTCGAAGTTGCGCTCAGCGAAGAGCATCGATCGATATACGAAGTTGCCGAGGTGATTCACGAGATCACTGTTGACCACCTGGGCGAATCTCGACCAGGTGAAGTCGATATCTTGCTGAAACTGCCCGTAGCTGAGAAGGTAGTATCTGAGGTAATCCGGGTCGAATCCTGCATCGAGATACTCATCGACCCACACGGCACGGTCCCTGCTCGTGGAGAAGCTCTTCCCATCGAGGTTGATGAACCCACTCGCGAGGACCGCACGTGGCTCGTGGTAGTTCGATCCACGTAACATGGCTGGCCAAAATATGGTGTGATGTTGGATGATATCCCGCCCGATAATGTGGATGATCTCGCCATCGTCCTTCCAGGTGCGCTCCCAGTCGAAACTGTCGCTACCCACACGCTCGCTGTACTGACGCGTACTCGCGATATACTCGATCGGTGCGTCGACCCAGACGTACAGTACCAGGTCTTCAGCATCCTCGTCTGGGTAGGGAATTCCCCAATCGATATCACGCGTGATACACCAGTCCCTGAGTTCACCCTCGATCCATTCACGCGGCTGATTGCGTGCATTGGCAGTCCCCTCGAGTCGGTCGATGAACTCTGCGAGGTACGATTGGAAATCAGACAACCGGAAGAACTTGTGATCGCGTGGGCGGTACTCTGCGGGTTCGCCGGTCTCGACACTGATCGGGTCAACGATCTCTCCAGGCTCGAGGTGTCTGCCACATCCCTCGTCACACTCATCACCCCGGGCTCGCGCTCCACAGTAGGGACATGTGCCTTCGACATACCGGTCGGGAAGCGGCATCTCGAGGACCGGATCCCAGGCCACCTCGATCTCCTTCTCGTAGACATGACCACCGTCATCGAGTGCCTTGACGATCGACCTGGTCAATGCCTGGTTCGTCTCATCGTGCGTGTGCCCGTAGTTATCGAAGTCGATACGCAATCGAGGGAACAGCTCCTTGTACCGCTCGTGCCACCTGAGGGCGAACTCCTCAGGTTCGATACCCTCGCGGTGGGCGTTGACCGTGACGGGCGTCCCATGCATATCAGACCCGCAGACGAATGCGACATCCTGCCCGATGAGTCGAAAGGCTCGGGCGAGGGCGTCACCGGTGAGATACGTCCGCATATGTCCGATATGCAACTTACCGTTCGCGTATGGTAGCCCACAGGTGACGACTGCTGGCGTCTCGGTTGGGAACGCCTCCTTGCTCATGCATGCGTCTCAGAGAGCTTGCTCAATAAATTCGCCGAAACACCGACTCAGGAGAGACGAGCTGCGAGATCGGCCTCGGTGATGATCCCAACGGGACGACCATCTTCGGTGACGACCACAGCTCTGGCGTGCTCGAGTAGCGTCTTGATCTCACTCACCGGTGTCGATGGCGACACGACCGGGAAGGGTTCTTGCATGTGCTTGCTGATCGGGTCATCGCGGTCAGCATCATCGAGACCGGCGAGGTTCCCGAGGGTGATACTCCCAACCGCTACCTCCCCCTCGAGGACAGGTAGTTGCGAGTATGCTGCATCGCTCATCCTCGAGGCGGCGAGTTTGACCGAATCATCGGCCTGTACACTCACGACCGATGTCGACATGAGCTCCTCAGCTCTGACCACCTTGGCCTCGCGTTCATTGAGCACCTCCACGATTCGACGCAGTGTCGACAGGCGCGGGTCGACACCACCACCCTCGATCCGTGCGATCAGTGGCTGTGAAACACCAGCTGCCTCGGCCACCTCGCTTTGTGTCAGACCAAGTTGCTTTCGGCGTTCGCGAAGGTCGGCCGCGGTCGGCAGCTCCATATCCAATGATTACCCGGGGTAATTGATTAAACGTTCTGTACTGACCGGTGTCTCGCTCACTCCTCCTTGTCGTCTTCCTCGAGTTCGAACACCTCGATCACACTCAGTGGAACGTTCCTGAGCGCTGTGCCTATCTCCTTCTTCGCGATCCGACTGGCGTGTTCCTCGTTCTCGGCGTTGAAGACGTCCATCTCGAGTGCCAACCCGACGAGTGCGGTTTCCGCGGCGATGAACGCTGAATCGAACGGTGCGTTACAAGCTGGACAGCCGGTCACCCCGACGTCCACCTCGACGTACGCCATCGATGCCTCGTTCAACCGCCGACCAGCCTCGCTGATCGCCACACCAATCGCATCATCGATGTCCTGCACATCCCTGACCAACCAGGCGGCCTCCAACAGGAGCCTGTAATTTCCCATACCTCCGAAGAGTGGCTCACCGATGGCGTGCTTTGTGGTTTGGATGGCGCGGGCCATTCCGTAGGTGATGTATATTATTCACGAATCATTTGGTTTAGTCTGGTGAACTTGATACGCAGGTTTTCACCTTGCGTGACAGTGTATGACACCGGTCAGACGGTTCGACGATTGACGTAAATTATCGGGGTTTAGCCACCCCCTGTGCCGGTTTAGGAGATAATTATGAGGAAACGTTTATATGCACAGGGTGGTGACCGACGGGCCACATCACCATGATCGAACGACTGTCCCGAGCACTCCTGTTTGGGGCTTACCAACTCACGATCGCCCTGGGTCTCGTCCTCCTCCCGCTGGCATTGCTGATGGGACGCTTTGGGATCACCCTCCCGATGCACAGACTCGTCAAGACCCTCGGTGACGCGTACGAACGACGTCAGAACACGGTTTGATTACCACCAGGTCTGAAAACGGCATTTTATACCATCGGAGGTTATCCACTCTTCCATGGACCCGATGGTCAATCACCACCGACCGATCGATCGACCGCGACCGGGACTCCGTGACCCATCCGAGCCGATGGTCGGCGAACTCCCGTCGTACAACGGCCCGAAGGAGTCGGAGTACTCGAGTGAGACCGGGACGACGACGATCGGCCTGACGACTGACGAGGGAGTCGTGCTCGCCACCGATATGCGCGCGAGCCTCGCCGGTCGGTTCGTCACGAACAAGAACGTGCAGAAGGTCGAGCAAGTCCACCCAACGGCCGCGCTGACCATGGTCGGATCGGTTGGCGGTGCACAGGCATTCATCAGGGGACTTCGCATCGAGGCAAGTCTCTACGAGACTCGACGTGGTGAACGTATGAGCATGCAGGCGCTCTCGACGATCGCTGGTAACTTCGCCCGAGCCGGTCCCTATTGGTTGATCAACCCGATCCTCGGTGGCGTCGACGACGAGGGCACCCACGTGTTCTCCATCTCACCAGATGGTGGTGTCCTCGGTGAGGATTATGTCGTGACGGGCAGTGGGATGCAACTCGCTTACGGACACCTCGAGCAGGAATACGACGATACGATCGACATGCAAGAGGCAGAGCGCATCGCTGCTGGCGGGATCGTCAGTGCGACCGAGCGCGATTCCGGGAGTGGGAACGGTATCTACATCGCTCGCGTGACGACCGATGGTGTCGATATCGAGGGTCACAAGAACGCGACCCAGCTGCTCTAGGTAATCGTCTACGCGCCGGCGAGCCATATGATCACCATCAAGGACAGTGTTCACAGCCATATCGAGATAGACGGTGTGGGAGCGTCGTTGCTCGATACACCACCGGTTCAGCGCCTGAGACACATCCGCCAGCTTGGCACGGTGCAACTGGTCTACCCATCCGCAAATCACACACGATTCGAACACAGCCTCGGTGTCTATCACCTCGTGAGACAGGCGCTCGACCACCTCGGTATCGCTGGCCAACACGCCAGGGAGATCGAGGCAGCTGCCATGGTGCACGATGTTGGTCACGCACCATTCTCACACAATCTAGAACCGATCCTCGAGGAGGAGACCGGCGCGACGCATGATACGATCGACCACCTTCTGGCTGCACCACCGATCGTCGATGTGCTCGAGCGATTCGACCTCTCACCGGCGACGATTGCCGAGCTCGTCCGGGGCGGTGGCTCACTCGGGCAACTCCTCGCCGGTGAGCTCGACGTGGACCGGATGGACTACCTCGTGCGTGATGCCCATCACACCGGTGTCCCCTACGGTACGATCGACCCAGGCAGACTGCTTCGACAGCTCACGTTCGTCGATGGCGATCTCGTGCTTGCTGAGGGTAACGTGCAATCAGCTGAGAACCTCCTTATCGCACGTGCACTGATGAACCCAACCGTGTACAACCATCACGTCTCGCGGATCAGCAAGGCGATGCTCAGGCGTGCATTCTGGGAGTTGGTCGACGGTGGAGACCTCGATGCACAGATCGACCCGCTCGTATCCGTCTGGCAGCGAGATGATGGGTCGGTACACCCGTTGCGTCAAGCCACCGATCACGATGTCTTGGTTGCCATGGCGAGTATCCCCCGTACACGCCCACTGTTACAGCGACTCATCAATCGCGACCTGTTCAAGCGGGCGATCTGGGCTGAGCGGCGTCACGTCTCGGATGGGCTGTTCGATCTCACCATCGCTGAGATACGAGGGCTCGAACGTGAGATCGCCGACCGTGCGGGAGTCAGCTCGGAGCACGTCCTACTCGATATCCCATCAGATACTCACATGACGGAGGCATCATCTCGGGTGCTCGTCAACGGTGAGATACGCCGTCTTGATGAGCAGTCACCACTCGTCAGAGCGTTACAGGACAGTCACGATGCGCAGTGGCGCCTGGGCGTCTACTCACCTGAGGCAACGACGGCAACGGTGGCCGAGGCAGCAGCTGGCATCCTCGGGCTGGATATCACCGGACCGTACGTACAAGAGCGTGGTCGGGGTATCCACAGACGTCTGGGGGAGTTCGTCGACACATGACCGAGTGGACGATCGAGGGTACGATCCTCACGGGCACCGAATTCGAACCAGTCGAGGGTCGCCTCGTCATCGAGGACAACCGCATCACGTCCATCGAGGAGACGACGGTGTCGTCCTCGACCATCGTCGCACCAGCCTTCATCAACGCACACACCCACATCGGTGACTCGATCGCGAAGGAGGCCGGTCTCGAACTCAGTCTTGAGGCGCTTGTCGCCCCACCGGACGGGTTGAAACATCGCTTACTCGCCGAGGCAGAGCCGTCAACACTGGTCGGGGCGATGCGTCGATCACTCCGCTTCATGGAGCTCGAGGGGATTGGTGCGTGTTATGACTTCCGAGAGGGGGGTATCGAAGGGGTCGAACGCCTGCGAGAGGCGGCTGATGGCCTGACGATTGATGCCAACGCGTTCGGACGCGGGGATGCCGGTGTCATTGCCTACGCAGATGGCTACGGCGCGAGTGGGGCAGCGGATGAGCGCTTTGCGTCACAGCGCCTGGCAGCCAGGGGTGCTGACAAACCGTTCGGTATCCATGCCGGTGAGGTAGATAGTGGTGATATCAACCCCGCACTCGATCTCGACCCGGATTTCCTTGTCCACATGGTACACGCTGAGGAGATCCACCTCGAGCGGGTTGAGGATGCACAGATCCCGGTGGTCTGTTGCCCACGGTCGAATCTCGTCACCGATGTCGGTCTGCCACCGGTCGAGGCACTGGCCGCTCGAACGTCCGTCGCACTCGGGACGGACAACGTGATGATCAACAACCCGTCGATGCTGAGAGAGATGGAGTTCACCTCGAAACTGTTCGATGTGACACCGAAGGAGGTCTTGGCCATGGCGACGACGAACGCTGCATCGATGCTCGACCGCCCAGATGGGTACCTGGCAGCGGGACGACCTGCCCGGATGGTGCTCATCGATGGCGATTCTGACAATCTCTCTGGATATGTCGATCCGGTCAGTGCCATCGTCAGGCGGGCGTGTCGGACCGATATCGAGGAGGTCATCCTGTCACCTATCGAACCTGAAGATTAAGCCAACTGGGTGTCAACGACCGGCATGTACTCTCGGATCCTCGTCCCTACCGACGGGTCGGAGGGGTCCATGATCGCACTCGATCACGCCCTCGAGCTCGCACAAGCTCACGATGCGACGATCAGAGGACTCTACGTGGTCAACGAGGGCGCACTCGCCGGTGCGGCTGTCGAGGTTCCGTGGGACGGGCTGTATGCGCATCTACGAAACGAGGGAGAAACAGCGCTGCAAAGCCTCCGAGAACGCGCCGAGGAGGCCGATGTCTCGGTCGAGACCGAGCTTCGAGAGGGTCGTCCGAGTCGGATGATTGTCACGGATGCGACCGAAACGGGCTGCGACCTCATCGTGATGGGGACACACGGTCGATCGGGGTTAGACCGACTCCTGCTGGGGAGTGTTGCCGAGGGTGTGATCCGTAGTGCACCGGTTCCGGTGATGACGGTACGGATCGGACTTCAGCATGAGGGCTGAACGTATCTGAGTCGCTCACAGTGGCCGAGGGAGATCGTTTGGGTGCCCTGCCTGGTCTCGATCACCAGTGCCCCCGCATCGTCGAGGCCCTTCGCGATCCCGGTGTGATAGCCATCTGGTGTCTCGACACGTACCGTTCGTCCCACTGTCTCACTGTGACTCGACCACATCGCCAGCGTCGATGCAGGATCGGTTCGAAGCTGTTCGAACGTATGGATGACGTAGGCCAGAAAGGGTGCACGTCGGATCGGCCCAGCCAGTGTTTGCAGGCTCATCGAACCCTCGGGAAGTGTCGATGCATCGACGTTCGCGTTGATACCCACACCACAGATGGTACGTGTGCGGGTTTCTCCAGCTGAACGCGTATTGAGCAGTACGCCTGCCAATTTACGTCCGTGAGCGTCATTGACATCGTTCGGCCACTTGATCGCTGAATCGAAGCCGAGGGTATGTGTCGCATCGGCGACAGCCACAGCCATGGCGAGTTGCTCGATCCATGCGGTGTCAACGGGCAGGTGTCTTCCATCACCGACTGATGCCCAGATACCCCCCGTGGGTGATGACCACTGACGACCCCGCCGCCCCCGTCCGGCCGTCTGTCGCTCGGCGATGACCAGCAGACGGTCTGCGTCACCGGGTTCGAGGAGCTCCCTCGCATGCTCGTTCGTCGAGGCGAGTGTGTCGTACCAGGTGACCTCATACCCCATAGGAAGCAGCGATGTGAGTGTCTCGACATCGTACGTGAGGCGTGGTGAGCACTCGATTACGCCATCGATCGTATCGAGTAATTCGCGATCGATGAGTGTCTCAACGACACCGCTGAGGGTCTCATCTGCGAGACCGAGTCTCGTGGGGAGAATAGATCGCTCGACACCACCTGCGGCTGTCGCACAGAGCACACCAATGTGGTGTCGGTCCATGCCCCAGCATTCCACTCGTGTGCCAAAAATCACCGCGATTTTACACGAATCGCAGGAGAAAGCCCACGGCTTTAGCCGTGGGATGAATCCGTAAGCTTCTCGCAATAACCGCCGTCAGAAGCATGGCCGGCGTTGAATGAATCGATAGCATTATTAGATAGATAACTCATATCTAAAATGTGCCCCGAGGATATAGCAAGGAGCGGACAAACGTCCACAACCTACACTACCACTTCATCTGGTGCCCGAAGTACCGAAAGAAGGTCCTCACAGGTGACGTGGCTGCCGAATTCGAATCGCTCATTGAGGAGAAAGCGGCCGAGCTTGAGCTGGAAATCCTCGAACTGGCGATTCAACCTGACCACGTTCACCTGTTCATCACTGGGCATCCGAAGCTCTCACCGAACAAGATCATCCAGCAGATCAAAGGCTACTCGTCTCGTGTCCTCCGGGACGAGTACGACTTCGGCCTCCCGTCGCTGTGGACACGAAGCTACTTCGTGTCCTCGGCGGGCGAGGTATCGAGTCAGACCATCGAGGCGTATATCGAGGCACAGACCGGTCAATGAAGCACGAAGTCGCCAAAACCATCCGGGTGAAGCTCCACTCCCTGACGAACGTCAAGGAGGGGCTTCTCTCCCGCGAGTACGAGGCGTTTCAGCGGGCCGTCGGAGGCGAGGATGCCCACCTGTACTCCGCGACCAAACAACAGGCCCGGAAAGTCCGGCGACAAAAGAACCCGCGATACGAACAGCCGGTCGTCCTTCGGAACGACGTTATCACTGTGGTCGAACAGGACCTTCCGCTCTCGAAATGGTGGGTGAAGGTTCCGGTGTACAACCCCGAGAAAGAGCGGGGCGGTTCCGTATGGTGCCCCGCCATCGTGCCGAAGAAAGACCACGATCTCGTCCGAGGGGGCGAGATCGCAGATTCCGAACTCGTCCGGCGTGACGGGGAGTGGTTCGTCCACCTCGTCGTAAAGCGCCAGCACAAGCTTCAGGAGGAGTACGACGACCTGCTCGCCGTGGACATGGGAGCGCGGTGGATCGCAGTGTCTGTGGCACTGTCAGACCGCGACACTACGTTCTACGGCGATGACGTGCGCCGCATCCGCGAACACTACAAGCTTCTCCGCAAGCGCATCGGGAAGAAGAAAGTAGAGAAAGGTCGGCAGGTGATCGAGCGCATCGGGAACGCCGAGTCCCGGAAGGTCGAAGATCGGCTCCACAAGATCGCCAACGCGATTGTGGCCGACGCCGCCGACCGAAACGCGCTGATCGTTCTCGGGGACCTCGGCGGTATCCGCGAGGACAACGACAAGGGGCGCTACGCGAACGACAAGATTCATCGCTTCCCGTTCGCCAAGCTCCGGACGTTCATCGAGTACAAGGCCCGCGAAGCCCGTATCGAGGTCCTGACGGTGGACGAGGCATACACCTCGCAGTACTGCAATCGGTGTGGGAGCGAGGGCATGCGCCCCTCACAAGGTCTTTTTGAATGCCCGTCCTGCGGCCTCGAAGACAACGCGGACAAGAACGGCGCACTAAACATTGCGAAACGAGCGTTGGGTAAGTTCCAGAGACCGCTATCCAACGCGGGGGCTGTACTGGCTCAGCCCATAACCCCGGCACCGGAGACCGGGGAACTCCCGCCTGTCGTGGGCACAACCCCCAGTGAGGGAACCCCACGACTTCAGTCGTGGGAGTAGTCAGAGACCCAGGTAGCCACTCACATCAGGTCGTTAAGGTTTAACCCCGCCAACTGACCTAGGACTGTCAAGGACCAATGGATCGGATGTCGCTTATCACCCGGAATACCGCAGAGATCGTGACTGAAGAGGAACTCGCCGCAGTACTCGACACCGACGATCCATCGGTCTATATCGGCTACGCACCGACAGGGCAGATGCACATCGGTCACTTTACGACGATCAGGAAACTGGTCGATTTCCTCGAGGGTGGGCTCGAGGTAACCGTACTCATCGCCGATTTACATGCACACCTCGATGATGAGAAGTCACCCTTCGACCTCCTCGACCAGCGTTCGCTTTACTACCAAACGGCTATCGAGCGGATGATCCACGCCGCTGGAGGTGACCCCTCACAGGTACGTTTCGTTCGCGGGACCGATTTTGAGCTCGATCCTGAGTACATGCTCTCGATATTGCGCATGGCCACCGAGACCACGATCAGCCGGGCTAGGCGGGCTGCGAGTGAGGTCGTTCGCGAGGGCGAGAGTCCGAAGCTCGGTGGGCTGATCTACCCGCTCATGCAGTCAAAAGATGTCGAGCACCTCGGCGTCGATATCGCCTACGGTGGGTTAGATCAACGCGGTATCTACATGCTCGCCCGAGAACTGCTTCCTAAACATGGCGGTGACAAACCGGTGTGTATCTTCGCACCGCTGTTGTCCGGTCTGAGCGGTGAGAAGATGAGTGCCTCTGATACCGCCTCGACCATCAGGATCACCGACGAACCGGAAGTCATCGAATCAAAGCTCGAGCAGGCGTACTGCCCGGCTGAGACGGTCGAGGATAACGGTGTGCTCGAGTATCTCAGGTACCTCGTCTTCCCCATCCTCGACCAGGAGGGTCGTTCGTTCACCGTCGACCGACCTGAGCGCTTTGGAGGTCAGTTACGCTATGAGACATACCCGGAGGTCGAGTCTGATTTTGTCAGCGGTGAGTTACACCCAGCAGACCTCAAGCCAGCCGTCTCTCGTGAGATCGATTATGCGATCGAACCGATCCGGTCGTATTTCAACGAACACGCCTCGATCATCGAGGAGGCGTACCCTGACGATGGCGCGCGCTAATAGCTATTACCGATGCATTGTTAATTTCGAAAGAATATTTCCTGTATTCAGCAATTCTTTTCCCAACTAGTGAGTCGAGCGCCAATTGGGCCGGTCATTGGCGTTTGAAATCTGCAAAAAACGAAAAAAATTCCCACCCCATTTAAGAGAGGGAGCGTTATTTGTATACTCGATAGCCACCATGCCAACACGATGGGGTAGGTGCCCATGAGCGACGAACTTGACACCGTGCTTGTCGTCGACGACGAAGAACGACTAGCTGACTTGTTCGCCACCTGGCTCGAAGGTGCATACGAGGTTCGGACGGCGTACGATGGCCAATCAGCACTCGATGAACTCGATGAGCATGTGTCGGTCGTCTTGCTCGACCGTCGGATGCCCGGATTGTCCGGGGATGAGGTACTCGATCAGATTCGTGACGGTGGGTACGATTGTCGCGTCATCATGGTCACGGCGGTCGATCCCGATTTCGACATCATCGAGATGGGCTTCGATGATTACCTGGTCAAACCGATATCGAAAGACGAGTTGCTCGACATCATCGAACAGGTGTCGACACGAGCGAAATACGATAACGAGTTACAGGAGTACTTCTCACTGGTATCGAAAAAGGCACTGTTGGAGACGGAGAAATCTGAGCGTGAACTGGCAGAGAACGACGAGTACGCTAAACTCACCGAGCGAGTCAACGCACTCCGTGAGGAGGTCGACGAACTCCGCAAGGACTTTTTAGAAGAGCACGAGGATTTCGTCGGTGCGTTCGCACGTTTCGACGAGGCACTTTGAGCCAGTCAGTCTGAGGTGTACGCCGCCTGGCGAAATTGATTTCGACCGAAACAGCTTTTTCGAGCTCTTGAGGTCAATAACTATGGATCCACGTGTCTACGAGCACGCAGAGATTATCGTCGACCACTCCACTTCCATCGAGCAGGGCGATAATATCGTCATCCGTGCCCATCCAACCGCTGAGGACCTCGTCATCGCACTACATGAACTGATCGGCGAACGTGGTGGTGTGCCACTCACCTCGTACGCAGACCCTCGCTTTCACCGGGCATATCTCCAACATAGTGATATCGACGGTCTCGAACTCGCCGATCATATGCTGGCGTCGATGGAGGAGACAGACGTGTTTATCGGGATCAGAGGCGGTGTCAATCTGTTCGAGACGGCTGACGTCCCGCCGGAGATGTCGATGGCGTACGGCAAGGTTCAAGAGCCGATACTGAACACGCGGTTACAGCGGACACGATGGGTGGGTACCCAGCACCCCGCTCCAGATGCAGCGCAGGCTGCACAGATGAGCATAGACGCGTATGCCGAGTTTGTCTACGATGCGGTCACCAAGGACTGGGATGCCCAGCGTGAACACCAGCAACAGTTGGTAGATATCCTCAACGACGGCCGTGAGATACGTATCGAGAGTGGTGATGAGACCGACCTCAGCATGTCCATCGACGAGATGATCGCCATCAATGACTTCGCGAGACACAACCTCCCCGGCGGCGAGGTGTTCACCGCCCCGGTACCTGATTCGACGGAGGGAACGGTCCTGTTCGATATGCCGTTGATCGCTCACGGCCGCGAGATCGAAGGTGCCTACCTTGAGTTCGAGGCTGGCGAGGTGGTCAATCACTCGGCGGCGAAGAACGAGGAGTTGCTCACCGCTGTCTTGGACACTGATGACGGGGCACGTCGCCTGGGTGAACTCGGCGTGGGCATGAACCGTGATATCGACCGCTTCACCTACAACATGCTCTTCGATGAGAAGATGGGTGATACGGTCCACCTCGCTATCGGTCGTGCCTACGATGACAACGTCCCCGAGGGTGTCGAACCAAACCAGAGTGCGATCCATCTCGATATGATCGTCGATATGAGCGAGGATTCGCTGATCGAGGTCGACGGTGAGGTCATCCAACGTGATGGCCGTTTCAGCTTCGAATCTGGCTTTGGGGCTTGATCACCGCGAGCCGAAGTCGTCCTCGTCACTGATGATGCGTGTCTCTGCCTCGCCACTCGTTTCCTCATTGACGAGATCATAAAAGTCGTGTTGGAGGCCCGCTGGGAACTTGATGACACCGATCCATGAGCCATCGCCCTGCCACTCCTCCTCGAGGAGCTCACCGAAAGACCGTAGTTTCGCCTGTGCACTCCCAGCGTACTCAGGTGGAAGCTGCACCGCCACCGTCACCTCATCGAATCGGATGGGGAGGATGGGTCGCAGCATATCGAGTGCCTCATCGAGTTGTGCCTCAACTGATTCCATCGGGTCGATACGAAAGCCCGCCTCCTCGAGTGCTGCCTCGATGCGTTCGGGTGGATGGGGTGCATCGTCCATCTGTGGGTTGACCGCGTTTCGACTGATCTGCGTGATCAGCTGTCGCCGTTTTCGCTCTTGCATCTCACGGCGTTGCTCGGCTGTGATCTGAATTTCTCCCCGCTTGATCACCTCGGGGATGATCTCAAGCGGGTCGGTCGTGCCGAACACCTCCTCGAGATCGTCAGCGGCCGGGCGGTCACCACGGCTGGCGTTATCGAAGACATCCTCCGCGGCGATGACATCTCTGATATCTCCATCGAAGGTGCCGTTTTTTATCTCACGGGCGGCATCAGGGTCGACCAGTACCTCAAAGCGGGCACCGTGTGACTCAAGACGGGCTGTGACCGCCTCATCGAGTGATATCATATCTTCGCGTATCGCACGCGGTGGGATAAAAGATAGGTGGAACGTCCGCGGGGGTCAGCCCTCGTACTCAGGGTCGAGCAGCTCGTACTGGACGAGATACTCCTCGACCTCGTCATCGGTGAGACGGAGGAAGCGACCCGAGTCGGTATCGACCGTGGCGATGCCGATATCGATCGGGCTCAGTACACCCTCGTTGATGCGAGAGAGCGCAAGCATCCCGAGGTGGATACCGTCATCGAGCGACATCTCGTCGGTGTACTCGTCCTCGAGGAAGTCTTGGATATCTGCGCGATCGGCTCCGATGGCGAGTGCCTTCCACTCATACGGTGTACCCGATGGGTCTGTCTCATACAGTCGTGGTTTGCCATTTTCCACACCACCGATGATGAGCGAGACACCGAACGGGCGAGCACCACCGACTTGCGTGTACTGCTGGATGTAGTCGGTCACGGTCTTCGTCAGTGTCTCGACACCGATCGGCTCGTCGTAGCGGTACTGGTTGATCTGTGCCTGTTGCCTGGCGAAGTCGATCAACTGTCTGGCATCAGCGACGTGGCCAGCACTCGCTATGCCGATGTGATTGTCCGCCTTGTGGATCTTCTCGACGCTGTCGCGCTCCATCAACGGTGACCGAAGGCGTTTATCGACCGCCAGGACGATACCCTCCTTCGTTCTGATACCGATGCTCGCGGTTCCTCGTTTCACTGCCTCTCGAGCGTACTCGACCTGATAGAGCCGACCATCAGGTGAGAAAATCGTGATACCTCGGTCGTACGCTTGCTGTTGGGCTTGTCCCTGCATGGTTTTCTAGGTTAAATCAAGGTTGGTCGCACCCACGTTCGTGGTATCGACCTCAAGGTCGACCGCATCACCGCGAACGGTCGCAGCTCCTTCCACGGTCTCGAGGGTGACAATCTCGTGGGTGACGGCTTGCCGGTCGATTCCTAAATAGTTTTCTTCACAGGCTTTCACCGACCCGCTCACCCCTCGGATACCGAGTCGAACCGGAGTCTCGTCGATGGTATCTACCGTCGCAATCACCGCCCGGGCTCGCTCGACCGTATCACGCCGAACCCTGACGATCGCCTCGCCCCGGCCGGCTTCGAACGAGTATCGAAGCACGTTCAGCCCGAGGTCGGCGCTCTCGATATCACCGAGCAACGTCCGTGTTGACTCCCAGAGGACACGCTGGAGCGATGCCTGCTCAATCTCGGTGTCCATCCAGCTCTCAAGCTCAAGCGCGAGGTAGCGCCATCTCGGCCTGAGGTGTTTCGGAAGCGACGGCATCTACCTCCATCCTCGATGGTGTGATACTTAGCTTACCTGTTCGAGGCATGCACCCCGGGCTGGCATGCATGTCGACGTGATCCCCCTACCATCCGGCGATAGCTCAGTTGAGCGGTGCGATAAGCTCATTGAGTGCCGTTGCCGGTTCTTCTGCCTTCGCCACCGCACTCGCCAGCAAGACCCCATCAGCACCGAGATCTGAGGCTGCTGCGATATCATCAGGTGAGGAGATACCCGCACCGCAGTAGACATCGATCGAGGGATCGACGGTGCGGGCGGCGTCGATTGCATCCAGGACGATATCCGGCTCGGCCTGACTCACCGGTGTACCCGTTCCGATAAGCGCCGGAGGTTCGATCGCCACGGCATCTGGGCCGAGGTTCGCCACCGCCCCGATTTGCGCTGGTGTGTTCGCACAGACACAGGTGAGCAAGCCGGCATCGGTTGCAGCCTCGATCGCTCGGTCGATGTTCGCGACCGTGAGACGTCGCTCTGAGTGATTGAGTAACGTCCCCTTTGCACCGTGGCGTGTCACACTGTTGGCGAGGATCGAGCCTGTATGACTGCCATGGCCTGACGGGCTCACATGCTGTGCCCACGGTATCGCCCCTGCCTCGGCAACGGCGGCGATATCTGCCGGCTGGGCTGCCACACCGATCGACACGCCATCAGCTGTCACCGAACTGGCTGCCTGGGCGATCTCGACGGGATCGCATCGGTATGCCTTCAGATTCACGATGATACGCATGGTTGGGTCTCCTTGGGGGGAGGGAAAAACCGTTCCGACACCTCGGCGGGGCTCAGTCCTTGCGTTCGGCCATCTCGCCGAGTGTGAAGCTCTGGCCGCTGTCACCGCTTTCCCACTCGGTCTCTTCAACCCCACCGCCTGAGAGGTCGATCTCGAGGTATCGCTCGAGCTTCGACTGGACGGCATCGTTTGGCAACATCTCACCTCGCTCGAGCTTGTTGATCAGGCTTCGTTTCTCGTTCAGTTCATCGGCGAGTTCGGCCTGACTCAACCCGCGTGCCTCTCGGGCGTTACGGATACGCTCGTCGTAATCCTGTGCGAGGTCGCCGAGTGAATCGAATATGTCCTCACCTCGTGAGGAGCGACGACCACTCGAACGAGACGAGGTGCTCGAGCTGGTCGGCTTCGACGGTGTCGATGTACTCGACGTGGAGTACTTCGTGGTGGTTGTTTGTTGGGTTGACTGACGGACCTCACTACCAAGGTCGACACATGAGTCGCAGACATCGAGTTCAGCACCTTCGATTTTGATCGTCTTCGGCGCACCCGTCTCAGTCCCGCACAACTCACACTGAACCATACCTGGGGTAGTCACTCCGGTCGCATAAATGATGTGCCAATCAGTGTCTGAGTCCTCGCCAGACGATGGTGAAGCGTTGGAGTGCCGTCAGGTGACCGACCACGGCGAACACCACGAGCAACCACCCGATGAGTGTCAGGCCGTATATATCAGTACCGTGGATGACCATCCCCACGGCGACGATGGCGATGAGTACGAGCCGATCGGCTCGGCCGAGCACACCGGCGTAGAGCCTGCCGAAATCGACCGCCTGTGCCTGTGTTCCCATATACGAGGTCATCAAGACGCCTGTCACGGCGAGGAAGCCGAGCAGCGGTTGCGCCACACCGAGGGCGAGCCCGCCGATGAGTATGATGTCAGCGTAGCGATCGAGGGTATGATCGAGCACATCCCCTGCCTCACTCTCGCTATCGAGTTCACGGGCGATCGCACCGTCGAGTAGATCGAGCATCCCGTTCAACATGACCAAGACCGCGCCGGCGAGATACCAGAGCGATTCCGTCGCTGCCAGATAGAAGCTCGCACCGGCGAGTATCGCACAGCCGAACGCGATGACACTGACCGCGTGAGGTCCGAGTCCGATCCTGATGGCCACTGTCGCCATCGGTGGGATGATGGCATCGCTGATGAATCGCAACCGTTCAGCCGTCATGGATGTACCCCGTGAAATCGACGATACCGACCGTCCCCAGGCCAACCCCATCGACCGCAGCCTCGACTGCGTCGACCACCTCGTCGATCGTTCGCCCGGTCGTGTCGATCTCAACGATGCATTGCTCGCCATGGCGTTGCACAGCTTCGACGAGTATCACGTCCAGCGCTTCGCTCTGGGCGTTCTCCTGGATCGACCGTTCACGTACCCCTCGGGATCGAAGCCGTTGCTCGAGCTCCGATGGATGACAACGCAGGACGATGACACGGTCGACATCGAGCCGGTGTGCAAGGTGTGATTCGAATAGGACGTCAGTGAGGTCGGTCACGTGTCGGCGCAGACGTTCCTCGTCGACGATCACCGTGTCGCGGACTCCATCGCGTCCCTGCTGTAACCCTTCGGCATCGATCAGCTCCCCAAGGTGTATCACGTCGAGATCGATATCCAGACGACTCGCGACCGTGGTCTTGCCCGTCCCTGGCGTGCCGGTCAACGCTATGCGCACGATGCGATCACTCGGTTGAGTTCATCGACGACGTATCGCGTCTGTTCGGGTGTCCCCACGGTGACACGTATCATCGACGGCAATCCCATCACGTCACCGCTTCTGACCATGATACCCGAGGCCTCGAGTTCGTCCGACACGTACGTGGCATCGGGCACCTCGACGAGAACGAAGTTACCATCGCTCGGCCAGGTGGGTGCGTCGATATGCTCGTGCATGTAGGTACGACCCTCCCGTGCGATCGAGATACTCCGCTCGCGATGTTCGGTGTCACTGAGGGCAGCGAGTGCCGCCACACACGACAGTGCACTGACGCTGAATGCTGTGCGGATCTCGGCGTGACGCTCTGCTAGCCCTGACGGGATGATCGCGTATCCGACGCGCATCCCGGCCAATCCATCACTCTTTGAGAAGGTCCGAAGGATGGCGATATTCTCGTACTGACCGACGAGGTCGACCGCACTTGGCTGGGTCGAGAACGGGCCATACGCCTCGTCGACTACGACCAACGTCTCATCACTTGTCTCCGTTGCGACCGTCTCGATCGTCTCATGTGAGACGGTCGCCCCTGTCGGGTTGTGCGGCGTGTTGATGTATAACAGCGGCTGGTCATCATACGCATCGAGCACCGTCTCTGCATCGAGTTCGAACCCCTCAGCCTTACGCAGCCGATAGGTCGAATCCCCACCACGGTGTGCCTGACTACTCCTGGCAAAGTAGCCGAAACCAGGATCCGGTCTGAGTATACGATCGTCTTGGTCGAGGATGGCTCGTGAGAACGTGTCGATGACACCGACCGCACCAGGGCCGAGAAGGATCTGATTGCGATCCACATCCCAGGTATCAGCCAGCGCCTGTGAGAGTGCCCGAATCGGATCGCCAGGGTAGCGGTGCATCCGGGTGCTGTAGGTCCGAACCGCCTCGATGGCAGCCGGGCTCGGCCCGAGGGGGTTCTCATTGTACCGCAACTGGAGTGGCTCTGTGGCCTCCACCGCATCGATGGCGAGGTAATCATCGACATCGATACCGTCTCCGGGGTCCATAATTGGTCAAAAACCGAGGTATCCCTTAAACACAACCTATCGCGTGGCGGCCGTCTCGAACAGCGGACCCTCGTCCGTCACCACCGAGGTGAGCAGCGATACCGGCGTCGCATCATAGGCGGGGTTCTCGATGATGATGCCGTCAATCGGTTCGAGCGAGACCTCACTCGCGGGGCGCTCCTCGTTCTCGAAGATGAACGTGTCATCGATCACCTTCGACCGGGCACCGACGGCATGCATCGGTACACCGGCATGGTCTGCCGTCGCTGCGAGCGGGTACGTCCCCACGCGGTTGTAGAGTGTATCGCCGACGATACACGTCATGCCGACGATGACACGGTCACACCGGTCGAGCATGTGACCGGAGGCGTTATCGATGATGAGGTGTGTATCGACACCCTCGACCTGTGTCAACCGCCGTGCCATCTTGCGACCGAGCCAACGGGGTCGAGATTCGAGGGTATAGACGGTGATCGGCGCATCTTCGGGTGTGGCCGCCAGTTCGATCGCCTCGAACAGTGTCGATGAGAAATCGAGCGTCAGATACGATCCCCCGGGTTCGAGCAGGTCACTCGCCTGCGCTGCAGCTTTGGACTTCTCCGAGAGGATTCGCTGGTGCTCGGCATCGATCGCCTCCAGGGTCATCTGCTTGGCCTGGCCAATATCCGCAGGTTCGGCCTCGACGACCGTGTCACTGACCGCCTCCATCGTCGTGTACAGCGTCGCATGCGAGCGATTCGCCAGGCGGAGTGCACGACAGTTCCGTTGCAGTGAGCGGAGGTACTCATCGACCGTGGCGTATTCACCCTCGGTCATGGCACGCAGTGCATCGACCGCCTTCAGTGCCACCTCAGACGAGCTGTGGGTCTGCATGTCCTCGATCTCATCGACGGTCGCATCGATCATGGCAGAAGATACCTCAGGGTGACGAAAAAACTCTTGCGTGGTGCGTCGCACGCATCGGCAACCGTTTGTCTCACCTGATTCAACCCTTGATGTTCACCACCGGGTAGGTCCGGGCCACCTTCGTCCCGATACCCAGTTCATCGGATACACGGACGACCTCGTCAACATCCTTGTAGACACCGGGTGCCTCCTCGGCGACGGTCGCTCCGCTTTGCGCCTTGACATAGACGTGTTGCTGCTCGCGTAGCTCAGTCTGTACGTCACCACCCCAGTACTGTTTCTTCGCCTGTGTTCGACTCATCACCCGACCGGCACCATGTGCGGTCGACCCGAACGAGAGCTCCATCGACTCTGCCCCGCCACAGAGGATGTACGAGCCGGTACCCATGCTCCCGGGGATGAGGACGGGTTGACCGACATCACGATAGGCGCGGGGTATCTCCTCACGCCCAGCTGGGAAGGCTCTCGTGGCACCCTTGCGATGGACGAACAGGTCACGCTCTTCGCCGTCGACCATATGTGGCTCGCGCTTGGCGATATTATGGGCGACATCGTAGAGTAACTCCATCCCGAGGTCCTCCCAGTCCTGCCCGAAGACCTCCTCGAAGACATTGCGTGTCTCGACCATGATGAGGTGACGGTTCGTCCACGCGAAGTTGATCGCCGCACACATCGCCTTATAGTAGTCATCGGCCAATTGCGACCCGGCAGGTGCGGCCGCGAGCTCTCTGTCTGGCAGTTGTTCGAGGAGATCTTTGTGCGTCCGCTCGATCTTCCTGAGGTAATCCGTACACACCTGATGACCAAGACCACGGCTGCCACAGTGGATGAGTATCACCAGCTGGTCGGGTTCGAGTCCGTACGCATCGGCGATCACATCGTTATAGATATCCGTGACGCGTTGTACCTCGAGGAAGTGATTCCCACTGCCGAGGCTGCCGACCTGGTTCTTGCCTCGCTGTTTCGCCTCATCGGATACCTTGGTATGGTCGGCCTCGGGTCGCTGTCCCTCGTCCTCACAGGTGAGCAGGTCACGTTCGACACCATAGCCGTGTTCGACCGCCCACGCGGGACCACGCATGAGTATCTCCTCGACCGTCGCCATGTCGGTCTGGACGACGCCACCCTTTCCGAGTCCCGAGGGGATCGCCTTGAAGAGGGCGTCGACGAGCTCCTCCTCCTTACCACGGAGATCGTCGTACGTGAGGTTCGTTTTGACCATCCTGACCCCGCAGTTGGAGACGACGAATCCGTTGGCGAGGAAGTTGTGCGCATGATGTTCGACGCCGATATCGTAGACCGTTCGTTCACCGACTTCCTCGATAGACTGGATCGTGGTTTCCACGGCCAGCTCGTCTGTCACCTCGATGTGTTCGCAGAACTCGTCGAATCCGGGGAAGTCTACAGGAGGCCGTGGTCGACTTTTCCGTCCACTCCAGATTGAACGCTCGACGAACCGTTCGTTGATCTCGAAGGCAGACTTGTTCTCCCTGATTGCTACGCCGCCGTCGGCCATCCGTTTCGCCTCAGAGGCGATCTGTTCTCGCTGTTCGATCGTCCGTTCCTTGTATTTCAGGTACAGCAGCGCCTTCACCGCTTGTTTCTGCTTCTCCTTGCTGTATCGGTATCCAACCGTCGAAAGGAAGCGAATCAGGTTCTCAGAATCGTTTTTGATTCCCAACCGGAGTCGGATCCGTCCGGTATCCGTCTCGAATCGCTCGATGGAATTCGTCCCGATACCGATCCTCTCAAGGAAGTCGCCGATCTCCTCGAGGAACTGCTCTCCTGCATCGGCCATCTCTGGTGTTCGGGAGTTGGAGATCTTCGGGCAGTGGAGGTTCTTGTGGAGTTGCGCCGAGGGTGCGTTCATCTCCGCGCCGAAGAACGCCGAGACGTAAAGCGCCTGTTGCCAGTCGGCAAGTCGTTCGAAGTAAGCTGGTGTCGTGAACGACGACTCGACTTTCTTCCCCTCCGGAGCGCCGAGCTTTACGAGCAGTCGCTGGAACGCCATCGAGGTCGACCGAACGCTGTATTCGGTCCGGCTGAACCGTTTGCCGTTGATCTCGTGGTCTCGCTCCCTTGAGTAGATCCTCGAGGGTTTGAATCCGATCGCACGGATGTCCTCCTGGATTGTTTCCAGATCTTCGGGTCTCCCGTAGAACCATGTTTGTTCACCCGCGCCGATCGATCCGTCGCCGGTATGGAACCCGACGAGTTTGAGTAGCCGATTGAACGCCTCGTCGGTCGATTTGAGCGGAAGGAGCCCACGATCGTTGAGGACGCGGCGGAGTTGTTCGCTCTCCTCGGCGAAGTCGTCTTCATCGAGAACGACGAACTCCTCGGGCTCCTCGTCAGGGAGTCCGCGGAAGGGATGTAGGTGTACCACATCGCCCTCGCGTAAGTCGCCAAGATCTGACATGCCGTCCGGCGTTGAGAACGGATGATCAGTGGTCGCCTCGATTCGATCTCCGAACTCCGTCTCAACCTCGTACACAGTCCGTCCTTCGGATTCGGTGAGCAGCCGGATGTCGGACGGCACGAGTCCGTCTGCAGCTACCATCGCACGTTCATCTTCAAAGCCATCTGCGAGGTCAGATAGTCGACGTCGACGGCCGAACGAAAGTAGCACCTCGGTATCGCCCGAGAGGCAGTTGATGTCGTAGCCAACCGCTCCTGGCGATATACAGCCATTTTCGGCATCGATACCTGCGACGCCACCGACGGGGAATCCGTACCCCTGATGACCGTCGGGCATACAGATGGCGTATCGCTGGATACCGGGCAGATGCGTCGTGTTCTTGAGCTGTTGGAGCGTCTTGTCCTCGGCGATCTTCTCAAGCAGCGTCTCGCTGGCGAAGACACGGGCAGGTACCCGCATGTTGCCCGTCTGCTCTATCTCCCACACATGCTCTCGTACCTTGTGGAGTGTGATATCGTCCGCCTGGAAGGTTGTCATACGACAACCTTCGCCGCCCAACCGGGTATAGGTTTTGTCGAGCAAGACCTCGTCTGTGACTCCCTCGATAACCGACGTGCTTTTTGAGCCACCGGTCGGGTCATCTGATATGGGAGAGGACGAGGAGGAGGGACTGACGTACGCCGAGGCCGGGGTCGATATCGCCGCTTCGGAGGCGGCCACCGCCGCGTTGCTCGATGCTGCCTCGCGCGATCAGGACGACACCTACGCTGGCGTCCTCGAGATCGACGATCTCCATCTCGGCCTGACGACGGACGGGGTCGGGACGAAGATCCTCGTCGCCGAGGCGGTCGGCCGATACGACTCCATCGGGATCGACTGTATCGCCATGAACGTCAACGACCTCGTCGCCGAGGGGATACGACCGGTCGGGTTCGTCGATTACCTCGCGCTAGAGGAACCAGACGAGACGCTGACCGCGGAGATCGGACGCGGTCTCGCGACCGGCGCTGAGATGGCCGATGTCTCGCTCATGGGTGGTGAGACCGCGATCTTACCCGAGGTCATCACGGGCGTCGACCTCGCAGGTGCCGCCCTCGGCGTTGGAACTCCGACGAGTCGACCTCGAGGCTCTGCGGTAGAGGGCGATGTCATGGTCGGATTCGCCTCGAGCGGCATCCACTCGAACGGGTTGACCCTCGCCAGACGGGCCATCGAGCGAGAACACGACTACGATGACCCGTACCCCGAGGATCCATCGCGGACGATCGGCGAGGTACTCCTCGAACCGACGCGTCTCTACACCGATCTCTACGAGGTGTTCGAACGGTTCGATGTCCATGCCGGTGCGCACATCACCGGTGGTGGACTGCGCAACCTCTTTCGCATGGGGACGTTCCGCTACGTGCTCGACGACCATCCTTCCGTCCCATCGGTGTTCGACCTCGTCCAGCGATACGGCGACGTCTCGGATGAGGAGATGTACGGGACGTTCAACATGGGCCTCGGGTTCGTCCTCGCGGTCGACCCCGAGGTGGCCGACGAGGTCGTGGCCGAGACCGAGGGGATGGTGATCGGCCGCGTCGAGTCTGGAGCGATGGTGGAGGTCGCCGGACTCGAACTCGAACCGTCGTCGTGATCAGAGTTGTTCGGGTGCCGTGATGACCTCATCGAGGTCGCCGATGAACGCCTCGAGCATCGATTGTCGCACATGTGGCATGACGACGACCCGTAGCTCACCGGCCTTCGTCCGTGAAATCCGCCACCCACGAGCGCGCAGTGCGTCGAACACGGCTGGTTCGATCCCAGCGGAGACGATCGGGAGCACCGGATCGATCACGTGCTCCAGCCGACCGGCCAACGCATCGGCGAGCCAGGCAGCCACTTCTTGAGCCCGTTCGAACTCGTCTCGATACCCCTCCGGCCAGAGTTCATCGAGGGCGACAACAGCCGAGGCAATGCCTGCCCCGCTTCGCGTTCCGAGTAAGGTGGCCTGCCTGTCCGAGTGGAGGTACGGTGTTTCGATGGCGAGCGCGCTGAGGACGGCCCTGTCACGTGCGAGGAACCCACCAGCTGGGATGGCGGCTCGGCCGAGCTTGTGCGGGTCGATCGTCATCGAGTCGATGGCAGCGTGTGCGAAGTTCCACTCGTAGTCGGTGAAGGGGAGGACGAAGCCACCCCAGGCTGCATCGACGTGGAGGTGGGCGTCGTAGGTGTCTGCGAGGTCGGCTAGGTGGGCGATCGGGTCGACGCGGCCGTACTCGGTCGACCCGGCGACTCCGACGATGAGCACGGTATCGTCATTGGCCAGCTCTGTCATCGCATCCACCTCGACGACGTGATCGTCGTCCGTCGGCGCGACTCGGAGGTCGACACCCAATAACGAGGCGGCCTTCCTGAAGCTGAAGTGAGCCGATGCACCGATGACCATGTTTGGTCTGTCGGTGTCGGCGAGGTTACGGGCTGCGTGGACGGCCTGGATATTCGCCTCCGTACCACCGCTCGCGATGTATCCATACGCGGTCTCGAGACCCACGATCTCCCCGAGCGTCTCCACCGCCTCGCGCTCCATCTCGGCCACCTCGGGGAACGTCCCTGGGTCCCCCGGGTTCGTCGCGAGGAACGTCGAGGCTGCCTCGCGTGCGGCTGGATGTGGTTCGGTACACATCGACGAGAGGACCCTCGAGAACGACTGAGGCGTCTGCTCCATGTGTTCGCAAAGCCAGTTGTAGCGTTTAGGGATTGTGTTCCAGGCATCACCACCGTGGAACAACGGGGCTCGATCGTCCTTCTGTAGCCCTCGGGTTGACTAGCACACCACAGGTGGTGTGCCCCTCTCACTCGCCGTCGCGGATCGACTCGAGGATGAGTCGCTGTTCGACCCGCTTGACCTCATGCTGGACATCGCGCACGGCGTCGATATTCGCACTGATCGAGCTGATTCCCGTGTTGACGAGGAAGCGTACCATCTCCGGTCTCGATCCAGCCTGGCCACAGATACCGGTATCCACACCATACTCGCGGCAGGTCGTGATCGTCATCTCGATCAGCTGTAAGACGGCAGGATGCAACTCGTCGAACCGGTCGGCGACGAGTTCGTTGTTCCGGTCGACAGCGAGGGTGTACTGCGTGAGATCGTTCGTCCCGAAACTCGCGAAGTCGATACCCTCCATGGCCATCTCCTCGACCTGCAACGCACTCGACGGTGTCTCGATCATCACCCCCCAGGTGCGTTTCTCTGGGTCGATCCCGGCGGCCTCCATCAGGTCTCTCGCCCGGCTGACATCTGCTGCATCGTTGACCAACGGGAACATGACCTCCACGTTGTCATAGCCCATGTCATAAAGCTCGCTGAATGCGCGGAGTTCGAGTTCGAACATCGCTGGCCGGTCGAGGCTACGGCGTATGCCACGGTACCCGAGCATCGGGTTGTGCTCGACCGGTTCCTCCTCACCGCCCTCGAGTTGCCTGAACTCATCGGTCGGTGCGTCGAGCGTGCGGACGCGGACCTTCCGGGGGTAGAACTCCTCGGCCACGGTACGTATACCGGTCACCAACTCCTCGATATATGCCTCCTCACCGTGGCGCTGGACGTACCGCTCGGGTGTCATCCCGAGTGAGAGCACCATGTGCTCGACACGTAACAGACCGACACCATCGGCGCCGGTGGCAGCTGCACGCTGTGCCGCCTCGGGGATGGAGACGTTGACCTTGACTTCTGTCGCCGTCATCGGCTTGACCGGTGCCTTCGGTCGTGCCTCCTCGATCGGTTCACGCTCTTTGTCGGGGTCGATACGCCCGGCGGTCACCTGACCCTTATCGCCATCGATCGTGACGATATCATCGTTCTCGAGCACTTCGGTCGCGTTGCCCGTCCCCACCACCGCAGGGACACCAAGCTCTCGCGAGACGATCGCCGCGTGACTCGTCATCCCACCCTCATCGGTGATGATACCACCAGCACGGCGCATCGCGGGTACCATGTCAGGTGTCGTCATCTCAGTGACGAGGATATCAGCTTCGCCGACCTGATCGAGGTGGTCGAGGTTACGGACGATCCGCACCGCACCGCTCACCTTGCCCGGGCTCGCCCCGAGGCCGGTGAGCAGGCGTTCACCCTGCGTGGTCGCCTCTGTCCCGCCGTTCCCATCCGGTTTGGCCACCGCGCGATCGAGGTCGATCGTGGTGATCGGGCGTGACTGTAGCATGTACAGGTTGTCGTCTGCGTAGGCCCACTCGACATCCTGTGGCGTGCCGTAGTGCTCTTCGACCGTGATCGCCACCTGTCTGAGCGCCTCGATGGAGTCGTCATCGAGGACACGTTCCCTTCGCCGGTCTTCGTCGACTTCCACATCGACGGTCTCGCCTGTCTCCTCATCACGCACATGCATCGTCTCCTTGCGCTCGACGGATACCTCGAGGATCTCACCGGTCGAGCGGTCGACGACATAGTTATCAGGCGTGACCGACCCCGAGACGACAGCCTCACCGAGCCCCCAGGCTGCCTCGATGATCATCCGGTCGTCACCCGTCGACGGATGACTGGTGAACATCACACCACTCACCTCTGCATCGACCATCTGCTGGACGACGACAGCCATGTTGACACTGTCATGGTCGAAGCCCTGCTCGTTGCGGTAGTAGATGGCTCTCTGGGTGAACAACGAGGTCCAGCACTCACGGACGGCATCGATGAGACCGTCGCGCGTGATATTCAGGAAAGTCTCCTGCTGCCCAGCGAAGCTCGCATCGGGGAGGTCCTCAGCGGTCGCACTTGAGCGGACGGCGACGTATGGGGCGGTGTCAGTGACGAGTGAGTCATATGCATCGAGTAACTCCTCGTGGAGGTCGGCCGGAAACTCCGTCTCACGGATCAGCGACCGTGCGGTTGACTCCGCCTGTGCGAGTGCACTCGAATCCTCGACATCGACATCCAGGGCTTCCTGCAACGGGCCTTCTAATCCTGCCGCCTGGATGAACCGACGATAGGTCTCCGCTGTCACGACGAACGCAGGTGGAACGGGAAGATCTGCACCGGCGAGTTCACCGAGTGATGCTCCCTTACCTCCCACTCGATCGATGTCATCACCATCGATATCCTCCAGCCAGAGAACGGTCATTCGTGTTGGAAAGATGTCTCACCCAAACTATAACGGTTCCGAAGGGGGTGGACGTTATCTGCCGACCGATGTCGGTGACCCGGGGTGTGTACCACCCGTCGGGTCGACCACGACACCGTCGTTACCACGCCGATGTAACAGACCGTCTGCAGCCGGCGAGGGCGTCTCCCGGTCGAATCGAACGATGTCGAGCTCACCCTCGGCGATCTGTGAGAGCATCGCCTCGACACGGTCGATCTCGAGTCGATCCTCGAGGAGTTCTCGGTAGGTCTCCTCCAAGGGTGGGCAGTTCGGCAGGCGTTCGGCGATCGAGAGCAGGATATCGCTCTTGAACTGCTGCTCTGCCGGTGTCCGTTCGTACTCTCCAAAGCGTTTGAGCACGAATAACGAGCGTGTGGCATTCAACCTGAAGTGACGTTCGAACAGCTCACTCGGTCGGATGACCGGTCGTAACTCCTGACCGATATCCGATGCCGCGAGCTCGACCAGCGCACCGACGATATCGAGGCGGCAGTTGAGTGGCAAGGCGAGGGCGAAACCTTCGTCACCGAATGCCACGGGCACGCGTGTGTCCGTCATCTGCCGACTTCGATCGGCAAGGAGGCGTGCCAATGCCTCGTTCACCCCGCCACCTGCATGGGTTCGCACGAAGTACCGCCTGCGACCCTCGGGTCGGTCGAGGATCTCCTCGACACACATCCGGGTATCAGTCACGACACCCTGGTCGCCGAGTGATGCACGCTGTTGTTGTATCTCTCTGACCAGTGCACGAACGGCATCGTCATCGATCACCCCATCCGCACGCAGTGACCGACGTGCACTGCCGGGGCCATCTGTGCGTAGGTCATGATCGATCTTTGTGGCCAGTGCTCGTGTCGCCTCGGCGAGGTGTGCTGTGGTCGGCCGTCGCTCCGACTGCCACTGTGGCACGGTCGGTGACTGCTCAGTGCGGTCGACGTAGATGGTACCCCCTTTGCGGTATCTGAAGGCGAAGCACTCACCACCGAGGACGAACACATCACCAGGCTCGAGAGCATCGAGGAACGCATCGTCGAGTTCGCCAACCCATTCATCATCACCGATGGTCCGTACCTGACAGGCGAAGTCGTCAGGTATGGTTCCGAGGTTGGTATAGTAGATCATCCGTGCGAGTCGCCCGCGACTGCCGATGATCGGTTCACCGATGTCGAATGCATCGCGATGTCGGTCGCCATCTACCGGATCATTGCGATCTCGCCAGATCTTCGGGTAGACGTGATTATCGATGAGGAGTTCGTCCTCAGCCGAGAGGTAGGTCAGCAGCTGATCGAATCGCCCCTCGTCCAACCCGGCGAATGGCAGTGCGGCTGTCAACGTTTCAAACACGTCTTGCTCGGCGACCGGCCCTGCAACGGCCATCCCGTAGATATGTTGGATGGCCACATCGAGCGGTGCGTTCGGGATCGACAGCGGCTCGATCGCACCGTGACGTGCCTGGCGCACCTGTGCGGCACACTCGAGGAGGTCGTGTGGGTCGGTGACGAGCACCCGTCCCTTCCGTGTCGACCCGACGCGATGGCCCGATCTACCGATACGCTGGACGAGTGTAGCCACCGATTTCGCACTCCCGAGCTGGATGACGAGATCGACCGTCGGCATATCGATACCGAGTTCGAGGCTTGTCGAGGTCGTCACCAAATCGAGGTCGCCAGCCTTGAGGCGTTCCTCGACACGCTCTCTCGTGGTCGGTCCCAACGAGCCGTGATGACATGCAGCCACCTCGGTGTCGTACCGAGGGTAGCGCTCGCGTAACTCGGCGAGTACACGCTCTGCACCGGCACGTGAGTTGGCGAACACGAGCGTGGTGTGGTGTTGCCTGATGAGCTCATCGAGACGTTCGAAGAGGGCGTCCTGGATGACGGGATATGGCGAGGCTCGAAGACCGGGTGTCGGTACCTCAAGGCGAAGGTCGAGTGGCCGACCACCTCTGGCATCGATGATCCGACAGTGTCGGTCGTGTTCGTCATCGACCGACCCGACGAGAAGGTTGGCCGCCTTCGAGAGTGGGCGCACCGTTGCCGAGCAGGCGATCCTGACGGGGGTCACCCGTGCGAGGCGATCTAGTCGCTCGACCGTCAACGCGAGGTGTGCACCACGTTTGCGATCTGCCAGTGCGTGGAGTTCATCGATGACGATGTATTCGACCGACTCCAGATGCGCCCGCATCCGAGGTGCATTCAACAAGATGGCGAGCGATTCCGGTGTGGTCGCCAGGATATGTGGTGGTTGTTCGCGCATCGACCGACGTTTCGCATCCGAGGTATCGCCGTGACGAATCTCGTGTCTGAGTGGCTCGTACGACCCGTCACCCCGTGTGGCGATCCCATCGAGTGGGACGGCGAGATTACGGTCGATATCGTTGGCGAGCGATCGCATCGGGGCGACGTAGATACACCTGATACCTGGCCCGAGTTGCTCTTGTTCCTGTCGGCGTACGAGCTTATCGATGATCGCGGTAAAAGCTGCGAGTGTCTTACCAGACCCCGTCGGTGCGGTGACGAGTGTATGTTGCCTGGCCGCGATCGATGGCAGGGCACCACGTTGTGGGCGCGTGAAGGCACGACCCTCGGTGCTCCCGAATGATTCACGCCACCAGGATGCCACCGAAGGCGAGAGTCGATCATAGAGTTCGTCGTCGCTGGGGCCGTCGTCAGTATCGATCGTCACGTGCTCGACGAACCCCTCGGCCATCACACGGTGAGACACGGCCAACGGTCATATGGGTTTGGACAGCTGGCGCCTCGTGATGTTTTAGTCCACGCTCGCCCGAGTCGAAGATGAGTGTCGTATGCAACTCACCTTTCTCGGTACAGGGGCAGCGATGGTCACCGGTGAGCGGTTCCAGACCGGCGTGGTCATCAACGATGGTGACAGGCGAGTACTGGTCGACTGCGGTAGCGGTGTGTTACATCGTCTCGAACAATCGGGTATCGGCTACGAATCGATCGATACGATACTGCTGACACATCACCACCTCGATCATGTCGCCGATCTCTTCCCACTCATGAAGGCGAGATGGCTCGCCGGTGAGGGGTCACTTGAGGTGGTCGGCCCCCCAGCCACGATGACGCTCATCGAGCGCCTCTTCGACGCGCATGCGTACATGCAAGATCGACTCGAGCTAACCGTGCGCGAGATCGAACCGGGTTCCCATGAGGTCGGTGGCTTCACCGTCGAGGCAGTCGAGACGATTCACTCGCTTTACTGTCTCGCATACCGCTTCGATGACCTCGTTGTGCTCTCAGGAGATACCGAACCGAGTGATGCGGTCGTCTCCCTCGCCGATGGTGTCCCCGTACTCGTCCATGAGTGTGCGTTCCCCGACGATGTCGAGGTATCGAACCATACCAGGCCGACCGAACTCGGTGCGTTGCTCCGATCTGTGGACGTGGGACGGGTCTACCTCACGCATTTTTACCCACACTGTAGTGGCCGTGAGGCGTCGATGCGTGATGCGGTGCGTCACGAATGGGACGGCGATGTCCGTATCGCTGAAGATCTCCTCACGATCAGTGTAGCACCGGTCGAGGGGTAGTCGCGAGTCAGTCGATTCGAAAGCGAAGTGTCGCCCCGATGCCACCGAGGCTATCGAGTTGACGCCCAGGTGCGCCGTCTGCGGAGAAGACGACGACCTCGCCACCCTGCTGTTCAACCTGTTCGATGATGTCGTTGACGTCGACCTGCCATGAACCCTCGTCGCTCCGTTCGGTCCTGAGTCGCTCGTCGAGCAGACAGAGCGTCTCGATCGCACCGAACTCTGCCGCACGTGCTGTCTCCTCGGGGCCGTAGACGACGAGTGACGGTTCGGTGCGAAGGCGCTCGAGGAAGGTATCGATCAGGTCAGCCTCCGCAGCCAGACGTGACTCGGTACGTACCTCATCGAGCACACCGCGTTGGACTACCTCGTGGATGCCGCGCTCGCCGATGGCACTCGTATCGACGGTCCGCAGCCGGGTTGAAATCTCAGGAAGATTGTCCGCAAGATATCCCTCGAGGTCTTGCTTGGCGAATCCCGGTCCGGCGAGGACGATCGCCTCGTCATCAGAGCGCTCGAGGATGGACGCCACCTCGGCGAAGAGCTGTGCCCTCGTCGACTCGCCCTCACGTTTGCCCGACCCTGCGGTGACCGTGGCGCGGTGTTCAGGGCCATGCTGTGCGAGTTCGAACACCTCTGCGCGACCCTCCTCGACGGTCACCACGATGACGTCTGGGTCCTCTGTCGCCTCCTCTGCCTCGCGCAGTCGGTCACGTTGGTCTGGTTTGAACGATTTCTCCAGCTCGAGACGGTCGTGCACCTCGACGTTGATCGTATGTTGATGACCGAGTTGATCCTCACGTGAGCATGCCACGATCGTTCCGCTGATTCGGAGACGATCGGCGAAGCGGTGGAACTCGATGTCATCCACCTCGATGGTGGCATGCATCGTCTCACGTTGACCACCTGTATCTCTGAGGCGGTCATCATCTCGTTGGATCCGTCGGCTAATCTGTGCCGCGACGAGATCGCCGGGTTCGATCACGTACTGCAGGTGCCAGAGGTCCTCCGTCGAGTCCGGGACGATCGCGACACGCTCGCGACCTGCCTCGGTCGGCTCACGTGACTCGACGCGCATGCTCGACGCCACCACAGCCGTGGCCAAGAGTCTGCCCATCCATGGTCACGAATCCTCGACTATTCGGGACCCGCCCGGTGGTAAGAATCCCTGGATCGCCTCAGTCGGGGCTACCTCGCGGACGAAGCGCTGGTCTGAGAACGACTCGCGTAACCGGTGATAGATGCGTTTTGCGAGGTCAGATGGTGCGTAACGACCTGGCTCGAGCGTGAAGTGTGTCACCGACCGATCGACGATAGCAGACGGTGGGCCTCCGATGACGCGTGTCTCCGGCTCGCACAAGATGCCGATGGACACCCCGACGGGGACGTCACGGTGGTATGTCCGCTCACCCTTGACGGCGAAGGCACCGGTCGAGAGGTACTCCCCACTCGTCGCCTCCTTCGTCATCTGCTCGGGTGCGACCTCGTAGACATCGCCCGTGTAATGGCCATCACTCCAGACCGAGGAGTATGAGACGGCGAACTGTGCCGCCTCCTCGATCGTGGAGTCGGGGAAGTCCACCTCGACCGATGGTTCGTCAGGTGCACTCGCCTTGATGACGGTGATCGGCCCGCCGTGTGCCTGGGTGTGGAGCACACGATCGACCGATTCTGTGTACTTGTTGATGAGCTCCTCGTTCTGTTTCGCATCACGACCACCGAGCACGAGGAATCCATCGCTCGTGTGGAACCACCTGAAGCGTTCGTACCAGTGATCTGGTTTTTTGATGGGGATCGATGATCGCTCGAGCCAGTCGGCCGCCGTCTCGACCTCAGGCATATGGGTGGTCTCAGGCACCGACTCGAGTGCCTCGATCGACCGCTCTGTGTCTCGCAACGCCTCGATCGCCCCCTCACGCTTTTCCTCGGTCTCCTTCGCCTCGCGGTAGAGCCGGTCGGCATTGTGCTCGAGGCTCTCGTCGATCTCGACAGTGATCGAGTGACCATCGAGGGCGAGGATGATCGCACCCTCGGCTGGTTGCACACGCTCGAGCAAAGCTGCCTCTGAGATGCCTTTCTCCGCTCCCTCGCGGAGGCGAGCTTCGATCGACTCCCAGTCGTGACCCTCAGCCCGTGCCTCGCGGATGGCTGAGATGAGTGCATCGACGGTGTCGTAGTTGGCGTACAGGAGTTCCGCCTGCTCGCGACGGTCGGCAGCCTCGTCGGCGAGGTCGTCAATCGCCTCTCGTTGATGCTCTCGGATACGTTCGAGACGGGCTCGCTCGTCGTCGGTCGACCGCTCCGGTTCACCAGCAGTAGCTCGCTCGGGGAGTGCGTTGAAGTAGGCATCGAGTGCCTTCGAGAAGGTCTCATATGCGGTGCTCTCGAACTCCTGTAGCTCGATGAGCGGCACAGGTGTGACATCGATCACACCTGCCTCATCAGCATACACCTGTGGGTCGAGCGATCGTGTATCAATCTGCTCACAGATGCGGATGAGTTCGGTGTGAAGTGTCTCGAGAGAGCGGTCGTCGATATCACCGATATCGAGACTCTGTTCGATGTCAGCTCGCTTGCAGACCTCCCTGGCGTATCGCCCGCCGAGGTTCATGGAGGTGGCAAGCGTCCGTACGACGTCGGTATCTGAGGCACGCATCACCTCATTGAACGTGTCGGGGTCGAGGTCGAACGGATCGATTTCCTGCTCTGGTGGCTTGTATGTACCCCCTGGTCGGATGGTCCGAGAGCGCAGTCTCACCTCGTGGATACAGTGGACGATGGAACCGTCCGTGCCGGTGACGACGACGTTGCCATCACCGAACAACTCGATGATGACGCTGACCGTCCCGTCCGGGACGTCGAAGCTGAGGTCGACGATCCGATCGAATCCCACCTGCTCGATATGTGCGATACGGCCATGTTCGAGCCGATTTCGAAGCATCTTGGCGAAGTTCGGCGGGCGCTTCGGTGCCTCGGGGATTGAGGATGGGTCGACCAGATGTAACCGCTTGAACTCGCCGATCTGGGCGATCAACTCGAGTCTTCCGTGGTCATGATGGCGTAACCTGAAGCGAAAGAGGTCATCCTCGGGATAGCTGTATGCCTTATCGAAGAAGGCACCCTCGGATGCGGCTAGCTCGCGTGTCACCGCGGCGAGGTCGAGGCTTGCGAGCTCACGCTTCGGTTCCATGCACCTCTCTCCGAGCACGACGATTAACAGTCCTCCGCAATGCAACCGGGTTGGACACGGTCTCAGCTGCGACCTGCTCTGAGCCGTCGTCTGCTCCGTTTTAGTTTCACCAAAAGCGTTTACTCCGTGTGCTGACTCGGTGGTGCTGACCGAGGACGACTGCATACTCACGGTCTTCACTGCGATTCATCTCAGGACTGAACCACACACGCCGGTGGCACAGATCCACACGACGGCGGATGCATCGGGCTTACGCCACTCCCGTCGTCAATCCAGGTCGGTCGACACGTACGGGCCGTCCTGGTGGTAACCCAGCTTCTCGCGGTAGTACTGGCGGGCGCCGATGCCGCTGATAACACTGACCTTCTCATAGCCATCCTGACGGGCGATATTCTCGGCAGTATGCATCAGACGGCGTCCGATGCCCTGGTGTTGCCAGGTATCTTCCTGTTCGCCAAGTGGCACCTCACTGCCGTAGACGTGCAGTTCACGGACGATGGCTGCACCCTGCAACTCGCGGCGGTGGGGTGCACCAGGGAACCTCAGGCGACAAAAGCCGACGAGAATGTCTCGTTCGAGATCCTCGACGCTGATGAAGTGCTCGATGCCCCCGACCGCCTCGTATCGTCGTATCGCCATCTCGAGGTCGTCGGGTTCGACCGTCGCATCGACAAGCCCCGCTTCACGACACCGGACACATCGACACCGCATGCCACGTTCATCGAGGACGTCCTG
This sequence comes from Halobacteriales archaeon, assembly GCA_007118145.1. Lineage (GTDB taxonomy): Archaea > Halobacteriota > Halobacteria > Halobacteriales > SKSH01 > SKSH01. The sequence continues at coordinate 50,674 of SKSD01000051.1, forward strand.
TGCGAGTTGTCGTAGGTTGGACTTCTGGACACCAGCCTCGATCAACGGGGCTGGGATATCTCGCTGGACGCGCTGGATGCGGGTGTATGGCGGCACGTACGTCTTCATCGTCGCGATCAACTCCGCAGCAGATGTCGAGTCGAGTGGCTCGTACTCACCCCGTCTCCACCAATCGTATACGACTGTGCCAGGCACGACCAGCGTCGGATAGAGTTTCAGGTAATCCGGTCGCCAGTCAGCTCGCTCGAACAGTCGTCTGATGTCGGCGACCGCCATCGATTGGGTACTCCCCGGTTGACCTGGCATCATATGAAAGCCGACCTTGAATCCAGCATCGCGAAGGCGTCGATTGGCGCTGATCGAGGCGTCAGTCCCATGGCCACGGTTCATCTCGCGGTTGATCCGCTCGAACGTCGTCTGGACACCGAGCTCGACCTTCGTCCCGCCGAGGTCAAGCATACGGTCGATCTGTTCCGTACCACACCAGTCAGGTTTGGTCTCGAACGTGGTCGCGATGTTTCGCACCGAGCTTCGTTCGTTCCGGGCGATGACGTCCTCGAGGTAGGTGAAGTCTGTCGGTGGCGTCACCGACAACGACTCCTCTGGGGTGATCAGATCGGACGGGTCGAAATCATTCATCGCTCGAAGTGCACGTTTGACAAACCACTCCTGATAGTCGTGGCTCCTCGCTGGCAACGTCCCGCCCATCAGGATCAACTCTGCCTTATCGACGGGATGGCCGATATGGCGCAACTGAGACAGCCTGAGGGTCACCTGACGGTATGGGTCGTAGTCTACCTGGTCACCTCGGGCTGCTGCGGGTTCCTTCCCCGTGTAACTCTGTGCACTTGAGAACTCAGAGTCCGGTCCACCGGGACAGTACAGACATCGCCCGTGGGGACATCGCTCAGGGCTCGTCATGACGGCGATTGGTGAGACGCCCGAGGCGGTCCTGACGGGTTTTCGCCTGAGGACAGGTTCGACCTCATCACGCTCGTCAGGTCCGGCACGTTCGAGGATATCGGCGTTGCTCGGCATCGCCATCGCATCGAACTCACGGCAAAGTGCACGTTTCCTCGACTCGAGGTCGTCTCTCGAGAGCGTCCCGGCGAGTATCTCATCGAGGAGGTGTCGACAGACTCGCTCGAATGGCTCGCCTGTCGTCACGGATTCGCCGGAACTCATCAGCGTTAGATTGTGTGTGACCGATGGAAAAGGGTGTCGCCTACGCGGTCAACGCGGTCGCGATCGCCTCGACTGCCGCATCGGCCACCTCATCACGGCGGCCGTTGAGGAAGTGTATCTGTCCGGTGCCATCACTACCGCGGAGTGTGACGCTCGCATCTGGGACGGTCGACCCGATCAACTCAGTCACCTCGCGAAGGCTCACCCGGTCGGTGGCAAAAATCTCGAGATAGTCTCTGCCGATACCGACGGCGACGGACGCGTCGATGTCCGCCGAGTCGAGTAACCCGCGGAGTAGGAGCCGGTCTGGAGGGAACTCATACCGGTTGCCAAAGCGCTCCACATCGAGGAAGGCGAAGGCCGTCCCGTTCGTCTCGTGGACATCCGCGTTATGTCTCGCCGTTTCAACCGCCGTGGCGAGCTTCGCGTCGAACTGCTCGCTGATCGGCTCGACGAAGCCAGGTTCGCGTTCGAACAGTAGATCGCGGATGAGCGCACGCTTGTCCTCCCACGGTTGATAGTATGCCTCGAGGGCGATCGCGTGGCGCATCGTCTCGATATCCTGCTCGTCATACCGGCTCTCCTCGAGGAGATTGGCGGTGGTCTGTGATGTCTCACCATCGTGAACGATAGCCGGCAGATGCGAGAGCTCATCGCGGATATCATCGTTGACCAGGGCGGCGACGTTCACCGCGACCGCGGTGGTCGATGGGATCGGGAACGTACCCTCACCACACCACGGGTTCACCAGCGGGTTGACACGGTTCAGTGTCTTTGGGTGCGGATTGGCTGTGTCGATGATGTAGTACCCGATATCGTAGGTATCGAGGAGATCGAACGGCTCTGTGATGGGGTTCGTACTCCCGACGGAGACAAGGATGATGAATGGGTCCTCGTCAGCGTTGCGTTCAAGCTGGGTGACGTCTCGAATCGCCGTGTCGAGATTGTATTCGGGCGATCGCATCGGTCGTCGATTCACCTTCGGCCGCTGTACCGACGTGGAGGCCTGCGCGTGGATGTGCTCGATCGCCCGTTCAAGTGCAGCACTCGCCACGTAGCCATCGACCGTCACGGGATGGCGAATCCGGATCGGTCGACCCTCCTCGACGACGCGGCGGATATCGGCAGCCGCCTCGCGAAGGTCCGTCTCGATCGCGTCACTGCCTGGATCTGGGTGCAAGAGTGGCGCGGTGTCGATCGAGGCGGGAAGGACGGTTCCATCCGCGATGCGGTCACGCACGGCTGTTGCCTCCTCATCCTCAAGACGTTCGAGCTGTTCGACCTCGATCTGATGTTCACCGAACCGACTCTCGACACCACCGCGGATCCGGACGACATCGCCGTTGTCCATCTGTGGGTATGCCCGGACTCCGGCACCTGCGAACGCTGCGCACTCGACCGAACCCGACTCATCTCGGAGTGAGAACACCGTCGGGCCGCCAGTTTGGCGGATCTCTTCTGCGATACCCTCGAGGACCACCTCGGCGCCGAGGTAGTGATCGAGCGCCCTGACCTGTGTCCGTTCGATATCTGGAATCCGGCCGAAGTCCATCGTCTCCAGCGGTGTTGGCTGTGATGACGGTGTCTCGCGTGTCGGAGCAGGCGCCGGTCGCTCGCCCGCACCATGTTCGAGTGCACCTCTAAACTCACGAGAGGACTGTCTGATCGATTGGTCCAGATCGATGTTACCGTCGTCTGAGATACTCGTGACCTGGACACAGACCGTGTCTCCAGTCTCCCAATCGAGCGATTCGAGACGTCTATCCAGCTGATTGCGGTGTAAGAGGCCGGTCACTCCGTTGCCCAGGTCGACGAAGACACCGAATTCGGCGAAGCCATCGACCGTTCCCTCGTAGTAACGTCCCTCAATGAGGTCATGTGGCGAATTGCCAGTGAACGTGAACAGTACGTCCTCCTCATGGAACGCACAGATATCAGCACCTTCAACCTCGGTGCCGCAAATGATACATTCTCCCATGTAGGCACTGCTAATGCATCGCTGCCTAAGGGGCTGTCGAAACGAGTGGCTTCCTTCTGGATTTAAGAGGATTTCGGACGAACTACCAGACGGTATGAAGCTCACCTGGTATGGTCACTCGACCTGGGAGGTAACACTCGATGACACTCGGTTCCTGATCGACCCGTTTTTCGACAATCCGAAGACCTCGATGTCACCTGAAGACATCGAGACACCGGATTATCTGCTACTGACTCACGGGCACGCAGATCACATCGCTGATGCAGCAGCCTTCCCTGACTCAACCATCGTGTGTAGCACGCCCGAGATAGCGAGCTACATGGAGGATGAACACGATACCGAGGAGACGATCGGCATGAATATCGGGGGCACGACGGAGTTGGGCGATGCGTTCGTGACGATGGTCCATGCGTATCATACCAACGGGATCAACATGGAGTACGGCATGGATGCAGGTCTCCCGGCGGGGTTCGTCATCTCTGAGACCATGCCCACACAGACCGCAGACGAGGAGGGTCTCACCTTCTATCATGCAGGAGATACGTCACTCATGTCGGAGATGCGTGATGTCATCGGGACATTCCTCGAGCCAGATGCCGCGGCATTACCGATCGGTGATCACTTCACCATGGGTCCGACTCAGGCGGCCATCGCCGTTGACTGGCTCGATGTCGATATCGCCTTCCCCATGCACTACGATACGTTCCCACCCATCGAGGTCGACACAGAGCGCTTCGTCCGTGAGGTTGCGGCGACTGGCTCAGATGCTGAGGTACACGTCCTTGCCGCTGACGAGACGGTCGATCTTCAAGAGCTGCTTGCGGGGTAACCGACAACGGTACGACTTTGAGGTATCAGATCAAACATATCGGTGTCATGAGTCCACAAGTCACCACGATCTCCGAGGAGGACTTTGCGAGCACGAGTACGATTCGTAATTACGTGGTCGATATCGACCCCGGCGGTGAGGATGCACCGGACACGATCGAATCGCTACTGGCCGCATACGGAGCGTGTTACATGCCAGCACTCAGGGTATCGGCCAAACAACGAGATCTCGGCGAACTCGGGCGGATTGAGAACGTGGTCGACGGGCCGGTCGATGAGAACGGCAAGCTGGTCTCAATCGCGTTCGATATCACCGTCGATGCAGAGCTCAGTGCCGACGACGTGTCAGCCCTCATCGAGCGTGCAGATGAGTTGTGTAAGGTGCATGCGGCGATCCGCCCACGACTGCAGGCAGATATCACCGTCAACGGCCTCGAGCCATCATAGACGAGATGGACGCAAGCGTACCTGACGAACTCCTGGTCGGACACCGGATGTACGTCGACAACGAGTTCACCCAGCGGGTACTCGAGTCGGGCTTTTCGAGTGCCGAGTGGGATATCATCATGTCAGTTGTATCGTTCCGCGTGCATGCCCCCGACGAGCCAGAGGAGGCAACTCTCTATCCGGCGATGGACGGAATCCCCGATGCCATCGCGGCGACCGACGAACTACCCGATTTCCAGACGGTGCAACACGCCCAACCCCGACAAAGCTCTGGTGGTCGGGTGAGCCGATTCGTCACGCAACTGCGGGAGTCACTCGGGTTGGATTTTGCCAAGAAACGTGACCGACATGAGCGTGTCCAGGCGGCCGAGAAACTCGTGAGCGATTACACGGAGGTCCTTGAGATTCACCTCAGACAACAGTCCAGATGGGATGACATCTGTCAGGCATGCGTCGACCAGGTGGAGTGAGGTAGGCTTTTTGAGTGCTCGTTCCCAGTGGTGAGCATGGACGAATTCGACCTCGACCTTCGGGCGATCGAGGAGCAGATCGAGGAGGACGAGCCCGAGGGGTCGATTGCCTCCGATATCGATGGGATTGAGCTTGGCGTACTCGACGGGACGACAGCACCCGAGGAGTGGATCGGTGTCATCGAAGCTGGCCGAGTGCTCGTGCTCGCCATCGAGGGCGATCTCAACGAGTTGGCAGCAGGGTTCGCGAGAGATATTCACGAACTCGGTGGTGAGCTGGTGCATTTTCGCGGGTTCTTGATCGTCACACCACCGGCGGTCCCGGTCGACTCCAGCCGACTTGAGTGACGCTCACGACACGTTGGCGAAACAGAGGTGATGGTTATCCGGATCTCGCACACATAGCCATGGCGTGGTTTCTGGTGCACCGATATCCCTGTCAGTCACGATGCTTGCATCCGCCGCTGGGTCATCTGAGTAGAGTCCGAGCTCGACATGCGCACCCCCTCGTCCGTCACCGATACCGAGTTGTGGCTCCCAGAGTTCGAGATCGAACGCACCCCGGAGCCTTCGCCGCACGCGTTCGTCTCCCTGATCGACGGTCGTGAAGCCAAGGCGTTCGTATCGCGCTGTCGCCTCGTCAAGATCGGATACCTCGAGGACCACCTCGAAGATGCCGCCGTGTGACCCTTCGAGGTAGGTGCGCTCACCGAACTCGACACAGTGTCCGGCCGGGTCGAACCAGTAAAGCGACCGATTCTCGCCAAAGCGGCGTTCGGTCACCTGACCGAGGTCTGAGAGCCGGTCGAAGAGCGCATCGTACCATTCGGTCGAGACGGCGATGGCGAAGTGAGTATGTACGCCCCCAGACGGTATCGAGCGCAGTGAACGAATCGCCAGATATTCGCCACCGACATCGAACGCCACCGCCGGGACCGGTTCGATCGGTGTCGACTCGGGGTCAGTCCGTGGCAGATCGAGGGTCTCTGCATAGAAGTCCGCCACCTCCTCTGGATCGGTGGCAGCCAGTCCGAGATATGCCAATCGTTCGATCATGGGGGATGGTCGACACTTCGATACACCGCGATGTCAACCTATGGAACGGCCGATTCGTTCAATTATTCGGCCGAGTAAGATGCAAGTGGATGTCTGCCTTTGAACCCGGTCAACCATGGTCGCATGACTTCGGTGATATCACGACCTGGATAGCGTATCCCGAGGAGATGATGCAACGGGCGAGCCATCTCGTGCAAATCAATGAGGGTACGTTCGTGATCGAACCAGTCGATCACCCACAACTTGACTTGGTATGTGATCTGTCTACTGCTGACGGTGTGATCGTGTTGATGTCGCGACACTCCCGTGATTCGCTCACTATCGCCGACCGTCATGACCTCCCGATCTACGTCCCTGAGGGGGTCTCCTCGGTACGAAAGAAGCTCGATACCGACGTCGAGTCACTCGAGTCGCTTGTCGATCATCATAATCTTCGACTCATCGACGTGGTCATCCGCCGAGGGTGGGAGGAGGTGGCGTTGTACCTCCCGGAATCTTCGACCTTGATCGTCCCGGAATCGCTTGGAACAGTCCCATATTTTCGTGCACCTGGTGAGTCAATCGGTGTGCATCCATTCATCCGACTCATTCCACCTCGGCGTGCGTTTGCGGGTGTTGAGCCGACCCGACTGTTCGTCGGTCATGGAAGACCGTTGCTCGATGTCGAACCGGGGATGGTCGACCATACCCTGGCGATGGCCAGGAGGCAGCTACCACGTGCCTGGCTGCGCTCGCTGTGGGCGTTCATCCGTTGAGTCAGGTAACCAGCATCGGTTTTTATCCTCGGGCTGTACAAGCAGCTGTGACATACATCTCCGAGGGGCTCATCGAGGTACTGCTCGAGATGGCACAGGAGGCTGACCCACAGGAGGTGATCGTCCGCCTGGCAGTCACGCCTGTGTCCAAGCTCGATCTCGATGGAGACCTCGACCCGGAGGCACACGTCTTCACCGACTTCTACCTTCCCTCGACTGGTGACTCTATCCAGGCAGTCTTTGGTATGGATGTCTCACACCCACCGGGACAGACGCCAGGTATCTTCATCTCACACCCTGATGGTCATCTGGGATTGCGACAACAAGACGAGTTTGCCGAGCGGGTCATCGTCGCCATCCCGCCATGGGGGTTGGACGACGTGCGGGTATTCGATCGCCGAGGACGTGAGCATGTACTCGAACTCGTCGAGGTAGTGTGACCTCACACGCTGGCAGCTGTTAGCCGATCACCCAGGCTCACCACCGGTTTGGACACAGAGCAATATGCGTCAGACAGCCGTGCGACACATTTCCATTCGAGAACGCCAACAGGGTGGCTCACCTATCTTCTGGCGCCGTCACCGTCTGACGCTTGCGCGACGTATTTCCACTGGAGGTGATCTCACTCCTCACGATCGAGGAGATTTTCGAGGCGGTCGATCCGCTGGCGTTGCTCTTTATGGAGTGAGACGATCATGTCCGAAAGGACGCCGAACATCACGAGCAGGAACCCGAAGATGATGAAGAAGGATGAGACAACGGCGAGTACCTCGTGTGAGATCCCAACGAAGAACCACCGATAGCCGACGTAGAGTCCGATGAGCACGCCGGTGATGATACCGAGAATACCGACACTGCCGAAGAATGCCAACGGATTGTTCATCCGTGCGATGAGATAGATGGTCGAGAGGATAACTGCTCCGTCTCGGACCGGATGCAACTTGGTATCTGACATGTCCGGGCGGCGCTTGTACGTGATCGGTACCTCCTCGATGCGCTGACCATGTCGGAGTGCCTCACCGGTCATCTCCGCCTCGATACCGAACCCGGTCGAGGAGAGGTTGAGGCGCTCGAACGAGTCGGTGGTGAACGCCCGATAGCCGCTCAAAATATCGTGAAGTTCGTGCTTGTGGATGAGACGGAATAGCCGGTTGATCTGGCGGTTACCGAACCGGTTGAGACGTGACATCGCGTCCGGCTCCATGTCGGCGAATCGGTCACCGATGACGTGGTCGGCCGGCCCATCGACCAATGGTTCGAGTAGCCGATCCGCCTGCGCTGGCAGATAGGTGCCATCACCATCGATCATCAAGACGTGTCGTGTGTCGATATGCTCGACAGCCTCGACGACCGCAGCACCCTTTCCCGAACCAGATTGTTCGATCACCGTGGCGCCGAGATCCTCGGCGATCGACTGCGTGTCATCCTCTGAGCCACCGTCGATGACGAGGATCGACTCGAACCCCTCGGTCTGGAAGCCCTCGATGACCGAACCAATGGTCGCTGCCTCGTTGAGTGTCGGGATGAGCACACACACCGACGAGCGATCGCTCATTATCACCATTGCGCGACCCAGAGGGTAATAAACCACCTGAGAATGCCCAGAGATACCAGTTTCACCCGTGACCGACAATCTAGGCGCGCGAGAATCGGCCCAGAACCCTTTTTTACCGGTACAGCATTCTTCTGAACGATGTCATCTGTGTCGGAGCGCTTTGAGCGACTCTTTTCGAACGTCGATGCGGTGTTTCTGTTCGATCCGAGTAGCTCATATTTTGAGCGTTTCGAGTCGATCGAGGATGCGGCCGTGATCGTCGTCTCACCCGAGAACGATCTCGGTGCTGACAACCATGTGAGCCTCCCTATCACGTTCGAGGATTTCGATGATCGTGTCCACTTCGGGGTCGAGGGAGCTCTCGACGCGGGCTATGTCGATGATGGTGATACCGTGGTGTGTGCGGCGAGCGTGTTCGATGACGAGATCGATACTGTTGGCCGTGTACGTATCAGTTCGAAGGCACACTCCGGCGTATACGACCTGCTCGTCAACTCCCGCCCGGATGAGACGGTCATCAGGGACGTGATCGAGCTGGCGATCGAACTCGGCAAGAAGGGTCAGAAGGGGTCACCCGTGGGTGCACTGTTTGTCGTCGGTGACGCTGGCAAGGTGATGAACAAGAGCCGGCCACTGAGCTACAACCCGTTTGAGAAGTCGCATGTGAACGTTGGCGACCCCATCGTGAAGGTCATGCTCAAGGAGTTCTCCCGACTCGATGGTGCGTTCGTCATCAGCGATTCGGGCAAGATCGTCAGTGCGTATCGCTATCTCGAGCCATCTGCCGAGGGTGTCGATATCCCGAAGGGTCTTGGTGCTCGCCACATGGCCGCCGGAGCGATAACACGGGACACGAACGCGATCGCGATCGTTCTCTCTGAGAGCGACGGGCTCGTCCGTGCGTTCAAGGCAGGCGACCTCGTCCTCGAGATCGACCCAGAAGAGTACTAACGCCATGATGGACGATGTTCTCGACCTAGTCAGCCAACCCGCGATTCAGGCTATCCTCGTCTTATTTATCGGTCTCATCGCGGGATACATCCTCGGACGGCTTGTCACACGGTTGCTGAACATCCTCGGTATCGAGGGTATCGTCGAGGGGACCGGGACGGAACGATGGCTCCAGCGCATGGGTACCTCGACCGCCGTCGTCATCGGCAGACTCGTCTCGATATTCATCTATGTCGGTGCGGTCTTGGCATTCCTGTTAGGCCTGGGCGCGATTGATGCTGGGTTGTTCTGGTCCCTCGCCACCGCCTGGCTCCCCCATCTGTTCGTTGCCATATTCGTGTTGATCATCGGTGTCATCATCGCCGATAAGGTCGAGCTGCTCGTGAGCGAACGATTGCAGGGGATCAAGCTGCCTGAGGTGTCGCTCATCCCATCGGTCGTCAAATACAGTCTCATCTTCGTGGCGATCTTGATCGCCCTCGGCCAGGTTGGCGTGCACGTCCTCGCGCTGTTGGTCTTGTTGATTGTCTATGTCCTCGGGTTGGTCCTGTTCACACTGGTCGCACTTCAGGACTTCCTCGCATCCGGTGCTGCGGGTATCTACCTGCTCCTTCGTGAGCCGTACACCATCGGTGACGAGGTCGTCGTCGGTGAGGCATCAGGTATCGTCCAGGAGATCGATGTCTTCGTCACCTATATCGAGTCGGACGAGGTGGAGTATATCGTCCCGAATCGGCAGGTCATCCGCGAGGGTATCGTCCGAAAGCGATGAGGGTGATCACCGCGCCCGTAGTTGATCCATATGGTCGATCCTGCGCTGTAGGAGATCCGCCTTGCCGATATCGTGTCTGATACGCACACCTTCCCCGGCTGCTGAGAGTGCATCATCGGCGATCGATTCTGCGATTGCGATACTCGGGGCCAGTCCAACGACGGCGAACGACCGAGATGTCGTCGTGTAAATACCATCATCGCGCTCATCGACGCTTGCATAGAACAGCAACGCCTCGCCACCGTCGTCTCGGTAGCGCTTGTTGACGGTAGCGATCGTCTGCTCGTCGACGGTCACCAGCGACCCGCTGGTCGGGTCAGTCGGATACCCCTCGGGGACGGCATACTTACAGACAGTCGCTCGAGGGCTGAAGACGAGCTGTGGGAGTGTGTCACCAGCTCGAGCGGCGGTAACTATCTCGAGGAAATCTGTCTCGAGGACTGGGAGCGTGTTCATCGCCTCGGGGTCACCAAACCGTGCATTGTACTCGACCACCTTTGGTCCATCTGCAGTCAGCATGAACTGCCCATAGAGTACGCCCTTGTACGAATCGAGTGCAGTGACCGTTGCGTTGATGATATCGATGGCTGCATCGTACTCAGCATCGGTCATGAACGGAAGTGTCGCCTCGGGTGCACTGTAACTCCCCATCCCACCCGTATTCGGACCTTCGTCACCCTCGAAGGCGCGTTTGTGGTCCTGGACGGCCGGGGAGACGCGTATCGAACCGTTGGCGACGAACGCCTGCACGGTGAACTCCTCGCCGATGAGGCGCTCTTCGACGACCCACCCGTCATACGCAGCCTCGGTCATGTACTCGATAGCCTCGGCCTTCGAGAGTTGATCACCGGTGACACGAACCCCCTTGCCACCGGTTAACCCACGTGGTTTGACAGCGACATCGCCATCGTACGACTCGACGAAGTCGATCGCATCGGCAGTATCGTCGAACGTCTTGAAGGTGGGGCATCCTGGGATATCGTTGTCATGCATGAACTCACGCTGCCACGCCTTGTCGGTCTCGATGCGAGCATCCGCACGACTCGGTGCGAATACGTAGACACCCATCCCATCGAGTGCATCTGAGACACCAGCCTCAAGCGGTGCCTCCGGCCCGATTACGGCGATGGTAGCATCGATCTCCTCGGCGATGGCGGTCACTCTCTCGACATCCGTCGCATCGTGCTCATGGAAGTCACTGGCCAGACGCACGATGCCGGGATTCCGGTTGCCTGCGATGGCATGCAGGGTATGTTCCACCTCGCTCGCAGCGATAGCCCGTGCGATGGCATGCTCGCGCCCACCACCACCCAGGAGTAAGACAGTCTCGCTCATGGTCGAGATGCAACCGGCATATCGCGTAAAGGTTACCCTATCGAGTGATTCGTGTCATGATGCTGCCTCATGAGGTCATCGGTTAAGTGGCTCGCAGGGCAAAGACAGCTATGGACCGACCGCATGTGCATCGAAACCGGCTCGATGGTGAGGCGAGTCCGTACCTGCAGGCACATGCAGATAATCCAGTCCACTGGCAGCCCTGGGACGAGCGTGCCCTTGAACATGCCAAGGATCGAGACGTGCCTATCTTCCTGTCGATCGGGTATGCCGCCTGTCACTGGTGTCACGTCATGGCCGATGAGAGCTTCGATGATCCTGCGGTCGCTAAGGTACTCAATGAGTCGTTCGTCCCGATCAAGGTAGATCGCGAGGAACGTCCCGATCTCGATCAGTTCTATCAGACGGCGTGTCAGGTCACCTCAGGTCGTGGGGGGTGGCCACTCTCTGCCTGGTTGACACCCGATGGCAGGCCATTTCAGGTCGTCACCTACCTGCCTCGCCACCCTCGCGGTGGTATGCCGGGTTTCATCGAGGTGCTCGAACGGATCGACGAGCGATGGCGAACCAACCGAGCTGGTATCGAGGACCATGCTGATCGCGTCGTCGATGCGATCGAACGCGCCAACGATGCTTTTGGCGGCCAGCTGGAGGCGACCGGTGAGGTCTCCCTACTCGAAGATGGTGCACATGCGATGCTCAGGTCGGTCGACTGGAGCCATGGTGGGTTCGAGTCAGACGGACCGAAGTTCCCTCAGGTGCCCCAACTGTCGCTATTGCTCAGCGCTTGGCAACGCACCGGCCGTGAGCGCTACGGAGATGCCGTGCGACGCTCGCTCGATGCGATGGCCGATGGTGGCATGTACGATCACGTTGGAGGTGGCTTTCACCGTTACTCGACCGATCCTGAGTGGCGAGTTCCCCACTTCGAGAAGATGACCTACGATAACGCCAGCCTCCTCGGCTTGTACGCCAAGGCAGCGGTCGCATTCGGCGATGACAGCTACCGTGATGTCGCACTGGAGACGGCCAGCTTCATGCAACGACAGCTCTACCATCCCGGTGGCGGGTGGTACTGCTCGCTTGATGCCGATACGGACGGTGTTGAAGGGCTCACCTACCTCTGGACGGAGGATGAGCTGAGGGAGACTGTCGACGATCCGACCAGGTGCGACCTCATCGCCACGCGTTATGGCATCGAGGGTACGCCAGAGCTCGAAGGCGGCCACGTACTCATGTTAGCGACGTCGATGGAGGATCTCTCGGAATCGTTCGCCATGTCCACGTCGACGATCGAACATGAACTTCACCGTGGGCGGGAGGAACTCCTCGAGGCGAGACAGCAACGCCAACAGCCGGCACGCGATGAGAAGATACTCGCCAGCTGGTCTGGATTGGCGGTGAGTGGGTTCGCCACCGCAGGGGCGATGCTCGGTGAGCCATCACTCA
>SKSD01000054.1 GCA_007118145.1 Halobacteriales archaeon
ACCGCGATCGATGTTGGTGTGAGTGAACTCGCACCGGGTGGACACCCCGGTCGACTCACACTCTTCACGGCCAGTGCCCTCGAGGAGGTGTCCGAGCGATGAGCGATATCCTCGAACACCCGTTGGTCACTGAGAAGGCGATGAACCTCATGGACTTTGAGAACAAGCTCCAGTTCGTCGTCCGCGATACGGCAACGAAACCGGAGATCGCCCAGGCCATCGAGGAGCGATTCAACGTCACTGTCGAATCGGTCAACACACAGATGACCATGGACGGGATCAAGAAGGCAACCATCACCCTCTCAGCATCGGACGATGCCGGAGAGGTGGCATCACGGATCGGGGTGTTCTGAGCATGGGACGACGTATCCAGGGCCAACGACGTGGTCGCGGTACCCCGACGTTCCGTGCACCCTCACACCGGTACAAGACCAGCCTACGCCATCAGAAGGTCGATGATGACGAGTTGCTCGTTGGCGAGGTCATCGATATCCAACACGACCCGGCACGGGCTGCACCGATCGTCGAGGTCGAGTTCGAGACCGATGACGACAGACCGGATCGACGACTCATCCTCGCCCCTGAGGGCGTGGGGATCGGCGACCGGATCGAGATTGGCATCTCTGCATCGATCGAGCCTGGTAACACACTCCCTCTCGCGGAGATTCCCGAGGGGGTGGCCATCTGCAATGTCGAGAACCAACCCGGTGACGGTGGGAAGTTCGCCCGTGCAGGTGGGACAAGTGCGACACTCATCGCTCACGAAAAGCAGGCTGCAGTGGTGAAGCTACCAAGTGACGCCATCAAACGCCTGCATCCCCGTTGCAGGGCGACGATCGGCGTCGTCGGCGGTGGTGGTCGACGCGAGAAACCGTTCGTGAAGGCAGGGAAGAAGTATCACAAGCTCCGCTCTCGGGGCACGAAATATCCGACCGTACGAGGTGTGGCGATGAACGCCGTCGATCACCCCTTCGGTGGCGGCGGTCGCCAACACCCAGGTCGACCAAAGAGCGTCTCGGCGAACGCACCACCTGGCCGTAAGGTCGGGTCGATCGCATCTCGCCGGACAGGACGGGGTGGTAAATCATGAGCCAAACAGACTTCCGAACCGGCCTCGAGGGTGAGTTCACCTACCGAGGTCACACGCTTGAAGAGTTGCAGGAGATGTCGCTCGACGAGGTTGCGGAACTGCTCCCCGCACGACAGCGGAGAAGTATCAAACGTGGACTCACCAGGGAACAGCGCCACGTGCTCGAAAAGGCACGTGCCGCCGACCCCGAGGAGACGGCCAAGAGCCCGATCAGGACTCACCTGCGGGACATGCCGATTCTTCCGGAGATGGTCGAGCTCACCTTCGCCGTCTACGACGGCCAGGAGTTCCGACGGGTGCAGATCGAACCCGAGATGATCGGCCACTATCTCGGTGAATTCCAGCTGACACGAAAACGAGTCGAGCACGGACAGGCGGGCATCGGGGCGACCCGATCGTCGAAGTTCGTGCCGCTGAAGTGAGGCATCAGAAATGGGAATCGATTACAGTGTCGATGCAGACCCGGACCGAACAGCCCGGGCGATGCTTCGCAACCGACAGATGAGCCACAAGCACAGTATCGAGCTGGCGCGTGAGCTCAAGGGTAAGACCGTCGCCGAGGCAATCGAGTACCTCGAGGCGGTCATGGACGGCGAGGTAGCCGTCCCCTTCCGACGGTTCAACAGCGGAACGGGCCATCGTGCCAACCTCCAAGGATGGGATGCCGGTCGGTATCCATCCAAGGCGAGTGAGGCATTCCTTGAACTGCTTGATAACGCCATCAACAATGCCGACAACCAGGGCTTCGATGGCGAGGCGATGGTCATCGCCCATTGTGCAGCCCACAAGGTTGGCGAGGTCCGCGGTATCAAACCACGGGCGATGGGCCGTGCGACTGAGTGGAACACACCACAGGTAGATGTGGAGCTCATCATCGAGGAGGTGGATGAAGACGATGGCTGACGAACAACAGTTCATCCACGACGGTCTGCAACGATCGCAGATTGACGAGTTCTTCGCGAAGGAACTCGGGCGGGCTGGCTACGGTGGTATGGAGGTTGCCAAGACGCCGATGGGGACGCAGATTGTCCTCAAGGCAGAAAAGCCAGGGATGGTCATCGGCAAGGGTGGAGAGAACATCCGCAAGGTGACAGCCGAGCTCGAGGAACGCTTCGACCTCGATGATCCACAGATCGACGTGCAGGAGGTCGACGATCCCGACCTCAACGCACGTATCGTGGCCGACCGACTGGCGAACGCTCTCGAGCGTGGCTGGTACTTCCGAAAGGCTGGCCACACGACTCTCGAACGGATCATGGACTCAGGTGCCCTTGGGGCTCAGATCATCCTCGCAGGGACCGTCACGGGGTCCAGATCACGCGTCGAGAAGTTCACAGCAGGATACATCAAGCACAACGGCGAGCCAGCAGAGGAGCTCGTCGATGAGGGTCAGGGTGTCGCCGTCATGAAGCTCGGGACGATCGGGGTGACGGTCAAGATCATCCCACCCGATGCCGAGTTGCCTGATGACTTTCGCAT
>SKSD01000040.1 GCA_007118145.1 Halobacteriales archaeon
AATGGACGATCCGACTGCGATGATGGTGACGATCGTCGACGGGTACGTCGATGAACCCGCACACTTCGGCGTACCTCCATATCTCTCCACATATCCACGATATGTAGCTGGTGCGCTGATCGAGGCCGGTGTGCCTCGAGAGCAGATCACGTATCATACCATCGATGCGCTCCGGGAGGAACGTCGCCGGTGGACGTCGGTTGAATCGGCAGACCTCCTCGTCTATGTTGGCGGCATGACTGTCCCTGGAAAGTACGTCGGTGGGACACCTGCCGAACCCGAGGAGGTACGAGAGCTGGCCTGGGTCTCGAAGGGTACCTCGCTACTCGGTGGACCTGTTCGATTTGGTGTCGGTGAGCGAAACGAGGGGGCGATCGAGACCGACCGCAAAGACCTCGACTTCGACTTCGTCGCAGGCGGCGATATTGAGGCGGCTGCCTTCGATCTTGTGACGAATGGATTGGAGGGCTTTGCCAACCGTATGCGGTCGATGGCGGAGGTATCGCGATGGGCACCCCTCGGCTCATTCATCGTCGAACAACACCCGAACTATCCCGATTACCTCATCTGTGAGCTCGAGACATCCAGGGGGTGCCCGTACCGGTGTTCGTTCTGCACCGAACCGCTGTATGGGTCGCCAACATTTCGACCGCCCGAATCGGTGATCGAGGAGGTCAACTCGTTGTATGACCATGGGGTTCGTCACTTCCGTCTCGGCCGTCAGGCGGACCTGCTCGCCTACGGAGGTGATGGTGAGGCACCACACCCCCCATCTCTCGAGCGACTCTATCGAGGAATTCGTTCGGTGGCACCCGATCTCGGTACATTACACCTCGATAACATCAATCCGGTGACGATCATCGAGTATCCTGACAGGGCCAGGGAGGGATTGTCGATCATCGCTCGGTACAATACACCCGGTGATACCGCAGCATTCGGCCTTGAGAGCGCCGACCCAGCCGTTCAGGAGGAGAATAACCTGCTCGTCTCGGCTGATGAGTGCTTCGAAGCCGTCCGCATTGTCAATGAGATAGGTGGATTCAGACCTGGTCAACGACCTGACGCTGAGGTGGTTCCCTCAGATCGCGTGAGTGCGTTACCGAAGCTCTTACCCGGTATCAACCTGGTCCATGGCCTCGCTGGTGAGCGTGCGGAGACATATGAGTACAATCGTAGGTTTCTCAACAGGATTCTCGATGCGGACTTGCTCGTTAGACGGGTCAATATTCGGCAGGTGATGGCTTTCCCGGGGACAGAGATGTCCACGACTGGTGCATCGATCGCCCATGAGCACAAGCAACAGTTCAAACGATACAAGCGGGATATCCGCGAGACGTTCGATCAACCCATGCTGCGACGTGTCGCACCGCTTGGCACGCAACTCAGGGATGTCCATCTCGAGTACCATGAAGGCGGGTTGACGTTCGGGCGGGAACTTGGCACGTATCCGTTGCTGGTCGGTATCCCCGGCGAGCATCAACTCGGTGACGTGATCGACATCGCTGTCACCGATCATGGGTTCCGTTCCGTGACCGGCGTCCCTTACCCGGTCGATCTCAACGAGGCACCGCTCAACATCTTACGTGCGATCCCTGGTATCGGGAAGGACCGTGCCGCGGCGATCGTGGTCGACCGACCGTACTCACAAGTCGATGAGGTCCCTGTTGATGTTGACATCAGGCAATACGTGACGGTCGATGACCGATCAGAACATCCAACCGCCTCTCATTGACCTCACCTCACACCGCACGGACCCCTCGATGGTTAGTCATTTCCACACAGCCAACGGGGATAGTTAACCTAGAAGGTCTCCTCGACGATCTCGGCAACGGCGAAGTTCGACCGAACGTCGCTCACCTCAACCTTGACTCGATCGCCCACCTCGGCTCCGGGGACGATAATCACGTAGCCACGTTCAACCCGTGCGATGCCATCGCCTTGCTTGCCGATATCCTCAATCTCGACGTAGCGTGTCTCACCGATTTCGACAGGTGGCTCGGGTTGTTCCGGCCCGTCGAACGTTGATGACTCCTCCCCCGTTCGTGGTTCGATGACGGCGATCCGATAGACACGCCCTGGCTGGATATCACCCGTCTCGATCTCTCTGCGTGGTACCTCGATTGTGAAGGTATCATCATCCGAGGAAACGGTCGCGCTGAACAGACAAAGTAGTTCATCTGAGATCTCCACTGTGCTCACTCCGGGTTCGTCAACTCAGGGGCACGTTAAAGGCCTATCGTTGGTCATCGACGGGTGGATGGATGCGGCTTCCATCGGCGCGTTTGTACCCATCACTGTCGATGACCACCGTCGATTCGTCGGGTGTTGCTCCCGTGAGATGCTCCAGAACGTCGATCGCCTCGTGTACCGCATCGACCGATCGTTCGATGAGCTGTGATGCCAGTCGCTCTGCCTCTTCGCGGGTGATCGATCGGCCAATCCCCTCACATTCATGGGCGACCACCGGTCCCGCCTGGCCGATCGGTGCACCCATGGGTGACTCTCCTGGACTGTCGAC
>SKSD01000065.1 GCA_007118145.1 Halobacteriales archaeon
CTCACGTTCAACTTCGACCTCCCCCCGGGTGCGTATGCGACTGTCGTCATGCGAGAATACCTCAAGTGTGATCCACTCTCGATGGTCTAACGGTGTCGTAGGGTTTATCAGCACTTCAGAGAAATATCCGATACCATGAGCAAGAAATCGGGTAGACGCGTCGGTAGCTCCGGTCGGTTCGGTGCGCGCTATGGTCGTGTCTCACGAAAACGCGTCGCCGATATCGAGCGGATGATGCGACAGGATCACGCCTGTCCTGAGTGTGAAGCCAAGGCTGTCGACCGCAAGGGGACCGGTGTCTGGGAGTGCAGCGACTGCGGTTACCGCTTCGCTGGTGGTGCGTTTGTCCCACAGACACCGGCTGGCATGGAGGCGAGTCGGTCGATCTCGACCGCCCTCGAGGAAGAGTCACAAACGGTCGACGCTGAAGAATGAGCTACAAGTGTTCACGGTGTAAGCGAGACGTCACCCTCGATGAATTCGGTGGGGTGCGATGCCCCTACTGCGGGCACCGCGTCCTGCTTAAAGAGCGCAGCAGAGATATCAAAGAGATCGACGTAGCGTGACGGTTCGCTCTCGATGAGGTGGCTTCGAAACACGTTACCATTGTTGTGCTGGCCAAATCGGTGACCTTTTTCCCACGCCCGTGACAGCTTACAGATATGCAGGGAAACCTTCCACCGGAGGCGCAAGAGAAACTCGAGGAGTTACGTGAACTCCAGGGCACCGCCCAGCAGTTGGCAATACAGAAATCGACAGCCGAGACTCAACTCGCAGAGACCGAACAGGCACTCGACCAGCTCGACGATATCGACGATGAGACGGAGATGTACGAGGAGGTCGGTCAGCTGCTGGTCGAGACTGAGTACGATGCTGCACGTGACAAACTCGAGTCACGACAATCGAACCTCGAGCGACGGATCGAGGCACTGGAACGCCAAGAGGGTCGCATCGAGACGCAGTTCGAACAGTTACAGACCGAACTGCAACAGCTCCTCGGTGGAATCGGTGGGCTTGGCGGCGCGTAGATGACTGAGGGGATCGAGCCTGCCGAGCTCGCCCATACCGTCGCAGTGGACGTCATTTTATCGAAATATGATCCCGAGGATATCGACGACCTCGATGTTCGTGCCACGTTCGATGATGGTGAACTGACGGTCGATATCTACCTGTTAGTCGCCGGGGAGGATACCGCCCCGGTCGTCACCGAGGCCATCGAGCGCGCTGTCGATGCGGTCGATGAGCTGATGCGTGATGGGTGAGTGTCACCGACAGGTGGCGATGAAGTTCTCCAACAGTTCGTCACCACGTGCCGTATGTGCGACCTCAGGATGCCATTGGACACCATAGAGCCCGCGGCTCGTATCGCTCATCGCCTCAATCTCACAGATCTCTGAGCGGGCAGTGACGGTGAAACCCGCTGGGACGGCCTTCACCTCATCTGCGTGACTCGCCCACACATCTGTCGCAGGATAGAGTGATCCAGTGATCGGATCATCCGCATCGAGTATCTCGACCGATACATCAGCATACCCCCCGTAGTCACCGGCACCGACCGCGCCACCGAGTTCGTGCGCGATCACCTGCATCCCGAGGCAGATCCCGAGGACTGGGATATCGAGGTCGAGATAGTCCCCACATAGACCGCGGTCGTCGATATCTGGGCCACCTGAGAGCACCAATCCATCGGCCGTGATCTCTTCAGGAGGTGTCTCGTTATCGATGAGCTCAGACGTCACCCCGAGGTCGCGTAGTGCTCGGCGTTCGAGATGGGTGAATTGACCGTGGTTATCGACCACGTCGATGCGTACCATTCGTTCTGTGCTAGGGAGGAAGTGATGAAAAATACGGCGATGTCGGGTGGGCACGTCCCAGCAGCTGCAGGCGCAAGCCCGGCCGACCACCATACCTATGGTGACGGAAGCTGACACCCAGACCATGGAACGACGTGTTCGTGACGTACTCACCCATCCATCGGGGCGTACAGCGATCGCCACAGCGCTTGGCTATGCGATCATCCTCGCCGTGATGACGGTCTTGCTCTTTGGCGGTGGCTGGCTGGCGTTTGCAGTCTTCGGATAACGGCCGTATATGGTGACGTTCAGGCGAACGTCTTCGAAATCTCGTCGTCGTCTTCCTCGGCGAGTACCTTCTCGATCGCCTGTTCGACATCCTCGAGCGTGATCGCATCGCGTTCATCACGGATGGCGAACATACCAGCCTCCGTGCAGATGGCGGCGATCTCTGCACCGCTTGCACCCTCGGTTTGCTCGGCAAGCACCTCGAAATCGAACTCATCGGCGAGACTCATCTCACGCGTGTGAATCTCGAAGATCGCGCGGCGACCCTCAACATTCGGCTTGGGCACCTCGATGAGCCTGTCGAACCGACCGGGTCGGAGGATGGCACGGTCGAGCATATCGAAGCGATTCGTCGCAGCCATGATGCGTATCTCACCTCGAGACTCAAAGCCATCCATCTCCGAGAGCAGTTGCATCATGGTCCGTTGCACCTCAGCATCACCGGAGGTCTTCGACTCGGTCCGTTTCGACGCGATCGCATCTATCTCATCGATGAAGATCACCGAGGGTTCGTTCTCCTTGGCCACGGTGAACAGGTCACGGACCAATTTGGCACCCTCACCGATGAACTTGTGGACAAGCTCACTGCCAGCCATCTTGATAAACGTTGCATCAGTCTGGTTGGCGACCGCCTTCGCCATCATGGTCTTACCCGTCCCTGGTGGCCCGTGGAGTAACACACCAGAGGGTGGGGTGATACCGACCGTCTCGAACAGTTCCGGACGGCGCATCGGGAGTTCGACCGTCTCGCGAACGTCTCGGAGTTGCTCTTCCAATCCCCCGATATCACCATACGTGACATCGGGACTTTGCTCGACCTGCATGACACGTGCCCTGACATCGGTCTCAGCATCGAGAATCTTGACAATCGAGAGGGAGTTGTTGACCGCGACGCGATCTTTCGGCTGTAACTCGGTCTTGAGTTCGTCATGCACCGTCGTCACAGCCTCCTGATTGTTCCCGTGTTGCTTGATGATGACGCCGTCCTCGGTCACCTCCTGAACGGTCGCGACGAACAATGGTGCCTGCTTGAGTTTCTCGTTCTCGTGTGCGAGGCGCTCGAGTTTCTGTTGGTACTTGTTATTCTCGGCATTGGCATCGAGCAGCTTGTCACGCATCTGCTCGTTCTCATTCTGGAGGACATCGAGCCGGCGGCGCATGACCTCGAGCTTGTCTTGCACCGTCGTCTCCTCGTCGAAGGGGAGATCGACATCCTCCACGGTATCGGACATCAGGGATAGGTAAGGAAAGAGTTCATAAATGGCTTCTGGTGACCGTCGTACGAGTGTCTGCCAGATGTGAACCGAGACGCTGACAGCACTGCCCATTAGCTCCACTTTCACAACACTTCGTCACTGATTAAGGGGATGAGGGGAGTATTCCGGGTAGATGACTCGGGTGATCCATACCGCGGACACCCACATCGGTTATCGACAATATCACGCCGAGGAACGTCGGCTCGACTTCATCAGGGCGTTCGAGCGCGTGATCGATGATGCCATCGATGCGGGAGTCGATGCGGTCGTCCACGCCGGTGACCTGTTCCACGATAAACGGCCTGAACTGGCCGACCTTCAGGGTACCGTGGCTGCACTCGCCCGGTTACGTCGGGCAGATATCCCGTTCCTCGGTATCGTCGGTAATCACGAGCGAAAACGTGAGACACAGTGGTTGGACCTTTTTGAGGACCTCGGCCTCGCCACGCGCCTGGGTGAGCAACCGACCGTGATCGGAGATTTCGCCTTCTACGGGCTTGATTACGTTACCCCATCATATCGCGACCAGTTCCAGTTGACCTTCACGCCAACCACGGAGGCGACCACCGCGATCTTGGTGGCACACGGTATCATCAAAGGGTTCCCGCATGGTGACTGGGAGCTCGACAGTATGCTCGAAGCATCACCCGTCTCGTTCGATGCCGTCTTGCTGGGTGACTATCACGAACACGAGATCAAGTACATCGACGATACGGTCTACACCTACTCGGGATCGACCGAACGTGTGAGCGCGACAGAGACGGTCGAGCGTGGCTACAACCTTGTCGATGTCGGAGATACTGTCTCGATCACCCACCGGGCGGTACCCGATACCAGGCGGTTCGTATTCACCGAGATCGATCTCGTCGAGGCAGAAGGTACTGAGCACGTCAAGACACGGTTGCAAGAGTACGACCTCGAGGATGCGGTAGTCATCGTCACCTTACAGGGAGCTGGCGAACCTGTCTCACCGGCTGATATCGAGACTCACGCACTCGACAGAGGTGCGCTCGTCGCACGGGTGCGTGACCAGCGCGAAATCGATGATGACGATGAAGCCTCGATTGCGGTCAGTTTTGCCGATCCAGACCGAGCAGTTCGCCAACAACTCGAGCAAGAGCGATTGAGCGATGCGGTGATGCAGATCGACGGTATCGTCCGTGATATGACCATCGCTGATTCGAACGTTCGCGATCGTGTGCACGAACGCATCAAGGCCTTGCTCGAGGATGACCCGACAGCCCTGGACGTTCCCGATGAACCGGTGGACGATGCACGCGATACAGAACCCGGCGAACCAGTCTCAGTCGATGCGAGTGACGAAGACACGCAAGCAAGCGAGGCACCTGATGACCAGGATGACCCCGCCGATGGCACGACTGAGGAATCGCCACTGCGAAACGTCGCTGGGCAAGCCTCGATGGAGGATTACCTGTGAAAGTGACCAATCTCACGGTGTCGAACTACCGGTGCTTCGAGTCGGCTACGGTCGAACTCGATGCCGGTGTGACGGTCATCCATGGGGCGAACGGGGCGGGGAAGACCACGCTGTTGGAGGCGATACTGTTCGGATTGTACGGTGCCCGTGCACTCGATGATGCGACCCTCGAGGACGTCATCACTTCGGGGACCGATGAGGCAGTGATCGAGTTGGACTTCTCACATGATACCGGTCAGTACCATATCGATCGAGAACTGGCCTTCACCGGTGACCGCCCATCGACTCGTCAGTGTGTCTTGACGACACCGGCAGGCGGTTCGGTCGAAGGAGCTCGCCCGGTCAGGGAGTACGTGACCGAACTCTTGCGCATGGATGCTGATGCGTTCGTCAACAGTGCGTACGTGAAACAGGGCGAGATCAACAAGTTGCTCCATGCCACACCAGCTGAGCGACAATCGATGATCGATGAGCTCCTCCAACTCGGTAAGCTCGAGGACTATCGCGACAGGGCAGACTCGGCTCGACTGGCCGTTAGATCACTCCAATCAGAGCAACAAGAGCTGATCGATGAGGTGACGACGCAGATCGAACCACTCCAGTCACCTGACCCGTACGCCCAGCAGAACGAACTCGAGACAGAACGAGACCGTGTGGAGGCACGCCTCGAGGAGTACGCAAAACAGCGTGATGACCTCATCTCCAAACAGCGGGAGATCGACGAGGCGATCGATCGGATCGACGAGACACGTGAACGGATATCGACGCTCGACTCCCGACGCGCTGAGCTACAAGAGACCATCAAGTCCACAGAGGACACCCGCTCGTCGATAGGTGATGAGCTCGCCACACTCCGTGAGCAACGCAGCGAGGCCCGAAGTGCACGTGACGAACTCATCCAGTCGTTGGAGCTCGAATCGGCCGATGAGCTCGACAAAGCACTCGATATCGTACAACAGCGACAAGCCGAGGTGGAAGAGGAGATCGAGGCACTTCGAGACCAGATTCAGTCGACACAGGCTAAAAAGGCAGAGGCAACCGAACGCCTCGAGTCGGTAGGCGAGCAACTCGAATCGATCGCCGATGAACGCCAGACGGTAACAGAGGCGATCGGCGAGGATCAACAGGTGATCGAGGAGCGATCTGCGGAATTGTCCACTATCGAGGATGCCATCGATGACCTCGGTGCAACACTCCCCGAGTGGCCAATCGAGCCAGCTCGCCGCGAGGAACAACTGAAGGATGCAAAGACACAGTTGGAAGAACGCACTCAACTACTTCGTGAAGCCAGGGAACGTGTCGCCGCCCTCAGTGAGCATATCGAACAAGCCGAATCACTCCTCGCAGAGGAGAAGTGTCCGACCTGTGGACAGCCCGTCGACGATGCACCGCACGTCGAACGACTCGACCGAGACCGCGAAGAGCTTGAATCGGCCTCAGATGATGTCGATCGGCTCGAGACGGCCATTGACGAACTCCAGCAGCGGATCGATACTCACGAGCGTATCGACGAACGCACCAAGCAGGCAGACACCATCGAGACACTCATCGACGAGCGTCGATCGACCCTCAGCGAACGTGAGGAGCGATTGGCGAGACTGGACGAACGTGTCGAGAAGTTCGAAGCGACGAGATCATCGACGACAGCAAAGGTGGAGACCATCGAGGCTGCCATCGACGAGCTGCGTTCATCTGTCGGCGAGTGCTCCGAGCGGATGCAACGCTTACGTGAACGCGAGGGTGAGCTCCGTGAGCTTCGTGATATCGTCTCACGTATCACTTCGATCGATGAGAAAATCGATGGTTTGCGTGAACGGAGAGCGGACCTCAAGCAGGTGCAGCATGAACGGATGGATCAACTCGATGAGATCACCGCAAAGCTTCACGAGCTCGAGGCTGCACTCGATGAGGACAGACTGTCACAACTCGAGGCTGCCCGGACGAACCTCCAAGCTGAGCTCGATGAGACCGAATCACAACTCGACGAGCTTGGCTCAACACGTGACCAGCTCAACGAACGCCTCGGCAGCGTTCAGACAGACATCGAACAACTCGAGCGACTCAAGGAGCGGCGTGACGAACTCAGCACGCGACATACCAAACTCGACACACTCGGTGTTGAGACCGAAACCATCGGTGAACTGTACGAATCCGTCCGAGCGAACCTTCGTGAGCGAAACGTCTCAACACTCGAGCGACTACTCAATGAGACGTTCGACATGCTCTATCGAAACGACGCATACGACCGACTCCATCTAGACGCAGACTATACCCTCGCCATCAGCCAAAAGGACGGTACAAAGCTCGACCCATCACAGCTCTCAGGTGGCGAACGGGCGATCTTCAACCTCAGTCTTCGATGTGCGATCTATCGCTTGCTGGCCGAGGGTGTCGAGGGGAGTGCACCGATGCCGCCACTGATGCTCGATGAACCCACGGTATTCCTCGATGAGGGGCACGTGAGTCGACTGCTACGCCTCCTTGAGGCGATGCGTGAGATGGGCGTCGAACAGACCCTCGTCGTCAGCCACCATGAGGCACTCCTCGATGCAGCAGAACAGCTCATCGCCGTCGAGAAGGACCCGACGACGAACCGGTCAAGTGTTCGCCAGTTAGCACAGGGTCCACACCTCACCTGACGAGCCATGTCGGAGTTCCACCGGGCGAGTCGTACCCGTGTCAACGTGTTTCCCGCTGGTGATCGCTACCGGTTTCGAGAGTACTTCGAGGAGACGGGTTTGTTCGCCACGCTCGCACCGTACTATGATGACGATGCCTATCGGTTCGATGTCCCCGAGGAGCGGTTCGAAACGGTGGCTAACGCTCTCCGGTCATTCGATTACGAACCCGTCATCGTTGACGACCCGACACCGTTCGTCGTCGCACATCGGCGATTTCGTGACCATCCCAGGGTACTGTTTCGAACATCAGTGGAACGGCGACGAACCGATCGCTACACACTCTTCTTGCTGAAAGATCGAGCGAGTGTCGAGCGGGCAGTTGATGCGGGTGCCATCACCCTCGACGAGTTAGACGACATCAACTGGTCGGTAGACCGTTCGCGCTAGACGTAGCCTTCGGCATTCGCCAGGTGTGAATCGAGCGTTTCGAGAAACCGCGCAGCGTCCGCTCCGTCGATCACACGATGGTCGAAGGTCAGGTCGATGGTCATCTCCTTGACGAACTCCACCGCCCCGTCGCCGGTAGGAGTTGCGCGGTCACGGATACGATTTAACCCGATGATGGCGACCTGTGGTGGGTTGATGATCGGACTGAACGTGTCAACACCGAGCGGGCCGAGATTCGTCACGGTAATTGTCCCACCACGTAGATCGCCGAGGGTATGCTCACCAGCGATGACCCGATCGGTGCGTGTACGTCGCATCTGAGCGAGTGTGTCAACATCGACCGTCGATACCGCAGGGATGACAGGAGCGAGCAGCCCTGCCTCGGTATCGACAGCGATGGCGATATTGTGCTCCTCGTAGATGGTGAGCGTCTCATCCTCGAAGGTAGCGTTGAACCTCGGGTGCGCTGTGAGCGTGTCTGCGACCGCAAGGAGGAGCACATCGACGAGTGAGCCATTGCGGTCGGATAACTGCGCTCTCGCCTCGAGCAGTGCACGGACATCGATCGCCCGAGATACCGTGACGTGAACTGCGTCACGATAGCTCTCACCGAGACGGCGGGCTATCGTCCTACGGGTCTGATCGAGCGATTGTGATTCCACCACGGTCAACCGCGGTGATTCGTTGAGTTCCTCAGTCATCGTCACGTCATGCTGGGGAGATCCAACCGAGGATATCGTCTCGCCCGACCGTCTCGTCCTCGCCGATAGCGATCTCGTCGATCTCACCGCCGGTCGGTGCCTTGACATCGATGCTTACCTTCTCGATCTGGATCTCACAGAGAGTGCCACCCTCGTTGACGTGACGGCCCTCCTTGACGAACCAGTTGACGACTACACCCTCACCGATCCCCTCCTCATCCGCCTCTGCAGGCCAGATCGAGGCCACCTCGATGGGGACGCGGTCGTCACTCATCAGGCGAGCTCCCTCACCGCGGTAATGATGTCGTCTGTGTCGGGGATTACCTCGTTCTCAAGCGGTCTGGCGTATGGAATCGGTGTGTCCGCCATGGCGACTCGCCTGACACCCTCGAGGCTGTCCAACCCCTCCTCGGCGGCGACAGCGACGATCTCACCGGTCACACCGTATGAGTGGTAATCCTCGTCGACGACGACCAGACGGCCGGTCTTCTCCACGGACTGGATGATGGTCTCGGTATCGAGCGGTTTGAGCGATCGAAGATCGATCACCTCGATATCGATCTCACCATCGAGCTCGTCAGCCGCCTCGAGTGCACGGTGGACATGTAATCCCAACGTGACGACGGTGACGTCATCCCCCTCTCGCTTGATGTCCGCCTTGCCAAAGGGGATGGCGTAGTCCTCCTCGGGGACGTGTGTCTTCGGGCCATCGGGTGCTGGCATCCAACCAAGACCCATCAGTCGCTTGTGGAACATATAGACGACCGGGTCATCATCGCGGATCGCGTTGTGCATCAGACCCTTCGCATCATAGGCGGTCGAGGGTACCACCACCTTCATGCCTGGGAGATGGGCGAACGTTCCATACAGCGTCTGCGAGTGCTGGGCGGCGTCGTTGTACGTCCCACCGACGGCGGTCATCAACACCATCGGGACGCTGAACGAACCCCCAGACATGTAGGTATTCTTCGCCATGTTGTTGTAGATCTGGTCCATCGCCACACCGAAGAAATCGACAAACATCAGCTCGACGATGGGGCGCATACCCGACTGTGCAGCCCCCAC
>SKSD01000068.1 GCA_007118145.1 Halobacteriales archaeon
GACATGGCGAAACAGGTAAACTTCACCGTCACCTGACCGCCGTTCATGCAGGAATACAAGATGCGTCGAGGGGAGACACTGGACGAACGTGTACCTGATTTGAAAGGACTGATCGAGGAGTACTTCGGTCCAGTCACCGGGACGGAATCATATGATGATCACGAACTCTTCGTCGTGGGAGAACCCACCAACCCCGCCTTCGAACGTGTCGTCGCTGGTGCCATGCGCTTTTCCAATCGGAAGGATCAACTTGCCGTCCACTTCGAGGAGGCCGATCCGAAGGCACTGATCGATTCTGGGAAACTGGAGGAGGCTGCTGAGGCAGTGTCACTGAAGAATGAGTTTCTCGAGACCGTCACCGGGCGAGATGCCAAATCGCGACGCGAATCGATGAAGCGTGAGGTCGAGGACGACGAGGACGTCCCCCTCGAGTGACCGGATTCATCACGAGGTGGCCAGTCGGTGGGGAAAGAGGGATTACGCCTATCCACGCACGGTAAGTAATGACCAGTGACGACCGACAGCGAGACAGTGCTGTCTCGGTCGAGCTATCTGAGGTCGTCACGTGGGAGCCGGAGAACGCGCTGGACCGGTTCGCTGTCTGGGCTGATAGCGCAATCAGGACGGGTCTGCGAGTCGTCTTGGTACTGACTGCACTCATCATCCTCGGGGTCATCACCGTCGTCACCGGGCTCAGTGCGGTGACCGACCCGCTCGTGTTCTCACTTGTGATCCTCTCAGTTGTGCCTGCCCTGGGTCTCGCTGTGTTCGTCTGGTATGCGGATGTGGGGGCTGACGAACCACTCTCACTGCTGCTTGCCACCTTCATACTTGGGATGCTCTTCGCCGCGTTCGCCGCTGTGTTGAACACCATCGGGTTCTCCATCGTCGCACTCGTCCCGGTCGGCACGATGTTGCTGTTTTTCTACCTGGTCGTCGGGCCGGTCGAGGAGGGGGTGAAACTGCTTGCTGTCAGGCTGTTCGCGTTCCGTCATCCACGATTCGATGCGGTCATCGACGGCGCGGTCTACGGTGCGGTCGCCGGCCTCGGCTTTGCTACGATAGAGAATGCACTGTATATCACCGCATCCATCGACGTGTTCGGCCAACCAGCCGAGTGGATAGGTCCGGTCGGGGAGACCGCCGCTGTGCGCGCCCTCGCCGGTCCGGGACACGTCATCTACTCAGCCATCGCTGGTTACTACCTCGGGATGGCGAAGTTCAATCCGCAGTATGCAGGCCCATTGGTCGTCAAGGGTATCACCATCGCCGCACTGATCCACGCCACGTACAACGTCACGGTGCAGGCCATCCCCATGGTGATCGTCGAACTCGCTGGGGTCTCAATCTTCACTGCCCTCATCGCATTCATCATCGTCTACGACGGCATGGCCGCTTACTACCTCTACCGGAAACTCGCAAGGTATCGCCATGCCTATCGAACCTCGAGGGGATCCAAGGGTGGTGGCTTGCGGCCGGAACTCGAGGAGTTCGACAGTAAATAGGCCTATCCACGGTGGTCGAGCTGTCGTTCGACGTATCTCGCGATGACATCTACTTCGAGATGTACCGGATCGTCTACCGACTTCTCACCAAGTGTCGTCCTGGCACGAGTCTCGGGAATGATGGCGACTTCGAAACGTTCCTCATCGAGTGAAGCTACCGTGAGGCTGATACCGTCGACTGCGACCGAACCCTTCTCCACGATGTACGGTGTGAGTTCGGGTGGCAGTGAAAACGCATAACGCCAGTCCTCACCGAGTTGTGTCCGGTCGAGGATCGTGGCCGTAGCATCGACATGCCCCTGGACGATGTGGCCGTCGAGTCGTCCATCGACAGGCACTGGTCGTTCGAGGTTGACCGACATACCAGTCCTTACCGTATCGAGATATGTTCGATCGCGTGTCTCAGCTGCGAGGAAGACGGTGAACTCCGGTGGATCGACCGTCTCAGCGGTTAGACACACCCCATCGATGGCGATACTCGCCCCAGAATCGATACCCGTGGCAAGCTCGGTCTCGATCGCCAACCGGGTGCCCTCGGGTGTACGATCGACCGAAGTGACCGTCCCCGTTGTCTCGACGATACCCGTGAACATGTGACGATCAGTCGGCGTCGACGGCGCCCCAGGTCTCATGCAGGAGATCTTCAGGCGACTTACCAGTCGGGTGATTGCAGAGGATGACATCGATCGGTAGGGTTGGCGCACCAGAGACGAGGTTCTCCAACAGCACGAGGCGTTCACGAGCACGGCTCATCCCCACGTAGAAGACACGTCGCTCGTTATCAGTCAATATCGGCACTGGGTTCGAGTCCTTGGTGAACTCCTCATCGCCAGGGATGGTGACCGACTCATCGATCGAGGCGGCCATCTGCTCGACGACCTTCTCAGTCAGATCGGTTGCCAGATAGATGTGATCTGCCTCACGTCCCTTCGCGCTGTGGATCGTCCCAACGCGAACTCGATCTGGTGGTACATCACGGAACTCCTCATTGAGGAAGTACGCCTTCAGGCTTCGTTTTTGGAAGTTGTTGATACGCTGGACCATCTCAGAGGCAGAGGTGCGATCTGGCATGAACGGTGCGATCTCCTTGATCGTGCTCGGCTCGACCATGATTGCCTGATCATCACTCTCCTCCGCAGCCTCCTCGATCTCCTCGAGCTTATCATAGAGATCACCTCGGTCGTTCGTGCCGAAAGCAGACTCTGCGAGCATCTCTGCGAGGCGGCGAGCCTGATAGAGATCGATATCCTCGCCATCCTCGATCGCCTCGACCGCCTCTGTAAACGCGATGAGGCGTGAAGTCCACATCCGCTGGTCGGTCAGCGCTTTGAATCGAATACCCTCGTCGATGAGCTTGTCAATAAACTCGAACATCTGGTACCGTGCCCGAAACAGCACCATGATCGAACCGTCATCTTCGCGTACCGTCCTCGTGACGTCCTGTACAAGGGTGAGCATCGACGGGTTCATCATGAAATCGACAGCCCCACCCTCGGTCCGGGGTTGTAAATCCTTGCGTTGGCGTTTCTCGATATGTCGAATCGACCGCTGGCAAGTCTGTAGGATTCGTGACGGGAGTCGGTATGATGTCTCGAGAATCACGTCGGTGCCCTCCTCATCGAGCAAGAGATTCGGATCGGCACCTTGCCATGCATAGACGACCTGATCGTCGTCACCTGCGATGACGACCTGCTTCATGTGGGGTTTCCACTCCTGATAGACATCGTACTGCAAGAGCGTGATGTCCTGAAACTCGTCGATGAAGAGATAGTCGACCATGGGGACGAGTGATCGCTGGGCCACCCGCTCGAGCATATCAGCGAAACCAACGAGCTCGTGCTCACCCTTGTACGCCCGCCAGGCGCGGATCGCCTCGGGGATATCGAGGCGGTCGTCGTCACTCGACCACGTCGGGGTGTACTTGTTACCCTCAAGTGCGTTTGGGTCAATCTCAGGTGGCAGGCGGACCTGCTCGACATTCCAATGGAACGGGACATCGTACCAGTCGGCGACGTCCCGTCGAGTGCGTTGGAGCCACTGGCTTGTCGAGATCACCTTGTTACCAAGCGTTGTCGATCGTGCGGTACGCCGGAGTGATCCCTCGAACTCGTCCTCGTAATCCAGCCCATATGACTCACAGAACTCCTTCTTATCATTGTCACTGACCACCTCATCACGAGACAGATTGAGCAGACTGTAGGCCTTCGCGTGCATCGTACAGACGTTCCCCTGTAGCGAGCGTGGGGACACATCGAGGCGTTCAGCGAGGCGTTCGCGAACCTCAGCAGCTGCCGCGCGTGTATATGATACGACGAGGATGTCGTCCACCTCGACCGAAGGGTTGTCCTCGAATACCTGCTCGACCTGATCGAGCAGTGCTGTGGTCTTCCCACTCCCCGGACCCCCGAACAAACGGGTGACTGGGGTTGTGTCAGTCATACTCCTGTTAAGGGGAGATTGCCCCATAAGTACCACGACTTGCGTCTAGTGCGGGAAAATGCACCAGAAATCCGTTAGTTGTTTCTCGGTGAACGAGCCTCGCGAACGTCTCCCCCATCGCGAATTTTGTCCTCACACGCCGGACAAACTCGGGGATTTTCCATCCCCTGTGGCGTGAACACCCGTGCGTACGCGTCAGTTACGAAAGATCCACAATTCTGGCATTCCGGCATCGGAATCTCCAAGAGCCAATGAGGATAGTATGTATAATAATACTGTTGGGTTTCCTCCAGGGACTTCGACGGATTAACACCCGTTGCAGCGGTGGTCATCGTATGGACACCGCCATCATCGCGATCGGCTTCGGTGAGCCAGGTGAACCCGACCGTGAGGCCGTGTTGGGCTATCTGGAGCGGATCTTCCTCGAGAACATGGCGATCGAGGCAGCTGTCCCCGCCGATGCGGCACGCGAGCGTGCACGAGAACTCGCCACCCGGCGGGCTCCCGGGTTGCTCGAGGAGTACGAGGCGATCGGCGGATCGCCTCTCGGTGAACACCTGCGGGCACATACTGATAGATTGCAATCCGAACTCGGACGGCGCGGGCTACCTGTCGACACATACGTCGCGACGCAATACTTCGAGCCGTCTATCGAGCAGGTGGTCTCCGATGTCGCCAGTGAACGTCCGTCGGGAGTGATCATACTTCCCATGTACCCCCTTTGTGGACCCTCGACGACGGTAAAGGCCATCGCCACGACGGTTGCTCAGATCGATGAGCACGATTCCTGGCAGCCGGCTATCACCCCCATCGGCGGATGGCACCGTCACCCGCAGTATAACCGACTTCGTGCGGAGAACGTGACGACCCATCTCAACGAGCAGGGCATCGCACTCCATGACGACGACACCGAGCTCGTCTTCTCAGCGCATGGGACACCGATTTCCTACCTGGAAGCCGGGAGTCGGTATGACCGATACGTTGAGGAGTACTGTCGAACCCAGTCGGCACTGCTTGGTGTCGACTCATACACCCTCGGCTTCCAGAACCACGGATCTCGTGGTGTAGAGTGGACTCAACCCGATATCGAGGATGCTCTCGAGACGATCGATGTCAGCCGGGTGGTCGTGGAACCGGTCAGCTTCATCCACGAGCAGTCCGAGACGCTCTCTGAGCTTGATATCGAACTCGCCGAGGATGCCGCCGACCTCGGTCTGGAGTTCGTTCGTGTACCGGTGCCACACGATGACGAGCGTCTCGCGGCAGTCCTCGCCGATCTGGTCGAACCTGCGGTGGCCGGGTTCGATGATACATATTACAGTTTCAGAGCATGCCAGTGCTCGGACACACCGGGTACGCGATGTCTATGTGCACCAATCCACTAGGTTCGATCAATCGGTATCGTGAGTGAACGCCTTCGCCGTCTCGACGAACGTGGCGACATGTTCAGGTGGGGTAGATCGCTCGACTCCGTGGCCGAGGTTGAGGATATGGCCCCGAGGGCCGGCACGTTCAATCACATCGTTGGTAGCCTCGATGATGCGATCACGAGGACCGAGTAACTCCACCGGATCGAGGTTACCCTGGACTGGGACCGCCGGGCCGAGCTCATCTCGTGCACGGTCGATATCGATCATCCAGTCGATGCTCACCATATCAGCACCCGTAGCAGCCAGATCCTCGAGATGCCCGTTCATCCCTCTCGCGAAGATGATGGTGGGTACTTCGACCGCATCGAGCACCTGTTGATGCAGTGGGAGGATCCACTCACGATAAGCATCAGGGGTCAGGTGGCCAACGTAGGTATCAAAGAGTTGGATGACCTCGGCTCCATGTGCCTCCTGATATGTGACGTACGCCACGGTTGCATCGGTGAGTACACCGAGCAAGTCCTCCCAGAGGGTGGGTGCCTCGACGCGGAGGCGCCGCAGTGGGATATGCGATTTGGTGGGTTCACCGGCGACGAGGTATGAGGCGACGGTGAACGGTCCACCGGCGAACCCGATCGTCGTCGCATCGTCGCCGAGGGTCTCACTGAGCCGCTCAAGCAGTTCGCCGACATATCCCACTGCCGTATCCATCGCCTCGAACCCGTCTGGTAGATCGTCATGATTGTTGATCGGCTGGTCGATGACTGGGCCGACCCCAGACTCGATCCGATACTCGATACCGAGTGGATCGAGGATCGTCAGGATATCTGAGTACATGATCACACCATCCACGCCAAAGCGCTCATACGGGAGGAGACTGATCTCGGTCGCTACATCCGGGGTTGAGATGGCCTCGCGGAAGGTGTACGACGATCGAAGCTCTCGATAGCGAGGGAGATAGCGCCCAGCCTGGCGCATCAGCCATACCGGTGGGCGCTCGGTCTTCTCCCCACGTAATGCCCGCTCAAACAGGGGGTGCATATCGCCAACAACGTGGTGGTGACAGTAAGTTTCGCTGACTTCGACTCATCGATGTCCCACCTCGTCGAGTGACACTTGTTCGGGTCGGCGAGCTACAGCTGGCATGACCATCTCGATATCGAGTGTGTAGCCAGCTCGCTGATCGCGCTGTGGTTTGGCAGGGATGCGACGAAGCTTCCTGTCGGACGATGCAGCTGTCACCGCGAGCGCGAGTGCGTCAAGGACATCGGCACGTCCGTTTCGACCAAGCCTCCGGGCATATGGTGGTGGGTCGATGAACGTCTCGACGGCATCCTTATAGATCTGTGTCGCCAGTTCGTGTCGCGCGGTGAGCAGTGAGAGTCGTTGCTCGATACCGGCTTCATCATGCTTTGAGTGCTCGAGCGGCCGCGCCTCATTGAACGCCCAGAAACAAAGCTCGGGGTGTGACTCGCGGAGCGTACCTGGTGCCTCATCGGGGAGCAGTGCGATGAAGTCATCCACCTCACGGATACGTGGACAGAGTCGCCATGCCTGTGTTTGGACGCTCTGACCGATCGCACGTTGATTGATACGCTTCGCCTCGGCGAGTGTTCGACTGAACACCGCATCCCGAACCGGTGTCCAGAAGATGCTGTGATGTCGCTCGGGGGCAAGGTATCCGATCGCCACCTCCTCACACCGCCGGCGTTCGGTGTCGGTCAACCCGATGGGGACGTCGACGAGGGCACGTCGACTGTCTGGGTTGGCAACCCACGCTGAGGAGATAGATGGATACACGTCAACGTTGTAACCACCATCCTCATGAAGACCGACACCGAGCCAACCGTGTTCGGTCCAGTCGAGCCCGAGGTATGCCGCCATGGCAAGGCGTTCAAACGCAAGTGAATTAGGCGTTACTCACCGAACGCGGCCGCGAACCCTCGTTCGAGATCACGGATGAGGTCGTCGAACTCCTCGATTCCGACCGATACACGGATGAGCGTCTCGGTGATACCGCGGTCGATTCTGACCTCCTCGTCGATCGATTCATGCGTCATCGATGCAGGCAGCTCGATCAGGCTCTCCACGCCACCGAGGCTGACGCCAAGTGAGAACACCTCGAGCGCCTCAAGAAAGCGTCTGGCATGGGATGCATCACCATCGAGTTCGAAGGAGAGCACCCCACCGAATCCCCCCATCTGCTCACTGGCAAGATCGTACTGCGGATGGCTCTCATGGCCCGGATACCGGACTCGTCGAACACCTTCATGGCCGTGGAGGTACTCAGCGATACCCATCGCATTGCGTTGATGGATATCCATCCTGGCAGCGAGAGTCTTCATCCCCCGAAGTACCATGTAAGCATCGAACGGAGCCATCGGATTGCCCAGGCCAACTCGTTGAAGGAAACCGATCTGCTCGGCGAGATCGTCGTCGTTCGTGGCGATGGCTCCACCCAACCCGTCGCTGTGACCATTGAGATACTTCGTCGTCGAGTGAATCACGATGTCGGCACCGAGATCGAGCGGCTGTTGGAAGTACGGGCTCGAGAAGGTGTTATCCACTGCCAAGGGTACACCATGTTGCTCGGTGAGGTCTGCGATGGCGCTAATGTCACACAGATGCAAGAGTGGATTGGTCGGTGTCTCCATCAAGACGAGTGCAGTATCATCATCGATCGCAGCCGCCACCTTGCTCTCATCACGTGCGTCGACAAGATTGACATCCATCTCGAGACGCTCTTCAGCCAATTGATCGAGGAGTTTCAACGAACCACCATAGAGGTCATCGAATGCAACGATGGCGTCACCCGCCTGAGCCGAGGCGAGTACCGTCGTCAACACAGCACCAGTCCCCGAACCGAACGCGAAGCCGTGCGTCCCACCGGTGAGGCTAGCGATGCGTTCCTCAAGCACCTGACGCGTTGGATTCCCGAGTCGCGAATACAGATACTCCCCATGTGATGGATCGAGATCCATCAATGAGACATCTGGTACCTCGTCGAGGCGAAACGTCGAAGAGAGGTGAATGGGTGATACAACATCCCCTTGCGCGCCACCTGGGCGTGTAGATGGCGCACCAGCATGGATAGCCCTCGTTGCGAACCCAGGGTACTCTGGTGAGTCCATATGTGGTGTTCGAACGAGCCGAGGCTAATCGTTTCGATTATCTGATAATAATATGTCAGGGTATTATGCGTCTCATGCATCACTCGGCATGTTCGCTGAGTAGCCGAGCACGATCGGTGCGACCGAGTTGGGTGTAAGCCTCAGCCTCGTATGAGAGTTCAAGCACTGGAACCTCAAGTCCCTCCCAGTCAACAGTGGTCAGATGGTCACTGACATCGATCGGACCGACCCAAGTCTCACCAACGCGTCGCTCCAGATCGCCTATGATCTCGATCTCTACCCCGGCTAGTTCGAACCTACCGAACCATGAGCGAACCGAATCGGAGGTTTGCTCACTGATCGGCATGTGACTGTGATCGCTGAGCAGCCTACCCATCTCCAACGCACCAGCCCGATCGGTCTGTACGTCGATATCATCGGGTTCGAGGGGTACCCCTTGGAGTGCGAAACTCGTCGAGCCGGTCAGTGCCCAGGGACGCTCAAGCTCGTCGAAGGTTGCCATGAGCTCCCGGAGGGCTCGACCGTGACGTGACGGTATCTCTTGCATCGTTATTGGTTGGATTCGATCCCATATGGTACGTGGTGCACCCGGTATCCTGTCTCGTTTTGTGTGACGCCATCAACGGCATAGAACAGCATCTGGCTCTCTTGGCGCGTCATCACCGGGAATCCATACCGTTGCGCATCGTGTGTTGGTGGTTGTCCGTTCTCGACGCGGGTCGCGACGAAGCGTCGATGGGCTTCGAGACGATCGTCGAGGATAGCTCGTGAGAGATCCTCGATCCCGTCGATACGTTCATCGAATACGTCTCTGAAGCCAGAATCTAGCTCGTACCCGATCGAGTGCCTCCCCGCGACCATCGCTGCGACCGTCGTCGTACCCAGCCCCCAGAACGGATCGAGTA
>SKSD01000066.1 GCA_007118145.1 Halobacteriales archaeon
CCGAGGGCGGCCATGAGCTGTTGCTTCTCGACACTGAATCGCTCTGGGACGACGAAGATCGCCTCGAGGTCGAGCTGACCGGCGGCGATAGCGAGTCCGATACCGGTGTTACCTGCCGTTGGCTCGATGACGGTGCCACCTGGTTCGATCTGGCCATCCTCGAGCATGCGTTCGAGCATGTAGACACCGATCCGGTCCTTGACGCTCGCACCCGGGTTGAACGTCTCGAGCTTGGCGTAGATATCGACACCGGCTGGTGCAGCGGCGAGTGACACCAACGGCGTGTCGCCGACCGTCTCGATGACGGACGAGAGAGGTCGCTCCGATGGACTCATACGCTCCCGTCACGCGTCGGGCAATTAATCCTTGTTTTCCGTTGCTACCTTGTTTGTCTCCGCTGGTTCCTCCCCAGCTTCCTCTTCAGTCTCACCCTCCGCCTCGGGCGCTTCGACCGCGGCGAGGACCTCCTCGACATCGACACCGTTCGCATCGGCGATCGCCTCGATGAGGGCGCCGTGCTGGTCGAGGCGGTGCTCGATCGTCGTGACACGCTCGTTCGTCTCCTCGATCGAGGTCTCGATACCACGCACCCGCTCGAGGACCTCCGTCAGCTTGTGATAGAGATCCTCGGCTGTATCAGACAGCATCTGTATCTTCTTTGCAGTCGCGCCAAGTCCCATGATTGTGCGTACGCCCGAGTGACCGTCCGTCTTATGGTTTCACGACCGAAGCCGGTAAGAGGCGATTGCGTGAAGGATACACCGAGGGTATGACCATCGCCGGCGCTATCAGACATCACCCGCCACTCGGGCTCGCCGTGGCCGGGGGTATCATCACCATGTTGGTGGCGTTCGCCCCACTCGTCTACCTGCCCGATGTCGAGGTGGAGGTGATCAGGTTCTACTTCGGCGGCGGTATCGGCGGCCTCTGGGCGGTCGCGCTGTTATCGTTCGTCACCGTGGTGGTCTTCCTGGCGGCGATACGTGGCCGGATCGACCTGATCCGCGTCGCGAGTATCGGCCTCGGTATCGGTGTCGTGACGTTCGTCATCGCCGCCATCTGGGCACTCACCATCGATACGGGTGCACTCGCTGAGTTGCCACAGTACACGTGGGTGGTCAACCACCGCTGGCTCGTCCTCGCGTCGACGGTGGTCGTCCCCGTGGCGAGCCTCTGGCTGGCACGGCGTCTCGACGTCATCTGAGCGAGCGACACGAACGAAACGCCCTTTACCGCAACGTGATTATCCGCAGGCGTGGACTAGGCCGGACGGCTAGGCCCCGTCTGTAACCTGCAACACGGTCTTGAGCAGGGGCCGAGAACGTCGGGGGCGGACGTCTGCCCGTGCTGGGTTCCGTGCGCGGACGTCGAAGCCTCGTCCCTCGGGGATGGAGGTCCACGGTGACCATCCGAAGGGACGGTTCATCGTGGTTAATCGATGGCAACCCGTCAGGCGCGGGAGCGAGCAGCGGACCACCGAACATCCCTCGCTCGAGGGGTCGCGGGGTGGAGGACGCAATCGGAGCCACCCATCACGGAATGGCGTTCCACCCCGGCAGTCCACATCCCTGTATCACATCACTCAGCGACGCCACTGACCAGCGTAACGTGCACTACTCGTTCGTCATGAGGCATGGGTTGTATGACCGAGTTCATTCGTCAGTGCACTAACGGAACCTGTCTGGGATGGTGGCGTTAGATGATTCACCACGCATCCGGGTTAGGTGACGCAGATGTTGTCGATCACGGGAGGATATAGTCGCGCCAGGTGCCGGTCTTCTCCGTCTCTCCCTCACCAGCGGCGCGTCGTTCGAGTGAGCGATATGCTCCGGAGTGCTCTCGCAGGCGGGCTTCCCACTTGCTATCGGGTTCCATACCCTCGGTTTCGTTCAGATAGATCGTCAAGATCAGCGAGGTGAGAAACGGCTTCACGATACCCAGGTGGAGGATTCCGATGAACCCGAGGACGACCACAGCCAGGAGGATAAGACCTGCATCGGAGAATCCAGCGAGGAACGTCTCGGTCCACTCGATGACCGCATCCTCACCACCGAGTTGCTCGATGATCTCCTCATAGAACACCACGGCGATGATGAACGGGAGGTAGACGACCGTCGCGACGATGAGTGTCGATGCTAGAATCGGCTTCCAGATCTTCGTGTAGAGGATGACACCCTCCTTCGCCGGCTTCCAGTTATTCGTTTCATCACTGCGGTAGATGTTCGCGAGGATCGCCTTGTCGACGTAGCCGACTGCGATGTTCAACGCGAGCTGGACGATACCTGCGAGACCCTGGACCACCCCGGCCTCCTTCTCCCGCCCAGACCTCGACAGTCCCCCGGTCGCACCGCTCACGGCGGTGTTGATCAGGTTGTTGATCTGTTTGAGCACCTGCTTGATGACGAAATAGATCACGAACAACATGGTGACACTCCCGAAGTTAGCCTTGACCTGTGCGATACCGAACCGTATCTGGCTATCTGGGGTCTCGCCAGTCGTGATCAACTCGGTGAGGACGGCCACGTGACCGCCATCGACGAGATACAGCAGATATGGCTGGAGGATGATGCTGAGCAGGCCGAGGATCACCAATGCGATGACGAGCGCACCGACACCGGCGGCGTCGCCGAATGTCAACCACACCCAGACAGCCACGAGCAGTGCCACGACGAGGATGACGCCGAGTAATACACCGACGAGGATGCGCAAAAGGATGAACGGATACGTCCGCAGCAGGTTCCCCGTCGCAGCTCGAAAGTAGAATTTCATGAGTGGTCGAAGGTTGTTGGGGCCGTCACACTGGCTCGCCGAAGATGAATGCGAGTATCACTATCACCAAGAGGATGATGAACAGCAGCACAAACCAGGTAGGAATGCCCCGAGCTCGTTGCGGTAGGAGTCCAAAGCGCCGCTGGCGGCGACTCGTCGTACCTCCTCGCCCATCCGGGACCCTGTCGTCGGCTCGGCGCTTGGACTTGTCCTTCCTCATTCCTGACTTGCCCATTTTCCGTGACTTCTTTGACCGGTTCTTCTTTTTCGATGACATAGGTGTATACAGGACGGCCAACATGTAATAATTAAGAGTTGATTCTTTGAGTGTGAGAATCTTCGGTCACGACGATGCACCATATGATCGCGTGTCCGATCAACCAGTGGGTGTCCGTAGGTACGTTGTGATGCTGTGGTACGTACTGCGCCAAGCGCACCAAATCCCGATCACTCACCGAGCTACTTGTCCACTGACACAAACATAAGACCAGATAGCAAAGCCGGCGAGATATATCACCATATCGTACACCCGCGATGTGTCATTCGAACGGTCGTTACAATCACCGAGTCGAAATGGGATCGACGCGCCTACGTGGCCTGATCGCCAGCGATGTCGATCGTCCCCGAGAGGTCACGTTGTGGGAACGGGATGACGATACCTGCCTCGTCGAAGCGTTCCTTGACGGCCGTGACGAATTCACCTCGGGTCTTGGTGAAATCAGACCGGGTCGGATTCTCGATCCAGACACGTGCACGTAGCCCGACTGATGAGTCGGCGAGCTCAACGAGTCTGACGCTCGGGGCTGGCTCGTCGAGAATATCTGGGTGCTCACCAGCCTCCTCGATGATGATCTCAGTCGCCTCGTGGATATCCGCATCATAGTGAATACCGAAGAGGTAGTTGAGTCGGAGGAGGTTATTGGCGACCGGATTCGTCACCACGTTCTCCGTGAGATGTGAGTTCGGGACGGTGAGTAACTCATTATCGAACGACTCCACCCGTGTGACGCGAAGGCTGATGTCCCGGACAATCCCCTCGTTATCCTCCCACTTGATCCAGTCACCGATCTTGAACGGACGGTCGGTGAAGATGAATATCCCAGCCACGAAGTTTCGGATCACGTTCTGCATGGCGAAACCGACAGCCAGCGTGGCTGCTGCAGCGATCGTCGCCAACGAGCGGAGGATATTGCCATAACCTGCCACCCCGGCAGCGATGATGAATCCACCGAAGATGAGTGTGAGCCAGGTCAGCTTCAACAGCGGCCGACGCGCGTGTACCCCTACGTTCCTTGCGATCAGTAATCGACGAAAGCCCGGGATGATGAGTGAGCGACCAACGACATAGATGATGACCAACGTGAGTAAAAACAACGATGTGGAGACAAGCACATCGAAGAGCCCGCCTTCGATACCGAAATCAGCGAACAAATCCTCGATCGCGGTCATCCCGTTATCACCGCGGTATGCCCACGGGTGCGGATGACCTCACCACCTACGCGGTCTGCCAGCTCGACGGCCAACTCCTCGGTCGTCTGACTCGTCCGAGCCGCACGCAGGAACTTCACCTTGACAAAGTCATGGTGTTCGAGCTGTGTGGCTAACTCCTCGATGATCGGTTCGATCCCCCGTTTGCCGACCCAGATGCTCGTTTCAAGGTTGTGCAGCCGATCGGCATTGGCATCATCGCTCATGTCTATCCACGGCTACGACTGACGTAGGCCATTAATCTTTGCCAATCTCGCCAGGTGATGGCGGTCACCACGGTGTGAAATACCTGTCACCACCATCGACATAGGCTGCAGTGGCTCTGAATGACAGCGTTAACTCAACAACTCCGTGTCAGGCACTTCGGCGCACATTCCGTGGCGAGACACTCCCAGTTGACCAGCCTCTCAAGAAACCATCAATTTTTAACGGGTTGTTGTCGAACATAGCCCGCATGGACTTGCAGGTCTGCGCCTTCACAGATACCTATCTACCCACGGTGAATGGCGTGACCTACACCATCAAATCATGGCGAGATGGCTGGTGTGCGAACGGTGGTGAGATGGATATCGTCTACCCATCTGCGAGTGGATTCGAACCTGACGAGGACGAACACCCGGTCAAGAGTATCTCATTCCCGTTTTACGAGGGGTACCGCGTCGGCTTGCCGACCATCCCCAAATCGGTCAACGGCGTGGATATCGTGCACGCCCATACGCCCTTTTGCCTCGGGTTAACAGCCCGGAGACACGCCAAACGGCACGATGCACCGGTCGTGGCATCCTATCATACCCCCACCGGTGAGTACACCTCCTACCTCGCACCGTTCGATCCACTGGCGAAATCACTCTCGCGTGTCTCGATCGGATACGAACGGTGGTTTTTCAGTCGAGCTGATGTCGTCACGGCACCGACTGAGACCGCAGCGAGCTATCTGCGTGAAAGTATCGGCATCGACAAGGAGATACACATCGTCTCGAACGGGGTCGACCTCGGGACGTTCACCCCGAGGGATGTGTCTACCTTCGAGCACACCTACGATCTCCCTACGTCTCCCCGTATCGGCTACACAGGCAGACATGGGCATGAGAAGAACCTCGAGGAGTTAGTCAAAGCCGTTGCACGTGGCCCGGACGACTGGTCGCTCATCCTCGGGGGTGAGGGGCCAGCGACGGATTCGCTCAAGGAGTTGGCCGATCGCCTCGATATCGATGTCACGTTCCTCGGCTTCCTCGACCGCGACGAACTACCGCTACTTTACTCAGCGCTCGATGTGTTCGCCTTCCCGAGTCCGATCGAGACACAGGGGCTGGTCGCACTCGAGTCGATCGCCTGTGGCACGCCTGTGGTCGCCGTCGACGGCGGTGCGCTTGCTGAGACGATCGTGAATGGCGTGACAGGGTATCACTACGAAGCTGGTGATATCGACGGGTTCATCGAGGCGATCGAACGAGCCCTGGACGACCGGGCATACCTCCACGAGCAATGTCTGGATTACCGCTCAGAGCTCGGTCTGGAGCGCTCGATTGCCAGCCTTGAACAGGTGTACGAATTCGCTTTGAACGGCGTCGAGTGAACCGTCAGGCGTCATGTGACTGGTACCAACGCTACATTACCTGTCACACACCGACACGGCCACTGCGCTGGCTATGCTGTTATTCCTCGAGTGAGTCGGCGATACGTTCGAGTTGGTCGGTGAGCTCCTTGATGTCCTCTCGGAGCTGACCGAGTTCCATCGCGACGGCAGATTCTCGAGCTTCCTGTTGCATGCCTCCACCAGGGCCACCACCCATCATACCGCCCATCATCTGCGCGAATGGGTTACCACCCATGCCACCACCGCCGAGGCCAGCCATCGGGTCATCGCCAGCCTCTGCCTCCTCGCGTGCCTGTTCGAGTCGCTCTTTGAACGACGGCTCATCGGTTGACTCTTCCTCATCGCTGTCGTGTTCGTCAGCCATACCTGCTAAATGGAGACTGGGTACCGAAAAGGGCTTTCATCCAATCAGCGATGTACGTCGGGCGAGTTGCGTCGCAGCCTGGCGGACCGCCTCCTCACAGTCGTATGTGGGTGACCAGCCGATATCGCGAAGACGGCGGTTATCCAGACACATCCTCGGAACATCGCCCGTCCATCCCCGGTCACCACCGGTGAAGACAAACTCGGGGTCAAGCTCGGCCACCTCGGCGACGATCCGTGCCACCTCGCGGACTGAGATGGCATCGTCCGTCCCGACATTGTAGACGCCAAATGGTGTCTCACCAGCCTCGACGATGGCCCTGAGTGCGCTGGCTGTGTCGTCGACATGGATGAACGACTTCTCTTGGTAACCATCTCCCAAGATCTCGAGTGTGGATGGATCTTCGTTGAGCTTCTCGACGAAGTCTGGGATGACCGTCCCATCGAACACTGGGCCGACCACGTTCGCCAGACGTGCGATCCATACGTGCATATCGTTCGATTCGACCAGCGTCGAGAGGAGTCCCTCCTCGGCAAGTTTCGCCGCACCGTATGCCGATATCGGTGCCATCGGACCATACGACTCTGGTGTCGGAAGGGGAACGTCCTCGCCATAGACGGTAGAAGACGAGGTGAAGGCGATCGCCTCGACACCTGCCTCGGTGGCAGCTTCGATGACCGAGAGGGTGAGACCTACATTTGCCTCGAACTGTTGGCGTGCACCGCCAGCGACATCCTTTCGAGATACTGCCAGATGGAATACAACCTCAACACCCTCGAAGACATCCCTCGCCGATGCCGTCTCAGTGAGATCGACCTCATTGAAGTCGACAGCATCAGGTACACGAGCTTTCGAGCCGGACGAGAGGTCATCCGCAACGACCACCTCGCAATCGGGTGCGAGTAACGCCGCCAGTCGTGAGCCGACGTGACCCGCACCGCCGGTCACGAGCACACGCCTTCCGTTGAGGTCCATGCGTAATCAGCCATCGGTTGGAAAAAAGGCGTTGTGATTGCGCACACTCATTGACCGTTCGACCTGACAAGCAAAATGCCGGAGAAGGTGATCTGCGCGAACTTCGATTTAC
The DNA here is from genome assembly GCA_007118145.1 of Halobacteriales archaeon. Classification (GTDB taxonomy): domain Archaea; phylum Halobacteriota; class Halobacteria; order Halobacteriales; family SKSH01; genus SKSH01. The sequence continues at coordinate 7,306 of SKSD01000066.1, forward strand.
CCTCCTGCCAGGTATCGACGAGCCCTCGTGATTCGAGTTGTTGGAGGTGTCTGGTCACGGTCGATTTGGCGATATCTCGCTCCTCGGTGAGCTCTGAGATGGATACGGGTCGGCCGAGTTTCGCGATCGTCACGAGTGTCTCGAAGCTCGCCGAGGGTGCATCGACCGTGAGATCAGGTAACGATATCTCACGAACGTCACCATCGATATCGCTGAAGGACACGATCGTACTGATCCGGTCGAGATGGACCATCGATGAGACACATAACGCCAGGAAAATGTCCCTGGCACCGCCGCTGAGATTGACGATCACCTCGCCGTTGGTGTTCTCGAAGATATCGCAGATAGCGGCGACAGCCCCCTGGAAATCGTCATGTGGAACCTCCTCGATCCGGATCGATACATCCGGTTCAATCTGCATGATCATCTGCCGAACGTCTCTGATGGCCTGACTCGCGCGGTTGTCATCCATCTCGAGTTCGGGTCGAAGCAAAATGATGGAATCATCCGTATCAAGCCCGTAGCTGATGACAGGGCGAGTGACGCGCGTCGAGTCATACCCGATCGGGGAGAGATACGACCGCATGGTAATTTCCGACAAACAGGTTCATATTAATGGTGTTGTTTATCATTTATGGAAATAGCCAGGGTATAATTGCAGGAAATTTGAACGATATAGTCTTACCCGAACGTTAGATCGGCCGTCAACGACCGTAACGACCAGGGTGACTGGCCGGTTGCAAACGATTGAGAGCGTATGTTCGAATCAGACGAAACCGTCGTCATCAGGCTTGGTCATCGTCCAGGTCGTGATGAACGTACGACGACACACGTCGGACTAACCGCCAGGGCATTCGGTGCAGACCGCATCGTCATCCCCGAGGCTGCATCGTCGACAAGATCGACCATCGAGGACGTCACGGCTCGATTCGGCGGGCCGTTCTCCGTGGAACAGGCAGGCGACCCCGTGCAGTGGTTGGCTGGATGGGACGACCCGATCGTCCACCTGACCATGTACGGTCTGCCCGTCGAGGAGATGGTCCCAGATATTAGAGCACAATGTGCTGGTGGTCGTCTCGCGGTCGTGGTTGGCGGAGGAAAGGTTTCGCGGGATGTCTTCGAACAGGCAACGTGGAACGTCGGTGTCACCAACCAGCCTCACTCGGAGATCGCAGCACTCGCCGTCTTCCTCGACCGACTCCACGGAACCGACCTCGGAGACCGTGTGTTTGAGGGCGCTGAGGAGGTTGTCATCCCCTCCGCATCAGGAAAGCGCGTCACGTCGGAGACTGAGGGTGAATGACCCAGTCTGGGTAGCTCAAAAGGCTTATTGAGCCCTGGGAGCAACGATACTGCAATGGCTTTTGAGGAGCTTCTGGAGGATCCTGTTATCCAGAAATACCTTCACGAACTCGTCGGTCCACAGGGGATGCCCGTCGCCGCTGCACCACACGATGGTGAGGTGACCGACGAGGAACTCGCCGAGCAACTCGATCTCGAGCTCAATACCGTCCGTCGAGCCCTGTTCATCCTCTACGAGAACGACCTAGCACAGTATCGACGGCTCAGAGATGAGGACTCGGGATGGCTCACCTATCTCTGGACGTTTGAGTACGATTCTATCCCAGAGAACCTCGAGTCTGAGATGCGCAGGCTCCGTTCTGCACTCGAGGCACGGAAGGAGTACGAACGGACGCATGAGTTCTATCTATGTGGAACATGCTCCATTCGATTCGAATTTAGTGAAGCGATGACGTTCGATTTTGCCTGTCCAGAATGTGGGTCGACACTCGAGGCACTCGACAATCAGCAGTTGATCGATGCGATGGACCATCGTATCGATGAGCTCGATGAGGAACTACCACCACTGCCAGCTGAGTTAGACTGATGGTCATCCTCGCGGTGAAGGTCTATGGCGATGCTCGAGATGATGCCGTACGGAGTTTACATGGCTTGATCGACAATGATCTCGGAGACCTCGTGGTGACCTATGATATCGGTATCCGCCACGATGGCTTCCCGAGCATCACCATCGAGGGAGAGGATGCCGTCGTCGCACGGAACGTACTTCGTGAACGATGGGGCGAGATATCCGAGTCGTTCGAAGCTGGTGAGACGTACCGAGGCACGCTCACCGCGTGGACTGACGACGGATTCGTCCTCGATGCCGGTGACGATATCGAGATCCCCGGTGACCACCTCGGCCTGGGACAGGGGACCCCAGAGCAGGTGGCCACACGCTTCGGACTTGTCCATCACATGCCACTGCGGTTTACCTACAGTGACCCGCCTGCACTCGCCGACGTCGAACGCGATCGATTATTCGACTGGCAACGAGGGCCAGGTCGCGTCAATGCGAACACGGTCACGCGCTCACAACTTCGTGCGACCATCAACCGTGCAGGACACGCCGATGACGTGGTGCGTATCGACCGCATCGGACTGTTAGAACACAGTGTGGTGTGTACCGATGACACCGACCCTCCTGGCCTGTTAGCGAGTATCGGCCGGTTCCTCCCCGGTGAACTCGCCTGTATGCAATGACGAACACGCGCATCATCACCATCATCAGTGTCATCGCGTTCCTTGCCGTCCTGGCGGGATGTATCGGCCCCTTCGCGAGTAGTGATATCCCCGCCGATGAGCTCGATAAGGAGGCAAACTACACCTGGGACAGCGATGCGGATGTGACCATCGACATCGAGGGGAGTGTATACCGTGCCGTCTACTCACTCGATGGTGAGACCACGTTCGAACTCTCCACCCGCTCTAGACGGGGTTCAAGCCCGGTCGATATCGAGGCTGTTCGGTACCGATTCCCGAACGGGACGATGCTGACTGGCTCACAGCTCGATATCTCACAGAGTTCGAGTCGGACGACTATCGAAGTACCTGACGGGAATGGAACCCTCGCGTTCACCGCAGAGACCAGCTCGAATCGTGCGGTCATCCACGGGTTGGCTGCAGGTTCCTATCGGGTCGACCTCCCCGAGGGTCATCGTGTCGGTAACTTCTTCTTGAGCGCTGTCTCGCCATCGGGTTACGAGAGCGAACTCGAGGGCGATACCCAGGTGCTCTACTGGGATGAGAATGATGACGATATCTATCTCGATTATTACCTATCGCGTGATCACTACCTGTTCTATGGCTTCCTCCTGAGCAGTGGGCTCGTCATGGCCGGTGGGTTTGTTTACTATCGTCGCAAGATCAACGCACTCGCCAGAAAACGCAGGCGATTGAGCCAACGTATCGAAACCGATGAGTGACCCGTTGAGGTTTTTATCCCCTCGGCCGATGAGACAGTGACATGCAGGTCGAGGTCGTCAACGTGGGTGACGAACTCCTCAGGGGTGCGACTGTCAACACGAACGCAGCATGGTTGGGTGAGCAACTCACCGAGCAGGGTGTCGATCTCAACCGGATCACGGTCATCCCCGATGATATCGAGGTCATCGTCGAGGTAGTCACCGAGGCGGTCGCACGTGTTGAGCACGTCATCGTGACTGGTGGTCTGGGTCCGACCCACGACGATCGGACGATGGAGGCCATCGCAGACGCGTTCAACCTCGAGATGGTCGAACACGAGGGCGCACGTCGATGGATGGCTGAAGAGCGTGGCTACGATCCTGATGAGCTCACGCCAGGGACACTCGACCTTCCCGAGGGTGCACGGTTCCTCCCGAACCATGTTGGTCTGGCACCTGGAGCGGTCGTTGCTGGTGTGTACGTCCTCCCTGGAGTCCCTGAGGAGATGAAGGCCATGTTCGGACATATCGCCGAGGAGTTCATCGGCCCTGCATGGTTTGAGACGATACTCGAGACGGCACAACCCGAACGTGAGATAGCCACATGGCTGGAGGAGCTCGAACGTCGATTTGACGTGACGGTGGGGAGCTATCCTGGGGAGACGGTGGTCGTCCGTATCTCAGGGCGTGATGCTGATGAGATCGACCTGGCTGAAACCTGGTTACGTGACCGCATGGACGTCGTTCAGCGGTAGAAGTAGTACAACCAGAGTGCGGCCAATAAAATCGATACGCCGAGGACAATCGCACTCACCTCAGTCAGTGGTAATGCGGTATCGAGTGGTATGGTGAACCTCGTCCACATAGGTTGAGAGGGTGTTCTGTGTCTCCTCGCAAAGACCTTCCGAATCGGTCGATAGAAACCGCCAGGTACGTGGTTACCCACGTCACACCTTCGTCACGTGTCGAACCAAGCTCGGACCACGCGGTCGATCGGGTTCGTCGTCAACCCGATCGCTGGGATGGGCGGTCGGGTTGGCCTCAAGGGGACCGACGGGAAGGTCGATGAGGCGATCGCACGCGGGGCGACGCCACGAGCTCCTGACCGGGCTGAACGCACTCTCCGTGCACTCACATCGGCCAATGGATCGATCCGGTTACTGACGGCTGGTGGAATCATGGGTGAGGATGCAGCACAGGCGGTCGGGTTCGAACCCGAGGTGGTGACGACGGTGACCGAACCGACCAACACGGCCGACACCATCGATGCTGCACGGGTCTTTTGCGAGCGACAGGTCGACCTGATCCTCTTCGTCGGGGGTGACGGGACGGCCGCTGATATCGCCGGTGTCCTCGATTGCGTCGCACATCCACCACCGATGGTCGGCGCACCGGCGGGTGTCAAGATGTTCTCATCGGTCTTCGCTGCGACCCCTGAGGATGCTGGCCGCCTCGCGGCGACGTTCGATGAGGTCGAGGGTCGAGAGGTGATGGATATCGATGAGGAGGCATACCGAGAGGGGACGGTCGAGGCGAGACTGTTGCACGTCGTGGAGGTGCCCATCGGCCCGGCGATACAAAGTGGCAAGCAACTCGCAGGTGGCGATATCACCTCACTCACCGCCGGTGTCATCGACGATATCGACCCGGAGACCACCTACGTGCTCGGGGCTGGGAGTACGTTGATGTCGATCAAACGGGGGCTGGGTTTCGATGGTTCGCCACTCGGTGTGGATGTCTGGAAAGACGGCGAGGTGGTCGCGCTGGATGCCGATGAGGAGACCCTCCTCGAGGTCGTCGAGCCCCCGTCGGTCGCCATCGTCTCACCCATCGGGGGGCAGGGTTTCATCCTGGGCAGAGGTAATCAGCAACTCTCACCTGCGGTGCTCGAACAGTGCGACCTCCAGGTCATCGCCTCACGGCAGAAACTCGACGAGATCGACGTGCTCCGCGTCGATACCGATGATCCCGAGTTCGATGACGAACTCCGGGGCTGGATCAAGGTCCGTGTAGACCGGCATGAGCGTCGTATGATGAAAATCGTCTGAGACGCGAGCGATTCGAGGCACCGTGATGGTCAGCAATGGGATGGCATTATTACACAGCCACCCGAAGGAGGCGCCGAATGACGTACGAATGGACCGGTGAGACCGATATGGGGTTGGGTATCGCCGTGGCGATGCTCATCGTGGCAGCCCTCGGTGCGGCGATGATGATCGGCGGCGCCCTCGACCGAACGGCTGCATGGGGCTTCGCCATCGTGATTATCGCAGGATCGATCGCCGTCTGGGCATTACATGCGTTCGTCGAGTGAGGTGCCATAACCTTATGCAGGAGTATCTCCTAGGTATCCGCAATGAGTGAACTTACCGAAGACGAGCGTCGTATCGTAGCATACCTACGAGAGCGTGTGGCCAATGGTGAAGCCTATGTTCGCTCACGGCACATCGCCGACGCGGTCGATATGACCGCCAATCAGGTCGGTGCACGCCTGGCCAATCTGACCGATAAGGCTGACGAGATCGAGATCGAGAAGTGGGGTCGGTCACGGTCGACCACGTGGCGGGTCACGTCGGCATAGACGTCTTTCCCACCGATGACGACGCGTGCTGAGCGCACGGTCGAGGTTGATGGAACGATTGAGGATGTCTGGGCATTTATCTCAGATCCCGCAAAACGGGCGAACGCTATCAGCGTGGTCGAACGGTTCGAGATACTTGATGAGGCACAGCGACATGTCCGTTGGTACATCAAGCTCCCGATACCGCTGATTTCCTCAAGCATCGGCGTCGACACCGAGGAGGTGGAGCGAGATCCACCTCGATACGTGCGATTCGTCGGTGACTCGCACGTGCTTCGCGTGGTAGGTGAACACCACCTGGCATCGACCTCGAACGGTGTCCGGCTGACGAGCCGGTTCACGGTCGATGGGCGACTCCCGGGGGTGGAGGCGTTCTTCAAGAAAAACCTCGATCGCGAGCTAGACAACCTTGAAGCGGCATTACTCGGTGAGTTAGAGACATGAACATCGCCCTTGTCCAACTGCAACCCGTCGCTGGTGAACCCGAACAGAACCGTGACCAAGCCGTGGCGCAGATCTCCCAGGCCTCAGACAAGGGTGCCGACCTCGTCGTCCTCCCCGAGTTATTCACGGTGGGATACTTTGCCTTCGATGCATACGAGTCGTGTGCTGAGGCATTCGAGGGGCCGACCGTCGACCGACTCACCAAGGCAGCTATCGAACACGAGGTGGCCATCCTCGGTGGATCGTTCATCGAGGACCTGGCTGCCACATCGACCGTCGAGACACCGAATGAGAGCGGCCTGGCCAACACGAGTGTGTTGATCGATGCAGGTGGTGCGATCCGGGCATGGTATCGAAAGCGACACCTGTTCGGCTACGAGTCTGAAGAAGCTACCCGACTCGTCGCCGGCGATACGATCGGTGTTGCTGAACTGGATGGGTTCACCATCGGTATCACCACGTGTTTCGATCTCCGCTTCCCCGAACTCTATGCCGAGTATCTCAACGCTGGCGTCACATTGATGCTCGTCCCGAGCGCCTGGCCGTCTCCACGCCCCCTGCACTGGGAGACACTCACCCGGGCGAGGGCCATCGAGAATCAGTGGTACCTCGTCGCGGTCAACGGTGCGGGGACGGTCGCCGGTGTCGATCTCCTTGGACACTCGGCGATGTATGACCCTTGGGGACAGACGGTCGTCAGCCTGGGTGAAGCAGCCTCGATGGATATCGGCGAAGCAAATGCAAACACAGTCGAGCAGATCCGTGTTGAGTTTCCAGTGGTATCAAAACGCCTTCGCGACTAGTCCTCGGTGGTGATATCGGCTGAGAGCCCCTGTGCCATCTCGATATCGCGAGAGTTGTTCAAGGTGAACGCGGTCCGCTCGGTGACCGACTCGATGACCTCACGTGCGGTTGGCGACCCCTTGCCGGACTTTTTCACACCGCCGAAGGGGAGTTGTACCTCAGCCCCGATGCTCGGCAGGTTGGCATACGAGAGTCCCACCTCGCCGTAATCGCGATAGTAGTTGATCTCACGGTAATCGTCGCTGATGATCGACCCAGCCAGGCCATACTGTACGTCATTGTGGATATCCACAGCCTGCTCGATATCGCCAATGTACTCGATCAACGCAACATGCGGGCCGAACACCTCCTCCTTGATGCAACGGAGGTCTGGATCGTACTCGATCTCGTAGACGAACGGGCCGACCCAGAAACCTCCCTCGAAGCCGTCGGGGATCTCCTCAGGGGGTAGCTCAGCCCGGTCGACGAGGACGTTTGCACCCTCGGTCCTGGCGAGCTCGTTGTACTTGTGGAACTTCTCGACCTGCTGTGCATCAGCGACCGGCCCCATGAACGTGTTCGGATCGAGTGGGTCGCCGACTGCGACATTCTCAGCGAGTTCGACGAACCGCTCTTTGAACTCGTCATAGACATCGGTATGGACGATCAGCCGTTCACTTGACACACAGCGTTGACCGGTCGTCTTGAAGCTCGACATGATCGCGCTGTGGACGGCGATATCAAGGTCGGCGTTCGACGTGATGACCAGTGCGTTCTTCCCACCCATCTCGAGGCTCGTCTCACGACCCGGCTGTCCACCGAGCTTATCGCCGATACCGTGGCCGACCTCGGCTGAGCCGGTGAACAAGACGGTCGAGACGCGTTCGTCATCGACGATGGCCGCACCGGCATCACCAAAGCCCTGCACCATGTTGAAGACGCCATCGGGGATACCTGTTTTCTCGAACATCTCAGCGATGACCTGTCCACACCATGGTGTCTGCTCGGCTGGCTTCCAGACGACCGTGTTACCCTCGACCAGCGTGACGGCCATGTGCCAGAAGGGGATGGCCACCGGGAAGTTCCATGGCGTGATACAGCCGACAACACCACGTGGCTTGAGACGCATGTAGGCGTCCTTCTCAGGGATCTCACTCGGGACGACATCACCATGGGGATGTCGTGCATTACCCGCAGCCCACTCGACCATATGCCATGCCTCGACGACGTCCGCCTTACCCTCGCTAATCTCCTTGCCGCTTTCTTTCGAGACGATCTCACCGAGTTCGTCCTCGCGGTCACGAAGTTCGTGGAAAATCTCCCACATATACTCCGCGCGGTCGATATATGAGAGTCGGCGCCACGTATCGAATGCCTCATCCGCAGCAGCGATTGCCCGCTCGACATCGGTGGGCGTGCCACGTTGGAACGTCGCGATCGCCTCACCCGTCGCCGGGTTGATACTCTCGAAGGTCTCTGTGCCGTCGCCATCTGTCCACTCACCAGCGATAAAGTGTGGGTATACCGTCTTAGCCTCTTGACTCATGGTGAATCAGCCTTAGCTTCGCGTGCCACGGTCAAAAATCCACCACAAGGGGCAGTCCATTCACGCCACCTGTGTGTCGATCTCTCCGCGGAGTTGCACCACGTCGAAATCGTGATCTGGTCGCAACTTGACGAAGTCGAGAAAGCGTCGTGCAGCGAGTAATGCCTCGCGTCCGAAGTGTTGCGTGGCCAGGTCGATGGTCTGCTTCGCACCGATGCGTGGACTCATAATCGCCATGGCACTCGCCAGGTCGTACGCCTTGGCATCGCTCAGCAGTGACTCACTCACGAGCGTGGCGTCGATGAAGTACAACTCACCCTCGTACAAGAGGACGTTCTCAGCCCGCAGATCGCCGTGTGCCACGCCATGCTCGTGCATCTTCGCCAAGGAGGCGAACAGCTCCTGTTGAAGCTCAGGTCGCTCGACGAGTTCGATGTCATCGAGGGTCTCGAACTCGGGGAGGAACTCCATCACGACGACACCGAAGTGTCCGTAGGCGAATACCTCGACGGGTTCGGGAGCGTTCATCGAGATATCGCGCATCTCCTGGATGGCCTGCACCTCGTGTTTGGCCATCTCGTAAGGGCTATCGAACCGGTCGAAGAAGCCCTGTGAGCCACTGGTGATCGCCCCGAGGTTGCGTGCACCTGTAAAGAGCGCGTGCACGAGTGCATTTTGCGGTGTGATGACCTTGACGAAGTAATCCTGGTCGACGACGAACGGGATGGATGACCAGTTATCCGTCTCGAGGAAGGTGATATGGATCTCCTCTCTGTCGAGGCGCCTGGCGAGTTCAATGGCGACACCCTCGAGCTCACTCCAGTCGATAGAGCCTCGAACGAGTCGCCTGATATCCATCGATGTTGCTTCGGTCGTTACGTCCAATAGTGTTTCGAGCCACAACAGTTCCGGCACTTTATCGTTCGAGGGGGTATGAGTGGATGCATGGAGTTTCGGTTGTCGAGCGAACACCGGATGATTCGCGACTCTGTTCGACAGTTCTGCGATGAAGAGATCGCCCCGATCGCAGACGAGATCGAGTCGGAGGGTCGCTTCCCTGGCGAGGTTTTCGATGCCCTCGGCGAACTCGACATGATGGGCGTCCCGATCGCCGAATCCTACGGCGGCATCGGTGGCGACACCCTCATGTATGCACTGGTGACCGAGGAGCTCGGTCGTGTCTCCGGAAGTATCGGGCTCTCGTACGCGGCACATGTGAGTCTCGCGAGCAAGCCGATCGAGAAGTTCGGGACTACCGAGCAGAAAGAGCGCTGGCTGACCCCACTCGCCAGCGGTGAGTACCTCGGTGCCTGGGCACTGACCGAACCAGGCAGCGGGAGCGATGCGAGTGATATGGATACGATCGCCACCGCTGAAGGTGATGGGTGGGTGCTCAACGGGACGAAGCAGTTCATCACGAACGCGAACGTGGCAGGGAGCGTCATCATCAAGGCGGTGACCGATCCCGATGCGGGCTACGATGGCATCAGCACGTTCATCGTCGACCCCGAGGAGGACGACGGCTACACCGTCTCCGTTGAGTGGGACAAGATGGGGCTGAACGCCTCTCCCACCTGTGAGATCCAGCTGGATGACGTGTATGTTCCCGAGGATCGTCTGCTGGGTAACGAGGGTGAGGGCTGGGACCAGACGAAGGTCACACTCGACGGTGGCAGGGTCAGTATCGCCGCACTCTCTGTTGGGATCGCTCAGGGTGCCTTCGAGGCGGCCAAAGCGTATGCCGTCGAGCGTGAACAGTTCGGCCGACCGATCTCGCGCTTCGATGCCGTCCGCGATATGCTCGTCGACATGGAGCGCAAGATACAGCGTGCACGGTTGCTCACCTACCGGGCTGCATGGGGTGACTCCATCGGAGAGGATATCACCAAGCTCAGCTCACTCGCCAAGCTCGATGCGAGTGAGGCAGCCGTCGAGGTGGCCGAGGATGCCGTCCAGGTGCTCGGTGGCTATGGCTACACCGAGGGATACTCGCCACAACGGTTCTTCCGTGATGCGAAACTGATGGAGATCGGTGAGGGGACGAGCGAGATACAGCGACTGATCATCGGCAGGGAACTCGGACTGTGATCATGTGCATAGCAGGCTCTGCAGTCTCACACGACACAAGCGTGAGCAAGGGTGTCATCAAGCATGGTCGGTGAGGCCATCGCCGCAGGCATCTTCCTCGTCCTCGGGATACTCCTCGTGATGGTACCTCGATACATGCTCAGGGTCAATGCGTACGTGATGACCAAGGGAGGTGCCCCAGAGGGTCATGACATCAGCCGTGACAACGTCATCGTCACGCGCATCCTCGGTATGGTGTTTCTCATCATGGGCGGCACCATCCTGCTGTGACGAAGCGAAATATCGACCGGGGGACCACCGCCCTGCTTACAGTAATCACCGCCTTGCGCGTTCGACGAGCTGTCTCGCCCGTTCGATGAGTGGTTCGTCGATCATCTGACCATCCACTCGAAAGACCCCACTCTCAGCTTCCGCCGCTGCCTCGAGTACGCGTTCGGCCCAGTCGAGCTGTTCGCCACTCGGTGTGAATGCCTCGTGTATCGGGTCGATCTGTGCCGGATGGATGGCGAGCTTGCCATCGAACCCGAAACTACGCGACTCGGTCGCCTCAGCTAACACACGCGACATATCGTCGAGTTCGGCTGATATGCCATCGATCGCATCGATATCAGCAGACGCTGCGGCGGCGACGACACGTTGGCGTGGATAGAGCAGTTCGAGACCGGCGTCAGTCCGTTCTGCACCGACCGATGCAGCGTAATCCTCTCCACCGAAGATGAGCGCCGCCACACGATCTGAAGCGGCGATGCTCTCAGCTTCGTTGAGGCCACCGGGTGATTCGATCAAGCACCAGATCGACCTGGGCAGTCCAGCATCCCGCAACAGTCCCCTGGCGTGGTGGACATCGGCTGGCGACATCACCTTCGGAAGGACGAACCCGTCGATCACGTCCGCTATACCGCCGGTTGCAAGTGCCCCGATATCGTCGGCGCCACCTCCGGTGACCGGGTTGAGGCGGATTAGCACCTCGGCCTCGGTGGAGGCAGTCACACCATCGAGTACATCGATGATCACCTCACGGGCGGCCTGCTTGTCAGGTGGAGCCACGCCATCTTCGAGGTCGAAGACGATGACATCAGCGTCACTCTGTAAGGCACCTTCGAGCTTGCGAGCCTGGTCACCGGGGCTGAAGAGTACGCTGCGTCGAGTCATGATCAAGCGTTCGACGTGGTGTGTGTTAATCATACCCGGTTCGGCACACATCAAGCAGGTGGCTTAATGCACCCCTCGGCCATATGAGTCGCCCATGAGCGGGCGATACTTCGAGGAGTTCACCGTCGGTGAGACCATCGAGCACAGCCGACGACGGACCATCAGTGAGCGTGATAATCAGGCGTTTTGCGATCTCACGATGAACCAACAGCCACTCCATCTGGATGCCACGTTCGCGGCTGATACACAGTTTGGCGAACGCCTCGTCAATGGGTTATACACGATGAGCCTCGCGGTGGGACTCACCATCCCGGAGACGACCGATGGGACGATCGTCGCGAACCTCTCATACGATCATGTCGAGCACCCTGCGCCGGTCTTCCATGGCGATACCATCCATGCCCAGTCGACGGTCACCGACAAGCGAGAGACCAGTGACGGTGAGCGTGGTGTGGTCACGATGCATGTCGAGGTGTTCAATCAGGACGATACCCTCGTCTGCGAATTCGATCGGGTCGTCCTCTCATTGCGCTCACCTAACGAGTGATAGCTCAGGTGTTGCCGGGTTCGAAACGGGTTAATCCCCATCGGGGCTCATCCGGCTATGGACAGCCGCGTACTTGAGCACGCAGAGGTGATCGTCGGTCACTGCACCGACGTGCAACCCGGCGATGACGTCTTGATCCAAGGTGACCCGATGACCGAGGAACTCCAACTCGCGATCGCTGAGGCATGTGGTAGCATCGGTGCGAACGTCTCGACCGATCCCTCGAACCCACGGGTGGGTGCACCATTCGCCGGTGAGCGTGTCGCGAGGGCACACCGCCGGGCGATAGACCCAGCAGATATCGAGGAATCTGCGATCAGCTATGCAGCGATGGAAGCCACAGACGTGTTGATCATGCTACTTGGTTCACGCAATGCCTTCGAGATCAGCGATATCGATCCTGAGGTGCAAACCGCATTCGCCAGAGCCAACAAACGAATGGCAGATATCCGATTGGAAACGCGTCGCGTTGCCACGCAACATCCGACCCCTGGTGATGCACAGTTAGCTCAGATGAGCACAGCTGCGTATGCCGACTTCGTCTATGATGCCACACTGAAGGACTGGGATGCAGTGGGCGTGTATCAGCAACAGCTGGTCAACCGCTTAGAACCTGCGAGCACCCTGCGGATCGTCGCTGGCTCAGAGACCGATCTGCGCATGTCAATAGCCGGCAATGGTGCCCACAATGATGATGCTCGACGGAACCTCCCAGGTGGAGAGGTATTCACTGCACCTGTTCCCGACTCAGTCACCGGCCAGGTGCGCTTTGATTACCCGGTGATGGTCGGTGGATGTGAGGTTCCAGGGGTCTATCTGCGCTTTGAAGATGGCCGCGTAATCCACCATGATGCCGACAAGCATGCCGACGTACTCGAGAGCATGTTAGATACGGACTCGAACGCACGTCGCATCGGCGAGGTTGGCATCGGCATGAATCGTGATATCGATCGCTTCACCAAGAACATGCTGTTCGACGAGAAGATGGCAGAAACAGTCCACCTCGCACTGGGACGGGCCTATCCCGAGGTGATTGGCGATGGAAATGAGCGGAACGATAGTGCGATCCACCAGGATATCCTCATCGACATGAGCGTCGACAGCGAGTTGCGTCTGGACGGTGAAAGTATCCAGCGCAACGGGACCTTCGTATTCGATGCGTGAACGTACCATATCGGCATCATCACCTACCCTATCAACGGTCGGGTTGTGGGAGATGATACGATGAGCCATGAATTCACCGGTAAGGCCGTTATCGTCACCGGGGCTGCTCGCGGTATCGGGCGAGCGAGCGCTGAGGGCTTCGCTCAAGGAGGTGCGACCGTGATCGCCGTCGACACCGATGCTGAAACGCTAGATGCAGCTGTGGCAGACATGGAGGGTGCTGTCATCCCGGTCGAGGCAGATGTGAGCGATCCCGACGCGGTCGAGGCAATGTTTGCACAGGCTACCGAACATGTCGACCGGATCGATATCGCCCATAACAATGCGGGCGTCGTCGGGGAGGTCGCACCGCTGACCGAGCTCTCACCTGACCAGTGGGATCGGGTGATTGATGTCAACCTCAGGGGTGTCTGGCTGTGTCTCGCCGTTGAGTTACCACACATGAAGGCACACGGTGGAGGTGCAGTTGTCAATACATCGTCTGTCGCAGGGTTGACCACAGCCGGACCGGCACCCTATGTCGCAAGCAAGGCGGGTCTCCTCGGGTTGACACGTGTCGCCGCTCGTGAGTTCGGTGATGCAGGAATACGTGTTAATGCGGTCGCACCTGGTATCATCGATAACCCACTTGGTGCACCTGAGGATGAAAAGGATCCAGACACCGTGGGAGATACGCTCGATCACCTCCCCGCTGGTCGAATGGGCACAACCGATGAGGTCGCATCAGCTGTACGCTGGCTGGCGTCACCCGATGCCTCCTATATCACCGGTGAGACACTCTGCGTCGACGGCGGTTACCTGGCTAGGTGAGAGCGTAGTACCATGTTGTCAGAAGGTTATCAGAAAGTTGCACGGCCACCACTCAAATCGAAGACCGCACCAGTCGAATAAGAACACGCCGGTGAGCACAGCCAGGCGATGAGTTCAGCGACTTCGTGCGGCTGCCCAGCACGACCCATGGGTATCCGGTCGATGACGGGTGCCAACGTTGCATCATCGATGTCTGCGACCAGAGGTGTGTCGATCAGAGTTGGTGTCACACAATTAACAAGGATGCCATCGCTTGCCAATTCCTTACCCAGTGATTTCGTCAGGGCGATGACGCCTCCTTTAGCGGCAGAGTAGGCAGAACCGTTCGCGTTACCTTCCTTACCTGCGATCGAGGCTACGTTGACCACACGCCCCCAGCCGTTCGTCCGCAGGTGTGGGACGACCGCCCGACAACAGAGGAACACGCCCGTGAGGTCGACATCGATGACGTGACGCCACCGCTCGACGGACTGCTCCCACAGTGGTACTCCCTCGCCTGGGATACCGGCGTTGTTCACAAGCGCATCAAGCCGACCGTACCGGTCGAGACAGGCTGCAGTTGCTGTCTCTACTGCGTCCGGATCTGTGACATCGACCAACTGACCAGCGACCTCGTGACCTGCTTGTTGGAGGTGGTCTACCTGCTCAAATACAGTATCGTCAATATCCCAGAGCGACAGGGTGTAACCGTCACTAGCGAGTCGCTCTGCAGTAGACGCGCCGATACCTCGTGCACCACCGGTCACAATCGCCACTCGATCATCAGCACTCATGTGCCTTCGAACACACCCCTTTAAGAGATTAACCGTTCGTATGCAGCTCAGGTCGGCAAGACGATGCATAAGCAACGGCCGTCCACCGTGCTTTCATTGATACGCTCAGATGATCGTCCCGTGTTTCTTATCGGGTCGCTGCTTCGTCACATTACGGTACATCTCGAATCGGTTACATAACTCATCACGAAGCGTGCTCGGTGGGACGATCTCGTCGATGACGACCTCACTCGCCATCCGTTTCACATCGATATCTCGGCGATACTCCTCCTGGAGCTCCTGCTCACGTTGGGCACGGTCCTCCTCGTCCTCGATCTGGTCGAGTTTTCGCTTGTACACTGCATTGATCGCTGCCTCCGGACCCATGATGGCGATCTCACCGGAGGGCAGCGCGATGACACCCTCAGGATCGTACGCTGGTCCGCTCATGGCGTAGATGCCCGCACCGTACGCCTTGCGCACGACGACTGACTGCTTGGGGACCGTCGCCATCGATGTCGCGTAGATCATCTTCTTCCCGGCCTCGAGGATGCCATCCTTCTCGACCTGTGAGCCAGCCATGAACCCCGGTGTATCGCAGAGGTACAACAATGGGATGTCGTACGCATCGCACGTCCAGATGAACTCAGCCGCCTTCTGGGCAGAGTCCGGGAAGATCGCCCCGGCACGGACGGCCGGTTGATTCGCGATGATACCGACGGGTCGGCCATCGAGTCGAGCGAGGACGGTGAGCACCTCCTTACCGAACTCAGATTTCAACTCAAGCGTGGAGTCACGGTCGGCGACACGCTCGATCACGTCCCACATGTCATACCCCTTGTTCGGTTCCGATGGGATGACCGCGTCGATACCCTCAGGCGAACGCTCCGGTGGCTTCGGTGCCTCGACTGGTAGCGACGTGTTTGCGTTATCCGGAAGGTAGCGGATCAACTCTGCGACGAGTGCCCTGGCGTGTTCCTCATCGGTGGCAACCAGATCGGCACTTCCCGAGTGGCGTGCGTGGACGTTCGGACCGCCGAGTGTGTCGAGGTCGATCACCTCACCAGTCACCATCTCGACCATCCTCGGGCTGGCGATCGCCATCGCGGACATCCCTTCGACCATGATGGTGAAGTCAGCGAACACCGGCGTGTATGCCGCACCCGCGATACATGGTCCATACAACACACAGATCTGGGGGACGTACCCCGAGAGGAGCGAGTGATTGTAGTAGTACTTCCCAATACCCTCACGATTGGCGAAAAAGCCACGTTGTTGGTCGATACGACCACCCGAGGAGTCCATCAGATACAGCACCGGTCGACCCGTCTTCAGTGCACGCTGTTGCATGCGGAGGAACTTCTCCACACCCTTCTCTGCCATGCTCCCTGCCTTGACGGTGTAGTCGTTCGCCATGAAGTGCACCCGACGATCCTCGAACACAGCCGCACCGGTCAACAGGCCATCAGCCGGGAGGCGATCGTCAGCATCCCATTCCGCGAATCGACCATCTTCAAAGAGCAATCCATCCTCACCGAACCAGAGGTCGAGTCGGTCTCGGACGAAGAGCTTACCCTGGTCTGCCAACCGTTCGCGATACTTCTCGTGGCCACCTGCTTCGACCCGTTCGATATCCTCCCAGAGCGATGCCTCACGGTCGGTCGGGCTGAGGTCGTCTGCAACGGGTTCGCTCACCGGGGGTTCGTCGACCGCGATGGGTTCGTCAAGCTCCTCGCGGTAGACCTCGACGCGTTCGGCATAACGCTCGGCGAGGGCAGTGGCGATCGCGGATGCCTCCTCATCACTCGCACCCTCGCCAATCCATACTCTCATATCGCCCACCTGTTCGAGTGGAAAGAAACCATTTTCTCTTTGCCAGGTACGCATGTCAGCGCTCTCCGAATGAGATATCCCGCTGGTAACCGTGCAACACTTGGTTGTCCTGACCCGTCTGTGCTCGACTGAGACCGGTGTACACGGCCAATCTCCCACCTTGGGGACTGGCCGACCGGAAGTTACTCCACAGATGTGCCACTAGCTCACGGCGAAATCGGATGCATGAGAGACTCTACACCGAGTTCCCTGAGATCTATGATGCGATTCAGTCTGAGTGGGATTATGATCGGGATGTGACGTTCATCGATCGACATCTCGAAGATCACTGTGGCGAAGGTGGGAAACTGCTTGAGATCGGTTGTGGGACGGGCGAACACACCTGTCGCCTCGCCGACATGGGCTATCGGGTGACTGCCCTCGACAAGTACGAGGGTATGCTCGCCCTGGCACGTGAGAAATGCGAGGCAGACTTCCGGCATGCCACACTACCAGATATCGATCTCACCAATACATACGATGCAGTCATCATGATCCGTGGCGTGGTGAACCATCTATCTCCTGATGCCCTCGAACCATCACTGAGGGCCATTGAATCGCATTTGGCCGAGGGTGGCATCCTCATCTTCGATAACTCGCCATTACCGCCCAACGGTAATCACCCAGCCATGGATATCGGGACGACTGATCAGGGTGAATACGCCCGCATCGCACACCACGTGGCCATAGATGGCGGTCGTCTCGAGTGGCGGTCAGTCACGTTCACCTCCGATGGTGAGTGCTTCGTCAATAGCCGCGAGATGACGCCGTTCACCGACGACGAGCTGCGTGATGCGCTACAACATGTAGGCTTCGAGGTGACCACCTACGACGGGTTCGGACCCGGTGATGAACGTACCGTCTTCGTCGCTCTCGCGTCGTCATCCAGACAGGAACGATCGATTGACACCTGACTGAACCGATACCTCACCCGAGTGCGTCTTCCAGCCGGTCGATGAGTCGCTCGTTGCCGAGGTACACTGGTGTCCGGTCATGCAGACCCTCGGGGTCGATATCAAGGAGAGAGTGAGTACCGTCCGATGAGGCACCACCTGCAGTCTCGATGATGTACCCCATCGGTATCGCCTCGAACTGGAGGCGAAGTTTCCCCTCGGGGGTATCGCGGAGGGCGGGATAGGCGAACATCCCACCGTAGCTCAGCACTTGATTGACATCACCGATCATGGCACCTCCGTATCGAAGCTTGAGCTCGTCACGTATCTCCGCGGCGAAGGTGGCGAATGCCGGTGTCCAGTCGGGATCCTTACCACCGAAGCCGTAGACGACGGGATCGCTTGGGAGTGTCACGTCGCGTCTGAGACGACGGGC
>SKSD01000005.1 GCA_007118145.1 Halobacteriales archaeon
GTGAGGGTGCCATCGGAAGTGATTACCGCGACGTGTAGCTCGGTCCCGTCCCATGGCATGCCCGGGTGGTCCCACGTGAGCCAGGCGATTCGGGAGCCGTCGGGTGAGATGCGAGGATGGGTATAGAAGTCGTGTCCAGATGCGACGACGCTCGGCGGGTTCACTCCTCGAACGTCTACCCTCATTAGCGTGATCACCGGTCCATCGTCCTCCTCGTTACTCTCGACATTCTGACCGACGCAGTAGAGGGATGCGCCATCGACACTCACCTCGAAATCAGCATAACTTGACCTTCGATCAGTCTCCGCTTCTGGCGTGATCGCTACCGGCTCTTCCCCGAGGTCCTGTCGATAGACACGTTGGTCGGATGCCCTCGTGAAATAGATGGTCCCGTCATCGACGGTGAAATCACCGCCCCCGAGGTTCACACCCGCTCGGACGTCGATTTCGTCTGGTGTAACTGCTTGAACGTGGCCGTCGACGGAGCGTTGAATGACGCGTCGGTCTTCCTCCGGACGGATCTCAAGCCAATACAAGATTCCGTTATCGACCACTCGATGACCGAAACCAATCCTTCGTGTGGCCATTAGCTCTGGTGTAATCGGAGACGGCCATTCTCCGAAGTTTTCGGACGATGTCATGGCTAGCATTCAGTCATGGGTGACATAATTATTCCCTGTAGACAATTAGAGACAATATGATAATATGACAGTGGGCGGCTATCCAATTCGATCAACGATGTCACGGGGAAAGCACTTTTCAAGCTCGAAGTAGCTTTCTCATGCTCATCGTGGAACATCTACGGGCTGTATGTGTCATACCAATCAGATTATTCTTCCTTGCTGTCAGTCCCGACACCGGCTCTCTGGCTATAAGCGACGTATAAACGCGAGACATCTACGACCGCAATACAGTAAGTCTTTCTTGGGAAAACCTGAGGTAGAGGATACAGGGATCATTTCACTACTACCTCCAAAAACAATTCTCGAACAACACTGCCAGTTGGGGATTCGAAAGCCCGACTACATAGTCCCACCAGGATTCGAACCTGGGTCGCGAGCGCCAGAAGCTCGCATGATTGGCCACTACACCATGGGACTACACTTCGATGGTCGGCAATCCAGCTACTTAAACATCGTTGAACGGGAGTATCGAAACAGAGCGATACCTACTTTCGATATCCCTCCGCAAACACGACCATGTACATCGGTCGTTTCATCGTGGTGGGCCAAACATGGGCAGGATACCGCGTCTCGTCGAGGTCGTTCCCTCATCGGAAGATCGTCGAGCGAGAGGACGTATTGACCGTCACACAGACCGATGAGGCACCACCAACTGAGAATCCATATATTGCGTACAACTGCGTCCGTCAACTCGAAGAGACTGCCATCATCGGCAACGGCAGTCACGTCGACCCGATTGCTGAGAAAGTAGCACTCGGATATCCCGTGCGAGACGCCCTCGCCCATGGGTTACTCACACTTGATTTCGAGAAAGACGACTACGATACGCCTCGGATCGCCGGTACGATTGGTGAGGAGAGTGCCATCGGTATCGTCCGCCGCGATGGCATCATCGTCACTGAGGTGTCCGAACCCATGCTTGTCGCGACCTATGAGCATGACGCTCCCGAACCGTTTGCTATCGACACACGGGATGCTGAGGGGGTGGCGAAGGCACTTTTCGACCTGGACTTCGAACACCCAGTCTGCGCCGCTGGCGTCGCCACCACGCAAGACGGATTCGTCACGGCAGTGTACAACGGACCCGAGGGATGATACCGCACATGAGGTGACCGATCGATGCGCATCGCCGCTCTCTCAGATATCCACAGCAATCTCCCGGCACTCGAGGCAGTGTTCGATGACATGCCGGCGGTGGATGCGATGGTCTGTGCCGGAGACGTGATCGGCTACTACACGTGGCCTGGTGCTTGTGTCGATATGGTGATGG
This sequence comes from Halobacteriales archaeon, assembly GCA_007118145.1. Classification (GTDB taxonomy): domain Archaea; phylum Halobacteriota; class Halobacteria; order Halobacteriales; family SKSH01; genus SKSH01. The sequence continues at coordinate 1,954 of SKSD01000005.1, forward strand.
AACGGTCGATTCCAACCGTGATGGGTAATCACGACCGTGAGCTCGTCAGCGACACACCATTTCGGTTCCACGGGAGTGCGAGAGCTGGTCTCGAGTTCGCAGATCGTGAGCTCAATGAGCACCAACGATCCTGGCTGGCTTCGCTCCCCGATGACCGTGTCGAGTTCAATGGGTTGATCCGGATCGTCCACGGCCACCCACGAAACCCGGATCGCTATACATATCCTGAGGAGGTTTCACCGGCCATCCTCGATGACGAACCGATCCTCGTTCTCGGCCATACCCATCTGCAGTTTCATCGCCGCCTTGATACCGGTCTCGTCCTCAATCCGGGGAGTGTCGGCCAACCCCGTGATGGTGACCCTCGGGCTGCCTACGCGATCATCGACACGGACGAGATGGCCGTCGAGGAACGCCGCGTCGAGTACGATATCAGCAAGACACAACGGGCGATCAGACAGCATGATCTACCTGCATCACTGGCTGAACGACTCGCTGAGGGGCGTTAATCACGTGGCTGTAACCGTGCGGAAAAGTGACGCAGTTCTGGCTGGCCTGGGGCATCGGTGATCTCAAAGCCTACCTCGTCCTCGGCTACCTCGAGCACGCGATCGAACGTCTGGACAACGTGATCGATATGCTCGCGATGGTACATCCGCCTTGGCAGGGCAAGACGGACAAGCTCTGGCCGGTCCGTCCCCGGGAATGCGAGACTACCAAGCTCGACCGCCCGGATACCACCCTCACGGTAGAGGGCACAGACCAGTGCCTGGCCGGGGAATGTCGCTGCAGACAGATGTGAGTAGATCATCCCAGCATCGACGAACGCCGCATGACCCCCGGCAGGGCGTATCACCGGCACCCCGAGGTCGTCTAGACGCTCGACGAGCTCGCTCACCTGTGTGACGCGATGGGCGAGGTAAGCCGGGTCGACCGCCTCGGTAAGACCGACGGCCATCGCCTCGAGATCTCTACCGGCGAGACCGCCGTAACTTGGGAATCCCTCGTAGAGGATACACCGCTGACGGATCTCCTCAAAGAGCTCATCGTCACGGACGGCGACGAACCCGCCGATGTTGGCGAGTCCGTCTTTCTTGCCGCTCATGACGATCGCGTCGGCACGGTCGAACTGACTCCGTGCAATATCCTTGAGCTCGCCAGCACCATCGGGTGCATTGAAATATGCATTCTCAGCGAACCGACAGGCATCGATGACGAACGGAACATCGACCTCAGCCGCCAGGTCGGCCACCGCGTCGATGTTCTCGAGTGAGACAGGTTGTCCAGCCGCTGAGTTATTGGTGATGGTGAGGATGATGCATCCGATTCGCGACACTCCGACTCGGTCGATATGTGCCCTCGCAGTCTCGACTGCGAAGTCGCCCTTGAACGGTCGGTCAGCACTCAGCTGCTCAAGCGGGACAACTGGACAGTCGATCGCCGTCGCACCCTGTGCTGCGATATGTGCCCTCGTCGTATCGAAATGTGTGTTGTTGAGTACGATATCACCAGGCTCAAGTAAGGCACCGTAGAGCAGGTGTTCACCACCACGTCCCTGATGAACCGGGACGACGTTGCCGAAACCCATGATCTGTGATACGGCCTCTTTGAGCGCATCGAACCCTCGGCTCCCGGCATAAGCCTCGTCACCTCGAAGTAGCGCTCCCCACTGTTCGGAGCTCATCGCACCGGTGCCACTATCGGTCAGGAGATCGATGAACACGGCGTCGCTGTCGAGATTGAACACATTGTAATCGGCTTGCTCGAGGTACGCCTTCCGCTGCTCACGATCGGGTAAGTCGACCGGTTCGGCGACCTTGGTTCGATAGGTACGCATCGAGTATGACCACTCGGCGAGTGACAAGAAGACCGGTGCCGGTTCCCACCCACTGACAGCGACCTGCCTGTCACGTCGGTGTTAGTTTATCCACCCGTTTGGATCGCGCTGAGTGCATCCTCTGCGACCTGCCAGGGGACGACCAACGTCGTCGTGGTTGCACTGGTGATGACGTCTGTGGGTTCGATCGAGACGGTCGAGAGGGCGTCGAGTGCGTCGATGAGTTGATCCGGGTCAGTGCCGAGATCTCTGCCTGTGATACGGATGATGCCGAGGGGTTCTGACCGACTCACACTCCAGAGGTATTCAGCGGATAGCACCGTCTCATGCAGGGCAGATTCGGCGGTATCGGCTCGGTCGGCATCGACATAGAACGTGAGGCTGTTCAGCCCACTGGCGAGGGCGACGATGGGTATATCGACTCGGTGCAACTGTGCCGTGAGGCGTTCGACGATGCCAGGGCGAGATCGCAACGCATGGCCAGCAATCGTGATAGCAACAATCGGACCCTCCCTGAGGTCAACCACCGACGAGAACGACCCCTCGACGACCGTCCCTCCGGTGAGCAGGTCACCCTGTTGATAATGGACGATCCGCATGCCGACATCGTCATCCTTGAGTGCGAGTGCGTCGGGCGAGACCACGTCAGCACCTCGAAGCGACAACTCGCGAAGTCGATCTGCATCAATCACATCGACGTTGCGTGCTCCCTCGACGACTCTCGGGTCAGCCGTCATGACACCGGTCACGTCGGAGACGATGACCACCTCATCAGCAGGGAGGAATGAGCCGAGGGCGACGGCCGTGGTGTCACTCGACCCTCTGCCGAGAGTGACGATCGACCCATCGGGTCGCTCAGCGACGAACCCGGCGACGACCGGTACAGCGCCATCGACATAGGCGAATAATTCGCCCACGCGGAATCTCGTCGCCTCGAGGTCGAGTTCGCCGGTTTCCGTGGCACAGATCGGCCACGCTGGGTGGCCGGGCTCAAGGTAGGTGGCATCTATACCCTCAGCCTCGATGGCTGCGGCGAGCACGCGGATGCTCGTTCGCTCGCCCATGCTGAGGATCTCGTCCATCGCTACAGGTTCGACACCATCTGGGACAGCCTCGATGAGTTCATCGGTGTACTCTCCAAGTGCACTCGCGACCACGATCACCTGGTGGCCGCGCTCAACCGTCTCGGTCACCGATCTCGCGGCACGTGCGATACGCTCTTTCGTCGCGAGGCTCGTCCCGCCGAACTTGACCACGACACGCATCTTCACCGACGTGTAATAAGTCGGCGTTCTAACGCGTTACGTAATGAGATGGTTCCCCCTCAGGTGAAAGATCGGACGGTCACCTCGAGGGTCTGTAGGTCGATGATCGGAGCGACACCGACATCGGGTTCGATATTCACACGGCGTTGAAACGGTGTCTGATGCTGCCAGCTGGCGCTGTTGATGATAGAGACATCACGGTAGCTGCTCACCCCGAGGGTGTGCGTGTGTCCTGCGTGAAACACATCCGGGATATCATCAATCACCAGGTAATCGCGCTCCTCCGGTGCGATGCGTGTCCGACTCCCGAACATCGGCGCGAGATGTCGCTTTTGCAATAGCAGTCGCATCGCGAGATCGGGTCGGGTGTAATCAGCCACCGTCGCTGGTACCTCGGCGATGACGTCGTCCAGTGAGGTACCATGATACATCAATACGGTGACCCCCTCGAGCTCGACCCAGCCAGGGTTACTGATCACCTCAGCCCCGTGGACGGCGAGCATCGATCGAAGCTCTGCGTCGAACCCAGGTTGCGGCTCAGCAAGCCTGACAGCATCGTGATTGCCGGGGATGATGACGATCTCCAGATCACCGGGGACGATTTTCAGCTCCTCGGTGAACGCCGCGTACTGCTCGTAGACATCGACGATAGAGAGCTCCTCAGCCTGGCCGGGGTAGATCCCGACACCATCGACCATGTCCCCAGCGATGAGGAGGTACTCGACTGCCTCTGCCTCGTTGGTATGAAGCCAGTCGGCGAATGCACGCCATGCATCGCTGGCGAACTCTTGACTACCGATGTGGAGGTCGCTCACGAGCGCCGCCTCGACGTGTCGATCCGCACGGTTCGACTCGTTCGAGAGTGGGATGTCGGGATGGAACAGTTCGTCGACAAAGACGAGCTCACCGTCATCCGATAACGTCCCCTGTATGCCGATCACCTCATCCATGAGAATCTCCCTGACCGACTCGTGCGCATCATTGTCAGCATGGATCAACGCACGGCACTGGCCGGTGCGGTCCTCAAGGTCGAGCATCCAGTGTCCGTTCGCCGTTGATCGGATATCCGTGACCATCCCGATCACGCCGATGGTATGGCGTTGTCCACCATCACCGAGTGAGGTGATCGACCGGGCGCGCACGCGATCGGTGAGTAACTGTCGAAGCCTGTCGTATCGGTCGCGAAAGAGCGCGACGAAGTCATCATAGTCTCCCGTACCCGTGCTCTGACCGGTCATATCGTGTACGACGGCCACTTCTGCCTCTCCCCGTCGGGGGGTGCTGGCTGGTGATACCTCCTCAGTCTGGGATATCGCCAGCTCGACGTGATCTTCCGTGATCGTGATCGTCTCCTCATCGACCGATCCGAGCAGGTCATCGAGCATCGCGTCTGGATCATCGGCACGCTGGATTCGACGGACAGCATCCTTCTCCACGCTATAGCCGTGGGTGGCCAAGTGCTCGACGATGCTCCTGAGTGACGCCTCTGACACCAACGGCCATGACGTGGTATCGTCGCTAAAAGGTGACGGGTCGCCACTGCGAAAGTGACGGGTATTCTCATGGGTTGCGGTTGCGAACGGAACCTATTTTGCTACAAATCCGCTCCGTTCTCAACGGATGCAGTCGTTAGACGATACAACCGACGCCGGAGGCGGTAATGGATCGAGCGGATCGCGCCTCGGGCTGACGCTACTCAAGGATATCCTCTCCGGTGTCGCCATCGTCGTCTTCCTCATCCTCGTCTTCTTCGCCATCAGTGGTGTCTGGCCACCGTTCGTCGCCATCGAGAGTGGAAGTATGGAGCCACACATGGCCAAAGGGGATCTTGTCTATCTGGTGCAGGGTGATCGCTTCTCGAGTTACGATGGCGAGTCCGAGTTGAACCTGGTCACCGTCGAGATGGGCAGCGAGATGGACCACCTCTCCTTCGGAAAACCAGGTCACGTGGTTGTCTTCCGACCGAACGGTGGTGACGGTACACCCATCATCCACCGACTCCACCTCTGGGTTGAGGAGGGCGAGGACTGGACCGACCGGGCTAACCCAGCGTATCTGGGCGGTCGGACGAACTGTCTCGAGCTGCCAAACTGTCCTGCTCCGCATGACGGGTTCATCACCAAGGGTGATAACAATGCAGCGTATGACCAGGTCGATGGGCAGTCATCCGTGGTCAAGCCTGAGTGGGTCATCGGCCGTGCCGCCGTTCGCATCCCCTATCTCGGCTACTTTCGCATCACCATCTAAGGCATCAGTCGAACCGTGACTGGATGTAGGGTTGAATATCTCCAAGGTCAGTGAACCTTGAGTCGGAGGTAAGGACTGCCTCGGTCTCGTCCAGATGCTTTGAGATACTGATCTCCTTGGTACGGCCGTACCGCCCCTGGCTGACGACGACCGCGTTGATGATCCCGAGCATATCGAGCTCGCTGATGAGCGAGGTGACACGTCGCTGGGTCAAACAGTCAGACCCGAGGGTCGAACAGAGCTGTTTGTACACGTCGTAAACCTCACCGGTCTTACTGTTCGAGGAGGTGTGCTTCTCAAGGAGCACGATCGAGTACAAGACGAGCTTTGACTGATGCGGTAACGTCCTCACGACCTCCATCACACGATCGATCTCGAGCTTTTCCTGCGCACGTCTCACGTGGATATCGAGCACCTCCTCGGCCTGGTCGCGCTCGGCGAGTTCACCGGCAGTGCGTAACAGATCAAGCGCACGTCTTGCATCACCGTGTTCCTGCGCAGCGTACGCGGCACAAAGTGGGATGACGTCTTCGGTCAACGTGTCATTCTTGAACGCGACATCCGCGCGGTGCTCCAGGATATCGAGGAGCTGGTTAGCATCATACGGGGGGAAGACAATCTCCTCCTCCCCCAGACTCGAGCGAACCCGAGGGTCGAGGGTGTCGGTGAATCTGAGATCGTTGCTGATACCCATGATCGATACCCTCGAGCGCTCGAGATCGCTATTGATCCGAGAGAGGTTGTAGAGCGTATCATCGCCACTTTTCTCGACCAACTTGTCGACCTCGTCGAGCATGATGACGACGACACACTCGCGGTAGTCGATGGCATCGAAAAACGCCTCGTAGACACGGTCGGTCGGCCATCCGGTCATCGGGACCATCTCGAACCTATCGTGGTCGTCCTTCAGTCGCTCGATGTGGTCGGCGAGTGACGGGATATCATCGACTGGTAGGTCATCCGTTGTGATATCACCAGCGCGGAGCTGGCGCCCCCAGCTCTCGAGGCGTTCGAGTTCCTCGTCGATGGCGTCGAGGTTATCCTCGATGAACTTATTCGCGAGCTTGGCAAACACGCGATACTGGGTATCGATCACCTCGCAGTTGATGTACTCCACGTAACATGGAGCCTCGTATCGTTGTGACGTACGCTCGAGCTCCTCGCTGACGTACTTTGCAGAGGCGGTTTTTCCCGTACCGGTCTTTCCATAGATGAGTATATTAGAGGGTGTCTCTGCACGGAGTGCCGACACCAGTATCGACGCCATCTCATTAATCTTCTGTTCACGGTGGGGGAGCTTATTAGGCGTATACGCGGGGCGCAACACGTCTCGTTTTTCGAAGATCGGCTGACCCTCAAGCAGGTCATCGAACAGGCTTTCGCCATCGCGCGAACTCGAATCGGACGCTAACCCATCCATCATGACCGGTTCTTCGAATCCAAGCGATTCCTCTGCCACCGGTGATATCCAGTCTCCGTCTCCGTGTTTGTCTGACATACGCTGTTTCAGCACCCCTCCGTTTCAACTGCAACAACGCCCACAGACACAGCTAATGGACATTGCTTTTGTTGCAAGCCGCAACCCCAGACGGCTCAATTCCTGTGTGCCCAGAACCGATGAGTACCATCACCTTAAACTCTTCCCTATTGTCACGGTCAGTTGTCAAGTTATCTAAGAATAATTATATGTTAATATCCAACATAATGTTGGCACGGTGACCACCTCGGATATTGCCGATAGTCTAGTGACCAAGATTCACCAGTTATAGCCCTCATAACTGGCAAATTCCGGGCTTAATAAGCCTGAGACACGTTTTCCTTATTAACACTTAAAGCGCCCACGACGTCGATCGACGACCAAACAACCCGGACACCCCACCCCCTTTGTTTCGGGTGGAACTGCCACATCATGTGTCCAGACACACAGATACTGCAATTCGAAAATTACAAGTACACATACGTAAAACTAATCCGTAGTCCCCTAATAATTAGTATTGTAATAGCTGGTTAGATTTGAAGAAACGTGTTCTTGGTCGGTATTTGAAGTGAATCGGGTATTTGCTCGATATGTTCCAGTTGAAACGGAGGGGTTGGGGTGTATCTCGGCCTGTATGAGACGACCAATGGACGGTTGTCATATCTGAAATATTATGTATGTCTGACGTAACCTTAAGACGGTGCAATCGGCCTTATATAGTACCAGCTATCCCAGGAATCAGAAGATAGCGGGAGGAATAATGGGACTACTCACAGGCATTCGAGACAGCATTTCCCGAGCCGCCGACCGGCTGTTCTCAGCCGAGGATCCGAAACGTATCGGGATCTATGGACCGCCCAATGCAGGAAAAACGACCCTCTGCAATCGGATTACGAGAGACTGGACTGGTGACGCCATGGGTCCAGAGAGCCACATCCCTCACGAGACACGCCGTGCCCGTCGCAAGGAGAATGTCGAGATCAAACGGAACGGGAAATCGGTCACTATCGACGTGGTCGATACCCCGGGAGTGACGACGAAGGTCGATTACGAGGAATTTCTCGAGTTCGACATGGAGGAAGACGAGGCGATCAGACGGTCCCGAGAGGCGACTGAAGGGGTGGCCGAGGCCATGCACTGGCTACGTGAAGATATCGACGGCGTCATCTACGTACTCGATAGTGCGAAAGATCCTATCACGCAGGTCAACACCATGCTCATCGGTATCATCGAGAGCCGGGATATCCCCGTGTTGATTTTCGCCAACAAGATCGACCTTGAGGAGTCGAGTGTCCAACGGATCAAGAACACATTCCCTCAGCACGAGACGGTGAAACTCTCGGCACTTGAGGGAGATAACATGGATGAAGTGTACGATAAAATTGCTGAGTATTTCGGGTGATCGAAGATGGCGAAAGCAACAGAAAAAACTGAACCAAGCGGTGTTCGAATCGATCTGATCAGTGGTGACAGGTTAGATCGGCTCGCGAGCATGGAGAAGATACGACTCATCCTTGATGGCGTCCACGAGGGGAACATCGTCATCCTTGAACGGGGACTCTCACCTGATGAGGAGAGCAAGTTGATTGAGGTGACCATGAGCGAGATCAGCCCGGATGAGTTCAACGGGATAGAAATCGAGAGCTACCCGCGGACTCGGACCGATAGCGGGAGCCTCCTCGACCGGCTGATGGGTCGGACGAACGAGGGTAAGCTCACGGTGATTGGCCCGGCCAATCAGATCGAGACGCTCCACAAGGACGAACAACTCATCTCCGCACTCGTCACGCAGCGATAATGCCACACGAATGCACAGGATGTGGTCGGAGATTTGAGGACGGATCGAAGGCGATGCTCGGCGGATGTCCCTCCTGTGGCGGGAAGAAGTTTCAGTTCAGGCCTAAAAGTGGCATCACGGATGAGGATACCGCCCAGGCATCGGCTCGATCTGAGGTCATCTCAGAAGACGCCCTGCCACCCCCACCACCGTCACAATCTGCTCCCAGCCAATCAGCACCTGCGTCTGAACCGGCCGAGGAGGCACCAGAAGAGGAACGACCGGAGCGAACGCTCGCTGAGTTGCGAAAGGAACTCGATGATCAGTTCGAGAGTATCAAGATTGTCGAGCCCGGCCAGTACGAACTCAACCTGATGAGTTTGTATGATCGAGAGACGTACATCATCTCGCTCCAGGAGGACGGCCGGTACGTCATCGATGTACCCGAATCCTGGCACAAACCCGACAAGCGTACTTAAAGCCCCCGACCCCTTCGTTTCAGGTGGAACACACCCGTCTTGTGTGTCGTTATGAACCATCGGTGTGGAGTGAGTACCATGAGCGAAGCAACAAAAATCGTGCTCGCGGTGGCCATCGTCACGGCGATTGTCGCCACGTGGGTGGCCGCGATTGTGACCCTCGGCTAATCGCCGAGGTGCACCTCGATCTCGCCGTCATCGTCGAGTTCGATTATCACGTCGAAGAGACGACGGTACTCATCGATGAGACCCTCGTCATGCACACCGGTCGCGAGATGGAACAGGCCAACGGCGTCGTGTTCTTCAAGGAGTCCAAGCAGTGACGAGACCGCCTCGAGCGCTTGTTGCTCACCCGCGTAATACCCTAGCTCGGTCACCGAGTCCAGGCTGATCCTGCGCTTTCCCTCGTTCGAGGTGAGAAACGATTCGACATGGGTCAGCAACCCGCCGATATCGCTCGGGGAGGACAGGTAGGTCACGTCCTCACTTTGCCTCCGTGAGTAGCCTCGTTCGACACTGATCGCATCGATGATACTGGCACGATCCTCATCTACATCGTAGAACTCGAGTTTCTGCCATACCTCACGCGCGGTGGTCCGCGTTGAGATGACGAGAAATTGGTCGGTATCGTCAACGAGGAACTCGGTATCGACTCGATCGGTCACTGCCGTCGAGGGATGAAGTAACAACACACCGGTTCCCCCCTGGATGGTGGTCGGTTCCTCGCCAACACCAAGCCGATATTCCATATCGACGGGCAACCGCCACAGAACCTTAATAATACCTCAACCTCGTCAGGGGAGGGCGACAATCCTAACTGCCATGGCGGCAGAACGGGTTGGTAGATGCCAGCGTGGCAAGCCCTGTTTGGTCACGAGCAGCCATACCCTCAACAGGCCGAGGGCATCGAGCTCCTGCGAGCGGTCTTCGAAGATGGCGGTTTCGTCGCCCTCGAGGGTGCCTGTGGCACGGGGAAGACGATGCTCGCCTTGACGGCAGGGCTCACAGCCGTGCGAGATGAGCGGACACCGTTCGAGCGGGTGTTCGTCATCACCAGTGTCAAACAACAGTTACGTGCCTTCGAGGATGACCTTCACCGGATTGCCACCACACTCCCCGCAGGTCACGATCCGCTCAAGGCGGTCACCCTCGTCGGTAAGGCGGATGTCTGTCCGTACCACCTTACCGGCACAGGAGGCATGGCCGACACCATCCTCTACGAACGCTGTGAGAACGTACGCGAGCGGACGCGAGACCTGATTGATGAGGGTCGATCGCCCGGTGCACTCGCCAAACAGGCCAGCGATCTCGTCAACGGGGACGGCTTCGCAGTGGGTGAGGTACGCGCACCGTATCCTGCTGACATGGCCAAGACAGATGCCAAGGGACAGGTCAGTGAGGTCGAGTATTGTCCGTTTTATGCCCAGTATCTCGAGGACCGACCTGCTAATGGTGATGCCGTCGAGGCGGTCCCCTTTGAGTACGACGGAGATGGACCGCTCACGCCGGAGGAACTCGTCGAGCTTGGCGTCGAACACGGGACATGCCCACATTCTCTTATGGGTGCCGTCTTACAGGACGCAGAGGTCATCGTCGGGAATTACTACCACGCGTTTGATACCCAGACGGTCACCACCTTCACCGGTCCCCTCTTCGATGAGACAACGCTGTTCATCTGCGATGAGGCGCACATGCTCGAATCGAGCGTTCGAGACCTCGCGAGCGACCGTATCGCGTTGACGACGCTTGAGCGTGCGCGCAATGAGATCGCGCAGGTGATCGAGTTCGCCAAGGGTCGTGAGGGGCGTGGTTCCCAGGCAGTAGCTGAGGCGGCTCTCGATGAAGCCGGTGTTGCACGCGCGGATCTCTCGCTCATGCACACGTTCATCGGTGCGATCATCGATACCGTCGAGCACATCGCCGAGGAGCAAGCTGAGTATGCCGAGACGGTCGTCCCCCTCCGTGACCCAGAGGTGGTCGAGCAAGATGCGCTCACGGCCACGCTAGCCGAGTCGGGTTACAATGAGGCTGCTTGGCGGGCGGGCGAACAGCTCGCTCCGGTCGTCGAGCGAGTATTGAACGCGGTCGATGGTGAGGAACGATGGCGTGCCGCACCGACCGTGTCGAGGTTCCTCTCGACTTGGTGGGCGGTCGACCACGAGGCATACTTTCGGACGATCGTACTCGAGGCACGGGAACGAGCACATGACCGACCGGGTTGGCGGGCGGGCTCACGTGGATACCTCCAACTCTCTAACTGCCTCCCCGGTGACGTCATCGCGGCTGTCTTACAGCGCTTTGGCGGCGGCGTACTAATGAGTGCGACGCTCGAGCCGATGGACGTCTTCACCGAAGTTGTCGGTCTCGACCGAATCGAACGAGCAGGCAGACCGGTTCGGTCGGTGCGCTATGGGTTACCTTTCCCTGAGGAACACCGCATGAGTCTCATCGTCGATACACCGAAGTTCACCCATCAAAACCGTGGCCCGCCGGACACGCAGACACCTACACGGGAGCTGTACGCTGACGTGATCTCCACCATCACCCGCTCGCCGGGCAACGTCCTGGTGGGTATGCCGAGCTACGCTGAGGCACGGTGGGCGGCAACCGAACTCGAGGCACGGATCGACCGGCCAGTGTTGCTCGATCAATCGAGCGACCGAGCGACGACAGATGAGTTGAAAGCCGAGTTCTTTGCCGGTCCACCGAAGGCTCTCGTGACGAGTCTTCGAGGTACGCTCACCGAGGGTGTCGATTACGAGGGTGACCGTCTCGCGGCAGCAGTGGTCTGTGGCGTCCCGATCATCAATATGAGCGATCCAACGACGAAGGCGATGCAGACGGCGTATGAACGTCGCTTTGGCAACGGCTTCGAGCAGGCACTCGTCGTCCCTGCGGTGCGAAAGGCAAGACAGGCACTCGGTCGAGTGATCCGCGGTGTCGACGAGGTGGGGGTACGTGTACTTGTGGACGAGCGATATCTACACACCGGATGGGATGGCGTCCGACATCACCTCCCCGAGGGTGACGAGTTCGAACCCATCTCACCGGAGTATCTCGAGGGTGCGCTTGAGCGTTTCTGGGAGGCTCACCGGGGTAACACATAGGTACGTTCACCGTCTAGAGCCGACAGGATGCAGCTGGTCCTCTGTGTCGATCTTGACGACGATATCGGCCGGAAAACCGGTCTCGAGACACCACTCGTCGGTCGAGACGCTGTCGAGATGGGTGCAGTCTCGCTCGCGACGACCGACCCTGAGGATAGCGATGTCAACGTCCTGTTCAAGGGGCTTCAGATTGCCGCAGAGCTCGATGATGAGCAGGTTATGGTGGTTGCCGTCACGGGTGAGAGCGGTCGGGACTCGACAGCTGCACGGACCATCGGCCGTGAGGTTGATGATATCCTCGGGCGCATTGACAATGATCCAGCTGACGTGAGTGCGATCGTTGTCACCGACGGTGCCCAGGATGAGAGCGTCATACCGGTCATCCGCTCACGCGTGCGCATCGATAGTGTCCACCGCGTGGTCGTGCGGCAGGCAGAGGGTCTCGAATCGACCTACTACACGATCAAACAGGTACTCAATGACCCAGAGACCCGAGGTACCATCCTCATCCCGCTCGGTATCCTCCTACTCATCTATCCGCTGGCTGTGATTGCCAGTCAGTACGATCTCCCGGGTGCCGTCATCGGGACGACATCAGCGTTGCTCGGTCTGTATCTGATCGCCCGTGGGCTCGACCTCGGCTCTCAGGCTCGGTCCACGTTAAACTCGCTGACACAGTCACTGTACTCCGGCAGGGTGACGTTGATCACCTATATCGCAGCATTGGGGCTGTTACTCGTGGCCGGAATCAGTGCGATGGGTCAACTCGATGCGACGAGGGCTGCCAGCGCAGATGAATTGGAGCCATTGGTGATCCTCGCAGCCCTCGTCGACGGAGCCCTCATCTGGATCGCCGCCGCCGGTATCACGACCAGCCTCGGACAGATCACCGACAGCTACCTTCACGGGCGCTTCCAGCTGCGTTACCTGAACGCCCCGTTTTATGTCGTGGCCATCGCCGCTGTATTGCATGGGCTGAGTGCGTACGTCCTCGGGGATGCAACGCTCTCGTATCTCGCGGCCGTACTCGCAGCGGGGACGATCCTCGGGCTGGCGAGCACCCTCGCATTCGCTGTGGCTGAGGCACGTCACGACAGACATCGGACGGTGGCCGAGGGCTAACGTTCGCGTTCGACGACGAAATGTGCTAGCTCGCGGAGGTAGCGCTCGATACGCTCATCGACGATATCGACCCCATCGAGTGCCTCCAAGGCGGCGTCAGACTGTTCATGCGCATACCGATCGGCATCCTCTGGGGTGAGATCGCTCACGGCGAGCAATGACGGCCGATCCATGGCATCGTCACGTCCCGCAGGTTTACCGATTACCTCGGGATCGGCGATCACGTCGAGCACGTCATCTCGTATCTGGAATGCTACACCCACACGTTCGGCATACGTGCCGAGCCCGTCGATCGTCTCGTCATCAGCACCACCGGCGATACCACCCAGCTCGGCTGCCACACGGAACAGGACACCCGTCTTTCGCCTGGCCAGCTCGATATAGCCAGCCCGGGTCTTTGGTTGGTCGACGAGTTCGGTTGCCTCCCCTTCACCGAGTTCAACGAGTGCCTCAGCGACCAGTGCCATCGCCCGCTCGTTGGTGGCAAACCGCTCAAACGCCTCTGCCAATAGCCCGTCAGTACCGATGATCGCCTCGCTGTGTCCAAACTTCGCCCACGTGCTCTGCTCACCACGCCGCACCGGCGAGCGGTCGATGATATCGTCGATGACGAGCGAGGCGGTATGTACCAATTCGACACCGACGGCGAACTCGAGGGCGTCATCCATCTCACCACCGACCGCTTCACACGTCAGGATGGTCAGCGTCGGTCTCACACGTTTGCCACCTGAGAGCAGCGAGTGTTGCATCGGCCTGGTAAGCCCCTCGGGTTCGACACTCGCCATGATCGCCTCAAGGCGGTCATCGATCGCATCACGACGAGCATCGATATACTGCATCAACGAGAATCTCAGCTTTGGCCTCTGAAATACATACCGTTCGACTATGCCAGTGCCTCTGTCAGTGCAGGGACGACATCGAAGAGGTCATCAACGATGCCGTAATCGGCGATGTCGAAGATTGGTGCGTTCGAGTCGTTGTTGATGGCGATGATCGTCTTCGCGCCCTTCATCCCCGCAACGTGTTGAACAGCCCCGGAGATGCCAATCGCGATGTAGACGTCAGGTGAGACCGTCTTGCCACTTTGGCCGACCTGTCGGTTCTTCGGAAGCCACCCGGCGTCGACGATCGGGCGTGAGGCAGACACGGTGGCACCGAGGGTGTTGGCGAGTTCGTGGACGATATCTAGGTTCTCCTCTTCGTCGATGCCACGGCCGATGCTGACGAGGATATCTGCCTCGCTGATGTCGACATCGCCAGCTGCCATCTCTGCGAACCCCGTCACGGTCGAACCGATCGCAGATTCATCGATATCGATGTCAACCACCTCGATCTCAGCGCTTCCACCCGATTCGATCGGCGGCCATTCACCTGCTCGAATCGTGATCACTGCACGTTCGCCGGCGACAGCGACGGTAGTCTCCACCTTCGAACCGTACATCTCTCGAGTGACCGTGAGTTGCTCACCATCGAGAGAGATGCCGACTGCATCGGTCACGAGTGGGACTCCCATGTCAGTCGCCACCGCGGGTGCGTAGTCCATCCCATTGACTGACTGCGGGGTGATGACGAAGCGGGGGTCGACGTCCTCGACGAGGTGGGCGATCGCCTGTCGGTAGATATCGTGATTGAACTCATCGCCGTCGGCGACCGTGTGGATGACGTCAACACCGTCTCGGTTGAAGGCAGCAGCCATCTCATCCACCTCGCCACTGATCACCGCGACATGGAGGTCACCACCAGTCTTGCTAGCAAGATCAGCTCCACAGCCGATGAGTTCGTAACTCACCGGTCTGATCTCACCACGACGGTGCTCTGTGACGATGAGAATATCGCTCATGCGTCGATCACCCCCAGGTCGTCGAACAGGTCAACGAGTTGTGACGCTGTCGAGGAGGCATCCCCTTCGAAGAGGGTCACCTCCGACTCGGTCTCTGGCTCGGCCATCGAAGTGACCTCGAGTGCACCGTCGATGGCATCGATATCCAGGCCGAGGTCGGCGAGGGTCACCTCGGCGATCTCCTTTTGCTGTGCCATGCGGATGCCGCGAAGGCTCGCATAGCGTGGCTCGTTGATCCCCGTCTGAATGGTAAAGACAGCCGGCAGTTGTACCTCGGTGAGCTCCTCGATACCACCCTCGAGTTCACGGTGTACTGATACCGTGCCATCATCCTCGAGTTCGAATTGATTGACCACCGCAGCCCACTGATAGTCGCTCGTCGCGGCAAGTGCGACACCGGTCGCCCCGAACGCATCATCATCAGCCTGCACACCGGTGAAAACGATGTCCGGGTCCTCCTGTGCGACCACCTCAGCGAGGATGTTGGCCTTGGCGGGGACATCGAGCAGCTGGTAGTCTGCGAGTTCGTCATCCCAGATTCGGATAGCCCGATCGACACCCTTGGCGAGGGCGATGCGTATTGTCTCCTCGACGCGAGGTGGACCGATCGTGACCGATACCACCTCGACGTCATCGTGTGCCTCGGCGAGTTGCACGGCCTCCTCGATTGCGTAATCATCCCACTCGTTGAGGTCGTACTCGAGATATCGCTCGGGGATGGCCGTCCCCTCAATCTCGAAGGTGTCCTCAACGGTCGCGACCTCCTTGACCGTGACGAGTACTTTCATCGTTTGTGAGGGTGCTCGTCGACGGAGGTAAACAGTTTCGAACCCGAGTCGGTCGATGACTATTCAGCTGCGTACTCTGGCAGTGAGATGAGGTTCTCTTGACCGATACGTAGCTTCTCGACACGACCCTCCTCGGCCATCTCAGACAGGAGCTGGGAGACCTTCGCGTTCGACCAGTCGGTCGCCTCGACGATGCTCGCCTGCTTCATCCGGCCACCGTTTTCTCGGAGTAACCGCTCGACCCGTTCTGCATCGCTCAGCAACTCCTCGTCGATCGTGTCGAGTGGGTCGCCTGCTCCGGCGGAAGCCGACCCCGGGCCACCGTGGATCCGCCGGGATTGGCGGAACCCAACGGCGACCATCACGCTGGTGACGGCGATGAGTGCGAGTAAAAAGGCGAGCAGATGCCACGGCGTACCCTCATCCTCCACGAAGGTGGTATCGATGTACACGGTATCGAGGTCACCGGCGCTGAACTGTACTGGGCCGTCGAATGTCAGTTGTGTCCCATCCTGTGTGGCCAGCGCTGGTGTTTGATCGATGTCGAACACCTCCGGTGCCACGATGGTCAGGCGCATCCCCTCGTCCAGGCTTGCAAGCCAGGTACCCTCCGGTGAGCGAAACACGTCACCGAGGTATACCTCTCCACCATCGCGTGTGGTGAAGTCCGTCCAGGTGAACACGAAGGAGAGGACACCGATGTCACTATCGACGGAGTCCTCCCATCGGGCGTCTTCGATCTGCATGTCGCGATCGGTCGCGGCAACCGCTTGATCGCGAAACGCCTCGACAGCCGATCGGTCGAGATCCGTCGATATATCACCCTCACGGACACCCTCGACCAGTTCGTCAAAGGCCACTTTCTGCTCGTCGGTGGTCACATTGAACCGGTACTGGATGGCCCACTCCGCGTCACCATCCTGGGTGAGATGGATCTGTATCCAGACATGTGGCCCATCAGCCGGTTCGGTGGACATGGCCGCCACTTCGCTGCCATCGCTCGCCGTGTCGGAGGTCGCTTCGGCGACGGCCATGCCGAGGCCACCTCCGGCTATGAGGAGGACAACAGCGACGAAACCAACGAGCCATCTGACCATGGCTGATGCCGGTAAGGGTGGTCTCCTTGGGGAAAATGCTTTCCATCGATGGAATCAGATGACGTGGGTTGGACCCGACCGGTTTTTGGTCATCGACCACGTGCTCGACGGTAATGCGCGGTACGCTGGTCGGCCTGCTGGCGTTGGTGTGCATCGTGGCGACAGCCGGTATCGTCGTCACGTTGGCACCTGCAACCACGGCGTCGCCTTCCGTCATCGAGCCACCTCCGGGTGAGGCGGAATCGGTCGATATGCAGGCAGTCACCGGCGATTTCGGTGCACTGGTCTCAGCGTCGGAAACCACCCTCAGGGTCGACGCCGAACGTATCCAACTCGAGGTGAAGGTGGCAAACACCGATGACCAAGCCGAGATCGACCAGGTCATCGACGCCTTCCTCACACGGCTTGAGGCTGAGGCACGATTATTCGATACACGGACGGCCGAGAAGGCCACCGTTCCGAGGGACGAACGCCTCGATGGGAGGCTATTGGTCGACGAGTTACTCGCACAACAACACCTCGCCATCACCCGAATCGCCTCACTCGACGACCTCGAGCCGTTGATCGGACACCGTGGTGATACACAGCGCATCGCAGAGCTGTATCAGCTCTCGACGAGTCCGGCCCGGGAGTCGCTGCTGGATGCCCAGCTCGACCCGACTACGAACCGCGTGGCGACGATGCGGGTCACCAACGAGAGCGTCATGCTGGCGACGGTCACCGATGGGACGTACCATCGAGAGATGAGACGGATGGATCTGCGATCTGACGGTGACCGCGATACGGTCGAGCACCTCAGTGTCGCCGAGGAGATCGTCATCGATCAGTACCCCGACACGACCGATACCCGGGCGCTGAGTCGATTCGCGGATAACGTCTACGTGGTCGAACGGACTGCACCATGGGGTGTGGTCGATGCCTTCGTCGACGGGATTTACGAGGCGGTGTTCCTCGAGCGGCACCGACACTGGTTGACCGAGGTGACATTCGAGGAGACCACAAGCGTGGAGGGCAACAATCTGGTGGTCGAGGCATCGCGGACGTTCCCATCTGGCCCGATGCAGATAGCCGTCACCGACCAGGAGGGCGGTGCGGTTGATGCATCCGTCTATATCCGGGTCGATGGCCGATGGATACAGCTCGGTTCGACGGGGACCGATGGTACACTCTGGGCGGTCGAACCCCCAGATGACTTCGATATCCGCGTGGTGACTCGATCGGAGACGGTGACCCTGTCGGTTGCTGGCTCGTAGCGATTGAAATACGAAGACGGGTCAATGGTCGGGCATGCCATCGAGAGGGATCACACCGGTGGTGGGCGTAGTCATCCTGTTGTTGGTGACCCTCGGATTGAGCGGGGCGCTTGCCGTCGTTATCGCAGACAGTCAGCCAACTGTCGAACCGCAGTCGTTCAGTTTCTCGATTAATGCAACGCATGAAGAGGAACACGGTGGGACAATCGAACTCTTCCACGAGGGAGGAGCAACGGTGTACACAGGCGACATCGATCTCTGGGTCGAGATTGATGGCACACCTCTCAAGGTGCAACCAGATGTCCCCTATAGTTCAAACGGACTATCCGGAATGGCGAAGGGACCCTTCAACTGGAACTCTGCTGACAAGAACTGGGGTGCGGGCGAGTATGGATCATTCAATATCGCTAAATCAGCTAACGAGCCTCACATCGAGGTTGGCTCTGAGGTGACCGTCAAGATCTACCACGAGGACGTGCTCGTCGCCTCGGCCACCGCCATCGCCTCAGGCTGATGGCACGCGTGCGTGCGTGATGATAGCGATGGAACGGTTGTACCATGGCCCGACCGTGAGATGACCGACCGATTCGAGCTCCGCCTCCTGGAACCAGACATCTGCCTGATCGGCATCGTAGAACCACATGATGGCGTTGGCGAGCTTGCGAAACGGCCACATCGATGGCTCGTGTGGTCCCACAAGCAACACAGGGGCACCTGGTCGTCCAACCCGTCTCATCTCAGCCAGGGCAGCCACGGGTTCTGGCCAGTACTCGATCGACCCCGATGACCAAATCGCATCGAAACTGTCGTCTTCGAAGGGGAGGCGCTCGGCATCGCCCCGATACCAGTGGACTGCATCGCCGAGTTTCCGACGGGCTCTGCCGAGTTGACTCGTGCTCTGGTCGAGACCGTGTACCTCCCCGGCATGCTCGATCAGCGCCTCGGTGGCAAACCCTGTCCCACACCCCACATCGAGCACACGGTCTTCGGGCCCGATAGGGAAGTGCTCCAGTGCGGTATCACGCATCTCAGTGTTCCAGATGAAGGGGTTGATCGTGTCGTATAACGGCGAGAGAAACCGGTAGAAGACCCGTGCCCGACCCTTGTCCGCGAGGATACCCATCGGCCGAAGCGAAGGTGGGATGCTCCTTAACGGTGTCCATCAGTCACGCCTCGCATGCATCTCGCAACGCCCAAATAGCGCGCTTTCACAAGTTCAGCTAAGGAAATGCCGAGGCCAGAGGTTCTTGAACGGATCAAACAAGCCGAGCAGGACGCCGACGACATCATCGATGAGGCTGCAGCCAAGCGCGAGGAGACTATCAACGAGGCACGTCAGCGTGCCCGTGAGATTCGCGAAAAGGCGCAAGATGAGGCAGATGAGCTGGCAGTCACACGCCTCAAGCAAGCCCGTGCTGCGATCGAGCAGGAACGCGAGGAAATACTCGATGAGGGCCGGTCGGAACAACAGCACCTGCATGAACAGGCATCTGAACAGTTCGACGGTGTAGTCGAGGAGGTGCTCGAGGCGTTCAAGGAGGCGGTGCATGCTCAGACCTGAGCGAATGAGCAAGATCTCCATCACGGGGGGAAAATCCGTGATGGAAGACGTCATCGAGGTGGTTCACGAACTCGAACTCGTCCACCTTGAGGACTACGACGAGAGCTGGGAGGACTTTCGCAATGGCGACCCACTCGAGCAGGCCGAATCCGCATCGAAACGCCTCGTGACGGTTCGATCGCTTGAGAACACCCTCGGGTTAGATCCAGACGAGGTTGGCACGGCCAGGCTCCCAACTGACCCAGAGGTCATCAACAGCCGCCTCGAGGCGATACGGACACAGGTGAATGAACTTGAGGACGACCGCAATGAACTCACCACCGAGCTCAGAGAGCTCCGTGAGGAGTACGAGCGACTCGAACCGCTGGCTCGGTTAGGGATCGACCTTGAGTTACTGCATGGCTATCGCTCAATCGAGGTCGCCGTCGGCACCGGCTCGGTCGACCCAATTGAGCGTGCACTGAAGGCGAGCGAGGCAGTCGAACGATTCGAGCTGTTCGAGTCAGCTGGTGTCATCGCAATCGCCGCGAGACCGTCTCCGGATGTCGACGGCGCCATCTCAGACGCCCTCGTCGGTGTTGATTTTGCACAGATCGAGGTACCAAGGGTTCGTGGTGATCCGAGCGACCGACGCGATGAATTACAGCGGACGATCAGACGCGTCGAGAACGCACTCGAACGGATCGAGAGCCAGATGGAAGATACCAAGCTCGAACACGGTGGCTTCCTGCTTGCCCTCGAGGAAGCGTTGACCATCGAGGTCCAGCGAGCCGAGGCACCGCTTCGCTTTGCGACGACCGAGCACTCATTCATCGCCGAGGGTTGGATACCCTCTCGCCGGTTCGACGAACTCGAGACAACGTTACGAGGTGTCGTCGGTGACCGGGTCGAGGTAGACGAACTCGAGCGTGTGGCGTACGAACCCCCACACGAGCGACACGAGAAGGCAGAGGCTGACGGTGGCCACCTCGAGATGCACAGTGCACACCCACCCGTCATCCAGCGTAACCCATCGATCGTCAAGCCGTTTGAGGTGTTCGTCCAGACCATTAACCGGCCGAGATATCACGAGCTCGATCCAACCATCTTCGTCTTTCTGACGTTCCCACTCGCGTTCGGATTCATGATCGGTGACATCGGGTACGGTCTCCTCTACATCGCGATGGGCTGGGCGGTCATCAAATACACCGACAGCCAAGGCATGTGGGCACTCGGGATGATCGCCATCTGGGCTGGTGTCTTCACCGTGTTGTTCGGCTACCTCTATGACGACTTCTTCGGCGTGCATATGGCCGATATTGATCTCGCCTTACCACTCGCAGGAACGCTCGATAAGGGGCTACAGATCACCGAGGTAGCACAGCTGTGGATCGTCTTCAGTATCCTCTTCGGTGTGCTCCACCTGGCCATCGGATACTCACTGGGCTTCTTCAATAACCTGCACCATGGCATCGGTGAGGCGTTCTCCGAGAGCGGCTCATGGCTGCTCGTCCTCCTCGGGTTATTCACGTGGATCTTCACGACCGAGTCGGCTGGGAGCGCCGATTGGTTACCGGGTCCCCTGGCAGATACCGACTGGACAGCAGCGGCCATCAAGCCCGAGTTCCTCGTTGGCCCAGAGAGCGTCCTGGCGAGCAATTACATGTTTAACCTCGGGTTCGAGGGGATGTCTGAGTCTGTCGCGGTGATCGCCCTCGTGTTCATCCTCGTCGGGTGGACGTTCGCCATCAAGGCGGAGGGCTTCATCGCGATCATCGAGCTACCGACGAACGCCTTCGGTCACGCTGTCTCCTACCTCAGGATGATGGCTGTGTTACTCGCCAAGGGTGGGATGGCGTTCGTGGTCAACTTGATCGTCTTCGGGGGGTATGAGCAGACCAGGTCGATCGGTGGGCAGGAGATCGACTATGTCTTCTTCCACCTCCCCGGCATGGGCATGCCCGAGGGAGAGGCAATCTTCCAGGGTCTCGTCTGGATGGACCCATTCTTGGTGACCATACCGGTCGCGATACTGGTCTTCATCTTCGGGCATATCGTCGTCTTGTTACTGGGTATCACGGCGGCGGGAATCCAGATGACACGCCTTGAGCTTGTCGAATTCTTTGGGAAGTTTTATGATGGCGGCGGAGCGAAATTCCAACCGTTCGGTTATAAAAGAACTCACACCGAGGAGCACTGAGAAAACCAATGCTAGAACTACTCACAGATCCAACGATTCTGGAAGCGGCGGCGAACGAATACACGGTCGAGGCAGCGGAGGCGTGGTCCGAGGGTATCAGGGTCGGCGCGGCAGCACTGAGCGTCGGACTCGCCGCCCTTGCCTCGGGATACGCTGAGCGCCAGATCGGTGCAGCAGCGGTCGGCGCGATGGCCGAAGACCCGAGCACGTTCGGACGTGGACTGATCTTGACGGTGCTCCCGGAGACGCTGGTCATTTTCGCCATCGTCGTAATCTTCCTGGTGTGATCCAGGCGATATCATGAGCCTCGATTCGGTCGCAGAGGACATCAGAGAGCAGGCGCGTGCCGAGGCCGAGGAGATCCGCGAGGAGGCAACGGCGAGAGCGGATGAGCTGATCGCCGAGGCAGAGGCGGACGCCGAGGAGATCCTCGAGACGAGTGAGCGAGAGGTAGAGAGCCAGATCGACCAAGAGCGTGAACAGGGTCTCTCGAGTGCCAAGCTCGAGGCGAAACAACTCCGACTTCGTGCCAGACGGGAGGCACTCGATGAGGTCCGCGAGGCCGTCGAAACGCGTATCGAGGCGATCGACGGGGACGAGCGGGCACAACTTACCGAGGCGCTGCTTGAAACAGCCCTGGCAGAATTCGATGACGGCGAGGCACTCATCATCCATGGTCGAGCTGCGGATGACGACCTGCTCGAGTCGCTCTGTTCGGAAGATCGACTCTCCGTCGGTGAGCCGATCGACCGACTCGGTGGCGTCATCGTCGAGGGAACCACGAGTAGCGTCCGTGTCGACAACTCCTTCGATGCGGTACTCAAGGATGTGTGGGACGACAACCTCCGGTCGATCAGCGATAGCTTGTTCGAGGAATGACACGACTTCGCTACGTCGGGAGTGACGAGGGTGGATCGAACCTGGCCTACGTGAACGCTCGGGTGCGAGCTCGCCGAGCAGCGCTACTCGATGAGGCGGATTACCGCAAGCTGATCCGGATGGGACCGAACGAGATCGCCCGCTTTCTCGAGGAGACCGAGTACGAACGAGAGGTGAACGCACTCGGAGCCCGACACAGCGGGGTCGACCTCGTCGAGTACGCACTGAATGAGAACCTTTCGCGACACTTTCGCGATATGCTGGATTGGGCTGATGGACACCTGTACGAACAGATCGCCAGGTATCTCCGCAAGTTCGACGCGTGGAATATCAAGACGGCTCTTCGTGGTATTTACACAGACAGCGAGCGCGCTGAGATTGAGAACGACCTCATCCGTGCCGGTGAGTTGAGCGACGCACAACTCAACGCCATGCTCGATGCGGCGAATGTCGAGGCCGTGATCGAGGCGTCGTCTGGGACGATGTTCCACGATGCGCTCGTCGAGGCATTCGATGCGTTCGAGGAGACGAACCTGCTGTTCCCACTCGAGAACGCCATCGATCGTGTGTTCTTCGAGAACCTGATCAGCGGGGTTGCCGTCGATGCCGGTCCAGCCGCTCGCGTGCTCGGGGGACAGCGCCTCTCGACTGGCTCCCCGACCGATATCTATCACGAGTTCCTCATCGCAGAAATCGACTTTGTCAACGTTCGGAATGCGCTCCGGATCGCACGCAGTGGCGCAGAGATGGACACAGCAGATTACCTCATCGAGGGTGGCCGTCTGTTCGATGCAGCTGAGCTCGCCCGGCTGGTGCGCAACATGGACGACCTGGTCGCCGTCATCCGCGAGAGCAGATACGGTGACCGCCTCTCAGATGCACTCAACGCACTCGAGGAAGCAGAGAGCATGCTCGAGGTCGAACGGGCCATCGATGTTGCACTCGTAGAGTACGGTGACTGGCTCGGATCGCGACACCCGGTCTCGGTCTGTCCGGTCGTCTCGTACATCCTTGCGAAGGAGCTTGAGGTACGCAACATCAGGGCGATCGCCCGCGGCCGCGAGGCAGGTCTCTCCGAGGAAGAGATTCGCGAGGAGTTGGTGATGCCATGAGCCAGGAGATAGCTGTCGTCGGCAGTCCAGAGTTCACCACCGGCTTTCGACTGGCAGGTGTCCGCACCTTCGCCAACGTCGACGAGCATCGCAAGTCCGACGAGCTCGATGATGCGGTCGCCTCACTGCTCGACGGTGATGATGTCGGAATCATCGTGATGCACCAGGACGACATGGTGCATCTGTCTCGAGACGTGCGAAAACGCGTCGAGACGAGCGTCGAGCCGGCGGTGGTGACCCTCGGTGGTGAGGCCGGTTCGGGTGGCCTGCGTGACCAGATCAAACGCGCGATCGGGATCGACCTGATGGAGGATAACTGAAAACCATGAGTCAAGCAACACAGACGGAGGCCGTCCGCGAGGACGGTACGATAACAGGAGTGAGCGGCCCGGTCGTCACGGCGGTCGGGCTTGAAGCACGGATGAACGACGTGGTCTACGTCGGTGACGAAGGCCTCATGGGTGAGGTCATCGAGATCGAGGGCGACGAGACGACCATCCAAGTGTACGAGGAAACCTCGGGTGTCGGCCCTGGCGAGCCGGTCGAGAACACGGGCAATCCACTGACGGTCGACCTCGGACCTGGCATGCTCGACTCGATCTATGATGGTGTGCAGCGACCACTCGACGTGTTGGAGACGATTATGGGCTCCTTCCTCGACCGCGGTGTCGACGCACCAGGGATCGACCTTGAGAAGGAGTGGGAGTTCACCCCGACGGTCGAGGTGGGCGATGAGGTCGGGCCAGGCGAGGTCGTCGGGACCGTACCAGAGACAGAGAGCATCGACCACAAGGTGATGGTGCCGCCTACCTTCGATGAGGGGATCGTCGCCGAGGTGAACGATGGCGCGTACACCGTCGATGACCCGGTGGTGGTACTGGAGTCTGGCGAGGAGATCACCATGCGTCAAGAGTGGCCGGTCCGACGTGCCCGTCCGACGGCTGACAAACACAGTCCGATTGTTCCGTTGGTGACAGGTCAGCGTATCCAGGATGGCTTGTTCCCCATCGCGAAGGGTGGTACGGCCGCTATTCCTGGTCCATTCGGAAGTGGCAAAACAGTGACACAACAGAGTCTTGCCAAGTTCGCCGATGCCGATATCGTTGTCTACATCGGCTGTGGTGAGCGCGGTAACGAGATGACCGAGGTGATTGAGGACTTCCCGGAGCTTCCCGACCCACAGACAGGTAATCCGCTGATGTCGCGTACCTGTCTCATCGCCAACACCTCGAACATGCCGGTTGCCGCCCGTGAGTCGTGCGTCTACACCGGCATCACGATCGCTGAGTACTACCGCGACATGGGTTACGACGTTGCACTCATGGCAGACTCCACCTCGCGTTGGGCTGAGGCGATGCGAGAGATCTCCTCACGACTCGAGGAGATGCCCGGTGAGGAGGGCTACCCGGCGTACCTCTCCGCCCGACTCAGTCAGTTCTACGAGCGTGCAGGCTTGTTCACACTGCTCAACGGCGAGCAGGGATCCATCTCCGTCGTCGGTGCCGTGAGCCCACCGGGCGGTGACTTCTCCGAGCCGGTGACACAGAACACACTGCGCATCGTCAAGACGTTCTGGGCGCTTGACTCAGACCTGGCAGAGCGTCGCCACTTCCCGGCGATCAACTGGGACGAGTCGTACTCGCTTTACAAGAGCCAACTCGACCCGTGGTTCGTCGAGAATGTCGCCGAGGACTATCCCGAGCTTCGCCAGTGGGCGGTCGATATCCTCGACGAGGAGGGCGAACTCCAGGAGATTGTCCAGCTAGTCGGCAAGGACGCGCTGCCCGAGGACCAGCAACTGACCCTTGAGGTGGCGAGGTTCGTCCGGGAGGCATGGCTTCAGCAGAACGCCCTGCACGATGTTGATAGATACTGCCCACCCGAGAAGACCTACGCCATCCTCCAGGCGATTCAGACCTATCACGATGAGGCGTTCGCCGCACTCGATGCGGGGGTCCCCGTCGAGGATATCCGTGATGCGAGTGCACCACCACGGCTGAACCGCATCGGGACGACCGAGGATTATGAACCGTTCATCGAGAAGCTCGTCGATGATATGACCGAGGAGCTCAGGGGGTTGTACTGAAATGAAGGAATACCGTACCATCAATAAGGTAAGTGGCCCGCTGGTGTTCGCAGAGGTGGATGAGGCGATCGGATACGACGAGATCGTCGAGATCGAGACACCGGCTGGCGAGGTAAAGCGCGGACAGGTACTCGAGTCGACCGATCGCTTCGTTGCCATCCAGGTGTTCGAGGGGACGGAGGGTATCGACCGACAGTGCACGGTCAGATTCCTCGGTGAGACGATGAAGATGGACGTGACCGAGGACCTCCTCGGTCGCGTCCTCGACGGTTCGGGACGCCCGATCGATGGTGGCCCGGAGATCGTCCCTGAGGAGCGCCGAGATATCGTCGGTGCCGCACTCAACCCACATGCACGCGAATATCCTGCGGAGTTCATCCAGACCGGTGTCTCGGGTATCGACGGGATGAACACACTCGTCCGGGGTCAGAAACTGCCGCTGTTCTCTGGATCGGGGTTGCCACACAACGCTCTTGCACTACAGATTGCGCGCCAGGCGACCGTCCCGGAGGAGGACGAGGCCGAGGGCGAGTCGACCGAGTTCGCTGTGGTCTTCGCCGCCATGGGTATCACCGCCGAGGAGGCGAACGACTTCATCGATGACTTCGAACGCACGGGTGCTCTCGAGCGGTCGGTCGTCTTCATGAACCTCGCAGATGACCCTTCGGTCGAGCGGACGGTCACCCCACGTCTCGCACTCACGACCGCGGAGTACCTCGCCTTCGAGAAGGGGTACCACATGCTGGTCATCCTGACCGACATGACGAACTACTGTGAGGCGTTGCGTGAGATCGGGGCTGCACGTGAAGAGGTGCCTGGCAGGCGTGGGTACCCCGGATACATGTACACCGACCTGGCGATGCTGTACGAGCGTGCCGGCCGTATCCAGGGTCAGGAGGGTTCGATTACGCAAATCCCCATCCTGACGATGCCAGGCGACGATGACACACACCCGATTCCAGACCTCACCGGTTACATCACCGAGGGTCAGATATACGTCGACCGTGACCTCGACAGCAAGGGAGTTGAACCTCCGATCAACGTGCTTCCGAGCCTATCACGCCTCATGGACGAGGGGATCGGTGAGGGGCTGACCCGTGAGGATCACAAGGGCGTGTCCGACCAGCTTTACGCCGCCTACGCCGAGGGTGAGGACCTGCGAGCCCTGGTCAACATCGTCGGTCGTGAGGCGCTCGATGAGCGCGACAACCGCTACCTGGACTTCGCCGAGCGCTTTGAGACCGAGTTCATTCAACAGGGATATGACACAAACCGGACGATCGAAGACACACTCGATATCGCGTGGGAGCTGCTGTCGATGCTGCCGAAGGATGAACTCCACCGTATCGATGAGGAGCACATCGAGACCTACTACGTTGAGGACGCTGCCGAGACGGTCGGTGCCGAGGCAGACTGAACGATAACGGGTTTAACGAACTACAACGAAGGGAAATACAACGATGGCCGAGGACGTCAAGCCGACGCGTAAGAATCTCATGGAGATCGATGACCGCATCGAGCTCTCTGAGCGCGGTCACGATACACTCGAGAAAAAGCGTGACGGTCTCATCATGGAGTTCATGGAGATCCTCGAGCATGCTCAGACTGTCCGCGGCGACCTTGAGGCGTCCTATGAGGTGGCGCAAAAGCGCCTCAACATGGCTCGTGCCATGGAGGGGGACGTGGCGATCCGCGGTGCATCTGCAGCCCTCAAGGAGCACCCAGAGATCACGATCACCTCGAAGAACATCATGGGCGTCGTCGTCCCGCAGATCGAATCCACAAGTGTCAAAAAGCGGATCGACCAGCGAGGGTACGGCGTGCTCGGGACGAACTCACGCATCGATGAGGCTGCAGCTGCCTACGAGCAGTTGCTTGAGGAGATCATCCTCGCCGCAGAGGTAGAGACGGCCATGAAGAAACTGCTCGATGAGATCGAGACAACCAAGCGCCGTGTCAACGCTCTCGAGTTCAAACTCCTTCCTGACCTCTATGAGAACAAGGCCTTCATCGAACAGAAGCTCGAGGAGCAAGAACGCGAGGAGATCTTCAGACTCAAGAAGATCAAGGCGAAGAAAGAGCGTCAGGAGGCAGCCTCCAGCACCGAGTGAGGATCACGCACACCATGTCACCAACCTGTTCTACCTGTCGGGCTGAGTCGATCGGATTCACCGTTCCCGAGCAACTCGCCACGCATGCGCCTGCAGGTATGTCGTACGCGGCTGCCTGTCGTGTGTGTCTGACGGTCGACCCACTCGACGAACTCCCCGGGGATGGTGGCGACCTCGGAAACATCAGTGAGGCACTTCCTGTCGATCAGGACCATGCCGCAGCTGTCATGCTCATCGTCGGGCTTCTCGAATCACTCGCACTCAACCGTCAACATATCGAGGCGATCGTGGATTATCTCGAAGCCGAGGGTGTCGATGCACTGCTTGTCCTACACAGATTAGCCGACGATACCAGCCTCCGTCCGGCGCTGGATATCGACCGTCGAGTGTATCAACTCGAACAACTCCTTGGTTGAGCCTGCGACCGTTGCTGCTCACGTTTATGACATCTCAAAAAGATATGTCTATGTCGCCTTCACATGGACCGTAAGGCAGGAGACATGTTCGATGGCTGTCTGTTCACCCTAACAGCCGTCAGACACCGGTCGAGTATCGAAGGAGGCCAGCAACCCCACCGAACGCATTGAGCAACTGTTCACCACGCTCGAAGTCAGATGAGATAAAAACCGTCTCTGTACCGCGTTGTTCCGCTATTTCGATGAGGTGATCGATGACGTCCTCTCGCTCGGTCTGATCAATCGACTCACCACACTGTTCACATGTGGCCACCTCGCCCTGCTTCCCCCGGTCGACGTACTCGAAGGTCTCGTGACCCTCCGGGCAGGTATGGATCAACACGTCGGTTCGGATATCCTCACTCAGCAGGAGCGTCTCGACCGAACCCATGATGAGGTTCTCCCTGGTCGCCTCGAACCCGTAAGTGGCTAACTTCTCCCCATGGAGCTCCTTGAAGAACCGATCCATGTAGCGTTTGTCCTCCATCAACTCCGCGTCGGACAGGGCGGCTTCGGCCTTCTTGACGAGCTCGTAGAGGCCAGAGTCGTCAGTGTACGAGACATCGAACTTGCCGATGACCTTATCAGCTATCTCGTGGTGCAGGTAGTCACCGTCGAGGAACTCATCCTTGGTCGGTGATGGACCGCCTACGAGCACACCGTCGAGGTCGTGACGGTGTGGGACGAACAGTTCGTCAGCCATCTCTGCAACCTCCTTGTAGAACTTATCAATCGCTTCAAGACGCAGACGGTGGAATCGTTGGGCTGACTGACCACCCTTTCGTTGCTTACCTGGGACGAGTGAGGTGGCGTTCTTGATCGCCTCGATGCGCTTGCCCTTGAGCCAGCCGACCGTCGCCTCGCGGCGATCGAGGACGACCAACCCGTACAACCCAGAGTCTGTAAACATCTCCTCGAGTGGCTCGAGCAAGAAGTCCGAGTCGCAGTGGTACCGGAATGATTGCACCGGTTGTGGCGGGTTCTCGAGCACCTCGGTGACCATCTGTGTCTGGCCGCCACCTGTGTCGACAGCTCCACTGAAGAACACGAGGCCGTTCTCAGGTGGGTTGTCGTAGTACTTCAGGCGTGCGTCGATGCTCGCGAGAGCGTCTCTGACGTTCGTCCTGGTATCTTTCGACTTGATGTTGCTCGCCTCGCTTTGCTCTTGGCGGACGTGATCGACGACATCGCTGATCTGCATATCGGGTGGGACGTAGATGGAGACGAGTTGCGTACCCGTCCCTCGGTGACCCTCGAGCTCCTCGAGCACCTTGCGGAACTCGTATTCGCGGCGGTCAGCATCAGCGCCGTCCTCATCACTCATTGCGTTGAACAAGACGACGGGTCAATTAAGTATGCTTTGAACCGCATCAGTGTCACATCGAGCGTGGTGCGGCAATCCCGAGGAGGTTGAGCCCGCTCTCGACGGTCTGCCTGCTTGCATCGACCAGCGCGAGGCGTGTCGATGCAGTCTGGTCATCCGATGCGTCGATTACCGGACAGTCACGATAGAACGCATTGTAGGCATCTGCCAGCTCTAAGAGGTATGTCGAGATGCGATGTGGAGCGAAGGTGTCTGCTGCCGTCTCGATCTCATAGGGAAAGCGCGAGATTGCCTCGGTGAGGGCGATCTCACTTTCGTGGGAGGGCACACCGACCTCGGCCTCGATGCCAGCCCTCTCAGCTCGATCGATGATGCCACAACAGCGTGCGTGGACGTATTGTACGAATGGTGCAGATTGTGCCTCGAAATCGAGCGCGCGATCCCATTCGAACGTGATGGCCTTCGTCGGTTGCTTTGACACGATATCGTATCGGACGGCACCGATACCAACATCGTGCGCTATCTGTTCGATCGTCTGTTCGTCGAGCTCATCCTCCCTGATGCGATCGTCCATCCGGCGCTCGACCTCGGCTCTGGCTCGGTCGATCGCCTCATCGAGCAGATCATCCAGTTGGATACCTGTCCCCCGTCGCGTCGACATGGACTCGCCACCAGGGAGGTTGACCCAACCGTAGAGGATCTGTTCGAGGCGGTCGGTATCGTTGCCGAGAATATCGAGCGCCGCACGGAGTTGCTCGGCCTGGAGTCCGTGCCCCTCGCCCAGGATGGTCACTGCCTTGTCAAAGTTCTCGAACTTCCACTCATGGTGTGCAAGATCACGCGTGGTGTACAGACTGGTCCCATCTGAACGGAGGAAGACGAATGGTTTGTCGATATCCCAGTCATCGAGGACCAACTGCCAGGCACCATCGTCCTGCTCGGCATATGCACTCGACTTGAGGCGAGCAACGAGCGCGTCGGTCGAGCCGTCACGCATGAACGAGGTCTCCTTGACGAACTGGTCGAACGTTGCCGGCAGCCGTCCGAGACAGGCGGTCATCCCATCGAGGACCTGGTCGACCACGGTGGAGACGCGCTCATACGTCTCGTCATCACCAACCTCGAGACCTTGCATGATGGCGTTGATCTCCGCCTCAGCCTCTTCGAGTTCGTCACGGCTTGCTTGTTCGAGATACTCGTTTCCTTTACGGTAGTAACGAACCAGGTCGTACTCGATACGGTCACGCTCCGGTGCTGGCAGCTCGTCAGCATCGAACGTCTCGTACGCCCACGTGAACAACGCCATCTGTCTCCCCGCATCGTTGACGTAATAATGCGTCTCTACCTCGTACCCGGCTGCATCGAGCAATCTTGCGACAGCATCTCCGATGATTGGGTTACGTGCCCGGCCGATGTGAACCGGACCGGTCGGGTTCGCACTCGTGTGCTCAACGACCACAGATATATCGCGCGGTGGTAACGCAGCGAAGGATGGTGTCCCGGCGGCTTCGATCGTCTCGTGGTAGTATGCATCACTCGGGGTGGCATTGAGGTATGGGCCAACCGCTTCGATCGCTTCGATGTATCTCGTCTCATCGATGTCGATAGCCGCGTGAAGTCGTTGTGCGACGACCGGTGGTGCCTCCCCGAGACGACTGGCCAGTCTGAAGGCGAGATTGGATGCGACGACCGCATCGAACTCCTCAGGTGGGTCCTCGAGACCGAGGTCGTCCTCATCGATACCCTCTGCCTCAAGCGCATCCCGGAGCACGTCACGGAACTCACCTCGCAGTGACCGCAGCATGTACCCGACAGGTCGAGACGGGTCGCAATAGTGGTGTCGTCTTGTGAGACGTGGTGCATCGATCTTATCGCGATAGGTAAGGTGAGATCGGTGTCGAGCTCACACGCTGCCTTTTAGTGAAAACCTCCCCAAGTGTGGTTGGATGAGCAAGACCGGTGGCACACCGAAGCAGGTTGATCAACCCAATTATCACTCGGTGAACCACACCGCGTCACAGGCGTGCGGATGGACGAAGAATGCCCTTCGTGGTGAGGGTCGCTGTTACAAGAACGTCTGGTATGGCATCCAGTCACACCGATGCATCCAGATGACACCCGTCATCCGGTGTAACGAGCGGTGTGTGTTTTGCTGGCGCGATCATCGCGGTCACGGTTACGAACTCGATGGGGTGGAGTGGGACGACCCGGATGCGGTGGCAGAGGCGAGCATCGAGTTGCAACGCAAGCTATTGAGTGGTTTCGGTGGCCACGATGAGGTTCCACGAGAACGTTTCGAGGAATCGATGCGACCACGCCACGTCGCCATCTCGCTCGACGGTGAGCCGACACTGTATCCCTACCTACCGGAGCTCATCGATGCCTTTCACGACCGAGATATTACCACGTTCCTGGTCACGAATGGAACGCGACCATCGGTCGTTCGCCGGTGTTCACCCACCCAGTTGTACATCAGCATTGATGCACCTGAGCGAGCGACGTTCGAGCGCGTTGTCAACCCGCTTGAGGATGATGCCTGGGAGCGTCTCATCGAGACACTCGATGTTGTCGCAACGAAGGACAGTACCCGTACGGTCGCCCGGACGACACTGTTGCGTGGACACAACATGTGCGACCCAGACTGGTATGCCGTCTTGTTCCAACGCGGTGATTTCGACTTCGTCGAGTTGAAAGCCTACATGCACGTCGGACACTCGCAAGGGCGCCTCGAGCGTGATGTGATGCCAGATCACGAGGAGGTGATCGCGTTCGCCGAACAGGTGCAGACACATCTCCCCGACCATCCGGTACTCAAAGGCGTCCCGCCATCGCGGGTGGCATTACTATCAAGGACAGAAGATACGTGGATATCCAAGCTCCGCCATGAGAGCGAGTTCTGGCAGCGTGACCCGTACGCGTAGGTAGGTACTGCCGGCCGATCGAGGGTGACCAGGACATGACTATCTCAATATTGAGATGCATCACAAGTCCGGTATGCTTATGGCCGGCCTCATCGAATTTCTCATCATGGCAAACGTTGCGTCGCTCGCCGTGGCACCTGATGAGGTCGCGGCGCTCCGGTCGCTTGCGACCCATCACATCGACGGGGAGGGTGGTCGCATCGATGAGGCGACTAAACTATCGTGTGCCGATCTCGCGACCCGCCTTGATGTATCGACACAGACGGCTTCGAGACGGCTCCAACGACTGGAGGAGATCGGTGTCATCACCCGCAAACCGGAACGGGATGGACAATGGGTCACGATCACAGAGGACGGAATCCGTATCTTACGCAGCGAATACGAGGCATACCGGCGAATCTTCGACGAGCCCACCGTGGTCGAACTCATCGGCCATGTCACCGGTGGGATGGGTGAGGGGAGACATTACATCACGCTCGGCGGTTACATGGAACAGTTCGTCACCAAACTCGGTTATGAACCGTTCCCGGGGACGTTGAACCTCGAGCTGACTGAGCAGAGTATCAGACGGCGACCAGGCCTTGAGTCGACACATGCAATCCACATCGAGGGGTGGGCTGACGAGCAACGGACCTACGGGCCTGCCACCTGCT
Source organism: Halobacteriales archaeon (assembly GCA_007118145.1). Classification (GTDB taxonomy): domain Archaea; phylum Halobacteriota; class Halobacteria; order Halobacteriales; family SKSH01; genus SKSH01. The sequence continues at coordinate 35,524 of SKSD01000005.1, forward strand.
ATCCGGCCGTAATCGAGGGAGACCATGGTGCGACCGTCGAGTCGGTACACGTGATCGAGCCTGTGCGGACGCATCACGATGAATCAAACCTCGAGGTGATCGCACCGGTCAAACTCAGAGACGAACTCACACTCACCGACGGCGATCGCCTGACCGTCATCGCGGGTGAGATGTTATGAGTAAATCACTACTGACCGACGTGGAGGCAGCCATCGAAGCCCTCGACGCCGGCCGACCGATTCTCGTGCATGATGGCACCGACCGAGAGCATGAGGTGGATCTGCTCTACCCCGCCAACTCGGTCGATCACGGTGCTGTCGGTCGATTACGCAACGATGCCGGCGGCGTCCTGTTCGTCGCCCTCTCGAACGAGGTTGCCGAGACGTTCGATCTTCCATTCCTCCACGACGCCATCGAGCATCCGTGTACGGTCTATAATGACGTGGGTTACGATACCCGTCCATCGTTCAGTCTCTCGGTCAACCACCGGGACACCTATACCGGGGTGACAGATATCGACCGTTCACGGACGATCCGAGCGGTGGCCGAAGCAGCGCGCGACCCGGTGGGGACTGATTTTGCCGCTGAGTTCAGATCACCTGGCCACGTACACCTGCTCCGTGGGGCACCTGGCCTGCTTGCGACACGCCACGGGCATACCGAACTCGCGCTGGCGCTCGCAGAGCAGACCGATGCAGTGCGTGCCGTTGCAGGGAGCGAGATGCTCGATGATCAATCAGGAGGTGCACTCTCACCCGCTGCCGCACGGGCATACGCCGATCGGTACGACCTCATCTACCTCGATGGCCAGGATATCCTGGATACCCTCGGCTGAAAAGTTACCGACGAGATACGGGATAGGCTCTTAATCAAGGCGTGAGTCGCATCAACCATGAGCTTCGCTGACATGGATGTCGATTGGATCTGGATGGATGGCGAGATCATCGACTGGGAGAACGCCACCGTACACGTGCTCACTCATGCACTCCACTATGGGACGGCCGTATTCGAGGGGATACGCGCGTACGATACCGAGGAGGGCACCGCGATCTTCAGGTGGGATGAACACCTCGACCGGCTCTATCGGTCTGCCAGACCGTATGAACTCGATATCGGGTACGACCGTGAGACGCTCACCGAAGCAACACGGACACTCATCAAGGAGCAGGACCTCGGGGCGTGCTATATCCGCCCGATTGTCTTCTATGGGTATCACAGCCTCGGGGTCAGCCCTGGTGCCTGTCCAACACGGGTGGCGATCGCGTGTTGGCCCTGGGGTGCATACCTCGGTGAGGAGGCTCTCGAAGATGGTGTAGATGCGATGGTATCCAGTTGGACGAAGTACGCCTCGAACCAGATCCCGACGACCATCAAGACGACGGGCATGTACGTCAACAGTCTGCTAGCTGGTGAGGAGGCGCGAAGCAACGGGTACGCCGAGGCGATCTTGCTCAATAAGGAGGGTAACGTCGCTGAGGGTCCGGGTGAGAACCTGTTCATGGTGCGCGATGGCATCATCTACACACCCGGCATCGCTGAGAGCATCCTCGACGGTATCACACGAGAAACAATCATCACGATCGCTCGGGATATGGGCTATCCGGTAGATGACGCCGCGACGATCAGTCGGGGCGAGCTATTCACCGCGGACGAATTGTTCTTCACCGGTACCGCGGCGGAGGTGACACCGATCCGGCGTGTGGGTAATGTGACCATCGGCGATGGTACTCGTGGCCCCATCACCGAGGAGATCCAGTCACGGTTTTTCGATGTGGTATATCGACGCAGCGACGCGTACGAGGAGTGGTTCACCTACGTCTGATCGCTCGCTTCACCATCATCGCCCGGCGGCGGTCCGATGGTATATGAGTGCTTGTTGTTGCTATCGCCAAAGCCCGCACTCAACAGTCTGGTCAGTGCCTGTTCGACTTGTTCATCGGTCTCGACGATGTACTCCTGAGGCACCTCGATGACGAACCCCGTCGTTATGTTCGGAGCCGTGGGCATGAACACAATCTCACGGCCATCGACGGTCTGTTTCCCCGTCTTGAACGCCGTCATGCGCATGCCTGGCCACGGTTCGAGTTTGATTGGTGTCTGGAGTGCATCCTGCGTCCCGAGGGCTGTCTCGATGGCCATCTTCGAGGCGTTGTACACGACACGGACCCCAGGGAGTCGATTGACAAGGTTATCCATGGTCGATTCCGCGAGCTGCCCTGCAGCCGTACGCATGAGGTAGCCAACGGCGAAGACGAGTAACCCGAACGCGAGGAGTGTCAGGATGACCCGAAGGTACTCAGCATATGCCTGCGGTACGAAGTCGAGCAGGACCTCCTCTTCGATGATTCCGAATATCGGTGCACCTGCGATAAACGAAAAGAGCCACAGTAGCACCCAGATGGTCACGATGAGTGGGACGATAACGATGAGCCCACTGACGAAGTCACGCTTCCAGTTACTCATGACAAATGTAGAATATATCCTCGTCGCAAAATGTCTACCGTTTATCGGCCGATGACCGCGCGCAGTCCGAACAGGAGGTTCTCCTTGCGCTCCATCAATCGCCGGTAGAAGTACGAGAGCCACTTATCGCCAAAGGGGATGTACTGGTACATCTCGACATTTTCAGCGAGTTCACGTTGGAGTTCCTCTCTGACTCCCATGAGCATCTGAACCTCGTAGGGGGTACCGTGTTCCTCATGGAGCTTTGCAGCCAACTCGAGCATGGCATCATCATGTGTCCCCATAGCGATACCACCGTCACACTGTTCGAATGCCTGCTTGATGAGGTCTCGATAGGCCTGATCAACTCGTGACCGCTTGCGATAGGAAATCGCCTTAGGTTCCTTGTATGCACCCTTGACAAGCCGTAACTTTCCTGGCAACGGTGCCAACCGTTCGAGGTCATCAGACGTGCGTCTGAGGTTGGCCTGAAGACACACACCAACCTGGCCATCGTGGGCTTGAACCGTCTCCTCGTAAGCTTCGATGGTCGCATCGGTCGTCTTGTGGTCTTCCATATCGATCCAGACGAACGTGTCATGATCGGCCGCCACATCCAGGATAGCATCGAGGTGTCCTCGGAAGACATCTTCACCCAGATCGAGACCGAGCTGGGTTGGTTTGACCGAGATACACGCGTCGAGCTCCATCGCGTCGATGTCGCGAATCATCCGGATGTAATCGTCGCGGTCAGATGCGGCAGCTGCTGGATCGTCGTAGTGCTCACCAAGCTGGTTGAGGATCACGCTGAGACCGGTCTGGTTCTGCGCCGCTGCCACCTCGAGCGCCTCAGCGATGGATTCCCCCGCGACGAATCGATTCGCGATTGGGGGGATCATGTGTCGATGATTCGACACCGTGCTACTTGTGTGTTGATACTCCGGCCATCCCGTCATGCCATCTCGGCCGATTTAAGTCGGTTGCACCGGGCATACTCTCCATGGCTGTCATCGAGATCGTCGTGTTGGCGATCTGGATCATGCTTCCAGCATATATCCCGAACAATGTCGCCGTCATCGTCGGCGGAGGCCCACCGATCGATGGTGGGAGGACCTACAAGGGGACGCGTCTCCTTGGGGACGGCAAGACCTGGCGAGGCACACTTGGCGGCATCCTCGCTGGCATCATCGTGGCGGTGGTACTCACCGAACTCGCCCCCACGATGAGCGATCTCGTCGGTTTTGATGTACCAACGTTCTCTGTCGTCGCGATGCTCTCACTGCCGACCGGAGCGCTTCTCGGCGATATCGCCGCCTCCTTCATCAAGCGGCGACTCGATCGGGAGCGCGGCAGTGCCGTCCCAGGTCTTGACCAATACGATCTCGTCGTTGGTTCGCTCGGTCTCACGGCCATCGTCGCATGGGGATGGCTGAGTGGTGTCATGACCTGGTGGATATTCCTCGCCATCCTCATCCTCACCCCGATTCTGCACGTCTCGACGAACGTGATCGCGTATCTCCTCCGTTTGAAGGATGTCCCGTGGTGAGTGTGTCGGTACGCCTATGTGCCACGCCATCCGACGGTCGGCAATGACCGATCGGACAGCACTTATCGAGGCGATACTCGCAGCCGATGCGATTCGCTTCGGTGAGTTCGAACTGTCACATGGAGGTACGAGCTCGTACTATGTCGATAAGTATCGATTCGAGACCGATCCCAACGCACTCAAGGCGATCGCCACGGCGTTCGCTGATCTCGTCGATGGTCGTACCCTCGCTGGGGTTGCGCTTGGGGCAGTACCACTGGTCGCCGCGACGAGCCTGCAGACCGGTCAACCCTATGTGATCGTCAGGAAACAGGCCAAAGGGTACGGCACGGCGAATCTAATCGAGGGTGAGCTCATCGAACATGAGGAGGTCGTGGTTATCGAGGACATCGCCACCACCGGCCAGAGCGCTCTCGACGCGGTCGCCGCACTTCGGGATGCAGGGGCGACGGTCGAGGAGGTGCTCGTCGTCGTCGATCGTGACGAGGGTGCCAGCGAACTCCTCGCTAACCATGGTGTCACACTCACTGCACTCGTTCACGCGGATGACCTACTCGAGCGGGCAGAACACGCCGACGGCGCCAACTGAGCATCGAGAGCAACCAGTCGGTTCATAGGTATCGAACAGCTACCTCCGGTATGGGGAAGGTCGATTTCTATTATCTTCCAGGGTGTCCCTACTGCGCACAGGTTGAGCGCGTGCTCAAGGAGCTCGATGTCACGTACCAGCGCCACGAGGTCCCACCAGATAGCAACGATCGAACGGTGGTCAGGCAGGTGACTGGCCAGACGGAGGTACCGGCGATTGTCGACATCTCCCACGGTATCGAGGCACTCAGTGGAAACCGGGAGATCGTCGACCACCTCCGTGCCACATACGCGGAGTGAGGCTCGTGCCCTCAACACGCCGGCCGATTCCGAAACTTCGAGGCGAAAGCCTCGCGCTTTGGCGCGGGGAAGAAGCTGATGACCTCAGCACGCTTAAGGACGTTAAGGGGGAGGCCGCCACAACCTGACGGTACCCACAGTCTGACGAACACCGGAGGTGGCTTGGGGTCTCCGCGAACAAAAGTCAACCCTGTGTCGGATTGCTACCCGTACATCGTCGTCGAGTCAGGTCGATGGCACGGCCTTTGGGATGTAAGCGGATAGCCAGACACACCACGCCACTTCGGTGGCCCGACGTACCGCCGACCCCGATGCGGTATCGGTCAGAGTGCCTGCGGGTTTGAACGAGCGGCGTGCTGTCTGGGGGAGGGATCCTTGCCGTTCACGGGGGAGGGATGTCAATCCACGTCGATGCGATGGTGATCTTCATCACCCAGCTTCGGGAGGACGATCTGAAGGACACCGTTTTCGAACGATGCTTCGATGGCCTCGGCGTCGACGGCAGCTGGCAGCCTGATCGAACGCGAGTAGCCACGGTGCTCTCGCTCACGACGGATGTAACGTGCCCCCTCCTCGAGTTCCTCGTGGTCAGTCTCCGCACTGAGTGTCAGCTGCCGTCCCCGGAGGGTGAGGTCGATCTCCTCACGGTCGAAGCCAGGGAGATCTGCGCTGAGGACGAACTCGCCATCGTGTTCAACCAGGTCGACCTTCGGCCCGACCGACGGGAAGGTGAACTCATCACTCATCCGCTCAAGCAACTCTTCGATGTCACTGAATGGATTGCCAGGCATATGCCAGAGATACGCCTTGAGGTCTGATAAATGTCCCAGCCTCTGTCACCGATTACCCCTCAAGTTCGACGATACCCGCATCAAGGAGGTCCATCAACACCTCCCTGGCATGCCCATCCGGGTTCACACGCTGGTAGACACGGTTGATCTCGCCGTCGATGACGACGAAAGTCGTCCGCATCGTCTGATTGCTTCGCATCGGTACCTCGTATGCCTCGGCCACCGATGCGTCCGTATCAGCGAGTAGGTCGAATCCCAGCTCCTCCGCCTCGCAGAATGACGCATGTGTCTCGACATCATCGGTCGAGATCCCATAGATAGCTACACCTGCCTCCTCGTAGGTGGACCGTTCGAGTTCGAACTGGCGTGCCTCAGTCGTACATCCTGAGGTGTGGTCTCGAGGGTAGAAGTAGAGGACGACCGGACCATCAAGGTCGACATCGATCACGTCACCATCCTGGTTCTGCAGGGACACCTCGGGTGCGGTAACTCCGGCTTCGAGTGTCATGGTCGAACCAACGGGTTCGTGGACTAATTCCCTTGCTATCGATTCAGGGTGTGGATGGCGTGGCCGAGTGCGTGCTCGGCCGCCTCCATCACCGATTCAGAGAGGGTCGGATGAGTGTGCACGGTCCGTGCGATATCCTCGAGCTGGGCACCCATCTCGACGGCGAGACCGATTTCGGCGATCAGTTCCGATGCCTCCGGTCCGACCACCTGTCCACCGAGGACGAACCCGGTCTCGCTGTCGGCAACCAGTCGAACGAATCCGTCTGTATGTCCGGTCGTCATGGCCCGACCACTCGCAGAGAAGGGGAACTTCCCGACGACAGGGTCGAACCCCTCGGCCTCGGCCTCCTCCTCGCTGAGACCGACGGTGGCGATCTCCGGATCGGTGAAGACGGCTGCGGGAACCGCCTGGAAATCGGCGGCGGATGGCTCACCGGCGACGACCTCAGCTGCGACAATCCCCTCCGCACTCCCCTTGTGAGCGAGCATCGGTTCACCAGCAACATCGCCGATGGCGAGGATGTGTTCCACCTCGGTTCGCATCTTATCATCCGTTGGAATAAACCCGTGTTCGTCTGTCTCGATACCGGTCGCCTCGAGGTTGACCGTATCGGTCACCGGTTGTCTGCCCACTGCGACGAGTACCTTCTCAGCGGAGATATCACCCGGTGGCTCAGCATCATCAGTCGCCGCCTCTGTCTGAACGACGATACCTTCGTCAGCTGGCTCCCAGCCGGCTGCCGTTGTCTCGAGGTGGACCTCGATACCGAGCTCCTTGCTCCGCTTCGCGACCGGTTGCGCGAGTGCCTGATCGTACCCCGGCAAGATCGCATCGAGCATCTCGAGGACGACCACCTCCGATCCAGCTTTGGCGAAGACACCGGCCAGTTCCATCCCGATGTATCCCGCACCGACGATGACCAGCCGGTCGGGTACCTTCGTGAGGGCGAGGGCTTGGCGTGAGTCGATGACGGGGTCATCGGCGAACGAGAATCCTGGGATCTCGATCGGCCTCGACCCGGTCGCGATGGCTGCATGTTCGAAGGTGATCGACTCAGCCCCCTGGCCCTCGCCATCGTGAGCAACCCTGAGGGTATGTTCGTCGGCAAACGTCGCGGTTCCTTCAAGGAGGTTGACACCGTTCGCCTTGCACAGCTGTTCGACACCGCGGGTGAGTCGGTTGACGACGTCGTCCTTCCAGGTGACCATCTGACTCAGGTCGATTGCCGGATCCGCATGGATCCCGAATGTCTCGCCCTCGCGTGCCTCCTGGGCGATGTCGGTCGCGTTGATGAGTGCCTTCGATGGGATGCAGCCGTGATTGAGGCAGACGCCACCGTAGGCCTCCTTTTCGATGAGCGTGACATCGAGACCGAGCTGACCGGCACGTATCGCTGCGACGTATCCAGCAGGTCCGGCACCGATCACGGCAAGGTCAGTCCCGGTGGTGATATCTCCAACGACCATACCTACATCAAACCGACTACGGGCAATAAATGGGTTGAAACCGTGTTGTACATGCGACTGACTCGAAACGGTCCCGGTTGACTGCCAAGCGGCAGCGATGTGTGTACGACGTCCGAGAAACCACCTACTCGTCTTAACCGAGCAGGAGTGTCCGTGGATCGCTGAGATACCGGCCGAGTGTTGCAGCGAACTCAGCCACCTCAGCACCATCGATCACCCGATGATCGATCGTGATCGACAGCGGGAGGGTGTATCGTGCCTCCACTTCGCCATCGACCACGACGGGTCGTTGTTTCAACTCACCGAGGCCGAGGATCGCCACCTCGGGGAAGTTGATGACCGGTGTGGCGTAGTCACCACCGATTGCACCGAAGTTCGTGATCGTGATTGTACTCCCCTTGAGCTCATCAGGTGATACCTCTCGATCGCGTGCCTTTTGCGCGAGTTCACGCGATTCAGAGGCGAGTTGGAGCATGTCCTTCTCATCGGTATCCTTGAGGACAGGTACCATGAGACCGACATCGGTCGCCACGGCGATGCCGATGTTGTAATACTGCTTGAGGATGATCTCCTCGTTCTCCTCATCAAGTTCAGCGTTCAACTTCGGATGCGCTTTGAGTGAGGCGATGAGTGCCTTGATGACGAATGGGAGGTACGTCAGCTTGATACCTTGCTCCTCGGCCACCGGTTTGAGTGCCTCTCGTGTCTCGACGAGACCGTCTACCTCGATCAACTCATGGTGGGTGACGTGCGGTGCCGTGTAGACCGACCGCTCCATCTGCTCGCCGATGGTACGACGCACCCCACGGTACGGGATAGACTCCGTCGGGGTGGGCGAGGCCGGTTCTGCCATCTCGACCGCTCCAGCAGCGAATGACTCCACATCCTCCGGTGTGACGAACACCTCTCCGTCGACCGTCTCACTCGCAGGTACGGCATTGATATCGACACCTTGCTCACGTGCCAGTCGGCGTGTCGCCGGTGCTGCGAGGGTTCGTTCCCGTTCGGCTGTAGGTTCGTGTCTACTGGGTTCGGCTGGGGTAGTGTCCGCAGCTTCGACCTCGACCTCAGTTGGTGTCGTATCCTCTGAGGCCGCAGCTTGAACATCGGTCTCCGTGACCCGTCCACCAGGTCCGGTTCCACCGACCGTCGAGAGGTCAACATCGAGTTCCCTGGCTAACCGTCGAACTGATGGCGAGGCGAACACGCGACCAGAGGTGTCAGCTGGTGATGGCTCAACTTCCTCTGAGGGGGTAGGTTCAGCCTCGCCCACCTCTCCATCGACATCGAACGTGATGAATACGTCCCCGACCGGCATGATATCTCCAGGTTCGAAGTGTAGTTCGTGCACTGTACCGTTGATCGGTGAGGGGATCTCGACGAGTGCCTTGTCCGTCTCCACCTCGGCAACAGGCTGATCCTCGGTGACTGGGTCGCCCTCCTCGACGAGCCACGAGATGAGCTCACCTTCACTCACACCCTCACCGACATCGGGAAGCCTGAATTCGTGAACCATGGTTGGTCAGAACTCCATCGCGTTCCGGATACCGTCTTTGATCCGGGCAGGTTCTGGAAGGTAGTAGTCCTCCAGCTGATACAACGGGAAGTGCGTGTCAAACCCGGTGATACGCTCGACCGGTGCCTCCTGGTACAACAGCGCCTCCTCCTGGATGGTCGCGGTGATCTCCGCACCGAGGCCGTTGGTCTTGGGTGCCTCGTGTACGACCGCTGCCCGTCCGGTTTTCTTGAACGAATCGACGATCGCATCGATATCGAGTGGCGACACAGTGCGAAGGTCGACCACCTCGACGTCGATCTCACCAGCCAGATCCTCAGCAGCCTCGAGTGTCGGCCTGACCATCGCACCCCAGGTGTAGACGGAGATATCTGACCCCTCACGTCGCACCTTCGCCTCACCTATCGGCACCGTGTAATCCTCGACGGGTACCTCCTCGCGAAACGCACGGTAGATCAGCTTCGGTTCGAGGAAGATGACCGGGTCTGGGTCGCGGATCGCACTCGCGAGTAACCCCTTGGTGTCGTATGGCGTCGATGGCATGATTACCTTGAGCCCAGGGTTGTGTACGAAGAACGCCTCGGTCGACTCTGAGTGATGTTCAGGTGCCCTGATGCCACCACCGTACGGTGCACGGACGACGAGCGGACAGGTGAATCGTCCACGTGAGCGTGTCCGAAGTCGTGCGGCATGACTGACGATCTGGTCGAACGCTGGATAGATGAAACCCATGAACTGGATCTCGGGGACTGGTCTGAGGCCGTACGCAGCCATCCCGATGGCCGTCCCGACGATCCCCGACTCGGCGAGTGGGGTGTCGATCACGCGATCCTCACCGAAGTCGTCATAAAGCCCCTCCGTCGCCCTGAACACACCGCCGTTGACACCGATATCCTCACCGAGTAAGACGACATCGTCGTCTCGCTCCATCTCGGTACGTAACCCGTCACGGACTGCCTGTACGAGCGTCAGGTTCTCCGTTGTGCTACTCATCAGTGCTCACCTCCTGCGAGGGTCTCATCACCATAGGTATCTCTGAGGTGCTCGAACCACTCGAGTTCGTCTCGTAGCCTCGGCGGGAGCTCCTCGAACATGTAGTTGAAGATCCGCTCAGGCTCGGGGTCAGGTACGGACTCGGCGGCATCGATTGCGCTGGCCACCTCCTCCTTGACCTCAGCCTCGATCGCCTCGATTGTCTCATCATCCATGCGACCGGTCTCGAGGAGGTACGTCTCCATTCGGGTGATCGGATCGCGTTGCTTCCACTCCTCGACCTCACTCTCATCACGATACACGGTCGGGTCATCGGCCGTGGTGTGTGCGCCAAAGCGGTACTGAACCGCCTCGATGAGCGTCGGTCGGAGCTGTCCCTCTTCGGGATCTTTCGCCTTATCGATCGCATCGCGGGTGACGCGATACACGGCGAGTGGATCCATCCCGTCGACCTGTACACCCTCGAACCCGTAGGCGATGGCTTTCTGTGCGATCGTCTCACTGGCGGTCTGTCGTTCTCGAGGTACCGAGATCGCCCACTGGTTGTTATTACAGAAGAACACCGCCGGGGCGTCGAACACACCAGCGAAGTTCAGTCCCTCGTGGAAGTCACCCTCGCTCGTTGCTCCGTCACCGAAGTGCACGACGAATGCCTTGCGGTCACCCTTCAGACGGGCTGCCCATGCCGAGCCAGCTGCATGAGGTATCTGCGTCGCGATCGGGACGGCGACGGTGAAGATGTTCACCCCCTCGGGGATCTGGTTACCCTCCTCGAGACCCATCCAGTACTCGAGTGTCTTCGAGAGGGGTAGACCGTGGACGACCGATGCGATGTGTTCACGGTAACTCGGAAAGAGCCAATCCTCCTCATCCATGGCGAACGAGCTGCCGACCTGTGAGCCCTCCTGTCCTGACAGCGGGGCGTACGTTCCCATGCGCCCCTGTCGTTGCAGGCTCACTGCACGCTCGTCGAAGTGCCGGCCCAGTCGCATGTAGCGGTACATGTCGACGAGGTCGTCATCGCTGAGTTCGGCCGGTACCTCGGCCCCATCAACGAGCTCGCCAGATGCGTCGAGGAGGCGGACCATTTCACCGGGTTGTTGCTCAAGCACGCTCACGGTAATTCCCACCTCTGCATACGGAAAATGACCACACGTCTGCTAATAGGACTTTCGTAAAACCGAGGGAAGGAACATCACTCGTGGATCGAATCGGCGAGAGTTTGTCAAGATCTCACACACGAGTTTCACATATTTCAAAAAATACCGTGATTTTTTACCGATGTTAAATTTCCCACCCGTCGAAGGGAGGCCGCTGGTGTCTCAATCTCGTATCGATGCACGCGCCTTCGCCCGTGCCTCAGCTGGTGAAGACCCCTCGCGGAGCAGAGCCTCGATGAAGAATTCGCCCGCTTTGTACGAGGTCCGGACCATGGGCCCACTCGCACAGTAGAGGAATTCGAGTTCGTCCTCAGCGACCTGCTGCCAGGTTGTGAACTTCAGGGGATGGACGAAGTCCTCGACCGCAAGGTGGTCATGCGATGGCTGTAGATACTGTCCAAGGGTGACGATGTCGACATCGATTGCACGCAGATCGACCAGTGTCTCGTAGACCTCGTGATCGTACTCACCGTGGCCGAGCATGATGCTCGATTTCGTATGGATATCGGAGGTTGCTTTCACCCGCTCGAGGACACTCAGGCTCTGCTCGTATCCTGCACGCGGGTCTCGCACCTTCGGTTGCAACCGCTCGACTGTCTCAACGTTATGTGCGATCACATCTGGATGTGCATCGATGATCTGGTCGATCAGGTCGGTCTCGCCCTGGAAGTCTGGGATGAGTACCTCGATCAGAACCTCTGGATGGGCCTGTCGCACTTCTCGGATCGTCCTTGCGAAATGTGGAGCTCCCTGATCGGCAAGGTCGTCTCGATCGACGGAGGTGATCACGACGTAATCGAGACCAATCTCCGCGACGGCGCTCGCCACGTTCGCGGGTTCCGTTTGATCGAGGGGATCGCCACCACCGGTCGCGACGTCGCAAAACCCGCAGGTGCGCGTACACGTATCGCCCATGATCATGAAGGTGGCCGTACCCGGTGTGCCATCACGTCCACTCCAGCACTCGCCCATATTCGGGCAGCTCGCCTCCTCACAGACTGTATAGAGGTCGTGCTCGCGAAGTGTCCGTCTGATATCGGCAAACTCGCGCCCACGTGGAGGCTGCATCCGAAGCCATTCGGGCTTCCGGGCGGTGCTCATCACACGGAAGTTTTCATGGCACGCCAAAAAGCGTATGCTTCCCAGGTGAGCTACCCGAACGGTCATCAGAACCGAGGTGTTTACCGGCATTGGCGATAGCTTTGAGACATGGAGGCCAGCCAGGTCGGTGCAACGATCCGCGTCGAGGATGGCGATGCCCGCCAGCAGCTCTTCCATGCCCGTGGTATCGGCCAGCCCTCGGATGACGGCGCTGTCGAGCTCAGCTGGGTCGAGGCTGCCTACCTGCTCGAACGGGGTGACCTCGAGTCGGTGGCCGGATTGGACGCGACAGGTTTCATCGCCACGGCAACTGATCCACACGCTCTCGCACGGCTGTGTGTCTATCGCGATCTCCGTGAACGTGGTTATTACCTCTCGACAGCGTTTGCTCCAGGCGAAGCGGTCGATACCATGGATGTCGTCTTCGATGTCAAACCACGTGGAGCCACGCCGACGGACACGTCGGTTGCCCATCGGGTGGTCGTCCTTCCCGAGTCGGTGATGTTCTCTGTCGGTGCACTCCCCACCGGGACGATCGCCATCGTCGATGACGAGGCTGAGGTGACGTATGTTACCGCAACCTCGGTCGAACCAGAGGGTGATGTCTCCACCCCCTCTGTCGCTGTATCCGGTCGTCTGGCAGGCGGTCGTGTCCTCGTCGAGGAGCCTCCCGATGCGATGTACCATCTCGGCCTGTTCGGACATCCGGTCGACGAACCCGAGGGTGACCTCTGGCTGAACCTACTCGAGGCGAGATATCTCGTTGAGACAGGTCAGCTCGACATGATGAACGACACCGATATTGCCCACCTCGGCGGCGAGGTAGAGGGTGAGGCGTTCGACAGCAGATACCTGGTGTATCGCACCCTTCGAGATGCAGGGATGGTGCCACGATCCGGCCTCAAGTTCGGGACGGACTTTCGTGTCTACGATGCACTCGAGTCGGCTGACAACCCGGGTCACTCGAGCCTACTCGTTGAGACGATTCACGGGTCAGCCCGACTCACACCACGTGTACTTTCACGGGCGGTCAGACTCGCCAATGGCGTGCGGAAACGCCACGTCTATGCCATCGTCGACAGCAGTCAGATCAGGTGGATATCGGTCGATCGGCTACGGCCATAACTTAGATGACGTCGTGTGGGAGGATACGACCGCGTTGGATGATGGTGATGAGTATCCAGATACCGTAGGCGACGACGCCAACCAGTTCGGGGAGGGCGACCCCGTCGAGTGCCATGTAGGCGAATGACCATGCGATGATATGCAACAGGGCGAGGTTCCATGCGATTTTGCTCCGCCTCTCAAGACCCACCTCGCGGTCACCGTATCCGACCACGATGAGACCGAGGGTGATGCCGAGGAAGAACCCGAACGCCATGCCGAGATGGAGGTCGTGATCGATCGGGAAGAGTCCGACCCCGACGAGACTCAGACTCGCGATGAGGAACAAGCCGACACCGATTTGCTGGTATCGATTGCTCAGGCGGCGAATGAGCGTCAGGAAGAAGATCGATGCGAACACGCCGCCGATGATTACCGTGGCGTTGAAGATCCACGGTGCGTCGACATCAGGCCCGCCGAGATCGGAGAGTGCGTTCTCTTGCAACGAGAAGTCCTGTGCGAGGCCGATGGATAGGGCTAACCCAGCGATTGCGACGATGACACCGGCAATACCGAGTACGTGGCCGATCGACTCGATCGCATCGGGATCATCGTCCTGATGTTCGCCCATTATCTCACTCTGAGGGGCGATGGGCATATAACGTCCCACGGTTGCAGACGTGCCACACGATGCGAATGGGTTTAGGTCACACCACTGCCAAGGACGACACGACGTGAGTTGATGTACCGACCATGAACGACGATACGACCGCACCGGGTGCAGATGAGACCGTCCTCGACCCCTGGGGTTCGGCCTCGATTGAAGATTACCAGAAGCTCTTCACTGAGTTTGGCATCGAGCCCTTCGATGACATACTCCCCGAGGTGCCGACACCGCATTACCTCATGCGCCGTGGTGTCATCTTCGGACACCGCGATTATGGGCGCGTCCTCGAGGCGCTTAGAGAGGGCGAACCCTTCGCCGCCCTCTCGGGGTTCATGCCGACGGGTGAACCACATATCGGCCATAAGCTCGTCTTCGACGAACTGGTCTGGCACCAGCAACGAGGCGGTGAGGTGTTCGGGCTGATCGCCGACCTCGAGGCACACAGCGCCAGAGGGATGACCTGGGGCGAGGTAGATCACTACGCGAGAGAGTACGTGCTCTCGTTCCTCGCGAGTGGATTCGACCCTGAATCGGGGACGATCTATCGCCAGTCGACCAACCGCGAGGTGCAAGACCTCGGCTTCGAACTCGGTATCGAGGCCAACTTCTCAGAGCTACAGGCGCTGTACGGATTCGATGGTCAGACCGATGTCTCTCACATGCAAAGCGTCATCACCCAGATGGGTGATATCCTCTACCCCCAGGTCGTACACGGGCCAATGCCGACTGTCATTCCCGTCGGACCGGATCAGGACCCACACGTCCGACTCGCTCGCGACCTTGCCGCTCGGACGAGGTTCTTCGGTGTGACCGACGCATTTGCCAGTTTCGAGGCCGATCATGACGAGCGCACCGCGATCGCCGCTGCATACGAGGCACGCGCCTCATACGCCGAAGACACCGAGGTAGTCAGATGTGCCGAGGCAGCCAGATGGCTCACCGACCACAAGGATATGGAACACCACGCCGTTGCGAGTGCGGTGAGTAAGCTCGAGAACGCCGGAAAGGAGCCACTCGAACCCCGTGTCCGAATCACCGTACGGAACGCCACCGATGCTGCATTCGATGAGCTCATCGAGAGGGTCAGCGGTGAGAAACGGGTCTATGATGCACATATCGACTGCTTCGAGCTCACCAGCGACGAGGCACGTCGACTCGCCAGGTCGGTCGAACTTGACCACGGCGGCTTCGGATTCATCCTCCCTTCGTCCATTTACCATCGCTTCATGACGGGTCTGACAGGGGGGAAGATGAGTTCGTCCATCCCTGCGAGCCACATCAGTCTCCTCGATGATCCAGAGGAGGCTGCAGCCAAGGTCGAGGCGGCGACGACTGGCGGCAGGGAGACGGCAGAGTTACAGCGCGAACTCGGCGGCAGGGCCGACGAATGTCCGGTGTATGAACTCTATGCATACATCTTGGCAGGCGATGACGATGACCTCGCCGAGACGGTCTACGAGGAGTGTGTCACCGGTGCACGGCTGTGCGGCGAGTGCAAGACGCAGGCAGCTCAGCTCATGCAGGCCTTCCTCGAGGAACACCAAGCGAAACGTGATGAGTGGGCGGCGAAGCTCGATGAGCTCGATATCGATCTCGACAGTGACAGACCCGGTCGAGTCGACTAATCACCCTGGAGTCGTTGATACAGGTAGACGCCGATGGCTCCACCTGCGGCACTCAATCCCAGCACGTACGCGAGGATGAACATAAAGGCGAAGAGTAAGATGAGGATGGCAATCCCCGAGGCGAGTGGGGCTACCAGGCCGATACCTAATGCGCCGATACCGATGATCCCGAACAGGAAGAACGCAGGAAGCAGTGCGAACACGCCTGCGAGTGTACCGATCATCACCCCGTCGCGTTGGTGAAGGTAGCCTGCGACCGCACCACCGACCAGCGGGGAGAACGGGATGAACGCGAGGAGGACAATCGTCACGGCGGCACCCACGAGTGCATCGAGTCCTCGTGACATGGATGATCCTATGGCCGCGAGCACCATAATCTGGCCGATTGAGCAGGTGAGAAGGTTTTTTACCATGTAGGTAGCCAAAAGTGGTATATGTCGACCGAATCCCACTATCGACATCGACCGGCCCGTGGCTATGGCGCACCACGCCTGGGGTTCGGTTTCTTTTTTCCATAATGCATCGTGACCGGTGGACATCCCGGCTGGCGGCGATGTGAAACCGGGCACATTCGGTCCGGAACGGCTAACTGACCGCACAGAAGCATATCCCACAACGAAGCACGCACATGCAACTCACACCTACGCAACACGCTATCTTATCGGCGGCGAGTGCTACAGAACCCGTCTCGCTTGCGGCCCTCGCGGCGGATGCTGAAGTCGATCTCGACCGTGCCTCCGGCGCGGCGTTCACCCTCGAGGAGGAGGGGCTCGTCGAGCTCGAGGAGGTGACCGAAGTCACTTATCACCTCACCGATGAGGGCGCAAACTATCGCGAGCGCGACCTACCCGAACTCGCCCTGTACCGAACGGCACTCGAACACGGTGCCGAAACGACCCCAACCCCCCTCGGTGAGCTCATCGAGGTGGCAGACCTCACGGGTGACGAGGTCGATATCGCCCTGTCGAATTTCGCCAGGAAGGGCTACGGCTCGATCGATAGTGGCGAGATCTCTGCCGAACCCGGTCACGACCCAGCTGCTGACCCGGAACGACAGGGTCTCGATGCCGTTGCCACCGGTGAAGCACCCTCTGATGCCGTGCTCGATCAGCTGCTCCGACGTGGACTCATCGAGCGCCAGGAGGCGACTGAGCGGTACATTACCCTCACCGATGCCGGCGTCGATGCCCTGATGACTGGTGTCGAGGTATCGGATGCGGCTGGTGCTGTCACACCCGCACACCTCACCGGTGGCCGGTGGCGAGACCTCGACTACGCACCCTATAACGTCGAGGCAGATGCAGCCCAGCTCACCGCAGGTAAACGCCACCTGCTCAGACAGGTGGCCGACCGCGTGAAGGACGTCCTCGTCTCGATGGGCTTTCGTGAGATGACCGGACCGCACGTGGATGCAGACTTCTGGATCAACGACTGTCTGTTCATGCCACAAGATCACCCTGCCCGCACCCATTGGGACCGCTTCGAGCTCGAGCAACCGACACAGATCGATGAGCTACCGGCTGACCTCGTCGAGCGCGTCGAACGAGCCCATCGCGAGGGTGTCGGCGCCGATGGTGAGGGCTACCGATCACCTTGGGATGAGTCCTTCGCGAGGGCACTCGCCCTCCGCGGACATACCACGTCACTCACCGCACGGTATCTGGCCGGTGAGTCGATCGGTGAGCTCGAGCCACCGCAACGGTTTTTCAGCGTCGAGAAGGTCTACCGCAACGACACGCTCGATCCGACCCATCTCCTCGAGTTTTTCCAGATCGAGGGGTGGGTGATGGCCGACTCGCTATCAGTCCGAGACCTCATGGGGACCTTCGAGACGTTCTATGCAGCATTCGGTATCTATGACCTCGAGTTCAAACCGCACTACAACCCCTACACTGAGCCGAGCTTCGAGCTGTTCGGGACACACCCTGAGACCGGGGAGCTGATCGAGATCGGTAACAGCGGTATCTTCCGCGATGAGATGTTGCGCCCCCTCGGCATCGACTGCGATGTGATGGCATGGGGACTCGCCCTGGAACGCCTTGCGATGCTCATCACAGGTGAGGCGGATATTCGCGATGTACACGGCACGCTCGTCGATCTCGAGTTTCTCCGCTCAGCTGAGGTGATCTACTGATGCCGACGGTCGATGTCGAACCGGATGAGCTGAGGCGCCTTGTCGGAACCGAGGTCGACGATGACGAGCTCGTCGCCGATCTGTTCTCTCTCGGCCTCGAGCTTGAGGGGCACGAGGACGGTGTCATGGAGCTCGAGTTCGCACCAGACCGTCTCGACCGGTTGAGTGTCGAGGGGATCGCCCGATCACTTCGGTACCACTACGGGATCGATCGTGGTGTGTACATCCCACGGACGACCACGCCAGAGTGGACGTTCGAGGTCGAGAAATCCGTCCCAGCACAGCGACCGTATGTCACCGGCTTCGTCGCGCGTGGGATCGACCTCTCCGAGGAGATACTCACCTCACTCATCCAGTTACAGGAGAAACTCCACCAGACGATGGGACGCCGCCGGCGAAAGGGCGCGATCGGGATGCACGACCTCACCATGTTGAAAGGAGCGTCGGCAGACGAGACCTCGAAATCGATCCGCTATGTCGGCATCGGGGGTGATATGGAGCGCTTCGTCCCGCTCGAGTCTGATGATGAGCTCACCCCTGCACAGACGGTCACCGAGCATCACATCGGCCGGCAGTACGGCCATCTCGTCGAGGACTACGATGCGTTCCCAGCCATCTATGATGATATCGGCCTGTTCAGCCTCCCCCCGATCGTCAATGGCAGACGCACCACGGTGACGACCGACACGACCGACCTGCTCATCGAGCTGACCGGTACTGACCAGTGGACGATCGACCGCATGGGGACGATCATCGCGTATGCGCTCGATGCCCGCGGTGCACAACTCGAGGCTGTCACGGTGGAGTACGACGATAGCTCGCTCGAACGGCCGGACCTCGATGTCCGCGAAAAGCACGTCACACACGATCGCATCGAATCCATCATCGGCGTCTCGTTCACCTCCGACGAGGTGGTCGACTGCTTCGAGCGTGCGGGTTTGGACGCCGATATCGATGATGATCGATACCTCGTCACCATCCCACCGTATCGGGTGGATGTGTTGCATCCGCTCGACCTCATCGACGATCTCGGGCGGGCGTATGGCTTTAATGAACTCGAACCGAGATATCCGGACATCTCGACGATCGGTGGTCGGACGGCCATCTCACGCCTTGAGGACGCTGTGCGCGAGCAACTCATCGGCATGGGTTTTGAGGATCTGCTCAACTTCCATCTGATCGGCGAGGCACTCAATTATGCACGCATGGGTATCTCGCCGGGGGACGACGTCTTCGGGGCCGGGCAGGCGGCCCGTATCCGCGAGCCATACAGCGAGGAGTACGAACTGGTCAGGACGTGGGCACTGCCGTCACTCATGCTCGTCCTTGAGAACAACACGCACCGCCGCTATCCACAACACCTCGCAGAGATCGGCCTCGTCACCACGATCGATGAGACAGAACCGACCGGAGTGGCCGAGCGGCGAGATGTTGCTGCCGTCATGGCCGATACCGAGGTAGGTTATGAGGACGGCAAAGCACGGTTGCAGTTCCTCGCAGCACAACACGGTGCGACACTGCAGACACCACCTATCGAACACCCGAGCTTCCTTGAGGGTCGCGTCGCGGCAGTCCACCTCGACGGTCAGCCTGCAGGTCTCATCGGTGAGGTGCACCCGCGCATCCTCGAGGAGTTCGACCTCGAGGTACCGGTCGTCGCGTTCGAGGTCGAACTCGATACCCTCGGCTGATCTATTACTGATCGGCGCCGATCGCCTCTTCGACCGATGCGAACCCATCGCGTTCGATTCGATCGAGCAGGCCGCGATTGATCTGCCTGGCCAGTGATGGACCCTCATAGACGAGTCCGGTATACAACTGGACGAGGCTGGCACCAGCGCGGATCATCTCATAGGCGCGCTCTGGCCCGTCGATGCCGCCGACACCGATGATGGGACGGTCGGTCTGTTGGGCCACGTATGCGACGGTCTCCCTGGCCGTCCGGGCGAGAGGTTCGCCGGAGAGGCCACCTTTTTCATCCCGATGCACACTCGTCAGCTCGGCTGGTCTGTTGACAGTCGTGTTGACCGCGACGACACCGTCGAGGTCGTGCGTCTCGACCACCTCGATGACCTCATCGATGGCTGGCTCTGTGAGGTCCGGAGAGAGCTTGATGAGCAACGGCTCTGCACCGGCATCGGTGAGGGAGGCGACAATCTTCTCGAGCGGTCCGCGTGCCTGCAGTTCTCGCAACCCCGGAGTGTTCGGACTCGAGACGTTGATGACCACGTAGTCTGCCACCTCAGCCAGTTGCTCGTATGTCCGTCGGTACTCCTCGGGTGCCTCAGCCAGCGGTGTGTCCTTCGACTTGCCGATGTTGACCCCGATGGGGACACGGAACGTCTCGAATCGCTCGAGACGGTCAGCGATCGCCTCGACCCCGTCATTGTTGAACCCCATCCGGTTGATTAGTGCACGGTCATCGGTGAGGCGGAACAGTCTCGGTTGTGGGTTGCCCGCTTGTGCCTGTGCGGTCACACCTCCTACCTCAACATGACCGAACCCGAGGGCACCGAGTGCGTTCGGAACCCGGGCGTTCTTGTCGAACCCCGCAGCCACCCCGACGGGGTTGGGGAAGTGGTTACCGAGGGTTTCGACCGCGAGTCGTGGATCTTCCACGGTGTATCGCCCGGCCAGATACGCTTCAAGGGGTGTCCCCTGTATGAGCGCGAGACTACCGATTGCGAGCCCATGCGCACGCTCAGCGGGGAGGGTGAATAACACGCGTCGCACCAACCGGTAGCCGCTCATCGAAACGCCTCCATGTCCCTCGCGCACCACTTGCGCCTGGTCACCACGTTAGAAGTCGTGTTCGACCTCGTCTGGGTCGGCCTTCTGGATGATGATCTTGTTATCACGCACGCGTACGAACACCTCGTCGCCGATCTCCAGCCCGGCCACCGCGAGTTCATCCTCATGCAAGTTGATGTGGACGTTGTGATACTCACCGTCTTCACCCTTCGCCCCACTCGGACTGAGCTTCTTTTTCCTGACCATCTGCCTAACTAGTTGGAGTAGTCGCCGCAGGGGACACTTAAGTGTTTATTGGCGTGTCGTGTGTGATGAGAACGAATGCGGTGATTGCTGGGATATATTTATAGTATGCCATGTGGATTCTTGGCATAGAGGGTCAACCAACATGCCACGGGAGGACGGAAAACGGAATTTCGCACTGCGACAGGACGGCACAGAGACAAGCATCTTCTCTGGGAACACACCGCGCCAGGCCGCACTAAAGGCAGCCCGACGCCTCGATCCCGCTGACTCAGCCGATGCAGCGAACCCGACGGAGATCAGGTTACGAGAGAAGGGCACCGAGAAGGTGCATATCTACGAGGGTTGGGCATGGCAGGATGAGGCACCGGACGATGCCCCCGACTGGATGCCCGGGACGATCACACAGGCCAACGTCGAGAAGCAGGGGATCTTACACCTCGACGACCGCTAGGGGACCGACAGAACCACCACAGTAACGACCCGCCGCTGAGTGACGACCACAGTTGGGTCTCCAGTGCGAATGCTCACCGCGCCACAGACCCACACACGGCGACCAAATCCGGTGCCCTTTTGTAGTGTACTGTCCTTCCCTTCGAATGCGATCACCGGGCGTAGCTGACCAGGTCGTCACCCCCGCGACGGAATGCACTTTCCGATGGGTTTAAACGACGTGCAAGGCTATCTATACGTCCGGAGAAATGAGGATCCCACCCCTGCGGTCCGCCGTACAGATGGGATCTGAGGTGAGCCCCAACAGCTCGGTGCGATCCGGACGGTTCGCCGGTCGGATCGCGTCGAGACGACATCCCCTGCAATGAGCGTCTCATTTCGAGACGCCACCACGCCAACACCCCCCTGACCCCCAGGTCAGGGACATTCCGGTTGATCCTGCCGGAGGCCATTGCTATTGGAGTCCGACTTAGCCATGCTAGTCGCACGAGTTCAGACTCGTGGCGAACAGCTCAGTAACACGTGGTCAAACTACCCTGTGGACTGGGATAACCTCGGGAAACTGAGGCTAATCCCGGATACAGCTCCCAGCCTGGAATGGCGGGAGCTGGAAACGCTCCGGCGCCACAGGATGTGACTGCGGCCGATTAGGTAGACGGTGGGGTAACGGCCCACCGTGCCGATAATCGGTACGGGTCATGAGAGTGAGAGCCCGGAGACGGGATCTGAGACAAGATCCCGGGCCCTACGGGGCGCAGCAGGCGCGAAACCTTTACAATGCACGCAAGTGCGATAAGGGGACTCCGAGTGCGAGGGCATACAGTCCTCGCTTTTCTGCACTGTAAGGTGGTGCAAGAATAAGGGCTGGGCAAGACCGGTGCCAGCCGCCGCGGTAATACCGGCAGCCCAAGTGATGGCCAATATTATTGGGCCTAAAGCGTCCGTAGCCGGCCGGACAAGTCCATCGGGAAATCCACGCGCTCAACGCGTGGACGTCCGGTGGAAACTGTTCGGCTTGGGACCGGAGGACCCGAGGGGTACGTCGGGGGTAGGAGTGAAATCCTGTAATCCTCGACGGACCGCCGGTGGCGAAAGCGCCTCGGGAAGACGGATCCGACGGTGAGGGACGAAAGCTAGGGTCTCGAACCGGATTAGATACCCGGGTAGTCCTAGCCGTAAACGATGCCCACTCGGTGTGGCACTGGCTACGAGCCAGTGCTGTGCCCTAGGGAAGCCGTGA
>SKSD01000029.1 GCA_007118145.1 Halobacteriales archaeon
CCAACGGCGGTCATCACCACCTCGGGGACGGCTACCGCAAACCTCCACCCGGCGGTGATGGAGGCGAATCACTCGCGTGTTCCGCTGCTCATCCTCACCGCTGACCGCCCACCGGAGCTTCACGAGAGTGATGCCAACCAGACGATGCGACAGGACGACCTCTACGGGTCGGCCGTCCGCTGGTCGCGCACACTACCTGAGGTGAGCGATGACCCACACAGGCGACGGGC
This sequence comes from Halobacteriales archaeon, assembly GCA_007118145.1. Lineage (GTDB taxonomy): Archaea > Halobacteriota > Halobacteria > Halobacteriales > SKSH01 > SKSH01. The sequence continues at coordinate 231 of SKSD01000029.1, forward strand.
GGTCGCATCGATCGGTGCACGGGCGGTCGCCGAGGCGACCGGGTCGTACCCGGGTCCCGTCCACCTCAATTGTCCGTTTCGAAAGCCACTCCAGCCGAACGCAGCTGACGAGATGGCAGAGGCACGGACGGCTGAGATACCCCCACTCCCTCAGATACATACCCCACGGTCGAGGCCGACTGTGAGCCAGCTCAGAGGGTTGATCTCGAGTGTCGAGTCATTCGATCGCGGGCTGATCGTGGTCGGGCCGGGATGTCTCGACCGTGTGTCGGCCGATGCCATCATCGAGTTCGCCCGCCTCGTCGGGTATCCGATCTTCGCCGACCCTGTCTCTGGCATCAGGTTCCACCCTCGTGCAGACGAGCTCGTCTGCGGTGGCTATGACGGCTACCTGCATGGACCGGTCGTGAACGAGTTACCCACGCCTGAGCTCGTCATCCGTATCGGCCCGCCGCCAACATCGCAACCACTCCAGGCGTTCCTCGATAGCGAGGAGGCAACCCAGGTGTTGCTCGACCCGCGACCACAATGGCGCGATCCGACCTATCGCATCGATACACTGATCCGCGGTGATCCAGCCTCGATACTGACAGCAGCGAGTGACGAGCTCTCCGGCCTCACACCGGGTATCTGGCTCGACACGATACAACACGCGGAGATGACCTACTGGTCGACCGCCGATAGTATCCTCGCCGGTCGGTATTTCGAGGGTGCGATCGCCCGTGCGGTCAGCTCCATCTTACCCGAGGGTCATGCACTGTTCGTCTCGAACAGCATGCCTGTCAGAGACCTCGACCGCTTCGGTGAACCACGCGGTGATGACCTGTACGTCTACGGCAACCGCGGAGTCAGCGGTATCGATGGCATCGTCTCGTCCGCCCTCGGCGTGGGCGACGTCCTCGACACACCTGTCGCCATCCTCACCGGCGATCTCGCGCTCTATCACGATATGAACGGCCTCGAGGCGATCGAACGTTTCGACCTGGATGCGACCATCGTGGTGATCAACAACGACGGAGGTGGTATCTTCCACAAGCTACCCATCGAGGAGATGGACCCACCGTTCGAGGCGATGTTCAAGACGCCGCATGGGCGGTCGTTCGAGGCGGTCGCCGAACAGTACGGCCTCGGCTATGCATCAGTGCACGGACGTACCGACCTTGCCGAGGCGCTCGGTGTGCTCTCAAACGGAGGCCGGTCGTTGATCGAGTGTCACATCGATGCCGAGCGCAGTCACGAGATACGCTCGTTCGTGACCGGCGAGTTACGCCGATCCGTCGCGGAGGCGATCACCGATGGGTAGTCTGGTGATAGGTACCGAACCGGTGTAGTCGACATGGACCTTGGCATCATCGATGCGACCGTATGGACGGCATCCGATGAGCGACCAGGCCTCCTGACCGATACGACCATCGGTATCACCGATGGGGAGATCGTCTACCTCGGCGATAGGGCATCACTCCCGACCTCACCGAGACGGACCATCGACGGTGCTGACCTCCTCGTCATCCCTGGCCTCGTCGATGCACATGCACATACCGGGTTGCGTCTGGCAGCAGGCATCGCACAGGACGTCCCCGAGATCGAGTGGATGACACACGCCCTCGGGCCGGTCACCCGCGAGATGGATGACGATGACCGTATCGCCGGTGCCCGACTCGGTGTCCTCGAGGCCATCCAGTCGGGCGTGACGACGGTCGCCGAGTACGCTGGCGAGGTTCGGTCACTCATCGAGACGGTCCACCTCCCCGCTGGGCTTCGCGTGGTGGGCATCGAGACGATCAACGAGGTGGCAGCCCGACCCGAGGGTGATATGTACGAGTTGGACCGAGGGGTGGGAGAGGCGGCTCGCCAGCGGGCGGAGGCACTCTTTGAGTGGGTGGCTGACGTCCCCCGATGTTCAGCGATGTACGGTCCGCAGGCACTCGACATGGTCACGCTCGAGACGATGGACGAGCTCTTCGAGCGAGCGACCGACACCGGGCGACGACTGTGTATCCACCTCGCCCAGGGTGGCCGTGAGCGCCGACAGCTCGAGGCACGCTACGATGTATCCTCGGCGTACGAACTCCTCGAGGCGAACGACTGGGTCGACCCACGCCTGGTCGCCGTCCACGCACACGGCGCAACCGAGACAGCGCGCGAGCGTATGGCAACCGCGGGCGTCCCACTCATCGGCTGTCCGAGCTCGATCGCGGGTATCGACGGGATCAACCCACCGGTCGCATCGTATCTCGCTCACGGTGGGACGGCCGGCATCGGGTCGGACCAGGCACCAGGGGGTGGGGGGAGTCACACACTCCTCAACGAGATTCGCCAGGCATGGCTGGCTGCGAAGCTCACATCGGGCGATCCGACAACACTGCCCGTCTGGGAGATACTCCGAGTCGCGACCATCGGCGGTGCGCGTGCGCTCGGTATCGATGATATCGTGGGGTCGATCGAGGTGGGCAAGCGCGCAGATATCGCGTGTTTCGACCTGACCACCTCACCGCTGGCCCCGAGTCCGACATCGATCGGTGCGACACCAGTCGCGAACCTCGTGAGTGCTGGTGCCGGTGCAGCGGTGGCATACCTACTCATCGACGGTGAACTCGTCATCAACAATGGCTACGTGCAGACACTCGAGCCGATCGCCGTCGAGACCGACGCGATCGAGCGAGCGGATAACCTGCATGACCGTGCTCGGCGTGCATGGCTCGATGCAGGCTCGTCGCTGGCAGATGCCAGCACGGAGGGAGGCCCCTTCACCTCCGATGACGCTGCTCACTGAGCGGCGACCGTACCGTCCTTGCGTGGCTCGGTCGCACCCGAGAGGATGCCGTCCTCGCACCGCACCGCCTGGGCGCCGCCGAACCCGATCGGTGTGCGTACCCTGAGGTCATGGCCACGACTGAGCAGCCCGTGAATCAGGTCGGTATCGAACCGTGCCTCGATCGCCAGCCCACCATCCTCCTGATGTCTCCACCTGGCCACATCCAGAGCCTCCTGGAGGCTCATCCCACCGTCGACGAGGTTCGTGATCACCTGCACGTGACCCTGTGGCTGCATGTACCCACCCATCACGCCAAACGCCATCCAGTCATCCGAATCGAAGCGAGCCATGGCCGGGATGAGCGTATGGAACGGACGCTTGTTCGGTGCGATATGGTTCGGATGGTGTGGATCGAGTGAGAAGGATGCACCCCGATTTTGCAGTGCGATACCGGTGTCACCGGCGACGAGGCCACTGCCAAAGCCCATGAATCGGGAGTTGATGTAGGAGACGAGATTACCCTCCGTATCGCCGACACAGAGCAACACCGTATCTGCCTCAGCGGCCAACGAGTCGAGCATGTCCACCTCGAGTGCACCCTCGGGGTCGATACGGCCAACACGGTCTGTGATATGGGCTGGGTCGAGTAGCTCGGTCACCTCGACGTGGTCGGGATCGGTGAGGTGATGGTGGCCGTCATGGAAGGCGAGCTTCATCGCCTCGATCAGTGTGTGGGTGTATTCGACCGAGCCGAAGGTATCGGGGTCGATACCAGCCTCTGCTGCGATCGCCAGCGTCTCGAGCGCGATCCGACCCTGTGTGTTCGGCGGTAACTCGAACACGTCGACACCGTGGTATGAGACAGACTCCGGCTCGACCGGTGTCGGCTCGAACCGTGCGAGATCATCGACCGTCAGCAGGCCACCCTCGGCCTGTACCTCAGCCGCGATCGCCTCCGCGATAGCACCCTCGTAGACCACCTCAGCACCCTCCGCTGCCACCGCCTCGAACGTCTCACCCAGGCGAGCCAATCGCATCAGCTCACCCGTTCGAGGCGCTCGCCCATCGATGAGGTACGCCGCTTTGGCATGTTCGGTCTCGAACAGGTCCTCGGCGAAGCGCCAGTAGGTGGCGATCACCTCACTCACCGGGTACCCCTCCTTCGCGTACCGGATCGCCGGTTGGAGCACCTCAGCGAGTGTGAGGCGACCGTGTTGCTCGACCGTCCACTCCCAGCCACGTGCGGCGCCGGGGACGGTCACCGTCAGCGGCCCGTGTGTCGGCATGGTTGGGTCATCCCCACCGACGATATCGCTGACTCGGTCGGTCGTGGCACTAGCTGGTGCTGGCCCGGAGCTGTTCAGACCACCCAGCTCGCCAGCTGCGGTTCGGAAACAGGCGAACACATCACCACCGATGCCCGTGCTCGTCGGCTCGACGACATTGAGCACCGCCGCCGTAGCGACAGCTGCGTCGAACGCGTTGCCACCTGCCTCGAGTATGGATAGCCCGGCCTGGGCGGCGAGTGGCTGACTCGTGGCGACCATCCCCTCGGTCCCGTACACGGTCGAACGTCGTGAGTTGAACCGATCGATCCTCGTGTCCATGGGTGAGCCCACGGCCGTGGGTGACTAAACTACAAGCCTATCGGCAGGCTTCGCTGGCCGGTCCCGAACCCACACGGCACAACGTTCACGTGACTGATGCACCTAGGTGAGCGTGATACACGTCTCGATGACCGCCGATGCGACCCTGCCGGGGCTTGATGACGATGACGAACCCGAGCGACGGATCTGTCACGTCGATATGGACTGCTTCTACGCAGCCTGTGAGCGCCTTCGCGAGCCCGGTCTCGAGGGCGTACCCGTGATCGTCGGCATGGGTTACGAGGAGGGTGAGGATGGTGGCGTGGTTGCGACCGCGAGTTACGAGGCACGTGAGTTTGGCATCCAGAGTGCACAACCCATCTCTGAGGCGCTCGATGCCCTCCCCCGGGCGGATGTGATGCCAGATGACTATGCCGGTCCTGTCGGCCACTACCGTCCGGTCGATATGGCGTATTACCGGGAGATCAGTGTGAAGCTTCGGTCGATATTCGACCGCTTCGCCGATGCGATACGGATCGCCAGCCTCGATGAGGCATACCTCGATATCACCGACCGGACCGACTGGGAGGGTGCACACGCATATGGCGAGCGACTCAAGACGACCATCGCAGATGAGGTGGGAGTCCCGGCGAGTGTCGGTATCGGTCCGACCAAGGGTGTCGCGAAGATCGCCAGCGACCATGACAAACCCGATGGGTTGACCGTCGTCACACCGTCGACGGTCGAATCGTTCCTCGACCCACTGCCGGTCTATGACCTCCACGGTGTCGGACCAGTGACGGCAGATGCGTTGCAATCGATGGGGTTAGCCACGATCGGCGATGTGGCAGACACGCCGATGAGCCTCCTCATCGACCGCTTCGGTGAGCGTGGTCGTGAGCTATCGCTTCGCGCCAGGGGACAGGGTTCGAGTGTGGTCACACCGCAGGGTGACCCAAAGAGCCTCTCACGCGAGTCATCACTGGGAGATGCGACCGATGACATGGCATATATCGGTGAGCTCGTCACCGAACTCGCCCATGCGGTCGCCGAGCGAGCCGACGAGAAGGGTGCGCAGTATCGTACCGTCGGCATCAAGGTTGTCATCCCACCGTTCGATATCAATACGCGCGAACAGACCTTTCCGGGACCGTTCGCCGATGCCGAGCTGGTTGCCACGACCGCTCGCGAACTCCTGGCCGAGTTCGACGGAGTCGAGATCAGAAAGGTCGGTGTCCGCGTCTCGAACCTCGACTTCTCAGCCGATCAGGAGTCACTCGATGAGTGGGCAGACACCGCAGTCTCTGACGGACAGCCCGACGTATCGTTCGAACGCCAGGGCCGCCTCACAGAGTTCGACCGATAGACACCCCGTTGGCGGTTGCCTACTCCTCGGTCGCTTCCTCAGCCTGCATCTCGTCGATCACCGGCTGAGCGGTCGCTTCAGGTGTGTCATCTGGCTCGGCCGCCGACATCGGTTCGGCCTTGTATCCGGCGAGTTCGACCTGTTCGATGATATCGTCCGGTTCGACATCGCCACCGACGTGGACGACACCCTCATACCGGTCGGCATCGACCGACTCGACGCCGTTGAGCATCTTCACCGAGGTCTCGACGACCGATTCACAGCCTTGACACGTCATACCCTTGACGACTACGTCGACGGTCATTATATGTGAACTAAGCCCTCGGTTCAAAAATGCATACCGGTCGCCCGCCCTTTATGCAGACTCGCTGAGGCGTTCATACCGAGAGACGAAGCGGTCCTCACATGAGGGACAGCAAAACTGGTAGCGCTCACCATCGAGGGTCACCGACCGGCCATCGTCCGTGACGGGGTTGTCACACTCAGCGCACGCCACATCGAAACCGACGGCATCGAACGACGGCGACCAATGCAATCGATCGATCACCGTCACGTCGATATCGTCGAGGTCGTCAGCGTCGATATGCTCATTGAGTGTCTGTCTGACCTTCGTCGGAGTCATCCTGGCGAAGGCGATCACCCGCTCGTCGACCGTCATGAACGCGTGTTCAACCCCGGGGATGGAACGCACACCGTCGATGACCGTATCACCCGAGCCCGGTACCACATCGAGCTCGATCAAGAGACCGACGCCCTCGACGAGCTGCTCGTGATCGAGTTCAACCGTGAAGCGTTTGATCACACCCTCGGCGACGAGTCGGTCGACACGGTCTGAGACGGTCGGACCTGAGACGCCGACCTGGTCTGCGATCTCACTGAACGCACGACGGCCATCCTCGACGAGGAGGCGGAGTATCTCAAGGTCCGTATCGTCGAGCATTGCCATGGCTTCAATCGGCGCCTCGGCCCCAAATAGCCTCGTGTTATGTGTTTCAAATCGGTGCGCAGCTCCACTTGTAAGCCGATCAACTTTGGGTTACGCCCATCGTGGATTAAACTGTTGTACTGCTCTCAAGAGTTCGAAGTCGAGAGAATAAACCGGAAACCTCCGATACTTCAACCATCAGTGAATTCAGCTATTCCTTGGTCTACTTGATTACCGGCCCACCGAGAGGGAGGACAGTCCGGTCATATGCTTCATTGAAGATGAATGAACACGACGCATATAGCGCGATAATCCCGGCGATGAGGAGGAGCCAACCACCAATATCGAACCACATCATCTCGGTGGTCAACCCTGATATGGGGTACCCGAGTATGAGAAAGGCAACACCGAGTATGCCAAGCATGACCGTTAGGAGCCATGAACGCGATCCGGCTGCGATTGCGAAGACGAAGAAGATGATACCTGTGAACAGTAGGAAGTAACCCTCGAGGGTTGTGTCGAGAGCCACCTCCCTAGCCATAAAGTGTGCATCAAGGATGAATGCCAAACCAGGCCCCAAGCCGAGTAAGACACCAAAGACACCGTTGATTGCCCCGCCGATCATGTCGCCAATCCTGAAGTCGATAATGGCCGCGATGAGCCAGTAGATTCCAAAGGCGAGGAAGTAGTATCCGAAGACCGGCAGCGCCTCGAACATGTTTACCTGCTCAGTGAACACTGCCCAGCCACCAAATGTGATCGCGAACACGAGCAGAAACGATCCTGGGGTTGGATCTACCCAGGTAGCCTCGTTCTCTTGCTCCATCGTCACTCCTCCTCCCAGAGCGTCTTGACGTTCTCCCACTTCTCCTGTTCAGGATCGAGCGCACCAGGGTAGAACTTAGCTCCCTCAAAGTCATGAAACGGCTCAGTGTACGTACCACGATCAATGAGCCTCTGGATGTTCTCCCTCCGGACTTCATCCTCCTCTGCGTGACCATGTGGCGGTTGATCGATGAAGAGGTTCTTCGGATGGATTGGCTCGTCGTACATCGTCTGGAACAACTCGGTGCGAAGGTCCTTCGTCCAGTTGCTATTCAAGTTCATCGTCCGGAAGTGGCGTAACTCTTCGATGTTGATGATTGAACCGACGAATGTGTCTCGAGCTGAGGCATTGTACGAGTCGATACGCCCTTGATAATCGACGATATGCGAACTCCCTGCCGAAACGTCGATCGGGTGTCGTGCCTTCGGGTGGGGGTAGACCGGACCGACATTCGGGCTGAGCATGTAAACACTATTGAACTGGGCGTGGCCCTGGTTCTGTATCATCCAGCCACCACCACCGGGATACGTGTTCGCGGTCATCGGGACCGCCTCCGATGGTCGATAGATGACCTCAGCACCATTCAATGCCAGAGCTCTGACTGCCTCTGGATACTCGCCATCGCTGCATACCATCGTGCCGATGTTACCGATGTCATCAGTCTTGAGCACGGGATAGAATGCATCGATATCATCCCCAAATTCATCGACCCAGACATCATACACATCATGCGGAGTGCACGAGTGTTCTCGGCTCCAAACGTGATTCTTCGGCGCTTTATGTACGACATCCCCATTCGGATCGATGATGAATGTCGTGTTGAAGTACCGGTCATCCATTACCTCTGGCCAACGTGCCTTCGATTGTCCGATGATATAGGTATCGTAGTGCTCGGCAAGCCGACCGAGGTAGTCTGTCTCCTCCCCAGGGATGTCTATGAACAGATCGTTAGCCGCCGTCACATGGGGAACATCGAACACCTCGTCGGTGAATCCTGTCAACGCACCTTCCGCAAGTGCGATGATTTTTATGGGAAGATTGATATTCGCCATCGCCTCTGCCGCGTGGATACATTCCTCGACATGTTCGAGGTTGATTTTGATATCCTCGCGGCTACCGATGCCATAGACCGTACTCGAGATTCCTACAGCAAGGTAGGGAGCTATTGGGCTATCTTGAGCCATACCGGGAAATTCGTAGGTAAAAGGGTTAGTTGCGAACGCTGATTCTGTAGACGGTGGAATCGGCGGCAGCTTATTCAGTAACTATCGGCGATAGTGGAGTTAGCAGTGCTGGTATACCCAGAATATGCGCATATGATCTTGGATGGCGCACCTGCATATCTCGGGAGGGACGACTTCGATGTACTATACGTCTCTTCTATCAATGAGATAGTATCCATCGATGGGGTCACGGCAGTCGAAGAAGTCGTGCCCAACATCATATTATGCAAAGCTAGATGACCTGCAACGCCCGGGTTAAGATCCACTGTGGATTCTTGCCGTCCTCACTCACTTGTTGATGACTTCTTGCACGTCAACAAAAGGACTCACTTTCTACTTCTTGTCTCAATCATGTAGTACTCGTCCTTATAGGCTACTCAGTGGTTCGATATCCGATCGTGTGAAACTCTGGATTGGGCCGCATATCTGCCAGATGTGCCATCCGGTTGGAAAGATTGAAAAATGCCGTGACTGAGCCGATATCCCAGATGGCTCGGCGGCTGAAACCTGCATCCTCGAGTGACTGCAGATATGCCTCTGTCACGCGTACAGGGTCCTCTGTCAATGTGACGGCGAAATCGAGCATGGCGCGTTCTCGTTCACTGATATCGGCGATGCGGTAGTTAGCCACGAGTTGATCGGCCAGGAGGGGATCGTCACCATACAGTCGGACGAGTGCGCCGTGGGCGACATTGCAGTAATAGCAATCATTCGCCGCACTCACAGCGACGACGATCATCTCGATCTCTCGCCGTGTCAACTCGGTCGTCTCGACGAGGCTATCATAGTACTGAAAGAACGCACGAAAGTGTGATGGTCGGTAGGCGAACGCGAGAAAGACGTTCGGCGTGAATCCTGCATCTTCTGTCTCTGCCTCGATTCGTTCGCGGACATCCTCGGGCAGTTCGTCCATGTCGGGGACTGGGAATCGCCGCATGGCTGATACGCTATCGTCGGCCATGTCCGAAACACCAGCCTCGAGGATATTAGCTCACCTGGATGGCCGTGGTGATACCGACTCAGTGGAGATCGGCGACGATCTCGGCGACCTCGTCCGGTGTCTTTCCAACGGGCACACCAGCCGCACCGAGTGCGTCGATCTTGCTCGCTGCTGTCCCTGTGGCACCACCCCCGGAGACGATCGCACCGGCGTGACCCATGCGCTTGCCTGGTGGTGCCGTCCGCCCGGCGATGAACCCGACAACGGGTGTCTCCATCTCCTCATCGATGAACCGTGCGGCTCGCTCTTCTGCCTCACCGCCGATCTCACCACACATGACGACCGCGTCGGTATCAGCATCCGCCTCGAACTGAGCGAGGATATCGATGAAGTTCGACCCGATGATGGGATCGCCACCGATACCGACGGCCGTCGACTGGCCGATACCCCGAGCGGTTAGGTTATCGACCACCTGGTAGGTGAGCGTCCCCGACCGTGACACGAGGCCGACTGACCCTGCTGCGAAGATATCACCAGGGAGGATACCGAGCTTGGTCTCACCTGGTGTGATGATACCAGGGCAGTTCGGCCCGATCAGGTGAGTATCGACCTCACCGAGGCGGCGGTAGACACGGCTCATGTCTCGTGTGGGTATCCCCTCGGTGATGGCCACCACGAGCGCTAACTCGCTGTCGAGCGCCTCGAAGAGTGCATCTGCGGCGAAGGCTGGTGGCACGAAGACGACACTCGCCGTCGCACCTGTCTCAGCCACCGCGCCATCGACGGTATCGAAGACCGGGACTCCCTCGACCGATTCACCACCACGGCCGGGGACAACACCGCCGACCACATCGGTCCCGTACTCGAGCATGCCATTAGTGTGAAAACGCCCCTCACTACCGGTGATCCCCTGGACCAGCACCTTCGTGTCCTCATCGACGAGGACGCTCATGCTGCACGCACCTCCTGGGCTGCCTCGACGGCACGTTGGACGGCATCCTCGAGGGTCTGGGCGACGATGAGGCGCTCTGCATTGAGTAGCTCGCGACCCTCCGCAGCCTTCGTCCCGGCGATACGTACCACGACAGGCTTGGGAAGCTCATCGAACGCCTCGATCGCCTCGTTGATACCCTGAGCCACCTCGTCACCGCGGGTGATCCCTCCGAAGATATTGAACACGACCGCATCGGCGTTCTCGTCGGCGAAGACCAGTTCGAGTGCGTTTCGCACCGTGTCCGACCGGGCACCACCGCCGATATCGAGGAAGTTCGCCGGCGAGCCACCATAGTGATCGACGAGATCGAGCGTGGTCATGACGAGGCCTGCACCGTTGCCGATGATACCGACGTTGCCATCGAGGCGGACGTAATCCAGCCCGACCTCGTTCGCCTGTCGCTCGAGTGCATCACCGGTCGCCTCCTCTTCCATCTCGGCAAGTTCTGGCTGGCGAAAGAGAGCGTCCTCGTCGATGTTCATCACCGCATCTGCGGCGATGACCGAGCCGTCACTGGTGAGCATCAATGGGTTGATCTCGATCTCGGTGGCGTCGCGCGAGGCGAACAGCTCATAGAGCGTGGTGAGCACCGAGGCGACATCACGCGCTACCGTTCGGTCGATACCTGCACGGTAGACCGCAAGACGTGCCTGATAGTGATGGATACCGAATGCTGGGTCAACGTGAACGCGGGCGATCGCATCAGGATCGCGTTCGGCCACCGCCTCGATATCGACACCTCCCTCAGTCGAGACCATCAACACCGGCCGGCCGACCTCACGATCGAGCGTCACACCGACGTAGAGTTCGTCGACGAAGTCGATCGCCTCCTCGACGATGACGCGATCGACGGTGTAGCCCTTGAGATCCATCCCGAGGATGCTCGTGGCTGCCTCACGTGCCTCTGTCTCATCCTTGACGAGTTTGATCCCACCTGCCTTACCACGGCCACCGACTTGCACCTGTGCCTTGATGGCGACCGGATAGCCAGTCTCCTCAGCGATGGCGAGCACCTCATCGACGTCCGTCGCGAGTTCGAACCGCGGTGTCGGGATGCCCGCATCTGAGAAGATACCCTTCGCTTGATACTCGTGCAGCTTCATCAAGCAAATGCACGAAAGGCTGGCTAAAAGGCCTTGTTTTTCGTCGATTGTGATCCGACGAAGACAGTGTCGCGAGGGTACCGGTCAACCATGTGCCTCAGGGGACCTCACCGGGCATCGATCCCTCAGACCACTCACCATTGACCGCATGACAGTCTGCGCATATCGCGACGATGACACGCCCACCGGGGACGTGATTCTCCTCACGTACCTCAAGGTCGTGGTGTCGCATCCCCGCACAGTCATCGCACATGCGAAGGCGCTGTTCGTTGCCATACGCACGCGGCGCGCCGAGCACCAGTGCGACGACGCGTTCGTCTCCATGGTTCCATCCGCGCTGGAATTCACCGGGTTCGAAACGGATGGCTTCACCCGATCCGACACGCACCTCACCCGCATCAGTCTCGAACGTCGCCGTCCCGTCGAGGATGATGAACACCTCCTCTTGAAACTCATGTGAGTGATACGCGAAGGCGAAGCTATCGCCGGTCTCGAGCTCGTAGTGGTTGACCACCACGTGTTCGGCCCCCAACGGCTCGCTCAGCCGACGGATCGTCTCGGCCGCCCAAGGGAAGTTGGCAACCTCGTCGATGGTCACCTTCTCCATAGGTGGTGTGTGGTGTGCAATGACATAATCTTGTGCCAGTGGTGACCCACACCCCGTCGTGCAGGCGTCTGCGACGGTCGATCACCGAACGACGGTGACCGGTACGGGTGCGCGTCGAACGACGAGTTCAGCCACACTGCCGAGGAGGATCCGACTCACCCCCTCTCGACCATGACTACCGACGATGATGTGATCGATGTCATGTTCCTCGGCGTAGGTGACGATCTGTCTCGGCACCTGTCCGACGACGGTATCGATCTCAACCTCCGCACGGTCGGCCACCCGAGAGCGTGCCGCCTCGAGTTGTTTCATCGCCTGATCCTTCGCCATCTGATGCCATGCTTCGTACTGGGTTGAGCCTTGGTAGAAGGCATCGAGGAACCCCTCCATGGGGTCGAGCACCATGAGCAGGGTCACTGCATCATGGTCGATGTGATCGACAGCGAAGGCAAGCGCTCGATCTGCCTGTTGCGTGCCATCATAGGCGATGAGGATGCGATGGCTCATGTGTATAGATGCACCCACCGCGGTAATAGAACCCCACCTAAAGCCGGTCAGCGAGTTCGTCCTCGAGGTATCGCGTGGGTAAGAGTGTGAGCAAGGACACCGGTGCGTACCTGAGGATGATCACCCCGAGGTCGACGATCGGTTTACGTACCAGCCCGTACGTGACCGAGACAGCCAGTGCAGCGACGACGAGCCACCAGAGGTACCCCTCAAGCAGGAACAGACCAGGCACCGCCAACATGCCGGCGAAGGCGACGTCCTCGGGTGCGCCATCGTACCTGATGAAGCGTCGAGGTGGGAGCCATCTCCCCTTGGCGTGGTCGAAGACGGCCTTCTCCGAGCTACCCATCCACGGGCGTAACTCGAGTCCGCCACCGTAGAGGTCCATCCTGGCGTGTATCGCAGCGCCGATGATGACGAACGCAGTGCCCACGACCACCGGATGCGGGAACATGATAGCCACCACCCCGGCGATTGCACCGGCTAACATACCGTACGTCGGGTAATGGAGCGTCCGGCGGTGCCCGTAATAGAGGTCGAGATCGGGCAGGATACTCCCGACCGCGGCCCCGAGCATGACGGGCATGGCCAATGACGGGTACGCCATGGCAACCGGCAGGGCGATAAGCAGCCCTGCCAGGAGGTGAGTGGTTGCCATCATCTCATCGATGATTAGACGGTTCGTAAAGAAGTGTATTCCGGTGTCCGTGTTAGCAACTCACACACCGTGTCAGGTGCATGTTGCCCGTCGTGACTAGCTATCTCGACGATGGACAGTCGCTGGTGGCCGTTCCCACCCACGTCGGATGGGAAACATGGCCCGTATCTTAATGTACAAACCACGTAGTCGGCACTATGGGGTCACATCGCGTCGATGATCGCCTCATCACACGTCGGTGGTATGACCGCATCGCACCCTATTACGGGGGTATCAGCGGTGCATTCGAGGTGCCATCTCGACGTGCCGGTCTGAGACAGCTCGCTGTTGAACCGGGTGAGGTGGTCATCGATATCGGGTGTGGACCGGGTGATGCGCTCACCGAGATAGCCCATCGGGTCGAAGCCGAGGGGTTTGCGATCGGACTCGATATCGCCCCGTCGATGTGTCACATCGCTCGACGACACATCGAGGTAGCTGGGTTGACCGACCGGTGCCTCATCCTCGAGGCCGATGGGACCACGTTGCCGCTCGCCGATGCCAGCATCGATGCGGTGTTCATGAGTTTCACCCTCGAGTTGTTACCCATCTGGCTCATCGATCGCCTCCTCGATGAGGTCGCTCGTATCCTCGTCGATGATGGCCGTATCACCATCGTCTCACTCGTCGATCGGCCGGTCACGTGTATGCAAACCCTCTACTGGGTGTTGCATTGGTGTGCACCGAGGATGATCGATTGCCGACCTATCCCACTCGAGCGATATCTCACCGACAGTGGTTTCCAGGTCGAACGTGCTGAGCGTGAACTGATGGCCGGCATACCGGTGGGTATCGTCACCGCCAGACCTCAGGCGATCGGGCGCATGGAATCGAACGGGTAGCGCCGGCCGAAGACGTTCACCGTGGCCTTGAATATCGCCAGCACGATCGGCCCGATGAACAGCCCGAGCACACCGAAGACATAGAGACCGCCGAGGACACCCACCAGGACGACCGCCGGATGGAGATCGGATTCACGGTCGACGAGGATGGCGCGGAAGTAGTTGTCGAGGTTGATGACGATCGCCCCGTATGCGAACAGGAAGATCGCCGCGGGGAACGCACCAATATAGACGAGGAAGACCACCGCAGGTGCCCAGATGATACTCACCCCGACGATCGGGAGGATAGACATCACGATCATGATGACCGTCCAGAAGGCAGCGTTCGGTACGCCAGCGATGTAGAACCCGATCCCGACGAGTGTCCCCTCGATGATAGCGACGAAGAGGTGGCTCTTCAGGACCGCCCACGTGATGACGTTCGCCTCGTCGAAGAGCTCCTGCTGGATGTCACGATCGACCGGAGTCACGTCGATGACCCACTTGACGAACGTCGAGCCATCGAGGATGAGGTAGTAGAGCACGAAGACGAGCAACATCGCCCCGATGATGAAGTGAAACGCCTGGGCTAGAATCTCAGTGAGCTCGCCCAGTGCAGCCTCGGCGAAGCGCTGGATGGCCAGATCTATCTCCGAGACGAGGTCGACCTCCACACCAGTGAAGGTGAGGATGAGCTCCTCCAGCTGCTCGATGAGGACGATCTCGTCGATCCCCTCGGTGATATCCTCCATGGTCTCGATCACGAGGTAGCCGATGATGACGAGCGGCGTCAGCGTCGCTGCAACGGCGAAGATGACGAGGACGAACGCAGAGGGTCGCCGGCCGATGTACGGTGCCAGACGGCGGTGGAGGGGATGTAGCATGAACGCCAGCAGTATCGCCGCCAGGAGGTACGTCGAGAAGGGGAGGAATATCAGCAGTGAGAGATAGCCGAGGATGATGATGAGAACGGCCAATGCGGCGAGTCTGAGGTTCATGCGAGACTATCCTATGATGTTACCGATATCCTTCGTTTCACAGGCAACCACTTCCTGATTTCGGTGCACGCGAGGGTATGGGCTAGTATCGGTCGGCGAAGATGCGGTCTTGGATGCGGACGAAGACGGCCATGAGGATGATGAAGATGATCACCGCGACCAAGATCTGGAACCAGTGCTCGAGACCGAGGGGCTTGACACCGAAGATGGTCTGTGCCGGTGTGTACAACACCACGAGTTGCAAGGCGAACGCCACGCAGATGGCGAGGATCAGCCAGCGATTCGAGAAGAGCCCGAGGTTATACCGCCGGCGTATCGCCTGTATCCTGACAATCTCGAAGGTGACCAGTGAGGTGAACACCATCGTCCGTGCGAGTTCGACATCGTGTCGATGGATGTAAAACAGCGGCAAGATGGTGGCGGCCATCAATATCGCAATACCGATGACCGAGCTCATGATGCGCCGTGTGATGACACCCTGTTCGCGTGGCCGAGGTGGGCGCTCCATGACGTCGTCTGCCTTCTGGTCGACCCCGAGGGTCACCGCCGGGATGCCATCGGTGACGAGATTGATCCAGATGATCTGCACGGGCGTGATGACCAGCCCCAGGCCAGCGAACGTCCCCGAGAGCACGAGCAATACCTCGCCTGAGTTACCCGAGAGGAGGTAGTTGACGAACTTGCGGACGTTATCGAACAGTCCACGACCCTCCTCGACGGCATCTCGGATCGTCACGAAGTTATCGTCGAGCAGGACGATATCTGACGCCTGTTCGGTCACGTCAGTGCCGCGTACGCCCATGGCGATACCGACATCGGCCTGTTTGACTGCAGGGGCGTCATTGACGCCATCACCGGTCATCGCCACGGTATGTTCGTTTTGCTGTAATGCACGCAGTAGCCGTGCCTTATGCGCCGGTGTCGTCCGGGCGAAGACATCTACCTCCTCGACGATCTCCGTCAGCGAGGAGTCATCGACCGTGTCGAGTTCAACGCCGGTCATCACGGTATCGACATCAATCCCTATCGACGAGGCGATCGCCCGTGCCGTCGTGGGGTTGTCCCCGGTGATCATGACGATACGGATACCCGCCGACTGACAGGCGGCAATCGACTCAGGTACCTCTGCCCTCGGAGGGTCGAGCATGCCCACGAGACCGAGCAGGGTGAGGTCGTGTTCGATCTGCTCGCCATCATGTGGGTCGACCGCATCACGCGTGGCAAAAGCGAGCACCCTGAGGGCATCGTCGGCATACGCATCCACGCGATTGCGATACCGTTCGCGACGTTCATCGGTCAGTGGAACCCGCTGTCCATCTGCTAACACGTGCGTACACCGGGCGAGCACCTCCTCGGGTGCGCCCTTCGTGTACGCAACCGTCTCCTCGAGGCCAGGGACGTGGTGCACGGTCGTCATCAGCTTGCGATCGGAGGTGAAGTCCACCTCGGCCAGTCTGGGGTATCGCTCACGCTCTCTGCGGGGGTCGAGGCCGGCCTTCTCAGCGAGGACGACCAGTGCGTTCTCCGTCGGGTCGCCGATGAAGACGGCCTCACCTGCCTCCGTCCAGCCACGCTCGGCGTTGTTACAGAGCAAGCCAGCCCGGAGCAGCTCCTCGATCCGATGCATGTCGATATCCGTCCCCTCGACCGTGAACGACCCCGAGGGGTCGTACCCCACGCCAGAGACATCGACCCGCGTGTCATCGGCGAAGATCCGGGTGACCGTCATGCGCCCCTCGGTGAGTGTCCCCGTCTTGTCGGTGCAGATCACATCGACCGACCCGAGTGCCTCGACGATGGGCAGCCGTCTGACGAGTGCGTTCTTCGCGACCATCCGGCGAGCCCCGAGGGCGAGTGTGAGTGTGACGACCGCGGGTAAGCCCTCGGGGACGGCAGAGACGGCAATACCGACCGACGTGAGGAAGATCGTCAACAGGTCGGTCGTGCCGATGACGTACTCGGAGATGATGATGAGCGAGATGGCGACAACGACCATCGCCGCGATCGTCTTACCGAGGCGATCCATCTCCGTCTGAAACGGGGTGGCCACCTCGACCGTCTCCTCGAGCTCCTTCGCGATCGTGCCCATCTCGGTGTGTGCACCGGTGGCGAAGACCACTGCCACACCCGAGCCACGTGTGACGATCGTGTCCTTGAACACCAGGTTCGTCCGCTCGGCCAACGGAATCGCGGGAGCGTGCAACACGTCGGCATCCTTGTCAACGGCGTGGCTCTCACCGGTGAGGGCTGCCTCATCGACCGACAGGTTCGATGTCGTCAGCAGGCGTGCATCGGCGGGGACGATATCACCTGCATCGAGGATGACGATATCACCCGGGACGATATTGCGTGTGTCGAGCGTGGTGCGCTGGCCGTCACGGATGGCGACCGCCTCGACACTCGCCAGTTCGAGCAGTGCCTCGATCGACCGCTCTGCACGGTAATCCTGGATGAAGCCGAAGATGGTGATGAGGGTGACCACCACGATGATCACCCCGGCATCGAGATAATGCTCGACCGCGAGCATGACGACTGCGGCCAGGATGAGCAACCAGATCAAGAACGACCGATACTGATCGATCAGCACCGAGAGTGCGCTGACACCCTCCTCGAACTCGATCTCGTTGGGACCGAACCGCTCGAGTCGTGCACGCGCCTCCGCGGGCGTCAAACCCTCTTGGTCTGTCTCGAGCGCATCGAGGACACGCTCACGTGTGATAGCATGGGGCGGTTCCTCGAATGATTCGGTCGACATCTACGTGAGTACGGTATCGCTCAGGGCGAGGTCAATACGGGACGGTCGAGTCGCTGTAACACGGCAGCGGTGGTGGATCCGAGCAACGGACCCGTCCCAGCGGATCGACCGCGTGTACCCATCGAGACGATATCAGGGTCGATCTCATCGACCGCCTCAGCGATCGTGTCGATCACCGACCCTCGGCGGATATGCCTGGCATATGATAACTCTGCCTCACGGGCGATGACACCGATATCGTTGAGAGATGCCTGACCACCCTCGCGGAGGATACCGATGATGCTCCGTGGTGCATCAGCCAGGTCGTAGATATCGGAGTCGATGATGTACAACCCGTGTAGGTCCCCTGCGTCGGTATCAACCAGTTGCGTCGAAAATGCTGCGGCACGGTCTGAGAAGTCACTCCCATCGGACAGGACGAGGACAGACTCGAAGACACCACGGTCTGGTGCGTCTGTCGTCGACGGGACCGAGAGTACCGGTGCGGTCGACTCACCGATGACGCGCGATGCGGTCACGCCAAGCCCCTCTGGCCGGCGTGTCTCGTGTGGATGTCTCCCGACGACGATCAGCCCCGCCCCGTCGGCTGCCTCGAGTATCTCCTGATACGGCCGGCCACTGCGTATCGAGGTCGAAGGTTGGCTGTTGGTCGCCACCTCAGACACGCGCTCGAGTGCTGAACGCCCCTGCATCTCGAGATGTTCCTCGAGTTCCGTCCGGGCATCGGCGAAGCCGACACCCTCGAGGAGGCGCTCATCGATCACGTGCACCACACGCAACTCGACGTCATGGTGGTCTGCGATCATATCAGCGAAATGGATCGCAGGATCCGTGTTCGTATGTCCGTCCGTCGCCGCCAGTAGGTACCCGTCCATGGTACCCTACGCGAACGCAACCGTGGTATAACCTTGCCTCATTCCCAGGATGAGAGGACATGTGGCCTTTCTTGCCACGAACATAACTTCCTTTGAGATGCCTCCCACAGCCGAGGTATGGACATGCGATCACTCCCACGGCCGGGCTTTGGTACCTGGCAACTGACCGACGCCGACGAGTGCGTATCTTGTGTGCGTCACGCCATCGAGACCGGCTACCGACATATCGACACAGCCGTCAACTACCGAAACGAGGAGTCTGTCGGCAGGGGCATCGCCGAGGCCTCGGTCGACCGTGACGAGCTCTTCATCGCGACGAAAATCCCAACTGGCTCGTTGGGTGGTGCAGAGGTGGCACAGACTGCGGACGAGAGCCTCGACCGCCTCGGGGTCGACCGTATCGACCTGCTCTATGTGCACTGGCCGATGAGAACGTACGACGCAGCTGAGACACTCCCAGCGATGGCAGCGTTGGTCGACGATGGCAAGGTCGACGCACTCGGACTGAGTAACTTCACGCCGATGCTGCTCGATGAGGCGATGGACCTTGCCGGTGACGTGATTATCGCCCACCAGTATGAGAAGCATCCCTACCTCCCCAATCGTGAGGTGCATCGGGCGTCAACAGCGCATGGGCTGTACTCTGTGGCGTACTCACCACTCGCACGGGGTCACGTCCTTGACGAGGAGACGATTGTTTCGATCGCCTCAGACCGAGGTATCACTCCAGCACAGGTGGTGTTGGCGTGGTTACACCATGACGATGACGTGGTCGCCATTCCCAAGTCATCCAGTCATGCCCGTATTGAGGAGAACTTCGCCGCCGGCACGCACACCCTCACCGACGATGAGGTTGCTCGCATCGATGCTATCGAGCACCGAGAACGGCTAGTCGACCCGGACGGGGCGCCTTGGAACCGGTAGACGGTGACGACCCGTTATATAATATTATCGATATGTGAGTTAAGCAATGTATCGAATGAATTAAACAACAATCGTTATATGAACTCCAGTCGAACACTTAGTGATAACTTCAATGACAGTCATCACCAAGATATCAGAGGTATATGCATGACAGTTGAAACCGAATCCAACACGGTAGAGACGGCAAATACCGAATCAGGACAGGCAGAGGTGGCGGGCGGTCTCGACGAGAAGGTCGCCGGTGCGTTGACGTACCTCCTCGGGTTCATCACCGGTATCCTCTTCCTCCTCATCGAGGAGGAGAACGACTTCGTCCGCTTTCACGCCGCCCAGAGTACCATCCTCTTCGGGGGTATCTTCGTCATCTCGTTCGCACTCTCGATCATCCTGCCCATCTTCACGTTCATCCCAGGACTTGGCTGGGCTATCGCGATATTCGTCGGCCTGCTGTGGACGCTGGTCTCGCTGCTTGTGTTCGTCCTGTGGCTGTTCATGATGTACCAGGCATTCCAGGGCGAGCGCTACTCGCTCCCACTGGTCGGTAAGACCGCAGAGAACTACGTCTGAGCGGCTCCAGATTTTTCACACCACGCATCTAGCAACAGCTATGCAGCTGATACATCGACTCTGGGCATGGCATCACGACGACAACGCCGGACACTCATGCGAGCGATACGACATCCTGACCGCTTCGTCAACTCGCTGCAACACCAGGTGAACCGAGTCATCCGTCGACCCATCAGGACGACCATCTCGATCATCATCGCCTACCTGATCTTCCTACTGCTCATCACCTTCATGACACGACCAGAGGAGATGGGTCGGCTATCGGATGAGGGGATGACCATGAGTGGCTTCATCGAGTTGCTCCCTGGGTTACCTATCCTCATCGGGCTATTCATCGTGACAGTGGTGATTGTACCGTTCAGTATGGTCACCAACGGTGTACGACGCGACATGCGCTTTCGACGCGATCGCTAGGCTGACTTCGCTCAACCGACCGTGACAGACTTTTTCTCGAAGGCGATACAACGGTCACCATGAACCACTGCCGTTTCTGTCAGATAGCGCGTGGTGAGCATGATGCGTTCATCATCGAGACAACTGACGAAATCACGGCATTTCTCGATGCGAATCCCATCGCCGAGGGGCATACCGTGGTCGTCCCCAACGCACACCATACGGGATTGGATACACTCCCGGTCGAGACCCTCCACGCGCTGTTCACCACCACACAGGCGCTGACACACGCGATGGACGAGGTGCTCAATGTAGATGGATTCAGCATCTTTCACACGACCGGGCCACTGATCGGCAATATCGATCACGCACACGTCCACCTCGTCCCCCGATACCAGGATGATGATATCTCCATCTCACTCCCACGTGACAACCTCGATACTGACACGGGTGA
Source organism: Halobacteriales archaeon (assembly GCA_007118145.1). GTDB lineage: Archaea > Halobacteriota > Halobacteria > Halobacteriales > SKSH01 > SKSH01. The sequence continues at coordinate 21,547 of SKSD01000029.1, forward strand.
CCACCTCAGTTCAGATCTGGCCGATGCCCTCGCATCTCTATCTTGAGACGGCGTGAATTCCGGCAAAATCCGTCCGCTCACGCCGTCATGGAAATCGATCACTCACCGACACCAGTGGCCGACGATGACGAGAGTCCGCCACAAGTCTGACGTAACGTTTTGACCTCTCACGATAATCCTCACAATCCACACCATGCTCAAAGACCTCCCACAGTCCAGTACCCTCGCCGTCGACGAGTGGGACTGGGAGCCAGATACCATCAGGGGTGATGACGATCGAATGGCCGCGGTGCAACGCAGGGTCGACCGCCTCGAGTTCGCCCTCGAAGCCAAACAGGCCGAGCTCCAGTCGGTGATCGACCACTACGAGATGCTCCTCGAGGAGTGTCAGACCACCCCGGAGGAACCAGACACCACAACAGATGGCCCGGTAGCACGTATCGTCTCGACCGTTACCGAACAACTCAGCTGAACGGACCCTTCCTCACGGTTGATGCAACCTGTCATTAGCCGAGGTGTAGTTGTGACCATCGATCAACCGCCCGATTGAAGGCAAGTAGCCCGAGTGCGAAGAGCAAGACACCACCGAGACCGACCGCGGCCAATACCTCGACCCCGAGGGGTGACACGGCGAAGGCGATGACGAGCAGTGGCACGAGGGCGACCATCATCGCACCGGCGAAGAGTGTGAACAAGAGCGAGTCGAAGAGGAACTCATTCGGCGAGATGCCAGCCAGATAGATGGTGACACCGAACACGTACGCAGTCACACCGACGGTGAGTATCGCCCCGGTGAGCGCGCTGAGCAGCGAGCCACCCTGCCAGAGCACGCCGATCGTATAGAACACCAGCGCGACGACCGGCCCGATGATGAAGAACGCGCGTAACTTGGCTCGGTACACTGACGCCACGTCGAGCGGATGGAAGAGGTACCCCTCGATATCGTCAGACTGGGTGAGCCAGTTGTACGTGGTGAATCCGGTGAGCCCGAGGATCATCCCATACGCGAGCTCGACCGACGGCTCGATACCCGTCACCTCACCGGCGAACTCGACGAGTGCGGCTGTCACACCGAACAAGATGGCACCCGAGAACAGAACCTTCGCGAACCCACCCGAGCTACGATCGACATCGAGCAACGTCTTCGTCGCGATGGGGTCACCGATGTACCCAAACCAGCGTCGGTAACGTGGCTGTGTACGACGCTCGACGCGGTGTGATTCGACCGTGAACGATACCGTGGCGATGACGCCCAACACCACGATCACCCCGACCGGGACGAGCACGGCAGGTGCACTCGGCTCGATGAACGCACCGTATGCTGTCAGCCCAATGGGGTCGATCTCAAGATACCATGCCGCGGCGATGAGTGCGATGATAGCACCGGCGATCAGCGCTCGTGGCAGTCCACGCCCGGCCAGGCCGATCAGTGTGAGTGTCGAGACGATACCGAGGGCGAACATCCCGAGCAATGTCATCCATAACCAGGCGATCTCGGCGATCGAGCCACCCTCAAGCAGCCATATGGGAGCGACGCCAAGCGCGACTGGGAGCAAGAATAACCCTGCATAGTACAGCAGATCCTTCATGATGAAGACACCGAGGAGACGGCGTCGAGAGATCGGTAACGTCCGTGCGGAGAAGACTAAGAGGGTGAGATCGCCGAGCAGGTTACGCAGTGCGTCACGCCCGATGAAACCAACCGAGCCGGTGTGTAACCCAAAGAGGAAGACGAGCAGATGGATACCCAGGAGTATCGTCTCGATGGCGGTCTCAACGTAGGTGAGTAACCAGACCGCACCTGTGACGAGACCGAAGACGATCAGCGGGAAGAGCGCGAATCGCACACCGCCGAAGAGTCGACTGTGCAGTCGCCATTCCTCACGGAGCATGCCGATAAAGACCAGTCGCGTCGTCGAGTCAGGCATCGAGCTCCTCCCAGTCGAGCGTCGTGTCGATGTGCTCTGTGAAGACATCGACGAGTGACGCATCGGTGTCCAACGTCGCAGGTTCGATCTCTGTCAGGAGTCGGCCCTCATGGATGATACCCACCTTGGTGCAGATCTCTGCCGCCACCTCGACGTTATGTGTCGACAACACGACCGTCCGCCCCTCGGCCTGGTACCTGACAAAGAATCGCTTGAGACGCTCCTGGACGATCGGGTCGAGGTTCGTCAGTGGCTCATCGATGAAGACTGCCTGCGGTGTATGGAAGAACGCAGCCGCGATCATCACCTGCTGTTGCTGGCCGCGTGAGAGGTCGGTCGCGAGTACGTCCAGCTTCCCTTCAAAGCCAAAGCGACGTGCCCACGTCGCCGTCAGGGCATCCACCTGGTCGTCATCGAGGTCGCGTACGGTACCGATGAACTGGAAGTACTCCCGAGGAGTCAGAAAGCTCGGTGGTGACTCACGCTCGGGGAGGATACCCACCCGTCTTCGGACCTCGATGGGATCGGCGATCGGGTCGGTACCGAGGACAGCGAGCGAGCCGCTATCGGGTCGTACCTGCCCGGTCAGCACGCCCATGAGCGTGGTCTTGCCAGCACCGTTTGGCCCGAGGAGACCGTATAACTCACCAGTATCGACCCGCAGTGAGAGATCGTCCAACGCGACGATATCGCCAAATCGCTTCGTCACCGCCTCGATATCGATCGCCGCCATTGGTCGCCCCGAGGATGGTTCGGTACGTAAGCCAACCGGTACCGCCATCATCGATGAGAATCGGCTTCACCCACACTGTGTGGCGAGAACGCATCTGTTAAGGGTGGGGTCGTCAGACACGTTGCCATGGACGCTGGCGGGACAGACCGGTGTATCGTCGTATGAATCCCGAGTTCACACGTCGGGGGTTACTCCGATTTGGAGGTCTGGCCACAGCCATCTGTTTGGGCGGCTCGGGTGCATCGCTCGTCACCGCACAGACGGCCGAGACGACCGTGTACGTGGGGGCGGATGACGACCGACTCTACGCCATCAATGCGAGCGATGGGAGCGAACGCTGGCGATTCACCGACCCGTTCGACTGGGTGTCATCCTCTCCGACCGTCGTCGATGGGACCGTCTATGTCGGTGGTGACGACGGTCGCCTGTTCGCCATCGATGCCGAAACCGGAGATGGGCACTGGTCGTTCAGCCAGCCTGAGGGGCCGATACCATCCTCACCGACCGTCGTCGATGGGACGGTCTTCGTCGGCTGTCTCGACCACCGCATCTATGCGGTCGATGCTGACACAGGGAGTCTTGACTGGGTGAATGATGCACCCGATGATGAGCTCTTCTCGTCACCGACGGTCGTCGATGGCGTGGTCTACATCGGCTCAGATGATGGCAACCTGTATGCCGTCGATGCAGATGATGGCTCGACGCTATGGACGTTTGACGAACCGACTGACTGGCTGTCATCATCGCCGACAGTGTATGA
>SKSD01000016.1 GCA_007118145.1 Halobacteriales archaeon
CAGATGAGCTCGTGTTGCTCGATGTATCGGCCACACCTGAGGAGCGAGAACACGGGCTAGAGACACTCGCAGAGGTACGCGATGTGTTGACCATACCGCTCACCGTTGGCGGTGGGATTCGATCACTCGAGGACGCCCGTAGACTCCTTGAGGTGGGTGCGGACAAGGTGGCATCCAACACTGCTGCCTTCGCGAATCCATCGCTCTTGACCGATATCTCGACCACGTTTGGCCGACAGTGTACCGTCGCCGCGGTCGATGCTGCCCGCACCGATGCGGGTACGTGGGAGGTCGTCGTCAGGTCAGGGACGGAGTTCACGGGGCGGTCCGTCGTCGACTGGGCACAGGAGGTCGAAGACCGAGGTGCTGGTGAGATCTTACTCACGAGCTACGACCGCGATGGCACCCGCGAAGGGTACGACCTCGACCTCATCGATGCGGTCACAGACGTCATCAATATCCCCATCATCGCCTCAGGCGGTGCGGATGGTCCAGAGCACTTTCGCCAGGCGGTCGAGGCAGGTGCGGATGCCGTCCTCGCAGCGTCGATCTTTCACGAACGAGAATACTCAGTCGGTGAGGTGAAGGCATATTTGGCGACTCACGACATCCCGGTTCGTCTCGAGGTGGAGCCATGATCATCCCGTCGATCGACCTGATGGATGGCCAGGCTGTTCAGTTGATCGAGGGTGCCGAACTCGAAATCTCTGCGGGTGACCCTCGGCCGATCGCGAAGCAGTTCCGTATCGCCGGTGAACTCGCCGTGATCGACCTCGACGCGGCTATGGGTACCGGTGATAACAGCGATACGGTAGCTGACCTCATCGACCTCGCCCCGACCCGTGTCGGCGGTGGCATCCGGTCGGTTGAGGACGCCAAACGGTGGCTTGATGTGGGTGCTGAGCGGGTCATCCTCGGGACGGCTGCCGAACCGGGGGTGCTCGAACAGTTACCCCGCGAGCGTGTCATCGCCGCACTCGATGCCCGCGAGGGTGAGGTGGTCGTCGAGGGGTGGACGACACCGACCGGAGAGGCGATCGAGGAGCGTATGGAGCGCCTGCGACCCTACGTGGGTGGCTTTCTCGTCACGTTCGTCGAGCGCGAGGGACACCAAGACGGCACCGATCTCGAACATGCACGATCACTCGCGGATGCAGCCGGTGATGCAAAGCTGACCATCGCTGGTGGTATCACCACCCCAGAGGAGATCGCCATCCTCGATGACCTCGGTATGGACGCACAGGTGGGCATGGCGCTGTATGAGGACACCTTACACCTCGGCGATGCCATCGCTGCACCACTCACCTCAGACCGGGAGGACGGTCTGTGGCCAACAGTCGTCACCGACGAGCGAGGGACTGCCCTCGGTCTGGCATACTCAGATAGGGAGAGCATTCGTATCGCGGTCGACGAACGACGGGGGGTGTATCATTCGCGGTCACGAGGTGTGTGGCGAAAGGGCGATACCTCGGGGGCGACGCAGGAACTCCTCGAGGCGGCCCCTGACTGCGACCGTGATACCCTGCGCTTCAGGGTGCGCCAACGACCGCCAGGATTCTGTCACCGAGACACACGCACCTGTTGGGGTGAGTGGTTCGATATCGAAACGTTACAGTCCGTCATCGAGGCTCGCGCTCGTGAGCGCCCTGCAGGGTCGTACACGTCCACACTGTTGGACGACCCCTCACTGCTCGACGAGAAGTTGCTCGAGGAGGCTGGTGAGGTCGTCGAGGCGACCGATCGCGACCATGTCCGCGCTGAGGCTGCAGACTTGCTCTACTTCCTGCTGGTCAGACTCACCAAGGAGGATATCACGTTCGCAGAGGTCGAAAGCGAGCTGAGACGGCGAGCTGGTGAATCAGGCGAGTAGCACCATCGGGCCACGAAGCTTACGTGCATCCAACCGCTAAGACCGCCCATGTTGACGCGACGTGAGGCCCTCGGGCTGTCGGGTGTGTTAGTCACAGCAGGTACAGCAGGTTGTCTCGACCGTATCCCATTCATCGGTGACGATCCCATCGAGTTCGAGGCCAGTCCGGCGAGCGTGCCAGCGGATATCCTCGATGCGACCGGATACGAGGAAACAGGGGTGGAGGAGGTCGTCATCGAGGAGACGTTCGAGGCGGGTGGCCAGAGCCAGGACGTACTCGTGACGAACTGGCATGCCGAGTACGAGAAGTCGATCGACCTCGATATCGGTGGGCTTGCCTCGATGAGCAACGTACAGGCCGGGGTGTTCACCGCGATCTCGACACCGAAGGTGGAGGTGCTTAATCGAACCTTCAACCCGGTCGCGGAGATGGATACCGATGAACTGGCAGAGATGGTGCAAGATCAATATGATGGCCTCGATAACCTCGAGCGGATCGGTGAGGATACAGCGACCATCCTGGGTCAGTCGACCACGGTCGGCGAGTACGAAGGTCAGGCCGAGTTACTCGAAATCGGTGAGACGGTCGACCTCACCCTTCATATCGCACAGGCGGTCGAATCCGGTGATGACCTTATACTCGGAATCGGCGGCTATCCTACCGATATGCAAGACCAGGAACGTGACGACGTCTTCACGATGATGGAAGCCATCAAACACGACGGTTGAAGGCATCTCTCCTCACATCGATCACACCTCAGTAACCGCAAGGTACTACCAGTCACTCACCGCAGACAGAAATACGAATGGAGACAGAGGTATTGCGAGTCCTCACCACTGACGAGGTCGATGTCAGTCAACGTACCCCAATCGACGAGGGGATCTTCAGTGATGCCCGGCGGATCGTCATGGCTGTCAGATCGGGCGGTGATGAATCGCTCAGAGATTACGCGATCGAATTCGACGGGCTCGACCAGGACGACCCCATCGTCCTCGAGGCGGCTGCCATGGCCGATGCGTATCACTCCCTTCCAGCCCGCCAGCGAGAAGCTCTCGTCTCGACACGCGAACGAATCGAGACGTTCGCACAGGCTCAGCGTGCATGCCTCACCGATCTTGAGATGGATGTCCCAGGCGGGCATGCCGGCCATACCATCGAGGCGGTAGCGGTCGCCGGGTGTTACGCACCTGGTGGTGGTTACCCACTCCCGAGTTCCGTCTTGATGACGGCCACCCCGGCCAACGTCGCAGGTGTGTCAACGGTGATCGTTGCCTCGCCGAATCCCGACCCGGTCACCCTCGGCGCAGCGCACGTTTGCGAGGTGGATATGGTGGTGACTGCTGGCGGGGCACAGGCGATGGGCGCCCTCGGCTTCGGGACGGAATCGATACCTCGGTGTGATGTCGTCGTCGGGCCTGGTGGCCCGTGGGTGACAGCGGGGAAGAAGGCCATCACCGGATATGTCCGCACCGACTTCATGGCAGGACCGACCGAACTCGTCATCTTCGCCGACTCGACGGCCGATCCCGAGCTGGTCGCTGTCGATCTACTCGCCCAGGCAGAACACGCACCTGAAGCCTGGCCGGTACTGGTGACAGATGACGAAACCCTCATCGAGGCTACCGACCGTGCACTCGAGGCACAACTCGCCGACCTCCCCACCGCACAGGTCGCACGTCAGGCACTCACCAATGGGTATGTCCTCCACGTCGAGACCCTTGCGCAGGGGTGTGAGGTGTGTTCGATGCTCGCACCCGAACACCTCCAACTCGCTGGTGAACGCGTCACCGAGTGGCGAGATGAACTCAGCCATTATGGGACGGTCTTCCTCGGGCAGTCGACGGCCGAGTCACTCGGCGATTATGGCCTTGGTCCGAACCACGTACTACCGACAGGTGGTGCTGCCCGGTTCACCGGTGGCCTCTCGGTCTTCGATTTCCTTCGTATCCCAACATGGCTCGAGGTGAGACGAGACTCCCTCCCAACACAGGTAAGTGATGATATCACCATCCTTGCCCGGATGGAAGGTCTGGAGGCACATGCCCGCGCTGTCGAACATCGGGTCGATCACCCCGAGGAATAAGACGTACGTTCATTAGGCAGCACCTCCGACGAATAGCCAATGGCGAATCACCCACAACCAGAGGTGATCACGATCGGTCCTGGCGACCCGGTCGCTGCTGTCGTGGGTGGTGTCCATGGTGACGAACCCAGCGGTGTCTGGGGTATCCGACGGATGGTCGAACTGATCGAGGAGGGTGCGGTCGAACTCGAGCATGCCGTTCGCTTCATCGTCGCCAACCCACCAGCACTCGAAATCGGCAAGCGCTTCGTCACAGCTGATCTGAATCGCTCATTCCCGGGCGACCCCGAGGGTATCGGTGAGGCATGGCTCGCATCAGTCATCTGTGAACTCATCGAGGATATCCCGACGCTGACCCTGCATGCCACCCGTTCGAGACCGACACCATTCGGCTTCGCCGATCACGATGACGAGAGGGGTATCGATCTGGCTTGCAGGTTATCACTTCCGCATGTCATTCTAGGCGACGCCACCGAGATAGGCTCACTCGGTGCCTGCGGTTCGGTGATCACCGTCGAGGCAGGACCGCAAGGTAGCGACGAGGCATGCGAGGCTGCGTTTGAGTTCATCAGAGAGTTCCTGCTCGCGACGGGCGCCATCGCTGGAGAGGCACCACTGAAAGACCCCATCATCTATGAGGGTGAGGCAGAGGTACCCAAACCTCCTGGCGAGACCTATGAAGTACTCGCCGAGAATTTCGTCAAGGTATCACCGGGCGAGGTTTACGCACGGGTCGACGGAGAACCCCTCGTCGCCGATGAGGAGTTCTACCCAATCCTGATGTCGGCCGATGGCTACGACGATATCCTCGGCTTTCGAGCTCGGAAAGTCGCCGAATCGCTCAGCGAGCTGCGTGCGAGACAAGCAGGCTCCTCCTCAGGTGGGTGAGACAGCGCTCGCCTGTGGCCACGCCTCGAACGACCCCTCGAGCAACGTCCCCCGCTGCTGCTCGAGGTAGGCACGTTGCGCCGTCTCGATCGCCTCCTCAAGTGACGCACCTTGCTCAACGCAGTCACTGGCGATGTCAAGCTTCCACGATGCCGATGTCCGAACACCACGAACGCGATGACGGAGTGGCTCGATATAGGCATCCACGTGTTCGTCAGGGAGTAGCTGCTCGCGCAGGCCAGTCTCGACGTGATCGAAGAGGTCTTTGAACAGTTCGTCCGGTGCGGTCGTTCGGAGTCCATCGGCCGTGATCCACGTCAACTCAGCCTCAAGTCCGTCACGCATCGCGGCATAGAAGTTCTGCTCCGCGACCGACCACGGCAACTCGCGGACCGGATGTTGCCGTGCATAGAGACCGACGAGCGCACCGGTAAAGGCTGCCTGGAGGGCGATCGAGTCACGTACGGTCGGTTGCCCGGGCAGTGGGCGGAACTCGATACGAGCGTTCGCACTCGCCTCGGTGTGTCCGTCAAAGACCGGACGCACCCATCGCCAGTAGGTACCGTGTTTGTGGCGAAGGTGTCGGAAACGATCATCGAATCGCCCAGTCGGATCGAGTAATTGTGGCACGAACGTCTCATCGGCTGCGATACGATCGATTGCCTCGTCGGTCGATGCAATATCTCGAGGGAAACGAACCTTTTGCACCTCGTCGCCGTTGAGCACCGACTCGAAGACACCGATGCGATGTTCGTGGTGTGCATCATCGAGGACGGACCTCGGATCTGCCCCATCGTCGTATAGATCCGGTGGGAACAACGGTGAGTTGACCCCGAGGGCGAGCAACGGGCCGGCGATCCGGATCGCATATCGGAAGAATTCAGGCAACTCCGCAGCCCGAGGCACCTGATAGTGTGGCTGGATCGACGTGATGAGACTCTCGGGCATGATCGTCTCTGCCTGGAGCGAGACGTGTGGTGCGTCCACCCGCATGCCGATATCGTACGACGTGTTGGCCATGGCGTGATACCGTGCAGATTCACTCATATTCGCTGCGAGGGTGATACCATCTATCTCGACCGCATCGAGGAGGTACTCGTTCGCGGACTCACCGACGGGTGGTATCGTCCACAGGCCGTCACTTACCAGGTGGATATCGTGAGGTAACACTGCCCGTCTCACCATCGCCAGCCGTCCTCGGACCTCGTCGCCCTGGGCAGCAAGACCATACTGATTATGCGGTTGTGGGCTCGTGCGCATCTCGGCGTTGTGAAGTCCGAGCTCCTTCTCGAAACCGGTGAACGAGAGCGTCCGACGGGGGACGCGACAGAGAGTCCCCGCACCACGAGTGCGATGCGTCCCGCCAGTGGTCGTTGGGTCTTGTCCGCGGACAGCATAGAACTCGTACTCGAGGCCTGCCAGTCCCTCACTGTTATCGAACGTGCCATCATCGACAGCCGCCTTCAGTGCCTCAGCCTCATCTGCGACACGTGTCCGAAAGTCCTCCCTCGGTGTCTCGAGAATCGACCTGATCTCCGCAACGAGCTCAGAATCGGCCATGACCGTGGCCTTATGATTGCGCACCTAAAGGCGGTGGGAAATCAGTCGGTCTCGACGTGTTGCGTCGAGGTCAAGCGGTTTTCGGGATCCCACTTGGCCTTCACCTCAGCGATGCGATCATAATTCTCTCCGTATGCTGCTCTGATACGTTCACGATCAGTATCGGTCTGGTTGTTCACGTACTCACCGCCGGTCCCAAAGTCACGAAGTGCTGCATGACTCGTCCGTGTCCAGTCGATGCAGGCGTCGTCATCCGCTTCATCCGTCCAGTGCGTCACGAGATGCAGCGCAAACGGTGCATCTCGATGAGCATAGGCAGTCGCCCCACTGTCGACATCGTTGATCGCCCCACCGAGTCCATAGATGCTCACCGCTGTTTCAGGTGTTGGCATCGGAAGCGTCTCATCAAGCATCGCCTCGATGAAATCATCACCGAGCTCATGCAGGTAGAACGATTCCCAGTGATGGCGATGTCCTGGTGGCACGTGGAAGGGTGCGTATAGTTCCGTGTAATCAGCGGGATACACCATCGCCACGTGGGGTTCACCGAAATCAGCGAACTCCTCCAATGATGTCTCGACCGCATCATCTGTCACCACACCCATGGCGTAACCGGCAACGGCGAGTTCGCCGTGAAGGTCCTCGGGAAGATCTGGGATCGGTGGGACGGTGATGAGCGAGGCGGTAGGGAAGGTAGCCTCGTGCATGGTTGGAGCAATCTCATCGAAGTACGCGAAGTACGACGCTGCGTCGTCGATCGGATACAGTACGTTCGCCACGAGACATTCTCGTGGTGCTTCAACACAGTCAAACTCGAATGCAGTGACGATGCCAACGTTCCCGCCACCACCTCGGAGACCCCAAAAGAGATCGGCGTTTTCAGACTCGCTGGCGGTGACGACCTCGCCAGATGCGGTGACCACCTCCACTGTACGAAGGTTGTCAACTGCGAGGCCAGTCAATCTACCGGTGACACCCATCCCCCCACCGAGGGTGAACCCTCCAACACCGGCCGTCTCGGGAATCCCCGGTGGGATGAGCCCGTGTTCGAGTGCCACTTCATTCACGTCCTCCCAGATCGCTCCGCCACCGACACGAACGGTCGCCTCGTCCGTATCGACCTCAACAGCATCCATCGGTGAGAGGTCAAGGACGACTCCATCGTCAACCACGGCATGGCCGGTCGTCATATGCCCACCGCACTTGACGGAGAATGGTGCATCGTGGGCGTTGATCACCTCGAGTGCATCAACAACATCTGTTGCATTGCGACATCGTACCACGACAGCCGGATATCGCTGTGCTGCACTGTTCCACAGCGAGATCGACTCGTCATACGCATCGTCACCCGGAACGAGACATCGTTCAGCAAAGGTATGTTCAAGATCCGATACGGTCGCTTCTGGCAGACCTCGTGATTCGGCCATTTCGAACATAATAACACAAGTGTCTACCATAACGATTTTCGAAAGAGTAGTTAAGACATTTAGTTGATATATTGTGTAGTTGCTTCGGTAGGTGTGGCTGTCTACGATATGACCAGGAGTCTAAGATCCCTGTGGAATCGGATAACGGCGGAGATTCACCATCTGTTGACCACTGGACAATATGTTGAATATAATCACTCCAAAACACATCCGGACAGTCTCAGTAGTAGGTCGACTGATCTACGAGGCAAATGTCGTATCGGTATTACTGAGCATACTAACGAATTGCAACGAGTATTGATTCGTAACTTCCCTAACAATCTAGAACGACGTAAGATTGGATTTATGGACTCACCAAAACCATGGGAACCCGTGGCGTGACGGCAAACACCCGGAGAGGTGGTGTGTACTGAATCGTCAATGCGCGGTGTAGCATCAACCATAATCCGCTGGCAATATACTACTCCA
>SKSD01000042.1 GCA_007118145.1 Halobacteriales archaeon
GGGTTCAAATCCCTCCCGGCCCGTTATTATCGCCGCCGTGGGAGGAACGACAGTCCACCGATCAAGACGGCGGTGAGGAACGACAACACCCCGACGCCCCAGAACCCGAGATTGCGCTCAGCATAGGTGTCAAGTGCATCTGCGTGTGCCTCGTACGCTTCGATATCAGTCGTCAGCTGGACGAAGTCGGTACCGACGAAGTTGGCGATGTAGGTCGTATCGCCGATCTCGGTCGGCTCACCGCTTTGGATGGTCCGGGTCTGTTCCTCGGGGCCGACCCAGCTGACGTCCACACCATCAGGGGTGATCTCGTCGACCGTGACACTCACCTCGGCCACGTCCCACAAGAACGTATCACCGACAGTCAGCTCGATCTGGTCGCGAGGGCCGTACTCCTCGAGAAGGTACTCATCCTCTCTGACGAATCGTATCTCGTCGTTCTCCTCGATGACGACGTAGGTCACACCACCGTGTTCAACGGTATCGAGCTCGTGCTCGGGGAAGGTCTCGTGCAGGACGAACTGTTCGGGTTCCTCACCGGGCTCGATCTCAACCCGATATTCGACCCCATCACTCTCGATCGTGCTCTCATTGGCTATTCGATCCGACTGCTCGACCTCATCCTCGGTCCATGCCAAGGTCATTGAGAAGACGTCGATACGGGTGACCTGATACGTCCGGTCACCGATCGTGACGTTATCGTCCACCTCGAGTTGATAATCGAACTCGTCCATCGATGGACTTGGTGCCTCGACTACGTTGATGAAGGCAATCGCCCCCACAGCGATGACGATGAAGAAGACAACGTACATCGCCGCAGTCCGCCGTTGCATGGATGAAAAGTTAGTTGGTCGAGGTTTAACGGTTATCTTTTTCTACGATTGGGCAGGTGTTTTTTGCCTGTGCCCATCTCTTATGTGGATATGGATGACCCCGCTTACTCGCGCCGAGGGGTGTTGACCGGTCTGGCTGGTCTCGGTATCGCGAGTGTCGCTGGTTGTATCGGTGCGCCCGGTTCCGGCCAGCAATCACCCGACCCGACCCCAACCCCGCAGACTCCCACAGAGCCACCTGCCCACCCAGATGCTCGATACAATGAGATTTACGAACAGACAATCGACTCGGTCGCCATGGTACGATCGTTCGATGCCACCGGACCACGGGGTCAGGGGTCAGGTTTCGTCTTCCGGAGCGGACACCTGCTGACCAACGAACACGTGGTCACCGGGGCCACAGAGGTTGAGTTACAATTTCGCAACAACTACTGGTCTGAGGGGAACGTCATCGGAGCCGACCCCTACAGTGACCTCGCGGTCATCGAGGCCGACGAACTCCCAGTTCGCGCCGAACCCCTCAATGCATCGAACTACCGTGCCACCGTTGGACAGGAGGTACTTGCACTGGGGAACCCCTTCGGCCTCGAGGAATCCGTCTCTCAGGGAATAGTGAGTGGCCGGAATCGGTCACTCCCGACCGGCACAGGATTCAGCATCCCAGCGACCATCCAGACCGATGCCAGTGTCAACCCTGGCAACAGCGGAGGACCGCTTGTCACGATGAATGGGGCGTATCTCGGTGTCATCACCGCACGGGCAGGACAGGATATTGGATTCGCCGTCTCCTGGCGACTCGCCGAGCGGGTCGGCCCCGAACTGCTCGAACATGGTTCGTACGTGCACCCATACATGGGTGTCACGCTGACACAGGTGACCCCCGGCATCGCCGATGCGAACGATCTCGACGAGGTCACAGGCGTGATCATCGTCGATGTGCTGGCGAACGACCCGGCCGATGGGACTCTCGAACCAAGCACCGATGAGACGAGCATCCGAGGCATTCAGGTCCCTGTCGGCGGTGACGTCATCGTGGCACTCGACGGTGTGACCATCGAGACCGACGAGGCGTTATCTACCTATCTCGCACTACACAAACGCCCAGGTGACGATCTCGATTTGACCATCATCAGAGACGGTGAGCGCCAACATGTCTCGTTCGAACTCGGCGAGCGGCCACCACTGTGAATCGAACGCTATCAGCATAACTCATTGCGTCGCGTTGTCGGCGTCTTTGAGGTAATGCTCGTAAAGGAAGTTTAAGACGAGCAGTCCCACGATCCAAAATAGCAAGCCGATGATCGCGGTGATGAAGGCGAACCAAACGCGAGGGAGACCGAAGAACGTCTCCAAGACCGCAGGTTCCATCCACAGTAACTACCCATTACCCACTATTGAACCATGCGATGGCCACGGACGTCGTGAAGGTGAGCGGCCTGCAATCAGGCCGGGGGATAATCAAACTGGATAAGCGGTAATGTCCGGTCGGTCTCGACATCATGCCATGCGAGGACGATCGACCCGGCCTCACCACCGGTATCCATCAGCGCGGCTGAGTCACCCTCTTGGATGATGTCTTCCTCGAAGTAGGTGCACAGGTCCTCTCCACTCCCGTGATCGCCCTCGATGAAGATTCGCTCGCAGTTGACAGCGTCCCCACCTTGGTGGTGTAACACCGGGACATCACCATTTGAGAGTGACCACACAACCTCGGGTACCGGTTCGTCCTCGGTGAAATCGAACAAGAGCAAGCCGACTACTGCTGTGAGCATGAGCGTCACCACGAGGATAATCACCACACCGGTAATCGGTGAGACTGGTGTATCATCGGTGGTCGACCTCACGTCCATTGCACACAAGTAGTCTGCAATCCAGTAAAAAACGTTGATTCTGACTATGAGAAGGGAACCTCGTATGTTGCCAAGACGGTGGGCTCTTCATCACCGCGCCAGACGATCTCGAGCGTCCCTGTCTGGATACTGAAGGCACCGATATGGACCTCCGTTGTCGGCGACCAGGTATCAGGCCAGTCATCCCGGTGTGACAGGTTACTCGGCGTGGCACCGAAGGCGGCATCCCCCTCGATGGTGGCGTAGACACCCTCGAACTCGTCTCCACCGATCTGTCTGATGGTGACTCCATCAGCGTTGTTCCCGCTGAACTCGAACTCGACATCCGGCGCTTCGATGAACTCAAAGTCGTCAGTGATGTCCCCAATACATCCGGCAAGTGCGGTGACACCCACACCCGCAAGGAAGCTCCGTCGCAGCATACGTGATTGATCTCCCATAGTTCGTTCGGAACGTCGAGATAATCGGTTTGACACCAACTTTCCCGGCAATCCTTATCAGGTAAAGGTGCTAATATGTACTTAAATTGTCGGTCTTTTGACCGCAGGATCGACTCACCCATCCGGGATGACCCATTCTGCGAGGATCGTTCGATCTCCACCCCCCGGTGCGAAGACGAGTCGGATGGTCCGATCATCTACCGCTGGATCGATCTTGACCGTTCCGCTCGTTCCTGCGTGCCATCGACCTGGGTGTACATCATCGAGCGTATCCTCCTCAATGATGGCTTGCCCCATGAGCAACACGGCTGAACCATCGACCGGATCACCACCGCCATGGGTCACCGTCAAGTTGTTATCAGCATAGCTGAATTGCCAGTCGGCATATGGGGCCACGCCCGTGCTCGTCCCCATCCCCAGCACGAACGCAGCCATGGCGGCAGCCAGCAAGACGGTGATCCCGACCATCAACACGATACCGATGACTGGTGACACCCCACGGTTCGATCCACGAAGAAACTTGTCTGGCAAGGACATAGCGTCATAGCATAGCCTCGCTCTTTGAGATAAATGCTGGTCGAGAACGGTCACCACCTGACCGAACAAGGCCTCACTCCCCGAGGAGTTCGTGCGTCTTGAGATGTGCGAGTATCGACTGATGGAGTGGCCCATTCGAGCCGAGGAGTTCATTGCGTTCACGCATCCCGCCATAGATTGTGTACGACTCCCCAGACGCATCGGTCAATGTCGCACCCGCCTCGGTGGCGATGACCACGCCAGCGGCGGTATCCCACGGATAGGTATCGTACTCCCAGGTGGCGTCACAGCTTCCACTCGCGAGATAGCACAGATGTAATGAGACCGACCCGAGGCGGCGCACCCCACGAGTCACATTGTAAAAGTGTGAGAGAAACCGTCCATCGGGGTCGTACCCAGACATGAAGACGCTCTCATTGAGCTGATCGCGATCGGTCGTCGAGATACGTTTTCCATCGCGATAGGCATTCCCGCCCTTGATCGCACTGAAGAGCTCGTCGGTCTCAGGAGCGTAGACCACCCCCACGACAGGTTCATCCTCCCTGACGAGTGCAATCGACACGGCATAGTTGGGGTTGCCATTGGCATAGTTACCTGAGCCATCCAACGGATCGATCAACCAGGTATACCGGCTGCCTGTGTCGTGGTGGACGTCCTCCTCGGAATGGATATTGTGCCCGGGGAACTCACTCTCGAGCACACGGGTGATGATCCGTTCGGATTGATAGTCCGCCTCGGTCACCACGTCAGCCTTATCAGACTTATACTCGATCGACTCCGTGCGACCGTGAAGTTCGCGCAACGGCCCGCCGACACTCTGTGCTGCCTCCTCGGCAATCGCCTGTGCTCGCTCAAGGATGCTATCGGCGGTATCCGATGCGACCACATGTGAGGGTACCTCTGGTTTGGTCTCGCCACGGATATTCCAACCCAAGATGGTCGAGAGTCCTTCGAAGAACTCACCCTCTGCACTGGTGTGGATGAGTTCGGCAGTTTCGTCGGCGAGCTCGATGCGGATGGGGACAGCGGGATCGAATGTGCGGTGGTGCCTGCCACCATCGACGCTGACGACGACCGGACCCTGTGGCTCGATGGTGATCGGTACACCCTCATCGACAATCACCGGACGAACCCCGATATGGTGCGTGAGCAGCGGTGTGATCTGGAGCGTATGATTCTTCACCGGGTAGTGTACCGGACCACCTGCAGAGAGTGCAAGCCCGGTCGATCCGGTCGGCGTACTGACCGTCAGGCCGTCACCACGGTACATGCCGACGTACTCGTCTCCAACGAACACCTCAAGATTGGTGATCTTGCGATCGACCGGTTTGACCGGTTCGATATGTTCGATAACAACATCGTTCAAGCCCGTCCCATCGAGATCGCCCGCACGTACCTGTAGCTGGCTTCGTGATTCGATGGTCGCATGTCCCCGGATGATCTCGCTGAGGGCTGTCTCGACATCATCCGGACTGACACGGACAAGGAAGGTGTTCGTCCCGGCGTCGATGCCCAGGAGCGGGATCTCACGAGGGGAGAACTCCTTGACACCTTCGAGGAAGGTGCCATCACCGCCGATGGTGAGCCCGATCGTCGAGGCAGTGTCATCGACGACCGATTCGATGGGCTCGCCGACTGAGATGGAATCGAGGTAGAGACCGTTATCGTTCGCCCACGCCTCGACATCCTCGAGAACTGCCTTGCCACCCTCAGCGACGATGGCGACGATTCGCTCAGTCGTCACCAGTCGGCGGCCGCGCATATTGGCGTAGTGGCCGACCGTACCTAAAAAGCTAGCACCTCACCCGTCAATCGACATAATTCATAAGATGCCGCTCACCCTATGGGCGCACACATGCGGGTCCCCAAGGATCCAGATGAACTCTGGAGACGCGATGGTGTCGAGGACGAGGAGGAAGAGGAGGGTCGTGAGGTACCACCATGGGTCACCGCCATGGCGAATGCCGGTATCGCCATCGCACTCGTCGCCTTGCTTATCACCCCAATCGCATTGGTCTTGTTGTACCTCAATGTGCAGCCCTACGCCAATATCCTCATCGTAGCGGCGATGTTCGGTGCACTCGCCGGCATGGCCCTCGGCTTTTGGGAACGGATCGCCAAAGCCGGGGAGATTAGATTTTAGCTAGTTGAGACCATCACACACGATAGGATCGATACGTTCATCGATCACTCTGGAGGCGATCCGGTCACGACGACCGGTCGGTCGCTATCGAGGATAACCGACTGAGCCACACTCCCAAAGAGCACCTTGCCGACCGGAGAGCGCTTTCGACCACCCATGACGATGAGATCGACATCGCGTGAGTCAGCCTCCTCAAGGATGATCGATGCTGGTTTACCGCTTTGATCGAAGAGTTCGAAGTCGATATTCGCCTCTGAAAGGACAGAACGAGCTCGTCGTACCGAGCTGATACGATCGGCAGTTTTGAATCGTTCAACCTCGTCTGGGAGGTCCTGACCCTCACCACCGAAGACGAACAAGAGATGGACCGACACAGCAGAGGCAGCCTCGGGCAAGCCTGCCACGAATCGTGCCTGCGCAGCAGCTCGTGCCTCGTTGCTATCGACGGGCATCAACACGGTGTACATAGGTCACCGTTCGATACATGGGTCAATAAACGAACATGGTCGTGCTGCCCGACACGGCGACCACCCCTGTCGCAATGGTTATATAACGTGTGGAAGGTACGAGGAGACACATGGAATCGCGATACACGCAGTGCTCACACCAGACCCCTGCGCCAGCGCGATCGCCACGACGAGCGGGCTCTTAGGCCCACCTCTACTTCATCCCACAGTGCGTCAGTTTCCCGGAGTCTCGTACACCGAGGTGTTCACCGATCAAGTTAGCGGCTGCTTCGTTAATTAATTCCAATAAATAATTAGTAGTATTTATTAATCTCCCTGCAGTGACTTCATCCAATGGAAAAAGTCGCTCTCGCATTCTCTGGCGGGCTCGATACCTCGGTGTGCGTGCCACTGCTGGAGGAGGAGTATGGTGCGGCGGAGGTGATCGGTGTCACCGTCGATGTCGGACAGCCACAAGCCGAACTCGATGAGGCAATCGAGACCGCTCGTGCTCTCGACCTCGAGCACCACATGGTCGATGAAACGGAGGCATTCGCTGCACTCTGCCTTCGCTCGGTACGAGCCAACGCGAGCTATCAGGGTTATCCCCTCGGGACCGCGCTTGCACGGCCGATCATTGCCCAGGCAATTTCCGAGGTGGCACAGGCCGAGGGATGCGATGCACTCGCCCATGGCTGTACCGGGAAGGGTAACGATCAACTCAGGTTCGAGGCTGTCTGGCGGCGTTCATCGATGGAGGTGGTCGCCCCGGTTCGCGAACTCGGTCTCACCCGGGCATGGGAGATCGAGTATGCTGCCGATCGTGCGATCCCTGTCGAGGCAGGCAACGAGGGTGACTGGTCGATCGATGCCAACCTCTGGAGCCGGTCGATCGAGGGTGGCGAACTCGAGGACCCGACATCGATCCCACCGGAAGAGATCTACGAATGGACGGCACCAATCAGTTCACGACCGACTGAACCTGCATACCTCACCATCGGCTTCAATGAAGGTGTGCCTGTCTCCATCGATGGTGAAGCCCTCGACCCCGTGACGCTGATCGAACAGCTTAACGACCTCGGTGGTCGCCACGGGGTCGGTCGAAACGATCTCATGGAAGATCGCATGTTGGGACTGAAAGTGCGCTCGAACTACGAACATCCCGCTGCGACGATTCTCCTGATGGCACACACCGCGTTGGAGGAGCTTGTACTCACCACCGATGAGCGCAACTTCAAGAGATACGTCGATGACCAATGGGCACAGAAGGCTTACGAGGGACTCATCGATGGCCCGTTCATCGGTGCGCTTGAGGGGTTCATCGATACGACGCAGGGACGTGTGACCGGTGCGGTGACGATGCTCGTGCATGACGGTCTCGCGAGACCTGTCGCAAGGGACAGCGAACACGCCGTCTACTCAAAGGAGGCTGCATCATTCAATACAGAAACCGTTCACGGCATCGAACAGTCCGATGCCACCGGGGTGGCCAAGTATCACGGCTTTCAGGAGCGGTTCGTGAGTGAATCAATGCGTGAGCAACAGACCGATATCGAGGAATAATTCATGCCAGATGATGAGGAGGATGTGATCAGGCGCTCGCGCTTTTCTGGCGGTCCAGCCAGATCGTTCATGTCATCGATGGACGATGACGAACGTCTCTTCGAGGCAGATCTCGCCATCGATAGGGCTCATGTAGTGATGCTCGCTGAGTCGGGTATCATCCCAGACGCTGTCGCCGGTCGGCTCCTCCAAACGCTTGACACAATCGAGGAGCAGGGCTTCAATGAACTCCCCCAGGGTGAGGACATTCACGCTGCGATCGAGACTGCCGTGATCGGTGTACTCGGCGCTGAGGGGGGTTGGCTCCATACGGCTCGCAGCCGAAACGACGAGGTGGCGACATGCATCAGGTATCGCCTACGTGCAGACCTCCTTGGGGTGGTCGAGACACTCGTCTCGATTCGAGAGACAATATTGCTGGCTGCGACCGCCGAGCGTGAAACGGTCCTCCCTGGTTTCACCCACCTGCAACCGGCACAACCCACCACGGTTGGCCACTGGTTGAGTAGCTACGAGCAGGCGCTTGCCAGGGAGACCCATCGTGCGTTCGATGCGTATTCCCGTATCAATCGATCGCCCCTCGGGGCAGCTGCCTTCGCCGGGACGACGTTCGATATCGACCGTCACCGGACAGCTACCCTGCTCGGGTTCGACGGTATCGTTGAGAATGCCATGGACGCTGTCTCCACACGTGATGTACTCCTTGAGACGGCATCGCTGCTCTCGTCGATTGTGGTCGTGCTCTCCGGTGTCGCCACCGATGTGACCATCTACGCAAACAGAGGGTTCGTCGAGCTCGACGATGATTTTTCCTCGACCTCGTCGATCATGCCCCAGAAGAAGAACCCCGACACGATGGAACTCGTCAGAGCATGTGCCGGAGATGTCATCGGCAGTTACACAGCGATGGTGACCACGCTCAAGGGACTACCGCGTGCCTACAACCGCGATCTTCAGCGCGTGACACCACACATCTGGGAGGCGATCGATGTGACCTCGGAGGCGCTCTCCGTCACCGAGGGGACCGTCGGCACGATGGCCTGGGATAGTGCTACACTCGAGGCAGCCGTTGGTGAGGGTTTCACCACGGCAACGGCCGTTGCTGACACAATCGTCCGCTCCGGCGTACCGTTTCGCACGGCTCATGAGATCGTTGCTGAGATGGCCATAGATGGTGGTGAAACCCCTGATATCGCGGCCATCGAGACAACAGTCGCCCGGCATGTTGATGCCAAGACCATCGATCTCGACACCGCCGCACTCGAACGTGCCCTTGACCCCAGTCAGTCGGTGAATCAACTCGATTCTACCGGTGGTGCCGCGCCACATGCAGTCGAGGCGACCATCGAACGGGCACAAGCTCGCCTGGATGAAGACGTCGCGAAACTCGGTGCATATCGCACCGATCTCACTGATGCTCAAAAGACCCTCAAATCGGTGGTGGCCACCTATGTCTGATCACCGTCTCCGACGACCGCTACGACGACCCCTCCGAGGAGGGGAAACTATACATAAGATTTCATATATGAAATTTAAAATCTGCTGTATAAACGCCATATAGGTCGAATACTCGGTAGTATAGATATATCTTCTATTTGATAAATCGGTGTGCTTAAGTCCGCCAGAACGATAGGGCGAGACACACATGGCAGATCCAACTTGTGATACGTGCGGTGGCGATATCGAACTCTTCGAGAAACCACTCCTTGGTGAGCTTATCGACTGTACCACGTGTGGAGCGGAACTCGAAGTGACATGCCTCGAGCCCGTTGAGGTGCGAGCCGCTCCAGAACTCGCCGAGGACTGGGGTGAGTGAGGTGAACCTCGGGCTCATACACGCGCGAATCAGAGCTGATGAGCGGATGCTCATGGCGGCTATCGAGCAGCAAGGCCATCAGCTCATCAGGGTCGATGTCAGGGACGAGTCGTTCAGTCTAGCCAGCATGCCCACGACGCTGGCTGCGTGCGACGCCGTCATCATCCGGACGATCGCGTCGAGTCAAGCGAAGTATGTTGCCCGTTTCCTCACCCACCATGGTCTCACGGTAGTCAATGCACCGTCGGTCATCGATGCCTGTGAGGACAAGATAGCAACCAGCCTCGCACTCGCTGATGCAGGCGTACCGACACCGCGAACCGAGGTGGCGTTCACCGTCGAGACGGCACTCGATACGATGGAGTCGTTTGGCTACCCATGTGTCCTCAAACCGGTGATCGGTTCATGGGGTCGACTTCTCGCGAAAATCGACTCGAGAGATGCAGCAGAGGCCATTCTCGAGCATAAGTCCACCCTCGGTCACTACGAGCACCGAGTGTTCTACATCCAGGAGTTCGTCGCCAAGCCAGGCGGAGATATCCGCGTCGTCACGATCGATGGGACACCCATCGCAGCGATGACCCGTGAGGCAGATCACTGGGTGACAAACGCTGCGAAGGGTGCCACGGTAACAGCACGACCGATCGACGACGAACTAGGTGTGACCGCATCGAGGGCGAGTCACGCAGTTGGAGGCGGTCTACTCGGCGTCGATATCATGGAGACTGGTGATGGATATACGGTCCACGAGGTCAATCACGGGGTCGAGTTCAGAGCACTCGATGGCGTGGTCGATATCGACGTCCCTGGTGCGATCGTCGAGTGGCTGGAGTCACTCGTGAGCGAGCCGGTGGTGATGGGTGGATGAGTGTACAATCGCTCACCGCTGGCACAGGTGACAGCGTCGTTGCATCAGCCGGGATCCTCGGTGGGAGTGGGTTCGTCGGTGGTGAGCTCCTTCGTCTCCTCATCGGTCACCCGGGCTTCGAGGTGGCGTGGGCGACGAGTCGCGACCTCGCTGGGCGGTCAGTCGGTCACATACATCCCAACCTGCGGGAGGTGCCACTTCGCTTTGGTAACCCTGACGACCTCGAGCCGGTTGATGTCCTGTTCGCCGCCGTCCCTCACGGAATCACCGCATCGATGATTGACGAACTGCTCGATGTGGCAGAAATCGTCATCGACCTGAGTGCCGACTTCAGACTCGCCGACGAGTCGAGTTACGAACATTGGTATGGCCAGCCACATCCAGCACCACAATACCTCGACCAAGCCGTCTACGCACTTCCCGAGGTGAACCGCGACGTGATCAAGGGTGCGTCATTGCTGGCAACTGGTGGCTGTAACGCAACCGTCACCATCCTCGGCCTATGGCCACTCGTACACGGTGGTGTCCTGCAAGACGCCTCCCACATCGTGGTCGATGTCAAGGTGGGGTCATCCGAGGGAGGCGCTCGAGGCGGACTCGCCTCCTCGCATGTCGAGCGGTCGGGGGTCGTGAGACCATACGCACCGACGGGCCATCGCCATGAGGCCGAGATCGAGATGCTACTCGAGACCGAGGTATCGTTCACCGCTCACGCCGTTGATATGGTGCGTGGAGCGAGTGCCACGTGTCACGTGTTGCAGGCTGAGGTGCCCGATGCCAAGTACTGTTGGCAGCTGTACAGAGGCGCGTACGAGGACGAACCGTTCGTCCGGCTGCAAGCTGGTGGGGGTGGCATCTACCGGTACCCGGAGGCGAAGGTGCTTGCCGGGTCGAACATGGCTGAGGTGGGCTTCGAACCCGATGTTGATCGTCTCGTCGTCGTCAGTGCCATCGATAACATGATGAAGGGTTCAGCAGGGCAAGCCGTCCACGCCGCCAACATCGCCCTCGGATTCCCAGAGACCAGCGGGCTGGACTTCCTTGGATTACACCCGGTGGGGACACCATGACGGTCGTTATCAAGCTGGGTGGTGGTGAAACGATCGACCCTGATGGCCTAATCATCGATATTGCCCACCTCACCGCCAATGGGACACCTGTCGTGGTTGTCCACGGTGGATCGACCACCATCGACCAGACCATCGAGGCGCTCGGGCGCTCCCCCACGTACATCGAGACACCGGAGGGTATCATGGGCCGTTTCACCGACGAGGCGACGATGCAGGCGGTGACGATGGCTCTGGCTCGGGTGAATACGAACCTGGTCACACGCATGCAGGAGGCGGGTATCAATGCCCTCGGCCTACACGGTGTCGATGGCGGCCTACTCAAGGGACCTCGGACTGACACGGTCCGTGTGATCGAGGATGGGCGCAAGATGCTCAAACGCGGTGATCACTCGGGACGGATTCAGTCGGTCAATACGGAGTTGCTCGATTTGCTCATCGATGGTGGGTACATCCCGGTCATCACACTGCCCATGCTCGGTGTCGATGGGGAGTCGCTCACCGCCGTGAACGCCGACGCAGATCGTGTCGCGGGGGCGATCGCTGCTGCACTCGAGGCACCATTGGTGATCCTGACTGACGTGCCAGGGGTCATGCACGATACGGGTGATGCATCATCGCTCATCGACCAGATACGGACGTCACAGTCGCTGCGTGAGGCGCACAAGATCACACACGGGTTCATGACGAGGAAGGTCATGGCGGCGACTGAATCGCTGGAGCAGGGTGCCCAGAGGGTTGTCATCGCTGATGCAAACGTCAACTCGCCGGTGGTCGAAGCACTCGACGGGTCAGGGACGATTATCTCTCCCTCGGCGGTCGGTCGTATGCCTGAGGGTGAGGAGGTGCATCTGCCATGAGTTTCGTCTTCAGTGAGAAACCGATCGAGTTGACAGCCGGGGCTGGCGTCCATCTCTATGACACCAACGACACCGCATACCTCGATCTCGGTGCCAGTTATGGATGTATGCCGGTCGGTCACAGCCATCCAACGGTGGTCGACGCAATCGCGACACAGACAGCGACGCTGCAGTTCGCCCACGCATCATATCCGACCGCCATCCGTGACACGCTAATCGAACGCCTTTGTGATCTCTCCCCGATCGATCACACCAACTGTTGGCTGGCCAACTCCGGAACCGAGGCGAACGAGGCAGCGCTGAAGTTCGCGAGGAGTGCAACGGGTGCCACCAAGATCATCGCCGCACACCGGGGGTTCCATGGTCGCACCATGGGTTCGCTCTCGGTCACCTGGAAGCCGAAGTATCGGGTACCATTCGAACCGATGCTCGAGGATGTCGAGTTCGTCCCGTTCGGCGATGGCGAGGCACTCGAGGCGGCGGTTGATGACGACGTGGCAGCGGTGATACTCGAGCCGATACAGGGCGAGGGTGGGGTCAGACAACCCGAGGGATCGTACCTCAGCCTCGCGAGGAAGGTGACGGCCGAACACGGTGCAGCGCTCATCCTCGACGAGATACAGACCGGGCTCGGCCGCACGGGGACGTTCTGGGCGTGTGCATCGGCCGATATCGAACCGGATATCATCACGTCTGCGAAGGGACTGGCAAGTGGACTCCCCATCGGTGCGACGCTCTGTGCGGACTGGATCGCAGCCGGTGTCCAGTCCCATGGCTCCACCTTCGGAGGTAATCCAGTGGTCGCGGCCGCCGCTTGTGCGACACTCGAGACCATCATGACTGAGGGGCTGACTGCCCATGAAGCACACATCGGCAAGGCGCTACGTTCACGTGTCGAGGCGGAGGTGGCTGCTGTCACGGATGTTCGCGGCAAGGGCCTGCTCATCGGTATCGATACCGAGCATCCGGCGACAGAGGTACTGCAACAGCTCGCGCTCGAACATCACATCCTCGCGATGGCTGCAGGGAGACAGACCATCCGTCTGTTACCACCCTTGACGCTCGAGGACGAGCACGTCGAGCAGTTCGTCACAGGGCTCGATGCCACCCTCACCGCAACGGAGGTGGTCCGGTGAGCGCGACCGATACGACCAGCTCCATCGACGTTGGTGAGTTGGCGTACGAGCTCGTCTCGATCCCATCACCGAGTGGGTCGGAGGATGCGATCGCCGAGTATCTCATCGCATGGTTTGCCGACCACGGGAGAGAGGCATGGGTCGATGATGTGGGCAATGTCCGCGCTCCAGCTGATGAGGTTGCACTGCTCACCACTCACCTAGACACCGTGTCGGGTCACCTCCAGGCGCGATTGACCCAGGGCGATGACGCCTCCTCTGCCAAGTGGCTATACGGACGTGGCAGTGTCGATGCCAAGGGTGCGCTGGCTGCCATGGCCACGGCAGCTGTCACTACCGGTGTGAGTTTCGCAGGCGTTGTCAGGGAGGAGACCGATTCAGCTGGCGCTTACCACCTCATCAACGATCGCCAGCAGCCAGAGCACGTCATCAATGGCGAACCGAGTGGCGTGACCGGTATCATCCTCGGGTATCGAGGCATCCAACAGGGGACCTACGCGGTATCGACGCCGAGGGTCCACCCGAGTCGCCCCGACGCTAATGCCATCGATCACCTCACCAACTGGTGGACAGCAACCGCAGACCGGTTCAGTGCCGTAGCATCCCCGTTCGCATCGGTGACGGTGACCCCACACTCGGTTGACGGTGGTCTAGACATGGCTGAAACGGCGGTCGAGGCATCGCTGGCGTTCGAACTCCGTGTGCCACCCTCGGTGTCGATCGGCCGTCTTCGAGCGACCCTGGAGGGTGAGGCTGCAAACGGATCGATCGAGTGGGGGCAGTACATCCCACCGCACCGGACGGACCCCAATGCCCGACCAGCGACGGCGCTCCGGTGGGCTATCCGCGATATCGGCCTGGAACCACGGCACCTCCTCAAGGGTGGAACCAGTGACGCCAACGTGTATGCCGAGGGGTGGGACTGTCCGGTCGTCACCTACGGCCCGGGCGATGCCAGCCTCGATCATCGCGTGGACGAACGTATCGAACTCGGTGCAATCGAGCATTCGATCGAGGTCATCGAGCAGGCTGTGGCACACCTCAGGGGTGAGTCATCGTGAGTGAATCCGCACAACAGACACCCGCACATCTGCTCGATATCGATGATCGTACACCGGCGCAACTCCTCGCCCTGCTCGATCTGGCGAGCATCCTCAAGCGTGGGCAGGAGGTGACACCGTTGACGGGGCGAACCCTCGCGCTCCTGTTCGAACAGCCAAGTACGCGTACACGCGCCTCGTTCGAGGCAGGTATCAACCGCCTTGGTGGATCGGCTATGTTCCTCGGACCTGAGGATACCCAACTCGCGCGGGGTGAACCGATACGTGATACCGCACGTGCACTCTCTCAGTACGTCGATGTTGTGGCCATCAGGGTCGAGGATCATGACGACCTCGTCGAGTTCGCTACCTACGCCGATATACCCGTTATCAACGCATTGAGTGACCGTGCACACCCCTGCCAGGCATTGGCAGACATATTGACCATCCGCGAGCACGTCGGCACATTCGATGAGACGACGGCGGTTTGGATAGGTGATGGCAACAACGTTGCAGCGTCGTTCACACTCGCTGCAGCGGCGGTTGGGATAAACACCCACGTAATCACCCCACCCGGTTACGAGCTCTCCCCAGAGGTACTCGAACGCGCATCTGCGCTCGGGTCACCACCGGCGGTCACCAACGAGGTACCACCGAGTATCGACCACGCTGATGTCGTCTATACCGACACGTGGGTCAGCATGAACGAGGAGGACACTCACCTCAATCGTGCGGAGAAGATCGCCGACTTCGATGGCTTTCAGGTCAACGAACGACTGTTGCACTCCTCTGATGCCTCCGTGATGCACTGCCTGCCAGCACACCGTGGGGAGGAGGTGACCGATGAGGTACTCGAAGGTGATCGCTCGCTGGTATGGGAGCAGGCTGCGAATCGACTCTTCGTGCAGAACGCCGTGATGCTTTCGCTGCTCAATGATGACGCCACCGACCTCACTGCACAGCAAACACTACCGCTCGGGCGGGCGCTTTGAGGGTGCTCACCGAGTCACCCTATCTCTGCTTTGCGAGCCACACGGCCGGATGGATCGGTTCGGTATCAGTGACGGCAGTAAGCTGGTCAAGACATGAGGTACCGCTGGCGAGGACGACCGCCTCCTCAGCACCCTCGACCTCCTCAGCGAGTGATTCCCCGATGGCCATGCTCAGGTCGTAGTACTGCGTCTTGAACCCGAAGCTCCCTGCCATCCCACAACACTCGGCTGTCGTCGTCTGTACATCGAGTCCAGCCATCTCCAGTATACTCGTGGTATAGGTCTCGATGCCGAGGGTACGGGCCTGACAGTGGGGATGGTAGATGGCATGTCCGTTTGCCTCGGTCTCGATCGAGGTATCGTATGCCTCACAGACGTCGAAGAGGTACTCAAAGAGCTCATAGGATCTCTCAGCGAGGGCACTCGACTCATCACCCAGGAGTCGTGAATACTCGCGTCGGAACATCCCGAGCTCACTCGGCTCGATCACGACCACGTCACTGTCTGCACCGAGACTTGGTCGCAAGCTATCGAGAGTCTGCGCAGCTCGGGTACGTGCCTGCTTCACCATCCCTTGTGAGAGGGGTGCCCGACCGCTCTCGACGACCGGTGCAACCTCGACAGCGATGCCTAATGACTCGAGGAGGGTCACAGCCGCCTTGCCACGTTCGGGTCGGACGTACTCGGTGTAGATGTCCGGGTAGATGACGACAGACCTGCGTGGTGCTTGCACACTCTCTCGATCAGCCGCCCATCGACTGAATCGTCGACCGGTGACTTGCGGGAGTGTACGTCTGCGATCGATGCCGAAGAAGTGCTCAGCGAGGAGACGCACCGGTCGTGTCTCGGTGAGCGATGTCGATACCGGAGCGGTGAGACTCGCCCATCTGAGCAGGCGATCGACGTTGGCTATCGCCCGACGTTGTATCGAGATACCCTCAGCCTCACTGGTTGGACGAAGCCCGCGATAGATGGCATCGAATCGACCATCTGCAGGTGCCCGATTCAACCGGTCGCGGACGACCGTGTTAATCCAGGGGATATCGATCTTCACCGGGCAGTTCGGTACACATCGAGTACATCCCGTACAGAGGTCAGTGAACTGTGCTGCCGAATCGATACCGTGGACGCCGGTCTCCCAACCTGTGGCAATCCCACCAGAATACGTTTCGCCACCGAATGCGTGACCGCCGACGTGTTGGAAGTTTGCACACGAGTTGGCACATGCAGAGCAGCGGATGCAGTAAAGCGTCTCTTTCAGGTCAGTATCCGCACGGAGGTCCCACCGCCCGTTATCCAGCAAGATGAGATGGAACGAACGCTCATCACTGAGCTCCTCAATCGGTGTCTCAGGTTGTTCGAAGGTGGGTACCGGCGTGTCGACCGGTGGTGTAAACAACGAGAGATAGGCACTCAAATCCTGTCCGGTCGCTGACCGTGCGAGCAACTGGATGAACGGGTCGAGGTCGGCGATCGACGGGATGATTTTCTCGATCCCGGCGATGGCGATGTGCACCGGTGGTAAGGCGACACACTTGCGGGCATTGCCCTCGCTCGTGACGAGGACGATAGTCCCGGAGTCAGCCGCGATGAAGTTGGCACCAGTGATACCGATATCTGCCTCCTTGATGCGCTCTGTGAGGAATGACCGGGCGAATCGAGTCAGCGCCGCCGCATCGGTGAGCGGTTCCTCCAGGTCGAATCGCTCGGCGAATAGCGCAGCGATCTCCTCCTGTGAGTGATGGATGGCAGGGGCGGTGATATGAGATGGAGACTCATCAGCCAGTTGGATGATGAACTCACCCAGGTCGGTCTCCCATACCTCCACCCCCGCACCCTCGAGGGCATCATTGAGACCGATCTCTTCGGTCGTCATAGACTTACTTTTCACAGCCACCTCGGCATCGTACATATCTACGATCTCATGCACGACGCGATGCGCATCCGTAGCGTCCGCTGCAAGATGTACCGATCCACCGTTCGTCTCGACTGATTCGGTCACCTGGTCGAGTAGTTCTGGCAGGTGCTCGATAGCTGACTCCTTGATCGCACGGGTTCGATCCCGAAGTTGCTCGTGATGCTCGAGTTCTGCAAGTCGTTGGTATCGCCCCTGATTGAACGTCGTCGTCGACCGCTTCACCGCTTCACCCTCGGTCTCGAGCAGGCGACGGATCCGGTCAGCCGTGTCACCACCGCTCATCGATCGTTCACCACCAATACATGCACCTCCGTCGGTCCGTGAGCACCGTAGACAAGCTCACCCATATCAGCTGTGGCACTTGGCCCTGTCGCGACGATTGACGTCGTCACACTGGTCTCGTGTGCGGTGGTGAGCTGTGAAATCGCCGCTGGGAGGTCTTCGACGATGGCACTCGACGGTAACAAGATCACGTGTCGAGTCGGGTAGAGGCTGATGAGCTCGTCACCCTCGATACCACCTTGAAGGATGACCGAACCATACCTCGCAATCCCGAGAGAGGCCTCGGTCACACCGGTCTCGGCCACCTCGAGCTCACCGACGGTCGGGTTGGCATCGATAGCAGGTGCATCGATATCGTAGCGGTCGAACAGCGAAACGGTCGTGATCGCCGGTGGCTCGATGACATGCTTGAGATCGGCCCAGAGCTTAGCTGATGAGGTCACTGTCCCATCACCTGCGTGAGCTCGCAGGTTATCGAGGAACCGATCGATCAGTTCCGACACAAGGCAGGTACCGTATGCAACCGTGAAAGCTGTCCCGGATTCGAGATGACACGCGCATCAAAGCAGATCAAGATCCTCGGCAGCGAGCCGAGCAAGTTCATCCTTGATGGCCGGATCGACACTCGCAACATCCTCGCCATCATGACGTGTCTCGTTGTGCCGCTTAAGAGCGGTCGCCAGGTCACTGAGCGGGACTCTGGTGGTCGTCTCGCAGACCTCACAGACGATCGGCACATCGAGTGACTCGTCCTCGGCTGAGTCGGTCATATGTTGCTAAGTCTCACACTACCTGGTGTATGAGCTTTCCGGCTGTGTCACACGTTTGCCGGTGACGGTTCATCCGCGTCGGTGAGCTGGTCACAGAGAAATCACCCCTGGCTCGCTGTTTGCGGAATATGCGAGGCGAAAACCTCGCGCTTTAGTGAAGGGGGATGTCAAAGACCGTAATCGTCGGTCGAATGATAGTGCTTCCAGGTGCCGGTGACCTCATCGACATCGAACGTCAAGACGCCATCAGAGAGCTGTAGCGTCACTGTGTCATCACCGATCTCGGTATCATGGAGGTGGAGTTCGAGGGGTTCGTCGAACTCTCCGACCGTCACCATGATCTCGCCAGCTTCCTCGAGTTGTGAACGGAGTAGGTCAGCGTCCATAGGTGGGATCGTTCGTGCCTACTCGTTCTGGAAAAATAAATGTATGGTAAGTTTCCTGCCTTAATCTGCAAGGATACTATTTGATTATGAAAAATAAATATTTGATTCCATAACAAAACTATGACGTGTGCGAACACTGTCTGCCGAATGACTAAATCACTCGGTGGGGAAGATACTCTCTGGGAGATATGCTGAGACCACCCAGTTCGGCTGGTCAACGACCTCGTTTATCTTCAGGTCGACAATCGCTGAACAGAGGATATATGCCTGCCCACGGGTGAGACCGCGCTCATCGCTGAGATGGTCGATCATATGCCGAACGGCCAACCTGGTCGCCTCCATCAGGTCATCGCTGATACCCATGGTACCATACATACGCTCATCGTGACCGGTCGGTGTATATGGCCCATCTGAGATGAACTGTGGCTGTTCGATCGACATCTCTGAACGAACGTTGAACCTGGCAGTCACGAACATCGGTGCCTCAATCCCCGTCACACAGACCTCTCCGTCACCCTGTGCAGCATGACAGTCGCCGATTGAGAACAAGCCGCCGTCGACCTCGACCGGTAGGTACAGTGTCGAGCCCTCCGTCAGGTGTTTGACATCCATGTTGCCACCGACATCTCGTGGAGGCAGCGTTTCGAAGGGGCCCTCAGCCGCGGGTGCGACACCGATCGTCCCAGGGAATGGATCGAGCGGTATCTCGATCCCGTTGGCAAATCTTGCCGAGTCACCATCGAGGTCCCAAACGTACATATCTGCCTCGGGGAACTCATCCGGTAACAGACCGAGTCCCATATCACCAGGGAGGAACCCGGTATACCCCCAACCCTTGTGCTGGAGCTCGAGAAGTTCAACCTCAAGTACGTCACCAGGTGAAGCGCCATCGATGTAGACCGGCCCGGTGAGTGGATGGACCGGGTCGAAGCTGATATTGGCGAAATCCTCGGCCGTGGATTCGACATCGACCTGCCGATCAATGGCATCACGACACTCGAATCTGACGACCTCACCGGGCGATACCTGCAAGACCGGGTCGATGTTCCGATCCCACTCATTGTGGATATTCTCATCCTTGTCACTGAGTCGGTGATTCACCGTGTACTGTGTCGACATGGTAAGCAGTCACATGCTCGCAGTCCTATCCAATAGATGTTCGTACTTCGCAGGTTCCATCAGCAGCTCTATTTCCATCGAATTCGAACTAGCCAGGTGACGCGATGGCCAATCTCAATCACGCTCTTCGGCAGATCCGTCGTTCGAAACGACAGCGAGGTACGCAGGCAGATGGGTTTGCGGAGTTACGTGATGAGTACGAGGCTGTCTTCGAGGAGGTTGACCGATTGGGTGATGATACGTGTGTAGAGGAACTCACCGATTGGACCATTGAACAGACCGAAGCAGAGGGTGCCTGGCCCTCGGTGAGTGCGTTGAAGCAGGCAGCCAGGTCAATCTGTACTGACCATGCCGTCGAACTCGGAGATGACTCTGGCTTGTTCGATTAGGTCGGTGTGACGTCGACCGCTCCAGCCATCGATCCCATGGCGCGTTCGTATGTGTCGACCAGCTCAGCCAGCGCATTCCCATCGAGGTGCTCCTCGTACACCGCACCTGTGTGTGTGAACACCAGATGCAGATGAACGTCTCCGATCGAGGGACTTGCCTGAAACAGCGCACATGCGTACGTATGCAACTGTGGGAGATAGTGTGTGACGAGCTCTTCGATAGAGTGTCTCGACAGGTCACTCGTCTTATAATCGACCACATGTAACGCCGTTTCTGTGACCACGAGGTGATCGATATCTCCGACGACTCGGCCATGTGCTAGTCTGAGGGTGATCGGAAACTCATCGAACGACTCGAGGACCGTGTTTCGGGCGTGGATCGACTCAACTGTCTCGATACCACGTCGTGCATGCGCTGTGAGGGAACTGACCACCGAAGTATCAAGTGGCTTAGCTGTCGGCCTGCTGCGTTGGATGGTGTCGGGCCAGGCATCCTCCGGGAGACGAAGTTCACACAGTTTGTGCACGATATCGCCGAAGGTTCCAGCATCGAGGGTCCCAAGATCGGTGGCAGCGACCGAATCGGCAGCCTCGATCACACCTGCATCGACCTCAACTAGTCCCTGATCGATCAACCCATCTCGGAAACCGGTAGCCGAGATACGCAGCTGACGCGATGCTCGCGGTGGTCTGTCGATATCAAGGGTGGTAGGGAGGTCGATTCGACGGTCTTCGTCACGCCAATCGACGGCTGGTGACGGTCGAGCGACACGGTATGGAGTCTGTACGAGGGTTGCCTCACTGGATGGTGAGTCACGGAGTGTCTCAAGTACTGATGAATCACCGAGCAAGACAGGTTGCAGCCAATCGGTGAACCGTGACGCCTCCGCTGGTTTCTTTGCTGAGTCAAGTCGACCATCCTTCGCCTCGTGTAACCCGCTCAGGAGGAGATGGTCGCGGGCTCGTGTCATGGCGACGTAGAGCACTCGCTTCTCCTCTGCCCTGGACTCATCACGCATGCGTTCACGAGCGGCGAGATACGCTGGTGAAGACACGGTCGAGAACGATGCCTCAGGATCTGGTGTCTTGAGACCCACGATGGGCTCACCGTGTACCTCCTCAAGATACGCACTGGGTAGATTGGAACGGAGGTTAAACTTCCTCCCGAGTTCGGGAATGATGACCACCGGGAACTGAAGCCCTTTCGACCCATGGATGGTTCGAAGTTGCACACCATCGATATCACCAGGGATGGCCGCCTCAGCAGGATCTGTCTCACCGGCTCGCTCAGTCTCGATACGTTCGATGACCGACGATAGCGACAGTGCTGTCGCGTCCTCCCAGGAACGCAGTCGTTCGCGGAACTTCTCGACGTTCGCAACCGCCTGATGTGGTCGCTCGTCAGCACCGATCGAGGCGAGGTATCCAGTATCATCGATGATTTGAGTGATGAGGCTGCTCCACTGCGTGAGGCCCTTAGCGTCGGTGAGTCCTGCACTCACACGCCATGTGTGAATCAGCTCTCGAGCAGCTGTGAGTGTAGGATCGTGTCCCATCCCGTCCCAGAGCGATTCTGCATCGCCAGCTACCTCGACGACGGCCGCATCCGAGAGACCGAACAGCGGAGATCGAAGCGTCCCATACAAGGCGACATCGTTACGTGGATTTTCCAACGTCTTCAACAGGTTGAGCAGTGGGCGAATCTCAGGTGTATCGTAAAATCCCGAGCCAACGAGGTTGGTGTAGGGGATGTCGTACGTCTCAAGGGCGCGTTCGAACGTCTCGAGACGGGACTTCGATCGAAAGAGCATCGCGACATGGCGTGGAGCCACGTCGACGATCGCGCCCTCATCCTCGTCGTAGACCTCGGCATCACCGTCGAAGAGCAGCGTCAGCCTGGCGGCGACAGCGAATGCCTCACGCTCGTCTGGTGAGATGGCGACCGCATCGATAGCATCCGGAAAGCCGAGGTCGATCTCGTCTGCCTCCGTCTTGGGTATCATGAGATACTCGACCGATCCGTCGATATCGGTGCCGTCCGTCCTGCCAGCGTCAAGCGGTTGGGGGTGTGCCTCGAATCGTTCGTACCCATCCCCGGGGAGATCTTCCACGTGCTCGAACCCTGCCGGTCTGAAGAGCCGGTCGAACACATGATTGCACAGTGTGAGTGGTAGCTCGAGTGATCGAAAGTTCCTCGTCAGCGCCATCTCCGCAGGCTTGCCATCTGGGTTGGACAGCGTCAACCGTTCACGTTCACGCTGGAATGCAGCCACGTCGGCACCTCGGAACCGGTAGATGCTCTGTTTCTCGTCGCCGACAAGGAAGACGTTCTGACCGTCATAGCGATCATCGTGTTCACCTGAGAGGAGACGGACGATGTCCCACTGTCGGGGGTCGGTATCTTGTACCTCGTCAATCATGAGAAATCTGAACTGGGAACGCAATGCCTCGCGGGCTTGCTCGGAGCTTCGAAGGAGATTGGTCGCCCGCTCGATGAGATCGGCATAATCCAGTGCATGTCGGTGCGTCTTCTGGCGTTCGTACTCTCGATTGACGTGGTCGAACACCCTGGCGAGACTGAGGGCATACGGTGCCTCTGCCTTCGCGATCGCAAGTCTGTGATCGAGGTTACGCCTCTCCGGATCAAGAATATCGATCAGGTTCTTGAACGCATCTTTTACCCGCTGATGTTCCGTTTGCAAGCCCGCCTCATTCCAGCGTTTCTTCGA
>SKSD01000035.1 GCA_007118145.1 Halobacteriales archaeon
CCGTTCCACAGACGCTCGGGGTCGTTCGTCTCGATGATGAGACCAAGGTGCATACGACAAAGTTCTCACGGGGTGAACTTAGGTTGATACATGATCGATATGGCTGTCGACACACTCGATCGATGCCCATACCCCCAGGAGCATCAATCGTGCAGCTACCCCACCTGTACTCACGGTTAAATCTGCCTCAAGATGGGGCTTAATCGCCAGCAATTTGCTTCTGTGAGCCCAACACATACCGATGGCTCGCCCTCGTATCCAGGTCGCCCGAAACGAGGTGGATGAACGGTACGACTATCATTGTGATGCCCTCGCTTCGTATCTTCCCGATGCTGAGGAGTTCGACTACCCCAAGGGTGAACGGGTCGATCTCACGGATGCTGATGCTGTCGTCTTGACCGGGAGTACCGCTGGCGCATACGAGCGTGGTGAGCGACCATGGATTGCTGAGCTAGAGAGGCTGGTACGGGACGTCATTGTCGAGTCAATACCTACCCTCGGGGTATGCTTTGGTCACCAACTCGTGAATCAGGCACTCGGCGGGAGGGTAACACACGTTGGAACGACCTCGAAACTGGTTCGTGTCTCCCTCGATGCAGATCCATTGTTCGAGGGAATCAACTCGGTCATTCCAGCCGTTCACGGAGACCGAGTTACACGAACAGGCGAGCATATGCGAGTCATCGCCTCGACCGATCACGCTGAGATATTCGCCACCCGACACGAACGAGCACCGCTTTGGACGGTGCAGTGGCATCCCGAGTTTACCGAAGACATGCTCCATCATATCGAACGAGATTTCGGCTGGACGGAGACGGAGTTCAGCTTTGCAGACGTCAACTCCGAGCGTATCTACGAGAATTTCATCGATATTGTCGCCAGTAGATAACAAGCAACCGACATTGAGTCAGTTCTACCCGAGTGTTTCAGACTTGATCTGGCCCATTTCGCTTAGCTTTGTGGTGAATATGCGAGTCATCGTTGTTGCTCTCACCGAGACACGAATACGAAGGCGAGAGACTGATACAGTGACACGCATCTCACGAATCGTCCCAATACGTCGCGAGATTACCTCTATGCGGGGAGGGGCGAGGGATTTATTGCCAGAATTTTGGTCTCTAACGCAAGATAGGATTGGAAGATGGAACTCTCAAGAGATGGATGCAATCGACGTCGTGAGGTCATCTCGGACAGGTTCACCTGGTCGGTTCACACCGAAACACCACCGAAATGAATAGGCTGTAAAGGATAGCTGCTATGCCCGGGGAGGGCTCCGAACCCTCGATCTCCGCATGGCCCAGATCCGAGCCCAGACGGGGCGAATCCACGCGCCAAGCCTCGAAGACCCTATGAGTGCGGCGCTATGTCCAGCTAAGCCACCCGGGCGCATCCTGAGGGTACCGTCATCGCGGCCAAAAACCCTTCCATCCACCCGCGGGCTTTAAGCCCGACCGGGAAAAATCCGCGAGCATGGCCGTGCCGGGTCGAGTCGAGTCGATACTCGCTGATGATGAGTCTATCCGCACACGCGTGGCGCTTGGCGACGATGCAGTCCTGTACGTCACCCCCACGCGCGTCATCACCTATCGCGAGTCGTCACTGCTCAGAGATGAGTCACTCACCTCGGTCTCCGCCGACATCGAACGCCTCAGTTTCAATAAGGGACGACGCTCGGTCACCTTCACGTTCGAACATGGCTTACGCGACCCACAGCAGTTATCCATCCCTGCGAACACGCTCGAAGATGCACTCCCTGCGATCCTCGAGGGAGTCCTCGTCGCGGGTGGTGTGCTCGCTGCTGACGAACGCGTCACC
Organism: Halobacteriales archaeon; assembly: GCA_007118145.1. Taxonomy (GTDB): domain Archaea; phylum Halobacteriota; class Halobacteria; order Halobacteriales; family SKSH01; genus SKSH01. The sequence goes on from SKSD01000035.1 coordinate 1,816, forward strand.
GGGACGTTCACGTTCAGCGAGCTCACCATCGTCACGACCGACCATCGTCTTCTCAAACACGTCGGTTCAGCTCTCTGGGCGACCGATTACGAGGCATTCGCATATGAGGACGTGACCGGCTTATTCACCGAGGAAGGCTCAGTCGCGACCGGTATCGTCCTCGAACTCGGTAGCTCGGGGATCGAGCGATTCAAGGTACCAAACGAGGCCGCACGACGCGTCACACACGAACTCGAGTCATCGATCTGTGCCTATCACGAGATCGCTTCACTCGATGACCTCCATGAGGATGAGCCCGAGGATGTTGATGACGAACAAGCTGAGAACCAACTCGATGCACTCATGGACGCTGATGCATCGCAGTTCCATGTGGCCGAGACGCAGCGGTCACATGCTGACATCGAGGAGCGCCTCGACGCGCTTAGAGATGCCATCGAATACCATGAAGAACTCCTTGAGCGCCATCGCGAGCTCCTCGATCGCCTCGAAGCGCAACTCACTCGCGACCGGTAATCTTTCTGATACACGTTGACCCGTAGGGGCCGACCTCCGTCTCGCCGACACGGAGCAGATAGCCCGTCGTGATCGCCCGGTTACATCGTCGACATGAGAACTCACCCTCGACTGTCACGATCGCACCCGGTTTGGGAATCTCCTGACGTATCTCGCCGAGGGTGATACGTTTGCCATCACGCTCGATCACCCCCTCTGCCTCAGCCCTGCGGAACACCTCGCGAATATCGTCGGGATCGTCGAGTGCCTCCTCGAGCGTATCGACCACATCAGCGACACTGGGATCGTATCGCGCCAGGGCGGTGACGATGGCCACACCATGGTCGATCGACCCCATCTGCCTCACCAGAAGGGATCCGAACAGTCGAAACAGACGCCGTGTTCCGGGCAGACGTACTTGCAATGGCGCTTCATGAGCGGGCGCTCACAGATCGGACATCGCGGTGTCTCAGCACTCCGACCAGCCACACGAGTCACACGTCTTACACCCCTCCGTGAAGTACAGTGAGGCCGACCCACAGTCGGGACACTCAGGACTCTCACCGGCGGCGATGAGGTCGGCGGTGGCGTCCTCGTCAACCATCACCGAGCCACCGTCAGGTTCGGTCCCCTCAGCTGCCTCCTCCTCGACCCGCTCGAGCTCGGTCAGGTGGCGCTGTTGTGGGTAGGTGCGGTCGATCTCATCATCGAGATAACGTCGAAGTGCCGTGCCGAACGCGTCTGGTATCGAGTTGATCTGCTCGCCCTTGTCCCACGCCACCTTCGGCGAGCGGATGCCCTGGAGTTTGTCGACGATCTCGTACGGGTCGACGCGAGACCGAAGTGCGATCGAGATGGTCTTCGCGAGCGCATCCGTGAACGAGTTGGTGAACCCGCCACTGTGGCCGGTGTTCGCGAACAGCTCGAACGGCTCGCCCGTCTCCGGATCCTCGTTGATCGTCACGTACAGCTTGCCGTAGCCCGTCTCGATGCGCTGGGTCACGCCATGGAGCTGATCGGGCCGCGGCTTCTTTTCGGCGTAGCCGCTCGGGCTGATGATCGACGCCTCGAGTTCGGCGTCGAGCGTCTCACGCACGATATCGTCGTCGAGGAACCCCTCGATACCGCCGAAGAGCTCCTCGATCGTCTCGACGATCGCCTCAACGGCCTCGTCGCCCTCCATGTCGGCGAAGTCGGCGTTGTCAGCACGCGTCGTCAGTACCTGTTTCGAGCGCGTTCCGTCGCGGTAGTACGTCACGCCCTTGCCGCCGTGGTCGTAGATGTACTCGAAGACCTCCTTCGCGTCGTCGACGGTCGAGTCGTTCGGCGCATTGACCGTCTTGCTGATCGCACTGTCCACCCCCTCCTGACAGGCAACCTGCACACCGGCGTGCTCCTTCGCCGAGATGTCCGAGGTGGTGACGAACAACTCGCCGATCGCGTCAGGCACCGTTGACAGTCCCTCGATGCCGGCGAACTCGTTTTGTTGCATCTGCTCGACCGCCTCTTTCTGGACGGCCTCGACGTCGATGTCGTTCGCCTCGAGCACCCGGAGGAAGTAGTCGTCAAACTCGACGAGCATCTCATCGCCCTGGACGTCATCTGAAACGTTCTTGTAGTAGGCGACGTTGTAGATGGGTTCGCAGCCGCCGGTGGTGTTGCCCACCATGCCAGTGGTTCCAGTCGGCGCGATTGTTGTAGTGTTGTGGTTCCTAATTTTAAATCCAGAATCGGCGTAATTATCTGGATCCAACCCCGTCTGATGCTCGAACCACTCGCGGTAGCGCACCGGGTCGGCATACTTCGAATCCTCCCACTCGGTGAAGATGCCTCGCGCTTCAGCCAGCTCGTGTGATGTCCATTTCGAACCGTGGTTGATGTGCGTCATCAGCTGGCGGGCTACCTCATTGGACTCGTCACTGCCGTACTTCATCCCGAGCTGGATGTACAACTGGGCGAGACCCATGATCCCGAGACCGATCTTGCGCATTCGCCGGACGGTGTCCTCGATCTCCGGCACCGGGAAGTCAGACATCGTGACGACGTTCTCGAGGAAGCGCGTCGACAGTTCGATACGGCGGTCGAAGTCCTCCCAGTTGATTGCCTCCTCGAGGAACGCCTCGATGGCGGCCTCCTTGGTCGGGTACTCATCGGCGTGTTGCTCGCTCCACACCCGCCAATCGGGTGCCCCTTCCGCTGCGAGGGTCGAGAGGTTGATATGGCCGAGGTTGCAGGCTTCGTACTCCTCCAACGGCTGCTCTCCACAGTTATGAACAACGATGCCGTTAGCGACGAATGAGTGCGTATCTGGTTCAGTGAGATCGTACACGGTCTCGTGCCCGTCGAGTTCGACGGTGTCAACCGTAGCCTCAAACGTTGGTGAATAGGGTCCGCGGCTGTACTCCTCGAGACGCTCCGCAAGTGTAGCATTCTTGTGCTCAAGGAGGAATCCGAGTTCCTCTTTGAACGTGACTGTGTGAGCACTGGAGACAACGAGTTCGTGGAATCCTTGCGTCTCGTACTCTTTCGTACCACCACGACCATCAGGGTGTTCCTTGACTCCAGCCTCCTTCCTGTCCTCATAGATTGTACTGGCGATTCCAAAATTCAGCAGCAATCGTTGGACATTCTTTAGTAATCCAGCATCAGTACTGGCAAGGTGAACTGAAATTCCTTTCTCGATTGATCCCTGGACGCTACCATTAGCGGTAAAGAGTGCTTGGAGGAAACCGCGGGCCATCTCCTCGCTTCCGCACATGATGGTATCGGGCACCTGGAGCTTGTTTCCAACGAGTCCAACCTCCTCAGCAATCTCGTAGAGTCTTTCAGAGCGGATACGTTGTTCAAGCGCTTGCTTCCCACGATAGTCGGGAGAGCGAGAGATTTCATTTACCCCGATATCATAATCGCCGTTTCCAATCGGGTCGCGGACAATCTCATTTACATCTGCAGCGAGCTTCTCGGAAATTTCGGTATCCTCATCGTAGAAGTTCAGGACCGCTCGTTTTTCACCGTTTTTGAGGTGTCCATCTCCGACAAGCCAACCGAGTACTCTACCTACTGAAGCTGACCCATGATTACCAAAACCTCCTTTCCGGTTCTGAACGTGGATCGTGTCACCGGGAGTAAGGTGCTTGGCTTCGACCCAACCCTCGTCGGTCATTACACGGTGATTGGCCGTCAAACGAAGCTCGTAACCCTCCTTTGTGGTGAGTTTAAAAACGTTTTTCTCACCTGTCATATAGACGCTGCTCGCTTCCTTGATTGGATCTTCACTCAGCCGATCATCGACGACAATCTCTTGTGCAACACCCTGATTATACAACTCCTCCGCAGGAATCAACCCGTTAGCTGTACTGATGAGCGTGTCACCAGTAACACACGGATTTGTCGCTAGGATTTGGTGATCTGGATGTTCTTCCACGTCGAACGAATGCTCCTTGTTGATCCGTTCGAGATAGACGACCCCGGGTTCGCCGTTCTCGTGGGCACCTTCGATGATACGCTCCCAGATGACCGATGCTGGCAGCGAGAGCTCCTCGCCGACGGTGACGTACTCCCCGAGGCCGTAGCGCTCGTACATCTCCTTGGTCTCTGGCGTCGCGATATGAGGTTCGTCAGTCCGTGGGTTGGTGAACGTGTAGTGCTCGCCGGCCTTGAGCGCCTCCATGAAGCCGTCTGTGACGCCGACGGAGATGTTGAAGTTCGACAGATGACCCTCGACGGCGTTGCGCAGGTGCTTGGGGACTCTTCCCTCTTCGTCGATGAGTTCACGTGCCTCCTCCAACGCCTCATTGAAACTCGTGTAGGTATAATCGTCGGGATCGTTGAGCTTGAGGGTATTGGCCAGCGAGACGTCCTTGTTCTTGGCATGGATGAACTCGATGACGTCCGGATGGGAGACACGCATGATCGCCATCTGGGCGCCTCGGCGGGTGCCTCCCTGAGCGATTGTCTCGCACATTCTATCAAAGGTCCGCATGAAAGTTATGGGACCTGATGCTATGCCTCCTGTAGATCCGACAGGATCTCCATATGGCCTCAAACGCCAGAAACCATAGCCTAAGCCGCCTCCAGACTGAAATATGACAGCTGCCTTTCTCGCAGTTTCATGGATATCTGAAATATCATCTTTCGGTGAAACGACAAAACAGGCTGACAATTGCTGCAACTCCCCTCCCGCGTTCATGAGCGTCGGACTGTTCGGAATGAATGACAGTTCCTCCATCAACTCCTGGAACTCGTTGGCTCTTTCCTCGACCGTCTCACGAATCTCTCCAGGCAACGCTGGTACGATAGTCTCGTACGCGAACTTGTTGACGTAGTGCTCGGTCAGCGTCGTCTCGACGTCGTCGTCTGCGGTGACACCCTTGCCGAAGACCTCCTCGGCAAGTTCGTCACGCCGGGGGTGGTTCGGTTTGAGCTGTTGGGGGGTGACCGAGATCTCGATGCCACGTTGCTCTGCTTCGTACACCACCTCCGCCAGGGCGATGTTCTTGGCGACGCGTTCGAAAAGCTGCTCCTGGTCCTCGATGAGGTTCCCCTCGGCGTCCTTCTGGAGGTACCGCGCCGGGAGGATGTTCTGATACGCGTTGGCGGTCATGCGCTCTTCGAGCGTCTCGCCGGTGGTTCGCTTGATCGGTAGTGTGATGTCTTCAGCGGTGAGGTCTGACTGGCTCATTGTTGTGTTCTGTTGGTTGTTCGCCCGCCTGGCGCACGGAGCCACCATGGCTTGGCTCGTGTAGCACCGACAGGACGGCCTATCGGTGCCAATTTAGCCACCCTGAGCGGCGCCACGAGGCGCCGGCGTTCGCTGCATCCGCCATGGAATGGGTCGATATTATACCTATGATATGCGGGGTGAAAGTGTTGTCTATCGCGTCACCCAACAAGACCGCTCACGGGGTCGACATCGATGGTGAAATCGCCCGGATTCTCAGCTGAAAGTGGTCGTGATGTATACCCCACAAACTACTTTTCTCTGAGGTGGTGAGCTAGGTTCATGTCATTCGCCTGGCTTGCGTCGGTCGTTGGTGTGTTGTTGGTCGATACCTTGCTGGCAGACCCACTCGGTAGGCTGCTCGTCGCCGTCGTGATCCTCGGGGTGGTCGTCCTCATCGGTCGACTGATCTTGCACATCGCGTGGCGCCTGCTCGTCATCGCAGCAATCATCATCGCCATCGTGTACCTCGGGAGTCTCCTCCTCGATGTGCTGGGGACGGTGATGGTCTGACCCGAAGCCCGAAACGTCTAAATCTACGCGGGGTTGTACTCCTGAATGCGAGGGTTTGTGGTCTAGTCTGGTTAGGACGTCTCCTTGACATGGAGGAGATCGGCAGTTCAAATCTGCCCAAACCCA
>SKSD01000071.1 GCA_007118145.1 Halobacteriales archaeon
GCATACCTTCGCCGTCCTCGATGGTGATGGCAATGGAGATACTCGACGGGAGGTTGAACGAGGCGACCTCCCTGGCGATCCCCTCGTGACCGATAACCTCGAGATGGCGGGAGTAGATCTGATAGCTCCAGTGACCGAACCTTCGGTCTCCGAGGTGAGTCTTATACAATGGAACAGCCATCGATTTCGCAGGTCTCGTGTGCGGGCCAGTGAGACTTCCACCTTTTTGTTCGATGAGGCTGCGAAGTCGGTCGATCGAGGCGTCGAGCGCGATGCGATCACCACTTTGCATCTCGACACGAGTTCGGTACGGCACGTCGGTATACCCCTTCGGTTAGTCGATTACTTCTGAACCTCCTTAACGTCGTCCGTTTCACGATCTCAGCACAAACGTTTTATACGGATACAAGTCGGGCGATACGCACTTAACTACCTCAATCGTATCTCACTACAATGGCAGTGGAGGCGACAAGCGCGGGCGCTATAGTTTACCGTGACACACGGGATGTTCGCCAGTACCTCCTTCTCAAGAGCCGCCCAGGCGACTGGGAGTTTCCCAAAGGCGGCGTTGAGAACGACGAAGAGTTGCAACAGACAGCGATTCGTGAGGTGAAAGAGGAGGCTGGCATCGAACAGTTTCGTCTGATCGACGGCTTTCGTGAGGACTACGATTACGTCTTTCAGGCAAATGGGAAGACGATATACAAGACAGTTCACCTGTTCATCGCGAAGGCATACGATCCGGATGTAGAACTATCATCGGAACACCATGATCTTCAGTGGCGAGACTATGATGAGGCGTTGAACACGATCACGCAAGACGGCCCGAGGCAGGTGTTCAAACGGGCACACGAGTACATCTCGTCAGAGGTTGAGCGGTAATCTAGGTCGCGTTTGGTGCACCAGATACCGTTGGCTGAAAACCCGGTCGTTTATCCGGGGGTCAGCCCAATACCGAGGTGCGAAATGGAGTTTTGTGACAACTGTGGATCGATGATGATGCGCGAGGATGACGTCTGGGTATGTCGCAGCTGTGGTCACGAACAGGGTGGTGCTGATGAAGAGCGCTACGTGATCACCGAGGCGAGAGAGGAGTCCGAACTTATCGAGATCGATGATGCATCTGACCGTGGGTTACCGACGACCGATGCGCGATGTCGAGAGTGTGGCAATGACCGAGCCTACTGGTATCTCCAGCAGATCCGTTCGGCCGATGAGAGTGAGACGAGGTTTTTCATCTGCACGGAGTGTGAACACCGGTGGCGTGAGGACGATCACTAGGGTGATGATCAGATCTCAGAGCCAAAGTAGACGGCGGTGAGCCAGATCACCACGACGACACCGTATCCCCCACCGAGTAGACCGACTGCGATCGAGTGCCAATCGGTGAGTATCCCTAACCCAACCATGACGACGATCCACGAGACCACTCCGAAGACGGCCTTTTGACGGGCTGTCTTGAGCGAGAGATTGGACATGTTGAAACCTGACGCACCCTTCGAACGTGATGAGCGATCGGATGCCATATGCTCGCACACTCGCGTCATCGATGTAAAGTTTGACGGTGTTGCGCTCGATAGGGTCGAAAGCTTCAGACCCACTCGTCGAGGTATGATTCGATGATATTGAAGGCCCTGACCTTTTGATCGAGGTCGGTCGTTCCATGACCCTCTTCGGTGAGAACCTCATAGACGAAATCCTCACCCTCACTCCATCCTCGGCGCTCGATAAGTGCGTCATGGAATCTTTGGGCTTGGTTCAACGGGCACCGGGGGTCGTTCTCACCGTGGACCATGAGGATCGGTGCCTCAATATCCTCGACATGGGTGATCGGACTTCGCTCCTTGTAGAGTGCCTCATTCTCGGTAGGGTCGCCGAGTTGTTCCTCCAAGACAGACTTGAAGTGTGGCATCGAATCCTCATAGAGTTGTAACAGGTCAGTGATACCAACCCAGGAGATGCCCGTTGACCATATGTCTGGATACCTGACGAGCTGCCAGTACGTCGAGTATCCACCGTACGATCCTCCGTAGACGATGAGCCGGTCGTCATCTATCCAATCCTTCGACGCGAGCCACCGACCTGCTGCGGCGATATCCTCGGCCTCACCCCCTCCCCAGTCATGATGGATACGCTCCTTGAAGGCACGGCCACGGCCGGTTGAACCACGGTAGTTCGGCTGGAAGACGGTGAACCCTCGATTGAGGAAGAATTGGGTATACAGGTCAAAGCGCCTGACAGACTGAGTATGGGGGCCACCGTGGACGGACACCACCGCCGGTGACGGTCGTTGACCCGAATCGTAGAGTAACCCACCTATCTCGAGACCATCACTCGACTCGAACGTCACGTAGGTGGCATCGATGAATCCCTCGGGATCGATCGAACCGTACGCGGCCTCGGTCAGTCGCGTCGCCTGATCAGATGAGAGGTCGTATGCGAATAGCTCGCGGCGGGTTGTCGGTGTCTCGTTTGCCAGGAGTAGCCGCTCATCGTCGAGAAAGACGTGGCGGTGTCCACCCATCGGGAAGGAGGTGACACCTGTCGGAAGGTCGAACACCCGCGTGGTGCCATCGTTAAGGAAGATCACCGGTTCGTAGGCTGCTTCTCGTATGCGCCAACCGATCGCACCGGAGCCGTCGGGGAGGAAGCTCGATGGCCGCTCAACGTAGGCAGCGTCACCCAGCCACTCGACGCTATCGTCGTGTAGGTCATAGATACCGACCCGTGGTGTATCTGGTGTGTCATCACCGATCAACAATCGCCCACCGTCAGGGTGCCAATCGGCCACTTGTGCCTGGGCACCATCATCACCGATATCGAGACGACGAGCATCATCCCCGTTCTGTGCATCACTGACGTAGATATCTCGGTTGGCTGGGTCATCGGACTCGTTCGTCACATACGCAATCTCATCACCGGTGGGTGAGAGCATGCCACCCCACACCGGTTGTTCGTATGCTGTCAGCTGTACCGTCTCCCCCGTGGTGAAGTCGTATCGGTACAGATTCATCTGCTCTGCCTCGTCACTCACGTAATACAGTTGCGTCGCCTCGCCATCGGTATCGAGGAGTATCGACTGTCCATCTGGTTCGACCAGCTTCGATGCCCTCCCGTCGAGGTCGATCTCCCAGATATTGTTCTGTTCGTCACCATCGTCATCTCGGTGGAAGAGGATGGTCTCGCTGTCCCCACGCCATCGTGGCCACCAACGGGCACTTCGTGGGACCTCTCCATCGCTCAGTTGTTCTGGACCATCTCCATCAAGAAAATCGACATAGAGTTCGTTCCGACCCGTCCCATCGAAAAAGTAGGCGATGGCCGAGCCATCCGGCGCCACCGTTGGATGATAGATCTCGGGCAGGCGTGCGATCTCTTCAAGTGGGAACTGATTGGATGGCATGGTTCATCGAGGGGTTGAATCCCATCTGGGAAAACACAATCGTTTACGAGCAAACCTGCCGGGTAAGGTACGTGTCGGTCATGCAAGCGTGGGGAGGAATCTCGCGACAGTGAGATATCCGGTATGTCCGACCGGCCCAGTCGTTGGCCGTGAGCCACGCTCATCGAAGTCCATCATCCGCTGAACAGTATCGTATGTCTCGACCGAGGTGAGCTTGCTTGCCCGTGCAGATGTCGTCACAGCCCGTGCCTGTTCGATAAACGGTGAGTAGGCGACGACCACACCACCTGGGACGAGTACCTCGGAAGCACGTTCGACGAGCGTGGATGCATCTCCAGTATCGAGCGTCATCGCATCGAACCCCGTCTCGAGCGTGGCATCGACAGCATCTCCATCGTGCACCTGTACAGCGTCAGTCACCGAGGCACGGGCAACATTGGCACGAGCGAGCTCAGCCGTATCTGGATCTCGTTCGAATGTGACCACCTCGACCCCGAGACGAGCCATGGCGATGGCGAGGATACCAGTCCCTGTACCGACATCGATCACCCGGTCGCCTGACTGGACACCCAAAAGGCCGATGACCAACCCGATGTCGCGAGGGATCATCGGTGCACCCCCGCGGTCGAGGTGCTCGAAAAAGTCTGTGGTATTCGGTTTCGTCACGAGGAAGGTTGTCCCGAGGTGTGATTCGAGATACTCACCTGGGCTAATTTCATCGGGCACCTCGATGATCCCGAGGTCGGTCTCGAGACGGTCGCCGGGCCGGACGAGATAGGATCGATCCGGGCGTTTGAGTAGCAGGCTCACTGGAGATGTGCGATCGCAGCGGCCAGGTCTCCATCGGTCGCTTCGAGTGCCTCCCGGGCTGTCTCCTCGTCGACCCCTGCGCGTTCGGCCACGATCGCCACGTCATCCTCATCGACGGATGATACCGTCTCGGCACCGTCACCCAGTGGCCGACTCGTTGGCTCACCGATCACCTGATAGGTCTGTTGTCCCTGAGCCTCGATCATGCTCACCTGTGGTGATTCGAAATACAACTCCTCCTCTGGTGTCCGGATAATGACCTCAGTGGCGTCGAGCTCATCCATCGCCACACCGAGTTGATCCATGTCAATACCCATCTGACTCATCATCTGCTTCATCTTCCGGGGGTTCATATCTCCTCCTCCGAGCATGTTCGAACCCTCTGTGTCTGAGCGGATATACCTGACGACCATCGAGCCTCACGTACTGGTAGTTACTCACCGATCGCTCGACCCATCGCCGATACCCTCGCGAACGCTCACAGCCATACCCCGGTCAAACGCGATCATGGCCGGTGCACTCAATTCCGACCGACCCACGCCGATGAGTGAGTCGTCCTTGTCGACGATCAATACCTCATCGTGTGGCCGCACCCTTGGGTCTACCTGCAGTACGAACTTTGCGAACGCATTGCGGCCGTCAGCGATAAACGGGACTGCCTCGGCCTCGACGGCGACCCGATGGTTCGGCCACGTTGTGACGGCATGGATGACGCGTCCGCCAGCAAGCCCGAGGGTAAATCGACCGCTGGTGGTGAGGGTACAGAGTCTACCACCAGCTATGTAGAGCCGGTCGAGTCGACCTGAACGGCTCCTGGTCACCTCGGTCACCGTCGTCAGGTCGAGGATGCGTTCGCCGACTCCAGCATCAAACTGGTAGTCGAAGATCGAGCAAATCAGAGATCGCTCGGCGGGAGTCAGTGCAGTCATGTCCTCGACCATGATGATGCCTCGATCAGACAATGGGTGATTCGTATGAGAACGTACCGGATTGCGTACGCACCGGGCTGGTATCGTGTTGACATTCTACGAGTGAAAGCCCACGGCTTGAGCAGAGGGCGGATGTCAAACCAATCCCGCCGAGCATCGTTCAAAGCAGGAACGTCTCAGTCCGTGCAGAGAGATCGATGAACGATTCGGCCGCATCGATCAGCGAGTCAGCCGTCGACGCTTTGAACCCCATCACCTCGACCCTGACACCTTCATGTCTGAGGTGTGAACATAACCGGGTAAAATCGCCGTCACCGGTGCAAAGGACGATCACGTCCACGTGTTGTCCTAACGAGACGGCGTCGAGGCTCATCCCGACATCCCAGTCGGCCTTTTTCGTCCCATCGGCGAATGTCCGGATATCTTTGATACGAGCCTCGAAACCGATGTCCTCGAGTGCATCGAAGAACCGTTCCTCCTCTGGTGCAGCTGCACGGATGGCGTAAGCGATCGCCCTGACGAGTTCTCTGTCCTGAACGGCCTTGTCAAGGAGTGAGGAGTAATCGATGTTCCTGGAGTAGAGGTGTTGGGAGGTATGGTAGAGGTTCTGTGTATCGACGAGAACCGCCACTCGTTGGGCGGGATGGATAGCTGTCATATTTCATTGATTCGCTATACCTCGACAAGTAACTGAGGATGTCACACCACCAGTCGGGATGTCCACCTCAGTATGCCCCGTATCGGAGACGCTCGATGCGCTTTTCCGTGGGTGGGTGTGTCGAGAAGATCGACCTGAGCAGGCCATGTGGGCTGTCGAAGATGCACAATGCCGCAGTGTTGTCATCGATACGCGTCTGATCGACCCGCTCATTGCTCCGTTGAATCTTCTCGAGTGCGCGGGCCAACGGATCGCCGGTCCCGATAGCCTCTGCCGCGTCAGCGTCGGCAACGTACTCGCGGTACCTCGAGATGGCAAGGACGAACACCATGACGAGCATCTGTGCGAGCGACCCGGCGATCCAAGCAAGGAAGTATGCGCCGAGGTTTCGCCGACCGCCGAAGATCATGGCGTATGTGACGACGATACCGACCAATGAGGCGATGCTCTGACCGAGCACCATCATGACGACGTCACGATTGCGGATGTGCGCCAGCTCGTGGGCGAGGACGCCATCGAGTTCCTGGCGGTCGAGGATCTGCATGAGTTCGGTAGCCACCACGACCGTCCCCTTGTTACGCCGACCGATGGCGAAGGCGTTCGGTGCGCCCATCTCAGCGACCATAACACGTGGCTTTGGGACGTCCATCCGTCTGCTCAGAGACTCGACGGACTGGTGGAGATAGGGGTACTCATCCTCACTGACGTCACGTGCACCGACACTTCGCAACGCAGCCCATTTCCCGAACTTCCATTGGAAACCGACGAACCCGAGGGTGATGAGGATCACCAACTCAAGTGGGATACCTCCTAACATCATCGCTATCGCTACAAGCAGATAGAAGGCGAATAGGATGGATCCCGCGACGAGCATTCGCATGGCGAGACCTGGATGTCGCATCATGTACCTTCAGTATCAGTTGACCGACCTTAAAAGGCGCGACGGAGGCTGTTACGATGTGTCAAACCTGTTCACGAGGTCGCCTGCGAGCCCTGTGTACCCATCCGGTGTGAGTTGCGAAAGACGTGCACCTAACTCGGGATCGACCGCTTCGATCTCCGCGAGCAGTGCCTTCATCACGTCCTCATCGAGCTCAACACCTCTGGTGAGATCCTTCACACGCTCGTAGGCGTCGCGATCTCCGATTCGCCTGAGGGCGGTCTGGAACGCCTCGGCCAGCACCTCCGGGTGCTCCTCGAGTTCACGAGTCATACGCTCCGAATCTGGTTGTACCTTCGTGAGGCCATCTGCAGTCTTCCGGTATCCGATGAGACAGTGTGCGAACGCGGCACCGATTGTCCGTTTCACCGTGGAGTCTGAGAGATCGCGTTGTAGACGTGATTCGGGGAGATACTCGGCGAGAAACCGCAACTCGCTCCTCGCCTTCGAGAGGTTGCCCTCGCTGTTCTCGAAATCGATGGGGTTCACCTTGTGTGGCATGGTCGAGCTCCCCACCTCACCCTCTCGTGTCGACTGGACGAGGTAGCCGTCACTGATGTATCGCCACATATCACGGTCGAAATCGAGCAA
>SKSD01000052.1 GCA_007118145.1 Halobacteriales archaeon
TCACACACCGCAGTACGAACGATGAAGGAACGCATCTGTGCACGTGGACATCAACACGTGTCAGCCGCCCACGCCTCGACACTTGAGGTGACGACCGAGTCGTTCCTCACCAAGGCAGGTGATTGTATCATCGGTGTGGACGCAGACCGCCCACCCTCGGCGTTCGCAGAATCGTTCATCGAAGCTTGTCGAACGGAACAGGCACAGATCACGGCCACGATCAACGTCGGTGATACGGAGACCTCGATCACTGGGACTGGAGATCCCAGACTCACGTGTGCGAACGATACATCGGCCGTCTTACGCACGAGTGACTACGTCGATGACCGGACCGTCATGGTCAATGCAGACCTGGCAGCCCGCGACATCAACCGGTCGATAATCGATCGGCTTCGCAGAGGTGCAGAGCTCGTCATCACGCTATCGGTGCGATCATGAACGTGCTCTCGCGAATGGCGACTACGGCATGGTAAATCACGAACCGACGGAGAACCTAAGTGGGGATACGCCAGTTGCCCCACCGGACTCGTTCGGTGATGAGCCTCCCCAGACAGTTGCAGAAGCCGTAATCGACCGTCTTGGAGAGCGTTATTGGCGCAAACACTATGGTGATCGGCCTGGCTTTGAGTGTCTCATCAGGACGGTCTTGAGCCAACACACCAGTGATAAGGCCAGTCAACCGGCGTTCGAGGCACTTCTCAATCGGTATGATGGCGATGAAGGCCTGGCCAGTTCACTCGCCAATGCGGATCGAGCCGAACTAGCCGATGTCATCTCCTCCGCCGGTCTGTACAATCAGAAATCGAGGGTGATTCAGCATCTGGCTGAGGAGGTGGTCCAGACCTGGGGTGGCGTCGACGAATTCGACACGTTCGTACAGGTGGGTGAGCGATCTGAGGTGCGTTCGTATCTTCTCTCGCTCGATGGTGTCGGCCCGAAGACTGCAGACTGTGTCATGCTGTTCGCCGGGGGCGAACAAGGTGTGTTCCCGGTCGATACACACGTCTATCGTATCGCCAGGCGCATCGGCATCGCACCCCCAGCGGCAGATTACGAATCTGTCAGGAGACACCTCGAGGATGCTGTACCACCGAAAAAGTTGGCTTTGGACACACAAGTATGATTCAGTTCGGTCGTGAGTACTGCACGGCCACCAATCCAAGCTGTCTCGCGGGGCTCGACGCCTGTCCGATGGCCGACCTTTGCGACCGTGTCGGTGTCGATGTCTCTTCGAAGACGGTGACCGATCCTGCCGATGCTGTCGATTCGTGACCATCGCTATTGAGTGGACTTGAGTGAAATACTTCCAGGCTCGATGAGACCGAGGGGCTCACCTGAATCGGAAGGTCTCGAGATTCCGGGGGGCGAACGTCCTGATATTGAACTCGTGATAGAGGGCTGAGGAGAGCGATTGAGTGGACGATTCATCACCGTGCACGCAAAGCACCTTCTCCGGTCGAGGGTTCATCGTGCGGACGTAGTTCATGAGGCCGCGACGATCTGCGTGGCCGGAGAAACCATCGACCGTCTCGACACCCATCTCGAGACGGAGGGTCCGCCCACGACCATCATCTTGCCTTGAGCTCGAGAGGGGTATCTCACGGCGACCGTTCTGAATTCGCCTGCCGAGTGTCCCCTCCGCCTGATACCCGACGAAGACCAGTGTGCTATCGGTATCGCGTCCGAGGAGGTCCAGCCATGACATGATTGGCCCACCGGTCATCATGCCCGAGGTCGAGAGGATGATCGATGGTTCATCGCTAGCAATCTCCTCGCGTTCGTCTTCACCCTCATCGATGTGGTTGAACTCATCGGCAAGGAAGGGATTCTCATCCTCATGGAAGATCTTGTCGCGAAGTTCATCCCGGAAGTACTCTGGATACGTCGTATGGATGGCCGTTGCCTCCCAAATCATCCCATCGAGGTGAACCGGCATGCTCGGGATATCACCCTCGCGCATGGCCTCCTCGAGTACGAGCATAATCTCCTGTGACCGACCCACCGCGAAGGACGGGATGAGTACCTTCCCTCCACGCTCGTATGTCTCGTTGATGATCTGTTTGAGCGTGCGCTCGCTATCCTCACGATCAGTCTGATAGTCATTGCGCCCACCGTAGGTGGACTCGAGCACGAGCGTCTCGACACGAGGGAAATCATTGATCGCACCATTGAAAAGCCGGGTCTCCTTGTAATGAATATCGCCGGAGAAGGCCACATTGTACAGCCCCTCCCCGATGTGAAAGTGCGCTACTGCACTGCCGAGGATGTGTCCGGCGTTGTGCATCGTGAGCTTGACATCGGGTGCGATGTCGGTGACATCGCCGTACTCGACCGGGATGGTGTGTTTGATCTCTTCACGAACCATCTCCGACCCATACGGCGGTGTGCGACCCTCCTTGGTGGCGACATCGAGATAGTCCAGTTGCAAAAGGCCCATGAGATCGCGCGTGGGCTCGGTAGTGTAAATCGGCCCATCGTAACCATACTTGAATAGCAGTGGTAACAATGCGCTGTGATCCAGGTGGGCGTGAGTCAGGACGACCGCGTCGATGCTGTTGATCGGGGTTGCTTCAGGGACGTGGAGATATGGTACCTCACCCTCAGCACCGGGTTTATCTCCACAGTCGATCAGGATGCGTGTATCTGGCGTGCTCAGGATGAACGCCGCACGGCCCACCTCTCGACAACAGCCCAGGGTCGTGATACGTACCCACTCGTCATCACTCAACAACTCGCGGTGTATCTGCCGACCGACTCGTTCGAGGATCTCACGTCGCTCCTCACGTTCTTGCTTGAGGAAGCTCCTGACATTGCTTACCGTCGCCGACTCGATCGGTGGGGTCCTCACCACCTCCGGTGTCCAGCCAACTGCCATCGTGATATCCCGAAGCGTCTTGCCGTGTCTCCCGATCACCAACCCTGGCTTCTCAGCCTCGATCAATACCTCACCAATGTCCTTATGAAAATCGAGGTTGGTCACCCCGGCATCTTCGGGGATGACCTCGAGGATGCGTTCACTCGCCGCCTGTTCGGGCATGAGCGACTCTGGATCCGGTCTGATGGTGATACGCTTGCGAAGCTTGCTGGCAAGCTTGCGGATCAGTTCACCCTCGCTGGCGAATTCGCGGGGATTGGTGGTGTATACCACGAGTTCAGGGCCCTCATAAGTGACACTGGTGACCGAGATACCAGGAGGTGTTTCAGCAGCAATCGTCGATTTGATATCTTCCAAACGTTCTTCTACAATGCTCATACTCCGTTGCTCCGTTACTCGATATGTTATCAGCCGTGTGTCCGTGAGCAGATTCTCGGCGGGTTCGTGACGGGATGGATCAGCACAGGTGGGTCGGCCCCTCGTGAGTCGACCCATCAACGGGGTGTGAAACTGACCTATTGCCCGACGAAGGTGTCTCGTGACGGGCAAAGAGCCTCGAAGAACCCGCTTGGGCGACGATATCTCGCGAGATTATAAAAGCCTTCGCAAAGCTCATTCTTCATGGACTCAGCACTGGTCGTCGATACTGACCTCATCGAGCAGACGAAATCGTGGGTACACGGTCGCTCAGGTGTGCTCGTAGAGATCATCAACACCATCAGGACGGACCTTGGCGGTGTCTTCGCGACCGAGGTGGCACCAGTCGAGATCGACCAGTTCCAAGACGAGGTTGATGTCGTTTTCGATGATATCGACCGGGCGGTGAACGTGACAGCCCTCGTTGTGATATTGCAACGACTCGATGTCGAGGGAGATTACGCCGGGTTCATCGTCGATGAGCTGCTCGGTCGGGAGTTGGCAGGGATGATCGCGGGGGAACAACCGTTGAGACTTCTCGGGGAGGCAACGTTCCATTACGCTGATGCAACGGTACAACCTATCAGCGGGCCATCTGCCGGCCTTGACGACCTCGACGCCGCGCTTGCCGCCGGCTTCCAGACGAGACTCCCGGGCTGGCCATGGCGAGATAGGCCAACGCCATTTGAGTGAGAAATGGAAACGGCCTAATCGGATCACGACCTTGTACTGGTAGGGATGGACGAGGCGACGCTTTGTTACATCGTCGATGGTGAGGAGGTGTTGCTCATCGAGAAACGCCGTGGACTTGGCAGTGGCCTATACAATGGCCCTGGGGGTAAGATCGAATCCGGTGAGACCCCTCAAGAGGCAATCGTCCGTGAGGTCGCTGAGGAGGTACACATCGAGGTGCACGACCCAACCAAGGTGGGCGAACTTACGTTCTTTCACGACGATGAGATTCGCCTGTTCGTCCACGTGTTCCGTAGTGAGTCGTATCAGGGCGAGCCGAGTCCGTCACCGGAGGCTCGACCGGTATGGTTCCATCGGACAGAACTCCCGTACGATGACATGTGGGAAGATGACCGGCTCTGGCTGCCACTCGTGCTTGAGAAACGTCAATTCGCCGGAGCGTTCGTCTTCGAGGGTGGTGAGACACTCGATGAGGCAAGCTTTATCGATCACGAACTCACGCTGGATGTCTCCTACTGAACGGTAGTGACCGGTGAACGACCCGTTTATTAAATTGCGCCTCTGCATCAATCTTCATGGAAGCTCCGGAGCAAGAACTCGGTATCACCGAGTCGAAAGACGAGAATATCGGTGAGTGGTACGCAGAGGTCGTCCGCAAGGCAGGATTGGCAGATTACGCGCCGATGAGTGGATTCATCATCACGCGCCCTCGGGGTTACAACCTCTGGGAGCACGTCCAGTCCCATCTCGATGCGTGGTTTAAAGAGACCGGGGTCACGAACGCATACTTCCCGTTGTTCATCCCTGAGAGCTACCTCGAACGCGAGAAGGAGATCATCGAGGGGTTCGACCCCGAGGTGGCGTGGGTGACCCACGGTGGGAATGAAGAGCTTGAAGAGCCACTCGCTGTGCGACCCACCTCAGAGAGCATCATCGCACCGTACATGGCGAAATGGGTCAGGAGCCACCGCGACCTCCCACTCAGGCTCAATCAGTGGTGCTCAGTCGTCAGATGGGAGGCGACTGAGACGAAACCATTTTTCAGGACGAAGGAGTTCCTCTGGCAGGAGGGACACACCGCCCACCGAGATCAACAGGATGCGTGGGATGAGACGCTGACCAGGCTCGAACAGTACGCTCGTCTTTACGAGGAGGTGCTCGCCCTACCAGCCATCCGAGGGAGAAAGCCCGATCACGACAAATTCCCCGGTGCTGAGACTACGACCACGGTTGAACTATTGATGCCAGATGGCAAGAGCGTCCAGGGTGGGACGAGTCACTATCTCGGACAGACATTCGCTGAGGCGTTCGATATCACCTATATCGATCAACAGGAGGAGGAACAAATCGCGCACACGACCTCGTGGGGTCTCTCATGGCGAGCACTGGGGGCGTTGATCTTGGCACATGGTGATGACCAAGGCCTGATCGCACCACCACCGATCGCTCCGACACAGGTGGCCATCATCCCCATCTGGCAGGAAGATACCAAAACAGCCGTCTTACAGTATGCCCGTGGTGTGGCCGACGAGCTCAAAGAGGCAGGCTACCGGATCGAACTCGACGCTCGCGATGATCGCAACCCTGGGTTCAAATTCAACGAACACGAGCTTCACGGTGTCCCGGTCAGGATCGAGATTGGCCCGAACGAGGTCGAGGACGAGCGTATCACCATCGTGCATCGACCTGACCGTGAGTCGGTCACCACGTCCAGAGCCGACCTCATCAAGGAGGTGCAGGCGAATCTCGATGCGGTGTACGACAAGCTATACCAACGCGCAGAAGAACGCCTCGCAGAGGGCATCACGGAGGCGACCACCGCAGACGAGATCATCGAGCATATCGATGCCGAGGGTGGCTATGTCCGTGGTGCGTGGTGTGGTGACCCTGCCTGTGAGGAGCCGATCAAGGAGGCTGTTGCGGCCGATATCGTCATGGTGCCACTCGAGGAGGACGAGGCACCCATTGATGACACCTGCGTCACCTGTGGAGACGGTGCAGAGACGACCGCATACTTCGCGAAGACGTACTGAACACGGACACGAACGGTTTTTGCCCAGGGGCACAACGCACCCTGTATGAGCGAGAAGCGGACCTGGATACGTCTCCCCCGAAACGTCCTGGTCGGCCACGGGGTGAGTGACGACCTCGAGAAGGTACTCCAGGAGTTACATCCCGGTGTGAGTGTCCTCGTTGTGACGAGTCCGACACCAAAACGTGTGCTCGGACAACGACTGATCGACCGACTCGTCGAGGACGGTACCGATGTGGACGATATCGTCATCGAGGAGGCGACTCTCGCTGCGGTCGATGCGGTGAGTGATCGCCTTGAGGCGGCCGATGCAGGGGTCCTCCTCGGAGTCGGCGGGGGGAAAGTGATCGATGTGACCAAGGTGGTCAGCCACGATTTCTCCCGACCGTTCGTCTCCATCCCTACGGCAGCCAGTCACGACGGGATCGTGAGCAATCGAGCGTCCATCCCGGACGGTCGACACCGCCATTCTGTCGCAGCACGACCACCGACCGCTGTAATAGCCGATACGACGATCATCGCCGAGGCCCCATGGAAGCTCACCACCGCAGGCTCGGCAGATATCATCAGTAACTATACTGCCGTGACCGACTGGCGTCTGGCCCACAGGCTGAAAAACGTACCATACTCTGAATATGCGGCCGCACTGAGCGAGATGACCGCCGAACTACTCGTTAACGAGGCACCGGCGATCAAGGAGGGGCTCGAGGAGTCGGCATGGATCGTCACCAAGGCACTCGTATCAAGCGGTGTGGCGATGAGCATCGCCGGGAGCTCTCGACCGGCATCCGGAGCGGAGCATCTGTTCTCACATCAACTCGACCGGCTCGTCCCCGGGGCGGCCCTCCATGGTCACCAAGTCGGGGTCGGTGCGGTCATGACCTCATACCTCCAATGGGGTGAGGACGGTGTCTGGCAGGAGCTACGAGAGGCGTTAGCGACGATCGGTGCACCGACCAATGCTGCCGAGCTCGGTATCGACCCCGAGGTGATCATCGATGCGCTCACCACCGCACATGAGATACGTGACCGATACACCATTCTCGGAGATGGTATCAGCGAATCGGCAGCCCGGCGGGTCGCCGCTGAGACCGGTGTGATCTGACTGACAGTCCGGTTCGGACAGATATTTACCGGGGTCGGTTGACTGGGAAGGTACATGCGCATCGCGGTCGTGACTCCGCGAACCCATCATCACGAACACACCAGGAGATCCACGCGCCTTGCGGGGATCACCTCGGGGTTACAGCACGCCGGTCATGAGGTGTCAATCATCACCACTCGATGGTGGGGCCAGCGACA
>SKSD01000014.1 GCA_007118145.1 Halobacteriales archaeon
GCGATCGCAGGGTTGCGTTCTGTCGAATCTCATACCGATGTGGTGATGGTCGATGGGAACGGGCGCATGCATCCTCGTGAGGCCGGGATCGCGACGCACTTGGGTGTCATGTTCGATATACCCACCATAGGTATCGCGAAGTCGTTGCTCTGTGGGCGACCGGTGAGCTCGACCGACAACCTCCCAGCCGGGACATGCGTCGCTATCGAGTCAGATGAGTCGATGTCAATCAAACCAGGAACGGTGATCGGATACGCGCTGCAGACCCGGCAGTTCGACCATCCAGAAAGACATATCAACCCCATCTATGTGAGCGTTGGCCATCGACTCTCCGTCAAGACGGCCATCGAGATCACCGAGGCAACCGTATCGTCTTACAAACTCCCCGACCCGCTCAGAGAGGCAGACCGGCTGGCAACGAACGCATCGAACGAGGGTGTTGACTTGGACTGAGAGGTACGTCCGTGACCGCTGTCAACATTCCCGAGCACCCAAAGGATAACGATTGCTGCGTGTGAATCCGAATCGAATGCGTGTCGACGATACGATGCTTGCCGCGGCAGAGCGCTTACATACCGTCTTGCGGGTCGCTGAAGAGCGTATCGCCGTTGCTGAGTCATGTACAGGCGGGCTCGTCGGTGCGGCGATCACCGCACCGAGTGGCGCGAGTGACGTCTTCGAGATGGGTATCGTCTCGTATTCGAACGCAGCCAAGCACAACCTCCTCGATGTCCCGCAGATTACACTCGCACGGACGGGCGCGGTGAGTGGACCCACTGCTCGTGCGATGGCTGCAGGAGTCAGAGCGAGGGCAGGGACGACCTGGGGCCTCTCGATCACGGGTATCGCAGGCCCCAGTGGGGGGAGACCAGGGAAACCGGTCGGTACGGTATACATCGGTGTCGCAACGGTCATCGATGGTGAAACACGCTCTCGAGCGCAGCGGTTTCGTTTCGACGGTGATCGGGGATCCATCAGACAACAGACGACACGAAGTGCACTTGAGCGGCTCACACATGTAATCGAGGCCGGTCATGACAGTACCTCGCTCGTCCTCTGAACACGACCAGGTGTCAGCCGAATCTGCCCTCGTACAGTTCGTTCGTCGGATGAGTGGCAGGTGGTGCACCTCTCAGAGTTCGTCGCAGTTTCTGACCGGTGTTCTCCCAGGAGAGATGACCAAGTTCACCGAATTTCGTCATGGTAAGTCTGCCACGTGTGACATGCCCGTGACAAACAATCTCCCCAGCGCGAATCGCATCGACTACGTCTGCATGACCTCTGATAGGCCCTTCAATCTCGATCCAGACCGTCCCGACCGAGGATCGAAGGTGTGCATACGAACTACTGATCGTCGGGAGGTCGACCCCACTGGCAAGTCGTCTGGCGCGAGGGACGTGCCAAGGGAGGTACTTCGGATTATACACCTCCACTGCGTGAAACACATCTCGGTACCGGCGTATATCCGCAGGTGAGAGCGACATCGACAGATAGCCTGGGTGAGGGGCAACGACACAGGCATCTTGCTCTGCCAATATCCTCAGACTCTCATCGAGACCGATGAAATCCGGGATCGGATGCGTAAGGTCCATACAAAGCACGTGCTTGCGGTCATGCCACGGTCCGGTGAACAACTCACGCGCAGGGACCACGAACAGTTCATCACTGGAGTACCTCATCGCCCGCTCAACGACGGTTGGCCAGGGTGTGAAGTGTGGTGCGTAGACCAAGGCGTCAATCCCTCGTTCGATGGCCAACCGGCAGACCGTCTCGTCGAGTACCTTGATATGCGGATCGACACGAGCGGTCTCCATACGGCTGATAACGGGTCTGGACGGGCGTTAGGTTTGACGGTTTATTCGATTACGGTACCGGAATGGTCGAAGATCGCTCCCATCGCCTGTATGGATGTCGAATGTGATCGATGCAAGGTATGCAAGTCGGTATCCTTTTACAAGAATCTAGCAACTACAGCGAATATGGCATCACGGCTCGAGGGGCGAGAGTACCTCGTCCGAACCACCATCCTGGTCTGCATTTTCACCGTTGTGTTGACGACGAACTTCATCGGTATCATGTCGTTCATCACCGAGGGTGCACCAGGCGCTACCGGCCGTCTGCCGTTGTATGTCCTGTTGACATCAGTGGTCTTCGTCGCTGCCATCATCATCCTCGAGATGTCGCAGTATGATGGACGGTCCGTGCTGACCGCCTCGGTCACCGCTGGTGTCCTCGGCTTTATATTCATCTCCCTCGGCGGCGAGGGTCTCGTGTACGCATGGCGCAACCCAGACGATGTCATCACCTCCCAGTTGCTGGTATACTTCATCGCCGCTGCGGTCATCGGAACGGGGTTGGGATACTGGGGCTTGCGACACTGGCGAGAGTTCGCCAGGCAGGCACGTTACTGACCACGCCCTTGGAAGAAGGCGTCGATATCCAGAACTAATGTGTCACCAGTGTCAGACGGCCGTCGTACGGCTCGGCAAGTGGTGATGGCCTGACCCGAAAATCCTTACTTGTCGGGACATCTTATCTGTTGAGAGACGATGGCAGACGTTCCGGAGTCAATCGTGGTGACAGAGGAGCCGATCGAGCTGCCGGTCGCTGAGCTCCTCACCGGTCGAGGCTTCATCACGGGCAAGAGTGGGTCAGGAAAGAGCAATACCGCGAGTGTCATCGCGGAAGAACTTCTCGAGATCGGGTTACCGATGTTGATCGTCGACACCGACGGCGAGTACTACGGTCTGCAAGAGCGGTATGAGATACTCCACGCCACGACCGATGAACAAGGCGACATGGAGGTCGGGCCCGATGACGCAGAACGACTGGCCGGACTCGCACTCGATGGTAATGTGCCTATCATCCTCGATATCTCCACTTACGTCGATCCATCAGAGGGGACCGAGCTCATCACACGGGTGCTTCGCGAGATCTTCCGAATGGAAGATGCCCGTCGGAAGCCATTTTTCCTCCTCGTCGAAGAAATCCACGAGTATCTCCCCGAACAGGGTGCACACGGCAAACTCGGTGAGTTACTCATCCAGATTGCGAAACGTGGGAGAAAGCGGGGGCTCGGTCTATGCGGTATCTCTCAGCGACCTGCTGCGGTCGACAAGGACTTCATTACACAGTGTGACTGGCTCGTCTGGCATCGACTCACGTGGAAAAACGACACGAACGTCGTCAGGCAACTCCTTGGAGCTGATGCCGCGAAGGATATCCAAGATCTCGACAATGGTGAGGCTTTCCTCATGACCGACTGGAATGATTCGATCGAGCGCGTCCATTTCCGTCGAAAGCGGACCTTGGACGCCGGTGCCACACCCGATATCGAAGCGGTGGCGGGCGGACCATCAGAATCGCTCGAGTCTGACGTGCTCGATGCGATCGCTATCGAGGACATGGAGGTCGAACCATCCTCGACGGCACAGGCCGACCCCAAGTCACGCCAGATACAACGTCTCCAACATCGCATCTCTGAACTCGAATCTGAACTCGAGCGTGCCCGACAAGAGCCACAGCCAGAGGTCCACATTGAGCCATCACACAACGGCGAGGTAAGTCAGCTAGCGAAAGGGCTGACCGAGTTGGGATCGCTAGCCGCACATACCGCACGGTCGATATACGGCCGTGCAAGGCTCACCGCTGTCGGACTTCGAAGACGATTCGCCGCAAACGATCAGTCGCAATAGCCCAATTCAGCGCTCATCACTGTCGAGGACACGAATCTGATCACCACGGACGGTGACAGGGATCGGGACCGTCGCCTCGTACAGCTCGACGGTGACCTGGTCCTTCCCCTCGTCGATCCGTTGCACCTGTGCCTTCTCGCCCTTGAACGGCCCTGCAATCAACTCGACGATGTCACCCTCGGCGATCCCCTCAACATCGGGCTTGGGCGAGAGGAAGTGTTCCACCTCACCGATATCCGATTCACCGGGAACCACCGTCCGTGCATGGGGTATCTCAGTGAGCACTCGCTCGATCGGTGCGACACTCACTGCCTCGACCATCACGTAACTCGTGAGGGAATCTGGTGCAAGTGCGGCATGGATATCCTCTTCCTCGCGGTTCATGATCATATCTGCAACCGTGCGTTCCTGGCTGGCGGTCGTCTTGACTGCGTAAATCGGCATGCCCCTACCTCACATCCCCGTGCCGCCATTTGGCAGGTAGCTCATCAATAC
The DNA here is from genome assembly GCA_007118145.1 of Halobacteriales archaeon. Classification (GTDB taxonomy): domain Archaea; phylum Halobacteriota; class Halobacteria; order Halobacteriales; family SKSH01; genus SKSH01. Next base: position 4,191 of record SKSD01000014.1, read on the forward strand.
GAACAGCAAGAACCCGATCGCCCCGACGATCAGGATACCGATACCAGCTATCTTGGCCACCTGTGTGAACTCCTCACGCGTCGGTGTCGTCGCCATCTTAAGGACGCGGACATAGGAGGTCAGGTCTCTCGGTACTCGCATATGGAGAACTAATAGTTGGGAACCTATTACGTTGTTGCTCTGCCCGTTATGATCCAACTAACACGTCAGTGCAGAGGTGTTCTCGAACTTATTCGATCAGATCTACCTCGCCTGCTCCCTTGGCAAACCCGGATTCCCCTCGTCCGTAGATCTGTGGAGATTCGACACCCGTGACGACGATCATCGTCCGCATCATTCCCTCAAGCTCCTCATCGACGGAGGTTCCCCAGATGATGCGCGATTCTGGATCGATACGGTCGTAGATCTCCTCGACGACCCCCTCTGCCTCCTCGATACTCATGTCCTCGCCACCGGTGACATTGATCAATGCGGCCGTGGCACCACTGATATCGACATCGAGCAGTGGCGAACGCAGTGCTGACTTGACCGACTCCTCGGCCTTGCGTTCGGAGTCGCTCTCACCGAGGCCGATCATCGCAACGCCACCACGCTCCATGACGGTTCGTACGTCGGCGAAGTCGAGGTTGACGAGCCCTGGTTTTGTGATCAATTCGGTGATACCCTTCACACTCCGCATCAACACCTCATCGGCAACCTTGAACGCCTGACGGACGGGTAGCTTCCCGACAGCCTCGAGGAGTCGATCGTTGGGAACGACAATCACCGTATCGGCGACCTCGCGGAGGCGTTCGAGACCTGCCTCTGCATTCGTCCGTCTCACCTCACCCTCAGCTGTGAAGGGAGTCGTCACGATCGCGATCGTCAGCGCTCCGGCATCCTGGGCAGCCTGTGCCACGACAGGTGCGGAACCTGTGCCCGTGCCACCGCCGAGACCTGCGGCGATGAAGACCATATCTGAATCGGATACCGCATCAGCGATCTGCTCCTGGCTCTCGATGGCAGCCTCCTCACCGATGCGTGGGAGCGACCCGGCACCTCGACCGCCGGTGAGTTGCTCACCGATGAGGAGCTTCTGATCGGCCTCGATCTGGATGAGATGTTGGGCATCGGTGTTGGCCGCGATGAGCTTCGCGCCATGGATACCCTCCACGGCCATCCTGTCGACGGTGTTGTTCCCAGCACCACCACAGCCGATGACCGTGACGTTCGTCTCAAGATCTTCTAGTACAGCCAACAGATCTTCATCTGAGACGGCTCCAGATGCATCCTCTTCTTCGACCACGGACGACCCAATTCCGATGGTTCCGTCCTCCCTCGATTCTGCCTCCTCAATGGCCTCGTTAACGATTGAATCCATCGTTAATGGCGTTTGCGGTGGAAGCATTATTAGGTTTCCCCCAGAGTGTCTGACGTGCGTCAGACATCGACCGTGAGGTCAAACTCGATTATTTCTTGTTTTGTGACATGATGGGGGTCGATGACCCCGTTGTCCACCGTGATCGATTCACCGGCTGCAAGGTCACCGAACAGGGGGCCCTCAGGAACTCCCAACTCACGTGCACGTTCGGGGTCGAACACCTCTCTTGAGCAACGGACACGGTCACCATCACGCACCACCTCGTCGTACCGCTCGGTGAGTAACGCGACCAGCGCATCGATGACCGATGTGAGGTGGGTCTCAGCGATGACAGCGATAACCCCACCCGGGATCGATCCCTCCTCATCCGTAGTGAAGGCCACTGACCAGTCGGTGATGATGGTACGGGTGGCAGTTCGGTCGATCGATGCACACTCCACAAGTAGCTTATCTGGAAGGGTTACCACCGTGAACTGACCGATCGACCTGTCTGCCCGGTCACCAAGTTCGAGCCCCTCATCGACGGGTTCAAGCGCATCTTCGAGGCGATCGATGACTGCCAATCCGACTGCTGAACTCGCCCGAAGCCAACGCTCGCTGACGTGCGTGTAACCGAGATTGGTGATCAGGTGCTCCACCTCGGGATGGTCGCCATCGACAACGCCGTATGAGGTATGGCTCTGTTCGAAGACTGCCTCGATGACGGACGATAGTCGATCGCGTTCGACAGACTCAAGCGCCCAATCTGGGGCGATGTGACCGACAGCCCACGTGGTATCCTCCAGTATCCGTTGGAACCGAGGTGCGTAGTGTCCACCACCGAAACCGGCGATCTGCATATCAGTCTGTGCTGTCACGTCACGGACCGCCCACAACGCCCTGGCAACAGCACGGGCCGCATCGCCATCCTCCCACTGTGTCGGACCGCTACCAATCTCGACGAACATGATCGGTCGAGATACCTCGGTCGGGCCATGATGGGTACACTCGAGACCGATATCGTACCCCTCAGGGACAGTCTCAGCCAGTTGGCTGAGATAGGCACGAAGCGGGCCTGGGCACGCGGGAGGCAATGTGTAGGGCTCACCACCGAACTCGGCTCCAGCCACGTTCCCTGGGATATGAGCTGTCAGTAGTGGACCGGTCTCGCCAGCATGGCGCGATACGACCGCAATCCATTCTGGGTCATGACGAAAGCATGCATCGACATCTGTCAGCTCGATATGCAGCTCATCGACGACTCGAAGTTCCGCCCCCTCGAGTTCGATCCGCTCTCGGTGTTCGATAGCAGCCGGGTCTTCACCAACCTCGTCGAGGAGAGCGTGCGCTATCCGCATCGAGGCCTCATCCGGACGGCTGGCGATGATACCTATCACGACCAAAACGGTTACGACCGAACTCAATAAACTGTCCGAAGTGAGGACACACTGGACATGCTACCCCCAGTCA
>SKSD01000045.1 GCA_007118145.1 Halobacteriales archaeon
GCGTTGATGGTCATCCCTGACCGGTCAGCGGGGTTACAGTTCTATGTCACCGGCATCGGCGATCTCACGCTGTATTACTTCGGTGAGGCGACGCCAGATCTCCTCGATATCACACACATGGTGATGGAACGCGACGGTGAGATCTTCGTGACGATCAACTTTAACGAGCAGTACTATCCCATCCACTGGATGTGGCGTGATGCGACCATCTCAGTGCGCAGACGCGAGGACGAGGACTTCGATCCGACCGATGCAGACCATATCGTCCTGCAAAGCTGTGCGAGTCTGAACACGGCCAATATCTCGGTGCAGGATATCGTCGATGAGGTCCTCGATAAACTCCGGTCAGAACTCGGGGGTGAGTATGCCGAGGCGATCGATACCGTGACCGACCTCGCCGAGACACTGGACGTGGCGCAATCGACCTTCTCTGAGGTGGTCGACCTGGCTCGCTCTGGGCACGAACAGCGTGCACACTACACCGTCCTTGCCTTATTCACATCTGTGGCGTCTGCTGCGAGTGAGTTCTCCGGTGCGGTTAATATCCCCGGCATCCCCATGCAGTCGACCGTGACGCAGATTCTCGACGCCCTCGGCAACCTCGACGAGCGAGAGTTCATCGGCGACGATATCGGCGGTCCGACCGTCGGTGCGCTCAAGTGTAACGGCGACACGGGTATCCCCGGGTATCCACAGTGTGCTGAGTGGTTCACCGCCGAGGACGACATCATGGGGTGTCTGGATTGCTGTATCGTCACGTTACAGTGTTTCACCGATATCTGCATGCCGGTGAACATGTCCGTCGAAGAGGCGAAGAACCACCGGCTGGTCTACTGACTCACCTGACGACCGCCTCGAGCACACGTGCATCACATGCCTCACACGTGCTCGCGATCACCTCGCGCGAGGTGCAACACGACTCGACGGTCTCCTCTGCAATATCGACGGGACCGCCACAGACCGGACAGGTCTCGATGAAGATGCGAAGCCCACCGAGTAGCCGTGCTCGCTCGAACACGTTGAGTCCATCCCAGTCAGACACCCAGCTTGGCAGTTCACGAACAGCGGCGATATCGGCGACCAGTGCAGCTCGAGATTCCCACTGGCCGATGTGACCCTGTGCCGATTGCATGACGAACGCACCGTCGTGTTCCTCGAGGGTGACGGCGTCGATATCGAGGCCGAGCATCTGGGCGAGTTCTGTCGTTGCGAGGTCTTCCTCGCGGACATCGTCCATGCGTCTGTACCAGGCCGTCTCGAAGGGTTCAGTGAGACACACGTCATCACGGTCACGACAGGGCTCGATGACTGACGCCTTGAGTAACCATCGCTCGACCGGGACATCCTCAGCACCCGTCTCCGGTAGATCGGGTGTATCGGCCTTTCCAAACAGGGCGAGGAACCATGCAGGTGCATAGCGTTTGGTGAGTGTGGGCGTCCCCGGGACGAGATACCCCTGCGTCGCAATGAGTGTCACACTCAACAGGAGGACACCGATGCCGAGGGGTAGCCAGACCAGTGCGGTGAGTACGGCGATCACACCAGCGATACCGAGGTTGACCGCAGTACATGGCATGCACCGGTTCTCGCCGGTATAGGCCTGATTGAATACGGCGGTACGTATCCGTTCGCTGGTTGCCATCACCCGTGATTGCAGCTACTGGAAAAAAGCTGTGACGCTAGTGAGCACCCACTGAGAGCCAATAGACTCTTAAGGTGTCACCACACGAATGATTACCCATGTGGAAGAGCTTTCGGATCGGGTCGTTGTTCGGGATCCCGCTACGGTTGGATATCACTTTCCTCATCATCCTCCCCGTGTTCGCGTGGATCATCGGCGCGCAGATCGAGATCATGGTCGACATCCTCAACGACTTCTTCGACGCCGGTATCGACGCCACCACGGTGAGTGAGGGTAACCGACCGTGGATTCTCGGGTTCATCTCAGCGATCGGGTTGTTCGTCGGCGTCGTCCTCCATGAACTCGGTCACTCACTGACCGCACGACGGTATGGCTTTCCGATCGAGTCGATCACACTGTGGTTACTCGGCGGTGTCGCCTCATTCCGGGAGATGCCAGAGGACTGGCGTCAGGAGCTTAACATCGCCATCGCCGGGCCGATCGTGAGTATCGCCGTCGGGGTATTGTCATACGGGCTGTTCCTCATCACCCCTGAGTTCGCCGACAGTGTCGGGACCGTCACGTTCCAGGGTGCACTCTTCGTGTTCAGCTATCTCGCCATCCTCAATGTCTTCCTCGCCGTGTTCAACATGATACCAGCGTTCCCGATGGACGGTGGCCGTGTCCTCAGGGCACTGCTCGCACGGAATCGGCCGTACGCCAAGGCGACGCAACAGGCTGCCTCGATCGGCCGTATGTTCGCCATCTTCTTCGGTATCTTCGGCCTGTTGGCGTTCAACATCATCCTCATCGCCATCGCCTTCTTCATCTATATCGCCGCGTCTGGTGAGGAGCGCCATGTCATGTTGAAGGCGGCTTTCGAGGGTGTGACGATCGGCGATATCATGACACCGAAAGACCGCCTGCGCCTGGTCGAGCCCTCACTGACGATCGACGAACTCATCCAGCGTATGTTCCGCGAACGTCACACGGGCTACCCGGTCATGACCGACGGTCGTCTCATCGGGTTGGTCACCCTCGCCGATGCACAACAGGCACAACGCAGTGGGCAGCAGGGTATGACCGTCGAGAACGTCATGTCGACCGATCTCGAGACGATCGACCCAGACACGGACGTGATGGAGGCGATCGACCGGATGCAGCGTGAGAAGATCGGCCGCCTTCTCGTCGTCGATAACGACCAGTTGGTCGGACTGGTGACGCGAACTGACGTGATGACGGCACTCGAGATCCTCCAACGGAGTGGTACCATGGCATTCGCGACCACTGAAGTTTCGAGTGAACGACCGCAGCTATAGCTATCTTGGTGATTCAGTCGGTGAACTGATCACTCGCTGAAACCTTCCTGGATGAATCGTGAACTCTCGTAGATATTGAGCAACTCCTCGATGAGTTCCTCGTAGGTCTGTCCCTCTTCGAGGTGAACTGAGAGGCGTTCGATGAGGTCGTCATCGAGTTCGATTTCGTGTCCCATGGACAGTGTAACATCACGTTGGAAGACCATGAAGCCATGGGATACGGTACACGAGCTATCCCAATCGGAGGGTAGCTACTGTGGTTGCTGGCGAGATACGGGGGTAGGCGTCGTTCAACACTCAGGCGGGAGCTGAATCTCCTCAGCGATACGTTCATCACCGAACCGGTCGTTCACCTGTTCGACCTCGATGATGATGGTATCGTACTCTGGGTCATCGAGGGTGATGCTCACGTAGGTACCAACCAGATACCCGGTGTCCTTACTGATATAGATAAAGTACTCACCATCTCGATATCCTGGCCAGGCAGCAACATCCACCTCGAATATCTCGACCTCGTGGCCGTGGAAGGTGCCCTGCTCACTCGAGATGAACCCCGGTAGGTCACCGATATCGCGTGGATCTTCGGTGACGAGGTTATCATCGATCATGAACGGGATCTCGGGCACCTCTTGACAGAAGCCGTTGAACATCTGATACGCTCTGCCTTCGACATAGTATATCTCGATCACCTCTCCCTCCTGGTTATCCTCAGACTCGACGATCTCGAATGTCTGCTTCGCCTGCTCGTTGGCGAGGTCCCACAGCATCGTGATGCGGTAGCTGAAGATGATCTCGCCATCCCCATCGCTCACTGTGTAGCTCAGCCAACTCTCGTACGTCGAGTAATCGCCCTCGACAGCGGGTACCCGCTCGTCATCAGGTGTGGGGGTTGGGTCGTCTGGCGCTGGTGTCTCCTCTGGTGTGGGGGTCTCCTCCGGTGTTGGCGTTGGATCGTCATCATCACCGATACATCCTGCCAGTGTCGTCACAGCTCCGAGTGCCATGGCACTGAGTATCCGACGCCTCGAGGGTGAGCCATCCACGGGGGCGCTAACAGTTGATTCGTGAGGTGGTTCACGATCTCGCATGGGTGGGAGCTTCACCCTGAACGGGGTTAATTATGTTCAGCGTTACACCCTGCGCCTGCTCCAAGATGTTCCGAAACCTCAGGTATCAGGTACTGGATATCTGTCTCGTCCAGTTGCTCTCGACATTACGGTTCGCGAGGATGGCGACATCTCCATCGACTTTGCGAAACCGTGACTTTCGAAGCCCGATGGAGATCACCTCACCGGTCATCTTCTCGGTGATGATCGTGTCACCTGCATTAAAATCAGGGTCACGGAGGAGATAGACACCCGAGACGGTGTCCTCGATCATTTCTGAGAGTGCGTAAGAGATACCGAGTGCGATAAAGCCCACGGCGGTGCCGATACTGGCGGCGATCTCGTCGAGACCGAGCACCTTCAACAGGGATAACGCGACGCCGAACCAGAGGAACATCGACACCATGAGCACGGTCAGGTCGATGATGAGTGTATCCGATGGTGGATACCGTCTGGTGAGTAGCCACCGGATAACCGTGGTGACGATATTGATCACGATGTAGGCGAGGATGAGGATGAGCACGGCGCTCAAGACCCGAGGTGTCGAGATGACGATGCCATCGCTCAGGTGTGTCGCAGTCGTATCGATTGTTCGTTCGAGCAAGGTGAAGATCTCGTGAACCATACTGTCCGCAGACACGACGAGGGTGCATATAGCCGACTCCCCCTCGGGGCGTAGCACTCCATGCATGCATGATATTGGTCGAACCTGGGATAGACTTCGGAAAGCGGCTATAGGTCACCCGCTCGCGAGGTCGAATGCCATGTCGCTACGACATACCAGACGGGAGGTACTCATCGCTACATCCACACTCGCGACGGTTATCGCCCTGACGACACCGGTCGCCGGGAGCGGCCCCCGACGTAATTTCACCGCGACGCTCTCGACAGATGCACAACCTGAGCCCGATACCAATGCCCGCGGCCAGGCGACGTTCCAGTTGACGGGGGATGGACTCTCGTTCAGACTCATCGTCGCCAATATCGAGGATGTCACCATGGCTCACATCCATCTTGACCATATCCTCGGACCGATCACCGTGTGGCTTCATGACTTCGAGACAGGCGGGCCAGCACCACTCGATGGGCGGGTAAACGGTGTCATCGCCTCTGGGACGATCACAGATAACGATGTGAATGGATCGATCGATACGGTATCTGAGCTCGTAGACGAGATAGACACCGAAAACGCCCTCGTGAACGTCCATACCGAGGCGTTCCCCGCTGGCGAGATCGGCGGTCGCATCGAATCTCGGCCCTAGACGGGTGCACACCAACCAGTCTCAGCGATGAGAGTGGTGAGCAATACCTTTTGTACACCTCGAATAAACAGCAGGTATGCGAAACGCGAAGATCGTCTGCACCCTCGGCCCTGCCTCCTCCGAGCGTGACGTCATCGCAGATCTCGCGAAGGTGGGGATGTCCGTCGCCCGACTGAACGCGAGTCATGGGACGATCGAGGAGCGTGCGGCGATTATCGACCGCGTCAGGGCGATCGAGCGGGAGACGAAACACTCGGTCGCGACGATGCTCGACCTTCGCGGCCCTGAGATACGGACGGCCGAGGTGGACGATCCGATCACTCTCGATCTCGGTGACGAGGTACGCTTCACCGAGGCTGAGTTCGTCGACCCACCCGTCATCGGTCTGACACTCGATATCACGGGAGTCGAACCGGGTACCTCCATCCTCCTCGATGACGGGCAGATCAAGACGGTCGTCGCAGCTGTCGAGGGTGATGAGGTGATCGCGACGGTCAAGACCGGTGGCACGCTCACCAGCCGTACCGGGGTGAACATCCCCGGTGTCAATCTCGATGTCGATATCGTCACTGCGGCAGACGAAGCCGAACTCGACCTCGCCGTTGAGAAGGAGGTAGACTTCATCGCGGCGAGCTTCGTCGCTGATGCAGCCGACGTGCTCGCTGTCAGTGAGGCACTCGAGCAGCGCGGGGGATCGATACCGATCATCGCGAAGATCGAGCGTGATGCGGCGAGGCGAAATGCCGATGAGATCATCGATGCCGCCTATGGCGTCATGGTCGCCAGGGGCGACCTCGGCGTGGAGTGCCCACTCGAGGAGGTACCGGTCATCCAGAAGCAACTCATAAGGGCGTGTCAGCGGGCTGGTGTACCTGTCATCACCGCGACTGAGATGCTCGACTCGATGATGCACGCCAGGCGACCGACCAGGGCGGAGGCATCCGATGTCGCCAATGCCGTCCTCGATGGGGCCGATGCGGTGATGCTCTCAGGTGAGACCGCCATCGGTGACCATCCTGTCGCCGTCGTCGAGACGATGGATCGGCTCATCCGGACGATCGAGGCGAGTGAGGACTATAGCGACCTCCGTGAACAGCGTGTCCCACCGGCTGCGGGGTCGAACACCGGTGCTCTTGCCAAATCAGCACGATATCTCGCGAGAGACCTCCGGGCGAAGGCCATCGTCGTGGCATCTGAGTCGGGTTACACCGCCAGGAAGGTGACGAAATTCCGACCTGGCGTGCCGACGATCGCCGTCACACCGAGCACACGTGTCAAGCGACAGCTCGCCCTCTCATGGGGTGTCCACCCGGTGGTGAGTCAACTCGGTGAGGGTGATGTGACCAATGTTATCCAGCGGGCGGCTGATGCGGCGTTCACCTCAGCGCTCATCGAGGGTGGTGACACGCTGGTCGTCCTCTCAGGTCACATGACCGATGTCGACCGTGAGACGGCGAACACGTTGCAGGTACATATCGCCGCCGAGCGCATCGGGGTTGGCACCGGTGTCGTCGCCGGGGAGGCATCCGGTCCGATGGTCAGCTCGGCTGATGGCATCATCGGCGATATCCCCACCGGGTCGATCTTGTACCTATCAGAACGCTTTGATGACGAACTCGTCGGTAACCTCTCACGACTCGGTGGCATCATCCACGAGCGCCCGGGGATGACCGGCTATCCAGCGTTAATCGCACGTGAACTCGGTATCCCCATGGCGAGTGGGGTGAGCCTCAGTAGTGACCTGGATGTGGGCGAGGAGATCACCCTCGACGGAGACCGGGGTGTGGTCTACCGCGGTGACGTGACTGTGTGAGTATCGGGAGAGCTCGAATACCCCTCTCTCAACCGACACATATCTCAGCTGAGGTGACGGTGGCCTTCGATTGGTAACGCTATTGGTGGGCAGGCGATGACGAGACCCTAGAATACTCGTGAACGACACACAGATCACGCTACCCGATGGCCGGACCCTCACCTATACGGATATCGGCGATTCCGAGGGGACGTGCGTGATGCATTTCCATGGTGCCCCGGCAAGCCGGTACCTCCTCGATATCTACGATGCGGAATGTAAGGCGCATGGCCTTCGCTTGGTTTCGCCCGATCGCCCAGGTTACGGGGGTTCATCACCACAGCCTGGTCGCTCGATGGCTGACTGGCCAGGCGATGTCGATGCGCTTGCTGATGCACTCGGTATCGATCGGTTCGTCGCCATGGGTAGCTCGAGCGGTGGTCCGTACACGGTCGCATGTTGTGCACTCCTGCCCGACCGTGTCCTGGGTGGGTTGGTCATCGCTGGGGCGACGGATATGTCCTGGTCACCAGCCAGTGACGGGTACCCTGAGGTGGAGTTGGATATCATGGATCTGGATAGCGAGGCAGAGGCGATCGCGTACTGCAGGGATCGCTTCGGTGCGGATGGGAGTGGCTTCTTCGAGGAGGATCCACTGCCATGGCCGGAGCCTGATGCGGCCTTCCTGGCTGACGAGGAGATGAGCGAGCACCTGTCGCGAGCCATGGAAGAGGCGTTCGCACAGGGTGTGACAGGCTATGCCCAGGATATGGTCATCCAGGGTCGACCATGGCCATTCGACCCCGCTGCTATCGAGTGTCCCGTCCGTGTACTCCATGGTGAGCGAGACGATATCACACCGATGGCTCACAGTCGTCATACCGCTGCGGTGATTCCCGATGCCGAATTCGAGATCGTCCCCCATCACGGCCATGCGAGCATCATGGACGACATCCCCCGTCTCACCGCTGCCTTCGTCTCCCAGGTGGTGTGACCCCTGCCTCGAACGACGGTGTACTGAAGGCACGGTCAGTCTCGAACGTGCTATCGGTCGGTTTCCCTGGCTAACAACGCTGGCACACCGTGGAGGTTCTCGACCACATGGCTGACCTCGGGGTGTGTGCCTCTGACGAGGATGGCGGGTATCCCGAGGTGTCTGGCACCGTGGATATCTGCCTCGACACTATCGCCGACCATCCAGGCGGTGGCATCCGCCTCGAGGGTTCGCATCACAGTCTCGAACGCCTCGGGGTGTGGTTTCTCATAGCCGATCGATGCTGAGGTGTAAACGGCGTCGAGATAACGTGCCAACCCGAGGTCTTCGATGATCCAATCGAGCTCGGGCACGTGATTCGAGAGCACGAGGTGTGACCAACCCGCATCGGCGAGTGACTCTAGTGTTGGAACTACGTCCTCGAACAGGTACCAGTCCTCGGTGAGGTAGGTCTCTCTGACACGCGGGGCAAGGGTTTCGGCCGTATTCGGTGTCACCCCGGCCTCGGTCATCGCTCGTTCGAGCACAGGGTAGAGTCGTTCCCACCAGGCTGTTGCGTCTGTCACCGCAGGGTGTGGCTCGTCGGGCGTGTGCCACGGGAACCCGGTTGCAAGGGATGGACGGATGTCAGCAATACCAACATCTACCGCCGTATCACTCCGTTTTATCACGTCCACACAGGCACCTGACCACCCACCCTCACGATAGGCGAGCGTCCCGTCGAAGTCCCAGATCACGTACCGCACGTGCTAGGCATAGCTACGCACTGGTTAAAAAGAGATACCGACACGAACCGGTGGGGTTTGACCGGTCACGGTCGGACACCATGATACCATGCAGTCACCTCCCCCACGGGCGGGGAGTGACCGCGTCAACGACCTGTCGTCACTTACCGACGTCGTGCGGCGATCAGTGCTGCGATCGCCACTGCAATGCCCGCTATGGCCGCACCGAATCCGGGGTTCTCCTCGACGATATCGTCATCACCGTCACCGTCATCCGGCGTCTCAGCACCGTCCGTGCTCATCACGATATCTCGCTCTGAGAAGTGGTTGACCCCGATGAGTACCTCAGCACTCGCATCGGCGGTCGAGGCGTGTCTGACCATGTATGCGGAGTTGTCACCGCCGGCAGCGGCTGCCTCGAGCTCACTCATCGACTCGACATGTGTCGCGGCCTCACCATCGACCATCACCTCGAGCTCACTCGCAGACTCGTATGCCTGCTCTGAGATACTCGTGATGATGATCCGACCCTCGCTCTCGGTCCGCTCGGCCGTCACGTGAATCTCGTTTTCGGCTGTGGTGACCACGTCGACAGTCGTATCGTGACCGTAGTGCACAACCCCAGCGACTGCCTCACCCTCTGCCTCAGCGTCTACCGTCACGTACACCTCAGCTGCGGCCGTGCCGTTGGCGATCAGCTCCTCACGGTGTTCGTCCTCCTCGTCACGTTCATCATCGTACTGCTGGTAGGTCAACTTCGCATCCTGCTCCAACTCAGCCGTCACATTACCAGCCTCGTTCACCGCCACTGAGCCCTCACCGACGACGATGAAGACACCCTCCGTGCCATCATCCTTCGTCACGACTACCTTCGAATCACTCTCCTGCGTTGCCTGCGCGTCACTACTTACGTTCGCAGTCACCAGCTGTCCATCACCCTCTGCGTGAACCACGAGGTGGCCACGTTGACTGTCATGTGCCTCGATCGAGGCACCGGTATCAGACTCTACCTGGACAGAGGGCTCAGAGGTGGTCTGGACAGTCAGTGCTGATGCCTGGAGGCTCGTCACCGTCGCAAGGTCGACACCGACGCCGAGGATACCACGTTGCTCAGCATCGGATGCTGACTCAACCTCGATCGACCCGATCATCTGATCACCCTCGACGGTATACTCAGCGAGCGCATCAGCCGTGGTCACAAACGACAGGTGCGTGCCCGCGTATGATTCGTGTTCATCTGCTTCTTCGGCACTCACCGCTGGCGCGACTGCCAACGTGGCACCGAAGGCCATGCTACTTACCATCACTACCGCGAGTGTGATCGCGAGTGTGCGTTCGGCGAACATTGCATCCGCGTCTCCAACGGTCGGGTACTTAGTAGGGGAATTCGCTCCCACAGATTGCACCCGATTTGGTGTAGAATTGCACCGGTTTTCCGCCATTTGTCGGCCAATTAACACCCGGCTAAGGCACAAGATATTTATGAGGATGGAAAATCGCCGGTAATTGCCACTGCGACGGCTCAGCGCCCCTGTACCTGCTGTCTGATCGCCTCGGGGACACTGGGATCGCGTAACGTCATCGTGTTCCCGAGCGGTTCGTCGTTCGAGATGTTCTCGAGGAGGCGACGCATGATCTTCCCCGAGCGTGTCTTTGGTAACTCAGGGACGAACTCGACATTGGCCGGTCGGGCGAACGAGCCGATCTCGTTCTCGACCGACTCGACGATATCGGCGATGACGGTCGCGTCCGGCTCGATCCCCTCTCGTAACGTCACGTAGACATCGGGGACCTGCCCCTTCTCGTCATGTTTCCGTGCGACGACGGCTGCCTCGGCGACAGCGGGTACCTCGGCGACGGCTGATTCGAGCTCCATCGTCCCCAGGCGGTGTCCGGCGACGTTCATTACGTCATCGAGTCGGCCGAGGATACGGAAGTACCCATCCTCCTCGTAGACCGCACCGTCCCCTGGAGCGTACACCCAGTCCGTCCAGTCATCGCTGTCGATATCTGAGAAGGCACGCCAGTAGGTGTCGATGAACCGGTCATCATCACCGTAGACTGTCTGCAACATGCCGGGCCACGGCCGAGTGATGACGAGGTTACCGGCACCGCCTCGGTCCATCACCTGTCCCGCATCATCGACGACGGCCGCCTCGATACCTGGACAGGCCAGTCCGGCACTGCCTGGTTTCATATCCGCCAGTGCCGGGAGATTGGTGATCAGGTGACCACCCGTCTCTGTCTGCCACCAGGTATCGACGATGACCGCATCACCACCACCGACGTGGTTGTAGTACCACAGCCACGCCTCGGGCTGGATCGGCTCGCCGACCGTCGTCAGGTGCCGGAAGTCAAAATCATACCCCTCGAGATGCTCAGCACCCCACTTCATGAACGTACGGACGGCGGTGGGCGATGTATGGAAGATATCGACATCGTGGCGCTCGGCGACCTCCCAGAGGATACCCTTGTGTGGATGATCCGGTGACCCCTCACGCATGAGTGTGGTCGTCCCGAGCACGAGCGGGCCGTAGACGATGTACGAGTGACCCGTGATCCAGCCGATATCGGCCGCACACCAGTAGGTATCCTCTGGCTTGATGTCGAGGACGTACTTCGAGGTGCCAGCCACGTATGCCAGATACCCGCCGGTGCGGTGCTGACAGCCCTTTGGCTTACCGGTCGTCCCTGAGGTGTACATGAGGAACAACGGGTCCTCAGCATCGCGTATGACGGGTTCGACACGGTCACGGCGGTGGGCGTCGAGTAGGTCATCGACGAGTAGGTACGAGCTTGAGACATCTGGTGTCTCGTGGCGACCCCAGACGAGCACCTCGGGCGCACCATCGATATCATCGAGTGCCCTGTTCGTCTTGTCGACGTGATCGAGGAACTCACCACGGCGGTAGTAACCATCGATGGTGACGATGTACGATGAATCTGCATCGTTGACACGGTCGGCCAGGGCACCGGCTGAGAAGCCGGCGAAGACGACGCTGTGTGGTGCACCGATGCGTGCACAGGCAAGCATCGTGATCGGTAACGCGGGTACCATGGGGAGGTGGATGGTGACGATATCGTCCTCCTCGACACCGACAGACGTGAGCAGGGCGGCCATCGCGTTCACCTCTCGATACAGGTCTTGATACGTCAGCGTGCGACGCTCACCTGCTTCGCCCTCCCAGATGATCGCCGCCTGATTCTTACGGGTCTCGAGGTGGCGATCGATACAGTTGACCGAGGCGTTGAGTCGGCCACCAGCGAACCACTCGAAGAAAGGTGGGTTCGAGCCATCGAACACCTCGTCCCAGTGACGGTCCCACTCGAGCATTTCAGCGTACTCCTCGAAACCCTCGGGGAACGAACCGATGCGGTCGTAGATGGCCGGGTCGGCGGCGTTCGCCTGCCCGATGAACGCCGGTGATGGCCGCTTGTACTCGCGTTCGGATAACCGTGCCTCGAGTGTCATCTCGTCCGATGGAACATCGCCCATGCGTTCACTCACCAGGTGAGGCATCGACCGTGACACGCTTTAACATTTGGCCACTAATGCGCCACGCTCCAAACACCCTTGACCCCACTCTGAGTACGGCCGACCGCTACACATGTCGCTCAACGTGTTCATCAGTGCCGATATCGAGGGGATTACAGGCTTCGTTCATCCCACACAGGATGAGACCGATGAGGCAGCGCGTGCGATGGCTGCAGATGTCAACGCCGCCATCGATGGTATCTTCGAGATATATCCCGATGCGACGGTGGTGGTCGCCGATGCGCACGGGCGTATGCGGACCATCCCGCAAGAGGGTATCGACCAGCGAGCGACGCTCGTCCGCGGTCGTGGTCGGCCATACGGTATGGTCGACGGGTACGACGAGACGACCGATCTGGCCATGTTCATCGGGTATCACGCCCGGCCAGGCCGAGGTGGTGTGCTCGAACACACCTTCAGTGGGTCGCTCGCCGAGGTATCGATCAACGGTACGCCAGTCGGTGAGCTCGAGTTGAACGCCTCGTTGCTCGCACACCACGATATCCCCGTCTGCCTCGTGACCGGTGATGACGTCCTCGCTGAGACGGTCGGTCACCGTCTCCCACACGCAGGTGCAGTGATATCGAAGTACGCCCGCGGCGGCCGTGCTGCCATCTGTCGCCCACCAGAGATTGTCCGCGAGGAGATCCGCCAGGCGGCGAGTGATATCGCCCAGACACCACCTCCGACGGCCACCGTCGAGCTCCCACTCGACACACCGATCGATGTCGATGTCCGTTTTCAGCGAAGTACGCACGCCGAACTCGCGAGTCTCTGGCCTGAGGTGGAGCTCGGTGAGGAGAGTCGGTCGGTGCACTACCGCGCACCGGATATGCCCACAGCGTATCGCTTCGCTTACGCCACGGCAACCGTCCGTCCCCGAGATGTCTGAGGTGACATGGCAGATCGTCACCGCGTGGCACGAGCTCGCGTCCACGTGAAATCGATGTGCAACTCACACTGTCTGTTGATTTTCTCTCGATGGGAATCGGAAGGTCATTTAGGTCGGATGCCACCAGATATCCAATCGAGATGAGCGACTCGACCAGTGCATGCAGTGGATGGGACAACGGCTCCTGTGTCGGGACGCCGTATTGCCCCCCACGCTGTCCTCGATTCATCGACGCTGAGGGGACGTCACTTCTCATGCGTACGTTCGAAGAGGGCGATCTCGAGCCGCTCATCTCGATGTATGATTGCCTCGACGACGAGAGTCGAACACGAGGCATCCCACCCAAGGGGCGTGAGAGTATCGAACGGTGGTTGGATAATCTCATCGACCGCGGGTGGCATCTCATTGCACTGGACGATACCGAGGTCGTCGGCCACGTCGGTATCGTCCCTGCGACGGCAGACTCACCTGAGGGGTTGGTCTTCGTCGCAGATGCCTACCAAGGCCGAGGTGTCGGTGGCGAGTTGTTGCGCCAGTTATTCGCCTATGCTGCTGCCAGGGAGCACGATGCCATCTTGCTCGACGTCGCGCGCCATAACCGTCGAGCGGTACATGCGTTCACATCGGTCGGCTTCGCTGTCGAGCACCGGAACATCGATGAGGTGCTCCTCTCGCTGACGATGGATGATCCCGTCGTCACCGAGGCGAGACTGCCACCAGCTGAACGGGCATCGTGAACACTCCCCATTCTCTACTCGAAGGGTCCACGAGCCACTGCACGCTCGCGATCTGGCTGTAACACCGACGTCGCCCCGCCCCAATCGATGCTCGTGGGGATGCCCTCCTGGACGGTGAACGAGCGGGTCATTCCTCCGTCACGTCGCTCGACGACGGTCGCACCCTCACGTTGCAAGACACGTCTCGGGCCAACTTCACCGGTCGATTCATCGATAGGCAGGTATGTGAGCTCGCCGTCGAGTCGCCCGAGCAACAGTGGGAACGAAGACAGTGGGTAGGCCTCGGATGCATACGTATCGAGTGATGTCCAGATGGCGTCATCACCGGTGCTGAACCCCGTCACGCTACCGTCTTCGAGCCTGAGGTGATACCGGTTATCGACGATGGAGTCATCGACGACAAAGCGTGCGCGCTGGTAGATGCTCGATGGCGTCGCCTCGATCTCGAAATAGCCGACGACATCACCGTCGATACGAAAGTCATAGAATCGGTGATACGACATCACAGCATCGGCCATGTGTGCACCTCGACGGGTGCCAGGCATGATTAATGCTATCGGTGACTGCCTCTCGAAAAATCCCCCGGGTCGATGCACACGCTCTTGGTGCTTGCCTACACAGTCCGTGGCAAGATGGACGAGCCGTGGCGATTCGATGAACTGGCACATGCCGGTGAGGAACACCTCGATCCCGATCTGGTCGCGCGGTATGACGAAAAGGCGCCGTTCGACCCGAGCCATGAGATACAACACCTGATCGAGATGGGTCTCGCTGACGACGATGTCGTCATCGACCTCGGGGCGGGTACCGGTGCGTTCGCGATCGAGGTGGCACCCCACTGCGATCGTGTCGTCGCGGTCGATATCTCACCGATGATGGTCGAGATGATACGCGACCGTGTCGAGACATCTGACCAGGACAACATCGAGGTGAGACAGG
The DNA here is from genome assembly GCA_007118145.1 of Halobacteriales archaeon. Taxonomy (GTDB): domain Archaea; phylum Halobacteriota; class Halobacteria; order Halobacteriales; family SKSH01; genus SKSH01. The sequence goes on from SKSD01000045.1 coordinate 14,923, forward strand.
CTGGATTCCTCACGTACAGGCATACTGGCCGAGATGCGTCGTTCGTCTTCTCGCGAAACGCACTGCACCATCTCCCTGATTTCTGGAAGGTGGCAGCGCTTTCGAACATCGCGGAGATGTTACGAGACGGTGGCATCCTCCGGCTGCGTGACCTCGTTTACAGCTTCGAGCCATCCCAAAGCGAGCAGGCGATCGAGACATGGCTCGATGGGATGACTGACACGGCGTTTCCCCAGGGTGAGCTGCATGCCCATCTCCGAGATGAGTGGAGCACGTATGACTTCCTCATGGAGGCGATGCTCGAGTCGACGGGATTCGATATCATCGATGCATCGTACACCGACGGGTTTTACGCAGCATACACGTGTCGCGTAGCCACCAACTGATCCATCACGACTGGCTAAGGAATGCCTCGATGCGTGCAGCGACGTCGTTCTCCGGTTCGAGCCATGGCGTGTGGCCGAGGCCCTCAAGCTCGTGGAACTCGACGTTCTCCATCGAGGCGGTCACCGAGCGTCCAAGCTGAGGATCGTAGAAGTAGTCCTCACTCCCCCAGATGAACTGGATGGGATGTGACAAGGTGGTGAACTCATCGCGGACGATCATGTGCTTGGATACACCCCTGATGCCCGATGTCGTCTCGAACAGCGACCTGAGGCTGCGGTGCTGCTCGGGGATCTGACTCCCGGCCAGGATACAGATGAGCATCCACTCACTCAGCGCACTTCCATCCTCGACATTGAGTCGCTCCATCGAGGTGAGGACATCGTCGGTCGAACTCGCCCTCGTCAGGCGGAACATGAGCCGGTTGATCACCTTCACGCCGAGCAGGCGCATCGGTATGGCGATGTCCTTCGTCAAGCCTGCTGTCGAGCCGACGAACGAGAGCTTTCCCACCCTATCTGGACGCTCGAGGGCGTATGCGATCGCCTGAAACCCGCCGAACGAACTCGCGATGATATCGACCTGCTCGTGACCGATGGCATCGAGGAATGCATCGATGAACTCGACGGTGAAGTGTCGGATCTCACCCTTTCGATGCCGATAGGGGTCTGACAGGCCACGACCCGGTCGGTCGACAGCATAGAGCTCGAACGCCTCCTGTAACTCCGCCATCAACGGGACGAACAACGCCGCCGGGCTGGCCACCCCATGGAGCAACAACACCGGTCGACCCTCACCGGCGTGTAGATAGTGCATGCGTTCGACCGGTTGTTCGGTCGTCACAAAACGCGAGGTTCCGTCCAACCCGTGATGTTCCATCAGCTGTTCCTGCGCGTGTTCAAAGCGTGCACGTGGATCCTCCTCGATCGCCATAGGTCGACAATCGCGTATATACGTCGTCTGACAAAAAAGTCCCCGATTGTACCTACTCCCGCGGATATCATCGGGTACGGCTAAATGCATGGCTTCCGTCACGGGCGACACATGGGGTTCGAACCAGTCCATGATCACGGTGACCGACCGTATGACTGGGTCGGTGACTGGGCCAGTCGGCGTGCACAACTCACCCCCGATACGCCAGCACTCACCGAGGTAGATCGCGATCGCACATGGACGTTCGTCGAGCTAGCCGAGCGGGCGAATCGGACGGCCAGGATGTTACGTGATGCTGGGATCGGGCCCGGTGAACGCGTGGCGGTGCTCTCACGAAACCGTGTCGAGTACGTCGATCTCTTCCTCGCGACAGCGATGTGTAATGCCGTCCTTGCACCGATCTCCTATCGCCTCACGCCATCGACCGTCGCCTCATTGCTCGAGCTGGTCGACCCATCACTTGTCGTCATCGAGGCTCGTTTCGACGAGGCACTCACGGCGTACGAGTCGGAGGTGGACACCATCACCCTGGCAGACGATGGCGAGCATGGCAACGATGGTGACCGATATGCCGACCGGTGGTCGGATGATGCGACACCGCCTGCTACCGAGCCAGCGACGCTGTCAGACCCCCACCTGTTGTTACACACCGGTGGCACCACGGGGACGCCGAAGGAGACGGTCATCACGCATGGGTCGATCCTGTGGAATTCTGTCAACACCATCACCGGATGGGGACTATGTCCGGATGATGTGACACCGATGGTCTTCCCGTTTTTCCATACCGGTGGGTGGAACGTACTCACGGTGCCGTTTCTCCATCTGGGTGGACATCTCATCATCGACCGCGAGGTCGACCCAGGGAAGATCCTGGCGTCGATCGATACCCATGATGCGACCATCCTCGTCGCGGTCCCTGCCGTCTTACGGGCGATGGCTGATCATGATGCCTGGGCATCGACCGATCTTTCCACCCTCAGGTTCGTCAAGAGTGGAGGTGGCCCGTGTCGTGAGTCGGTCATCGATGCGTGGCGAGCACGCGGTGTTGACCTCTCACAGGGCTACGGTCTCACCGAGTGTGGACCCAACAACTTCGGCATGCCACCAGGTGCGGGTGCGAACCGACCGGCGAGTGTGGGCCGACCCATGCCGCATGTCGATATGCGTATCGTCGATGAGGATGGCACGCCCGTCGAGACAGGCGCGATCGGAGAGCTCGAACTCGCCTCACCACATGCCGCCGACAGCTACTGGCGAAATCGCGAGGAAACGGCCGACACGTTCGGCGGTGGTTGGGTCTCCACGGGTGATCTCGCCTCGGTTGACACGGAGGGTTACGTCTACATCGAGGGGCGCAAGAAGCATATGTACGTCAGCGGTGGTGAGAACGTCTACCCGGTCGAGGTGGAATCGGCCATCGCCGAACACCCCGAGGTGGATGAGGTTGTCGTCATCGGCATACCCGATGACACCTGGGGTGAGGTCGGTATGGCGGTCGTCCAGTCCACGTCACGATTCGACCTCCAAGAGCTGCGTGACTTCCTCGATGACCGAATCGCCCGCTTCAAACATCCACGTGAGTTACATTTCGTCGACGAGATGCCCACGAGTGGCCCGGATAAGGTCGACCGTGAGGCACTCCGTGTGCGATTCACTGATCGAAATCGCTAACTTCACGTGCCCGAGGGACTTCGTCTAGTGCCATGCTTGAACTTACCATGGATATGGAGCAGTACGACTGCCCGTTCATCGACACCACCGATGACCACGAGGTGGCATTCTCTGCTGTGCAATGGTCGTTCGACGAGCAGACACACTCACTCGAGACACGCATGGTCGTCACTGCTGAGGAGGCGGTCGCGCTCGATCAGGGGCTCGATACCCTCGAGGAACATGCCAATATGCACAACCTCGAACTCCTCGCTCGCAAGGGTGATCGTGCACTCATCAGGACGATCATCGGTGAGACACAGGCGATGGCAGCGATCAGACAGAACGACGGTTACATCACCGGACCGTTCCACATCGAGGCGGGTAGCGAGACGTGGGAGGTCGGCTTCGACGATGCACACCGGACTGAGGGGGCACTCGCCGACCTGGATCAACACAACGAGTTCACCATCGAAGAGCGCCGGACGATCGATATCGACGCACTGTTCGACGTCCTCCAGAACGTCGATACCGCTGCCTCGCTCTTGGAGGCGATCAGAGACCTCAGCCATGTCGAGCGCGAGACACTGGCGACGGCCGTTCAGGCCGGCTATTTCGAAGAGCCACGCAACGTGACACTCGACGATCTCGCCAGCGAGTTCGATATCTCTGATACCGCGGTATCGAAGAACATGCGCCGTGCCGAACGAAAGCTCATCCCGCGGGTGATCGAGGCCAGCGACCACCTCTGATATCCCCCCACTGGTTTGGATATCAACCAATCATTTGTCCTTCATCGAGACCGAAGTCAACCGTATGGAACAGGCGATCGACCCACCGGAGGTGAGACACGTTGATATCCATCATATCGATGATGACCGCTTTCACGACGGGTCGGTCTGTATCGTCACCGGAGCAGCCTCCGGTATCGGCGAGGCGACCGCACTCGTCGCGGCTGGTAACGGACTGACGGTCGTGGCGACCGATATCGACGCGGCGGGGTTGGACGACACGATCGAGCAGGCGACACAGCTCGACGTCGAGGGTCAACTCATCGGTGTCGAGGGTGACCTCGCCGATGAGTCCGACCTCGACCGCATCATCGAGACGGCCGATTCGGCCGGTGAGGTGCGATTCCTCGCTAATATCGCCGGCTTACAGCATATCTCACCGCTTGAATCGTTCCCGATGGATGTCTATGACACCATGCAGGACGTGATGGTGCGCGCACCGATGTATCTCGCGCGCGAGTCATTACCCCTCATACGTGGTGCCGGTGGCGGTGCCATCGGGAACATGTCATCGGCACACGGACATTACGTCACCACTGATAAGGCCGGCTACAACATCGCGAAGTTCGCCATCCGTGGTCTGACCCAGTCCATCGCGGCCGAGGGTGACGGACTCGTCAGGTCGTTCTCCGTCAGCACAGGCTACGTCGCCACCCCGCTCGTCACCGGCCAGCTCGAGGAGACCGCACGCCAACGTGACCTCGCTGTCGACGAGGTGATCGATGAGGTGATGCTCGGGGAGGCATCGGTCAGGGAGATGATGCGACCGGTCGATGTCGGTAACCTGTTCCTCCTCGGGTTTTCACACCTGGCCTCACATCTCAACGGTGGAGATATGTTACACGATGGCGGGATGACCCTGACATATCGCTGACGAGGTTTGGATATCAACCCCTGCTTCTTTTGTCTGTAACAGCATGGTTCTAGGCGAATATGTCACGACAGACCAATCGTCGAACATTCCTCAAAGCGATCGGTGCGACAGGGGCATCGGTCGGACTGACAGGATTCGCCGGGTGTGTGGGGGATAACGGCCTACCGGTCGGTGAGACACTCACCATCGGTGCCATACAACCCACCTCTGGTGGCCTTGAGTACTATGGACAGATCAGCCTCATGGGCTTTTACAGCGGGTTGGCATACAAGTACGATGACGTCGAACCAGCCGACCTGCTCACGGCGGGATCTGTCGAGATCGATCCCGAGGAGGGCCCGACGTACGAGATCCTCCTCAGTGACTCTGAGTTCGATACCTCGACCGGCCTGACCGAGGCCGAGGAGTTCGTCGTCGATGACGAGGTCGATATACTGCTCGGTACGAGTAACTCAGCGGCTGCCAGACAGATCATCACCGAGGTGGTCGAGCCAACCGATACGCCGTTCATCATCGGGCCGGCTGCAGATGCCGATATCACGAACGATGCTGCCAACTGTCACGAGATGGCGTTCAGAACCAGCGAGAACACCGCCATGGATGCCCGAGCCGGGGCGGTCTTCGCCGCTGAGGAGGCCGGTGTCGATACTGTCGCCATCTTCGCAGCTGACTACGAGTTCGGCCACTCCGTCGCAGCGAGCTATCAGGCCGTCCTCGAGGATGCCGGGATAGACGTGCTCGAGCCACGCTATGTCGAGCAGGGCTATGCCGAGTTCGACGGGCTGTTCGAGGCAGCCCTCGATGACGGCGCCGAGGGTGTCGTCGGTGGCTTCACATTCGTGACCTTACCTGCCTTCCTCACCACCGCGATCGACTTCGAGATCCAGGTGTTCGGTGGCTTCGCCGAGCTCGTCACGACCACGGCCATCGGAGACGCCGTCGTCGGTCGCCTCGGTGACGACTTCACCAGTGAAGATGCACGCGATGCAGGCCTCGGGCCATTCACCACGCGATACCATTGGAACCAGTATGACAATGACATCAACGATGCCTTCATCGACCTCCACACGGAGGCGTACGGGCTGGTCCCCGACCTGTTCAGTGCAGGCACGTTCGTCGGTGCGACCGCACTGGTCGAGGCCATCGAGGCCGCGGAGACCACTGACCCTGGCGAGATCGCAGAGGCGATGCGGGGGATGACCGTACGGGACACGCCGAAGGGTGAGAACGCATATACCTTCCAGGAGTTCAACAATCAGGCAGCCTCAGATATGACCGTCGCCTACCCGATTAGCACCACTGACGAGTGGGCACAGTACTGGGGTGCACCGGTGATGCCTGGAGAGCCGGTCGAGACCATCCCAGCTGAGGACGCGATGACCCCAGCTGACGAAGTCTCCTGCAGCCTGAACTGAGCACGTTCGATGGCGCTGCTTGAGACCGCACGTCTCACCAAAGATTTCGGCGGTGTGACCGCTGTCGATGAGGTCGACTTCACGCTCCCAGCTGAACAGCTCTGCTCGGTGATCGGGCCGAACGGTGCGGGTAAGACCACCTTCTTCAACCTGCTGACCGGTGTGTTACCTCCGAGTGGCGGACAGATCACCTACCGTGTGGATGGTGAACCGGTCGATATCAC
>SKSD01000020.1 GCA_007118145.1 Halobacteriales archaeon
GAACTTCCGAGACCCGATGTACCGCTCAACCAGCGGTCCAAAGAAGAATATGACGATACTGTTGAACGCAATATGGATGAGCCCACCATGGGCAAAGATCGATGTGATCCAGGTCCATACCCGTTCAGGATGTTGTGGAGTGAGGACGAACAGGGTCTGATGAAGTGTCTGGCCGCCTACGAGGAGCACGATATACTGTGCGATGAACGTCGCCCACATCGCGACGAGGAAGACGAACGTGGTATTCCCTCTTGCATACGCCCGTATCGTGCGCCAGGTTCGGTTTGCCCGAACACGGTCGCTGACCGTCGATGTCGTCGTCGCCTCCTGGATGCCTCCGTTGAATCCACTGTCGAAGACGCCACCGCCACCGATTCGATCAAGCCCGGGGCAATCGTGGTTCTCTGGTAGCCGGTGGGTGCTACAAAATCGACCACCACAGTAGTGACACGTGTAAGGGAGCGTCTCAACCTCGCCACACCGGTCACACCGAGTCATCGTATGCCGGGGATAGTCTCGGCCTGACAAAGGCAGTTTTGGTCGGGACGAGAGTGAGGTTTTTCAAGTCTGGCGGGCGATAGCCATGCTGTGCGAGCGTATGAATTAGCGGTGTTGCGTGAGCGTCTCAACCGCGAGGGGGCGACGATCGGTGCGAGTATCCCGGAACAGGTCATCATCGATGGTGCTGAGTATCCCCTCCGTCAGGCCGTCATCCGTCTCACAGGCGGGGAGTCACTCACCGACAGTGAACGCCTCGAGGTCACCGAGTTGAAACGAGCGCTGCGGCAGGTTCGTCGAGCTCATATCGACCGGCTTGAAGACGATGCTTGCACCTTCGATATGGGTGCGGATATCGTGGAGACGGTGACGGGCATCGATCGTGCACTCAACGCATTGGACGGTATCGGCGCTCCTGATGTTGAAACACAGGCTCGTCACCAGGAGGCGGTCAACCAAAAACGATGGATGGCATTCCTCCGTGAAGCACTCGGACACGACCGAACCGGTCGACGACGATGAGCGAGAACGACGCCGTTGCCAATCGTCTTGACGAAATCGCCGACCTCCTCGAGGCGATGGATGTCGACTTCAAACCTCGTGCGTACCGCCGAGCTGCCGATCATATCCGTGAGCTCGACCGTCCGGTCGAACAAATCGCGACAGAGGGACAAGACGCACTCGAGGAGATCGAGGGTGTCGGTGAGGCCATCGCAGAGAAGATTATCGAGTATCTCGAGACCGGGTCGATTGAGGAGCTCGAGGACCTCAGAGAATCGCTCCCGGTGGAGATGTCGGCCCTGACGAGGGTGGAGGGGATCGGGCCCAAGCGCGTGGGGATGTTGTACGAAGCGCTGGGCATACGTACGCTCGATGAGTTAGCAGCGGCAGCCGAGGCCGGTGAGATACAGACCGTCCCAGGGTTTGGTGAGAAATCCGAGCAGAACATCCTCGACCATATCCCCTTCGCCAGACAGGCAGCGAAGCGACATTTGCTCTATGTAGCCCGCTCGCTGGCTGACGAGATACTGGACGAATTCGCGGCGATCGATGCGGTCGATCGTTGCGAGGTGGCCGGCTCGATTCGTCGCTGGTTGCCGACGATCGGTGATGTGGACATACTCATCGCGACGGATGTGGGAGGCTCGCTCACCACGACGATCGAGTCGTTAGCGTTCGCTGCTGAGACGATCGAAGCCGGTGATCGAAAGGCGAGTTACCGGACCGAAGAGGGCATCCGCGTGGACTTTCGATTCATCGAACCTTCGGTATTCGGGGCTGCGTTGCAATATTTTACCGGGAGTAAGCACCACAACGTTCAGGTGCGTCAACGGGCGATCGATCGCGGTTTGAAGGTCAACGAGTACGGGGTCTTTACCGGTACTGATGAACGCATCGCAGGTGAGACCGAGGAGTCGGTGTACGAGGTGGTCGACCTGCCTTGGATGGCCCCTGAAATTCGCGAGGGACGTGGCGAGATCGAGGCGGCAGATGCAGGTGCGCTCCCGACACTCCTCGAGTCATCGGATATGCGCGGTGACCTACATGTGCATTCAGACTGGTCTGACGGGAGTATGTCGATCGCTGATATGGTCGATGCTGCAGACACACTTGGCCTTGAATATCTTGCCATAACTGACCACGCCACCGGCCCAGGTGTCGTGGCTGGGACTGGCGTGGAGGACGCCGAACTGCTTCGTCAACGCGAGGAGATCGATCACGCGAATCAATCCACCGACGTCACCGTCTTACACGGTGTCGAAGCGAACATCGATGCCGAGGGGGGTATCTCGGTCTCAGATGCGGTTCTCGAGGAGCTCGATATCGTCATCGCCTCACCACACGCAGCTCTCACACAAGATCGCGAACAGGCGACCGAGCGACTGCTCCATGCGATCTCACACCCACAGGTGAATATCATCGGACATCCAACTGGACGGAAGCTTGGGCAACGCCCCGGTCTACCCATCGATATCGAGCGAGTCGCGAAGGCAGCTGCGTCGCAACACGTGGCACTCGAGGTGAATAGCCATCCGGTCAGACTCGACCTAGAGGGGGAGGCGGTCAAGACAGTCATCGAGCATGGGGGGACGATCGCGATTTCGACCGATGCGCACGTGGGTCATGAACTTGAGTTGATACGGTATGGTGTCCATACGGCACGCCGGGGGTGGGCTGAACCGTCGAACGTGCTGACGGCATGGACCGTCGAAGAGGTTCGCTCGTTCATCGATTGATCGGACGATGGACTTCACCGTCGATACCATGTGTGGACGACTCGTGAGCTACCTCAGATTCTGTGGCTATGATACGGAGTACATCGAACAGCGAGAGGCAGGAGACCGTGCAGCCATTGCAGATGAGCTCGAGTCTGCGGGGCGAACGCTCATCACGCGTGATCACACCTTCGCATCCATGGCCGACCGAGCCATCCTCCTCACTGAGGTGACGCTCGATGAGCAACTGCGGTCTCTCTCAGCGCACGGGGTTCATTTGTCCCTCCCAGCAGAACCCATCCGGTGTGGTCGCTGTAACGGCGAGCTCGATGAGGTAGTTGAAGCACATATCGAACCACCCGAGTATGTACCAACGGACCTCGACGAGGAGCTGTATCGCTGTCGTAGCTGTGGCCAGTACTTCTGGCGTGGTAGCCATTGGGACAGTGTGAACAACCGTCTGGACTCAGTGCTACCTCCCGAGGAATGAACTCAGCGGTGTAACAGTGCCTGAGACCCGTTACACTTGTGCGACTCGGATCACACGACGACGTGGGTGACTCCCGTACTCAGGGGGTGTTCGGTTCCCAGTGATCACACGGTTCCATATCGTCCATGGCATGTTCGTGGTACCTGCAGTATGGCGCTAGTTTCCCCTTCGAGTCAGACCCATAGGTAAAGAAATTGCAGTTACCGCAGTATCTGTCAACTGGCTCTCGGCGTGGTGTCGGATCGGTGAGCACCTCACCTTCGCCACCGTCCGTCCGGCTCACACTTGGCGGGTCAGGATCGAGGTCGACGTTCGGTTGCGGTGTCGAGCTACTCAACCATCCTCCCTCACCGAATCCAGCATGCCTGAGACCTGAGCGAGCGAACTCGAGCAACCGTCGCTGGCCGGTTGCCGGGGTGAGATGCAAGGTGACCATCCCGCCCGGATCGTTTCGCTGCTTGAACGTCGCGACGGTACTGAACAGCGCCCAGCCGATGGTGACGACACCGAAGGTATACACGACACTCACATACGGTGTCAGGTCGCGACCGTAACCGGCCCAGTCAGCTGGGTATGCATGCCAGAAGAGCGTGACGCCGAGGATGGTGATACCCGCACCGATGGCAGCCGTCCCACGGACCCGGCGACGGGCAGGAAACAGGGCGAGCGTCCCGAGAAGGGCCATGGGCACACCGAGCCCGCCGAGCACGCCAGCGACGTGACGTGAGCCATACATATCCAGGCCGAGGTGACCGCCGATATTCGTCGTCGCGAGTAGCAGACTGATGAACGCCAACGTGACACCACCACCGAACAGGGCGAGTCCGAGTTTGAGGTAACGCTGGTCCACCATACCCCGAGACTGGGCATCGTAGACCTCCCCAATGCTAGTCATAGCTGATAAAGGGTACTCAGTGCACAAAACCCTACGTCAGACAGCTGTCAGACAACCGCAAAAGCGAAACCTTGAATCACGTCTCCGTCCACGCCCAATGTATGAGCGAAGACGAAGAAGAGGCCGAACCATCGGTCGAACTTGGGGAGGGTCAAGCAGTCGATGGAGCCCCACTCTCTCGGGTCGCTGCACGTCAGACATGGCCGAAGGAAAAGAGCGAGATAGTCGAGCGAGATGGTGCTATCGAGATCCGTTCAGCCAATGGTCCGGTTCCCCTTGACGAACTCCTCGAGCAGGTAGATGACACCTACTTTGCCAGTCAACGTCACTTCATCGACGCGGTCCGTGATGTGTTACCCACCGGTCCTGTCGAGACCGCGTAAACTGCGAATCAACGTCATCGGCCATCCATCTCGCCTGTAGACACTCACAGTGAATCGGTGATTCGACACAGTAGTTCGAACTGTGACCGTTCGAAGGCGATCACGCTCACCTCACTGAGATGTCGTGGTTCGAAACGGTCGATCTCTCTGATGACGATTTTCGCACCAGACTCGAAGTCCATGCCAGCTTCACCGGTACCGAGGATGGGCATCACGAGAGAGTGACACGCGAGCTCATCTGCCACCGACAATGCATTGCGTGTCGCTGCTTCGATACTGCTCGCAGTAGCCTTTCCATCACCAAAATGTGGCATCGCGGCGGCGTGGAGCACGTACGTCGCATCGAGATCGAACGCGTCTGTGACGGCCACCTCGCCGAGGTCGATAGGCCCTTTCGCAACAGCCGCATCGTTCAGTGCCTCACCTCCCTTGCGTCGAAGTGCCCCTGCCACACCCGACCCCATCCGGAGGCTCGTTCCAGCGGCGTTCACCAGTGCATCGGCCGATTCCTCCGCGATGTCACCTTCTAAGACGGTGAACTCCATGTGGCAGTCTCAGCAGGCTGCAACCTTATCGATTTGGCCGGTTGGTGAACCTTCATCACCCTCAGTGTGCAAGCATGACCTACCATGACGCTCCCTATCGACCCGAAGGTGATCGATCCCGGTGATTATGGCGAGAAGCGAGTGACGCTCGAGATGGGCCATGAGGAGGCGATCGAGGCCGTCAGAACTGCCTGTGAGGAGGCTGGCATGGGCATCCCGGTCGAGTTCTCGCCGTCTGCACTCCTTAACGAGAAGGTCGATGCCGACCGCGACCCGTACTATGTCCTGGGCGCATGCAATCCCGCGATCGCCGACCGGGCACTCGATATCACCTTACACATCGGTGGGTTGTTCCCGTGTAACATGATCATCTGGGAGACCGAACCCGGTACCCAGGAGGTCTATCACGTCTCTATCATGCGAATCGCTCACCTCCTCGGGATGGCACCGGATACCGATGAATGGCGGTCGATCATCAGCGATACTGGTGAGCTCATGGATGAGATATTCGCGCAGCTCGATCACTGACGGTCAGGGTGAGAAATCGAGGAGTTGTGACTGACGACCCTGGAGCATCGTTGATTTACGGATGATGCGCTCTGATTCGAGCGGTAGTTCGCTGAGGACTGCCTGTGTTGCAGATGTGAAGTCCTCTGCGATACCGGCCTCGGTATCACCATCCGCGAGAGCGCCTCTGACCGCCTCTCGAACCTGCCAGACCCCGACCGGTGCCCAGTAATCGTCGGTCACCTCCCTGAGCACGAGTACCTTCGCCTGCCGTCGGATCTCATCGAGATACTCGAGCACGGCCAATCTGGCTGCGTAGTACGCACCAGCAGTCTCCTCAACATACGATGTTCGCCCGGTCGCGCCCTCATAGGCACTACCCATCCAGTGCGAACCCTGGTCTGGGTTCCAAACACTGCCTGGCCCCTTCATCTCGACGAGTTCGTACTCCCATTGACCCGGACTCAGGATGATCCAGTACCGATTGCCGATGTATTCGTTGAAGAATACCTGGGTCTGATCGACGCTGGGGTGGTTCCGGATGCTGCCATGGAGGAACTGGCCGATCGTATCGTCGACGGCCGTGATCGACCATCTGGTAGGGACGAGTCGACGTTGATCGAACCGACCGAGTGTCCCTGCGGAGAGGATGGAGTTGATGTCGTATACGTCGAATCCCTGCCGGTAGAGGTACACCATCGCACCGGTGGCATCCCAGTCATCATCACTGATGGTCCGCTCGACCGCACGAGGGACGTGTGGGTTCTCACCAAGTTCAAGGGAACGCACGCCAGCCCGAGGGCCGATAGGTGGGACGCGCTCACCTTCGACATCGAGGGTGAATTCAGGCTGCCCGGCGAGATCCACCTCGACATCGACCGGTCGGTCGGCGATGGCCACCTCACGTTGCACGCCGATCGAGCCATCCCACGCATCGGCCACCTTGACATCGACACGGTCTCTGGCGTTCAACAGACTCGTTCGCCGCTGGACGATCTCTTCGATACCGAGTCGGGTGAGATACCACTCCCGATCGGTTCTGAACGAGGCTGCCTCAGACTCCTGTCCGACCGGTGAGAGGATTCCTGCTGAGACCCTCGGATAACCGTACCTCCCGACGAAAATCTCCGGTGCGGTGCTTCCGAACGATCGCCCATCACCAACGACCGACTGAAATCGCGTCTCGACATCCTCGAGGTATCTCGTGATACCGTAGGATTTCTCCTTCGCAAGACGCCGGATGTCCGCGACACGGGTGTCCGGGACTTCCTCGAGGAACTC
>SKSD01000087.1 GCA_007118145.1 Halobacteriales archaeon
CCGACGCATGATCGGTTGAATCAGTCTGAGAATCGCCAGCACGTTGCTGGAAGACTCGGCTGCTACCGTGGTGCAGAAGCGTCCATCTTGTCACCGAACCGTTCACGTAACTTCTCGATCTTCGGCGGGATGTACACTGAGCAGTATCCTTGACTGGGATTCTTCTCGTAGAAACTCTGGTGGTAGTCCTCGGCCTCCCAGAAGGTGTCCAACGCTTCTACCTCGGTCACGATCGCCCGGTCGTAGACACCCTCCTCCTCGAGTTCCTCGAGCAACGAGGTGGCACTTGCTCGCTGATCCTCGTCGTGATAGAATATCGCCGAGCGGTATTGCGGACCGATGTCAGGACCTTGCATGTCCTTCGTCGTAGGATCGTGAATCGTGAAAAACGCAGCCAATAGCTCCTCATACGTGAGCACCTCAGGGTCGTACGTCACCTGCACTGCCTCGGCATGCCCGGTCTCGCCTGTACATACCTGCTCGTAGGTGGGTTCTTCCACGTGACCACCAGCGTAGCCAGAGGTGACCGACTTGACACCAGCCAGGCGCTCGAGTGCCGCTTCAACACACCAGAAACACCCACCTGCCAGGGTTGCCGTCTTTGTCGCGTCGCTCATCGCTGGAGTGTTTCGACCGAGTCGAAAAATGCCTTCCGACGATCTCAGCCGAACAGTTCGCCGAGACCCTCGGCGGATGCTTCTTCCTCCTCGTCGTCTTCGTCTTCCTCGTCGGCGGCTTCCTCGGCTTCAGCTGCCTCGTCTGCCTCCTCATCAGCGGCAACGGCCGCACCGGCTGCTGCGACTGGCGCAGCTGCTGCCTCGGCGACCGCCTCGTCGATATCGACATCCTCAAGCGCGGCGACCAGTGCCTTGACACGTGATTCTTCCACGCTCACACCGGCTGCCTCGAGGACTGCCGTCAGGTTTTCTTCGTTGATCTCTTCGTCAGTTTCGTTCAGGATTAGTGCTGCGTATACGTATTCCATGATTGTTCACCCGAATAGGTTCCCGAGGCCTTCGGCGGCTGCCTCGTCATCCTCATCGTCATCGTCGTCATCTGCCGGCGATTCCTCGGGTTCGTCGCTTGCTGTGGCGTCCGCTGGTTCAGATTCCGATACTGGTACGGCCGGTCCGCCCGGGATTGCGTCGGAGGGGACGACCTCCTCGTCACCGATAGCTCCGGCAAGTGCACGGCCATCTGCGAGTGCGGCCGCGAAGACGGCATCAACCGTCTCCGGCTCGACGATACCTGCGGCGACCGCGAGTTGTGTCGCATGTGACTCACCTCGTGCGAGGAGGTGACCGATCACACCGGATGCCGGGTAGGCAACCTCAAGGGCGAGCCCACGACCGGTGGCTGCCCCGCTCGCGAACTGTCCGCGATACTCGTCGATATCGATGCGGAGGTCCTCAGGCAGGAAGATAACGCCGTCGGCGAAGACCGCCTGTAGGTCGAGACCGACCTCCTTCGGTTCGAGCTCGAGTTCGTTGAGCACGGAGGCGATCTCCGGGCTCACCTCGTCACCCGGTTCACAGACAGTGGTCGTCTCGAGGACATGGATCGATCCAGCATCGATCCGTGCAGGCACGCCGATGCTTTGTAGGTCACCGACGAACGGCCCGGGGTCGATACCGGTATCGCCCGCCTCGATGATGATCTCGTTCGGTGCGATCTCACCGGCACCGATCGGGGCCGGCGTCTTCGATGCCTCGAGCTTACGATACAGCGTGAACGGGTTCTCATCGGTGAGTACCAACCCGATCGGACCGCTGACGAACTCGAGTAGCTCCTCGAGGCCCTCATCCACCTCATCAAGTGCTCGCTCGATGAGGGTGTTCCGGCTGACCCTGAGGTTCGCACTGCCGTGAAGGTCGCTTCGCATCACCTGCAACTGCCTGCTGGGGATGCCTGCGATGTTGACGATACCGACGCTCGTCGCACCCTGGAGTGTCTCGACGAGGTTCTCCACCTCCGCTTGCTTCCATGGGGGGATCGTCTCGGTCTTCATCGACATGTCAGGCAACCTCCACGGCCGGTCCCATCGTCGTCTTGACATACACCGAATCGATGTTGCGAGGGCCCTTCTCGAGTGAGCCTTGCAACCGGCGGAGTATCGTATCGACGTTCTGGGCGATATCGTCCGGATCCATATCGCGCGCGCCGACCAACGCGTGGAAGGTTCGTCGGTCACGACTGCGGAGCTGGACGGTATTCTTCATTCGCTCTACCACTTCTACCACGTCATCATCCGGTGCCAACGGTGTCGGCATCTTCCCTCGCGGTCCGAGTATCGTCCCGAGATGGCGCCCGATGTCTTGCATCATCCCCTGTTCGGCGATGAAGAAGTCGGTCCGGTTCGCCAGGTCCTTTGCCTCGTTATCGTCATCACCGAGGTCAGCCAACGCCTCGCCGTCGAGGACAAGGTCCGCGACGCTCTCAGCCCTGGCTGCCGTTTCGCCCTCGGCGAACACGACGATATGTGTGTCACGACCGGTCCCTCCTGGGAGCACGATGCTCTCATCGACCCGGTTCGACGGGTCGTTCAGGTCAAGATCGCGCAGGTTGATGGCGAGGTCGACCGACTCGCGAAAGTTACGGTCGGGTGCCTCCTCGAGTGCTCGTGTTACCGCTTGTACTATCTCCGTATCGGCCATTGTATCCCTCCGTAGTCCGCGGGTATGCCGCTACTACGGCTGAAACAGGCGAACGCCTGCCTCGGGCGAAATGAAGGAAATGAGGGACTTAAACCCGTCGAACACGCTTTCAATCAACGAGAACGTCGTCGTACTCTCCGGCATCGATCTTGCCGATGACGTCCCTGGCATCGTCACCCTCGATGGTCACCCCAAGGGTCACACAGGTGCCGACGACCTCCTTGGCAGCCTGTTTGATATCGTAGGCGAGGAGATCTGGAAGCTTTTGCTCTGCAATCTGTCGCACCTCCTCGATCGAGAGGTCTGCCACGAATTCTGACTGTGGCGTCCCTGAACCGGTCTCGAAGCCGGCCTTGTCCTTGATCAGTGCCGATGTCGGTGGGACACCGACCTCGATGGTGAACGATCCGTCCTCCTCGTACTCGACTGTCACCGGGACCTCCGTCCCGTCGAATGCAGCTGTCTGCTCGTTGATCTCGTTGACCACGGCCTGGACATCGACCGGTGTCGGACCCAATTCGGGCCCGAGAGGCGGTCCCGGCGTGGCCTGCCCGCCGGGTACGAGCAACTCGATGGTCTCTCCCATGTGTATACTGCGGCGCTGGGTGCCGTTTATAATTGCTGTTTCACATTCAGCCGGTCGTCGCTGACCGTACCCACCCGGCGTATCCATCCAATACGTCTGCCTCATCGAACCGCTCGATACACGGCACATCATAGGGGTGTTCCTCACGGACACGCTCGAAGAGCATCGGATACCGGTCGGCTGTCGTCTTGCAAATGAGCACCACCTCAGGTTCCTCGATGATCTCACCCTCCCAGCGATAGGTTGAGTGACAGGCGATGGTGTTAACACACGCAGCCAGTCGCTCTTCGACGAGGATACGTGCCAGTTCCGATCCTGCAGACTCTGGTGCGGTGATGTAGACCGTCGGCATGGTCTGACTATCGCCCTGCGGTGATAAAACACGTCGCGGTATCGGTACAACAAAGGCTCGTCCACGAGACCGGACGACCATGCACAACCAACGTCTTGATCGATGTGTCCTCCCCGAGATGATCCATCCGGGGGTGGCACAGCGATGACCACCACGGCGGCGAAGATCGTCGACCTGTTGGAGGCTGTCGGCATCGAGCGCGTCTTCGGCTATCCCGGCGGGCGAGTCATCGAGGTGTTCGAGGAACTCGCACACAGCGAGATCGATGTCATCCGACCCCGCGATGAGCGCCAGGCATCCGTCATGGCTGAGTGTCATGGTCGGATCACCGGTCAACCCGGTGTGTTCATGGGTCAGGGACCGTGGGTGGGTAGCCTCGGAGCCATGGGGCTGATGGAGGCGTCACTTGGCTCGTCACCGATGGTCGCCATCACCGAGGCGAGCGAGCGTGGCGAGTTCGCACCCCTGGCACCCTATCAGCAGTCCATCGGTGAGTACGGTGGTGTCGATATCCCTCAGGTACTCGACGCGATTACGAAGGAGACGTGGACGCCGAGACGACCGGTCGAGACGATCACTGCCCTCGAGCTGGCATTCAAACATGCAGTCGCCGGTCGACCAGGTCCGACCGCCGTCGTCCTCGACGGGGTCGCTGTCACCTGCGAGCTGCCAGATGAATCACATCCCCCGCTTTGGCCGGTCGGCGAACGACTCGATACCGGTGTGAGCGTACCCGAATCAGGTGCCCTCGAGGCGACCGCGAGGGCACTCATCGATGCTGAACGACCGGTCGCTATCGCCGGCAACGGTGTCCACCAGGCGAACGCGTACGATGAACTCGTTGCGGTGAGCGAGGCGTTTGGACTGCCGGTGGTCACCTCATATCTCGGTAAGTCGACGATCGCTGAGACACATCCCCATGCAGCCGGCGTCATCGGGTCGTACGGCCACGAGGCGGCCAATCAGCTTGTGAGCGAAGCTGACTGTCTGTTCGTTGTCGGGACGCGGTTGAACCCGATGGACTCGAACTGGCTTGCACCAGGGTTCATCCGACCGGATGAGCAGACGATCTGCC
Organism: Halobacteriales archaeon; assembly: GCA_007118145.1. Classification (GTDB taxonomy): domain Archaea; phylum Halobacteriota; class Halobacteria; order Halobacteriales; family SKSH01; genus SKSH01. Next base: position 4,668 of record SKSD01000087.1, read on the forward strand.
AGCTCGATATCGACGCTCGCAACACCGGATGGGTCTATCCTGCCGATATCACCCTCCTCGGGGACGCTCAAGGTGGGTTGGCCGCATTGACTGAGCATGCTCCCTCGTCGACTGACGCATCATGGGCTCGGGCGGTGGCGGCTGATGCACGGTCGGCAGCGTTCGAACGACCTGAGCGACACAGCGATACGAGCCCGATCCGCCCAGAACGGGCCATCGAGGCGTTACAGTCAGTGATCGATCCCGAGACGGTCGTACTGGCTGATTCGGGGAATAACCGGTTCTGGCTTATGTCGCATCTTCAGACAGCCATGCCCGGCACGTACTACGGCAGCGGTGGTGTCGCTGGGATGGGTTGGTCACCACCCGCCGCGGTCGCCGCTGCACTCGCTGGGCACGATGCTGTCTCGGTCGCCGGTGATGGCGGCTTCGCGATGACGATGACCGCCGTCGAGACCGCGAAGGAGTACGGCGTCGCACCGACGTTCGTCGTCCTCGATGATGCAGGCCTTGGCATGGTACGGGAGATCGATCCAGCCATCCCCGGCGTGGACTTCGCACCGACCGATCTCGCCGAGGTCGCCGAGGCACTCGGTGCACATGCGACCCGCGTCACCGATGCATCCGAACTTGAGGCATCGATCGGCCGGGCACGTGAGATCGATGCCCCGGCGGTGGTCGTCGTCGAGATCGACCCAACGATCGACGCAGGCCAGCATCTCCAGTCATCGTTCTACCGGTCGGTTGGCGGGCTTCACGAGTGAGCGGCGAAATCGAGGTATTATTTCATCCCCACGGTGAATCTATCGAGCATGTCTGAAGAGACGGTCCTGGTCACCGGAGGAACCGGGTTTATCGGCTCGTATACCGCAGCCGATCTCATCGAACACGGGTACGATGTGGTCGCGTTCGATTTCTCGACCGATACACGCATCCTCGAGAAACTCGGTATCGCTGACGACGTGGAGCTCGTCCGCGGTGACGTCACTGATCCGACCGCGTTGATACGGACGACCAAACAGACCGGCGCAACATACATCGTTCACCTCGCCGCGCTCTTGACAACCGGTGCTCGGGCGAACCCTCGGGCTGCTGTCAAGGTGAATATCGAGGGGACGACGAATGTCTTCGAGACAGCTCGAGCACTCGATGATCAGGTCGAACGAGTCGCGTGGGCATCGAGCGCAGCGGTCTATGCACCACCTGCTCGTTACGAGCATGGCTGGGTCGATGAGGACGACCTCGTCTATCCAGATACACTCTACGGTGGGTCGAAGGTGTATAACGAGAATCAGGCGATCGTATACGAGGAGGACTTCGGTATCGATCTCGTCGGACTCCGACCGACGGTGGCATACGGTCCGTACCGAGAGACGGGCGGCTCAGCCTTCCTCGCCAACATCATCGAGAAACCGGCATTGGGTGAATCCTTCAGCGTGGATTACGGCGATCAGGTGATAGACTGGCAGTACGTCGTCGATATCGCATCAGCGTTCAGACTTGCCATGGAAACCCCTGCGTCCAAGCGTGAGCGCTCGATCTACAACGTGCGTGGCGAGCTGGCTACCATCCGAGAGGCGGCAGCGATCGTTCGTTCGATCATCCCCGATGCAGATATCGACGTGAGTGATTCGGGTGAGCTACCCTGGACCCAACGGCTCGATATGTCAGCTGCAAAGCGCGATCTTGGCTACCGGCCAGACTATGACCTCGAACGGGGTTTCACCGAGTATATCTCCGTACTCCGCGAGGAGGCAGGTCTCTCACCCGTCACGTGATCGCGGAAGGAAGGCCGAGCCACCCCAGCTGCACGTGAGCCGGTCCCAGACGGAGCGAGTGATTAATGAGTGGCGTTGACATACCACCTCGCTAATGGACCGGTGTTCGTACTGTGACGAG
>SKSD01000050.1 GCA_007118145.1 Halobacteriales archaeon
CTCGTCCTGCCAACGGTGGCTGTGTTCGAAGAGTTGCTTTTCAGGGGGGTACTCATCAGCGGTCTCGAGGCTGGATTGGGTATCTCACCGTGGATACTCGCACTTGGGTCGTCGGTCGTCTTCGCCATCGGACACGTGCTTCAGGGTTTCGGTGGTCTCGTCGCGGCGTTCATCCTTGGGCTGTTACTAGCGGCGGTGTTCATCCTGACCGAGAGTCTTGCGGTGGTGATAATCGCACACTACCTGGTCAATCTGCTCGAATTCGTCCGCAGGCCACCGTCGAAATCAGAGGCCTTCTAGCGCACGTAACCGTTGCTCAACATCAGCAGGTGCACCGCTCCCACCATCGCGAACGCGGTGGTCTGGAATGATCAACGGGACCGGATTTGCATCGAGCGCGTTCCTGACAGTGTCGATATCTGCCGGTTCATCTGCAGACAGGGTCGGTGTCATCCTGGCGACGGACTCGACATCTCGCTGTGTGGCATATGGGATGGTCCTCACCGTAGACAGCACGTGTCGGTGATCGGTTTGAACCGTCATGGCGAGCTTGACATCTTCGAACGATTCTCTCGTACCATCGAGGTACCGCTCGATACGGTTGATGAGTGGATGACCGCCGGCTGCATCAGCAGGTTGATCACGTGGAAACGAGAGACTGATTACCCGATCACCGGCCATCCCTATCTGGACGAACCGATCCAGATACAGTGATTCAGTGGCATAGATCCCGGCCGTTTCGGCCATGTATCCCTCCTAGTTTCGAGGGGTGTTGAACCTTCCTCTCAATCGCAACGGTGATGAAACATGACTGACAGGGTTCAGGTATGACCGACGCCGGTATTCGACATCGTCTTGGACATATCTCGACAGCTGGACGCTATCTCATCGTGCCGATGGACCATGGGATTACACAAGGCCCACAACGAGGACTGGTCGATATCGAAGCGACCGTGTCGCGTGTCGTCGAAGCGGGTGCCGATGCGGTGGTCACACACCGCGGATTGGCAAGGCGTGTCGTCCCATCACTCGAGGATGCGGGATATCTCGTGCATCTCAACGCCTCAACGACACGCGGGCCAAACCCGAATGACAAGCGGCAGGTATGTTCGGTGGAGGCAGCGATAGCTGCCGGTGCAGACGCGGTGTCGTTTCACATCAATATCGGCAGCCAGTCAGAACCCAAGCAGCTCGTCGAGCTCGGTGAGGTGATCGAGGAGGCACACCGATTCGGTGTACCCGTCCTGGCGATGTCCTATCCTAGAGGTCCACATATCGACCCTGATAATCCAGATGCAGTCGCACACGCCGTCAGAGTCGCCAGTGAACTTGGCGCCGATCTGATCAAGACGTCCTATCCCGAGGAGGGCTTCGACCATGCGGTGACTGCGACCGATACACCGGTTCTCATCGCCGGCGGTACGCCAGAGGATGATGTTGGCATGCTCGAGAACGTACACGACGCGATGCAAGCTGGTGCCGCAGGCGTGTCGATCGGTCGTACCATCTTCCAACACGACACACCCGGGGCGATGGCACGGGCAATCGGAGCGATTGTCCATGATGGTGCATCTGTCGAGAGCGCACGAACTCACCTCGGGTGAACACACCACCGGTACGTTCACATATATCGGCGATGGACGAACTGACATGAGTCGTGCCGTTTGGGTTCGTGCTGATGATTCGATTGATTCAGTCGAGGAGCGAGTCGAATTGATGGAGATAGCAGCCACACTTGGTGTTGATGGCATCCTGGTTGATGTGTCGGATCTAGACCGTGCACGAGGAATATTCGATGGGACGATTGCGACCTTCTATACCGGGGGCGATGGTCACGTCCTTGAGGTCACACAGGCTGAGCAGGCACCGGGTGACGTGGTGATCGTCGGGAAGCAGGCTGAGGGTGATGGCACGATTGAACGACCCCCTCGGCGTGAGGATTCCGGTGATCTCGCCGTACTCGAGGACTTACCCGGGGAGGTAGGTGCGTTCGTCAATGTCGACGGTGAGGATGCTGCTGATCTGGCACGGTGGGCAGGTTCGGTGGCTGATATCGTCATCATCGGTCGACCTGACTGGCAGATTATCCCGCTTGAAAACCTCATCGCTGAGGTCGGTGATCAGACGATGGTGATGGCCACGGTCGACTCCGCCGAGGCAGCCAGGACTGCGTTCGAGACCCTCGAACTCGGTGCTGATGGGGTATTGCTCGAGACGACCGACCCCAGCGTGATTGAAAAGACACTCTCGATCGCACGAAGTCAGGAGGACGATCGGATCGGACTACAGTGGGCGACGGTCACAGCCGTGGAATCGACCGGGATGGCTGACCGCGTCTGTGTGGATATGAGCTCACTTCTCGATGCTGATGAGGGATTGCTCATCGGGAGTCATGCCAGAGGGCTGGTGTTCGTCCATGGCGAGACAGCTGAGGGGCCTTATGCAGATCCCCGCCCCTTTCGCGTCAACGCAGGTGCCGTTCACGCATATGTGATGGTACCTGATGGGGAGACGAAATATCTCGCTGAACTCAAAGGTGGTGATCGTGTGCTTGTTGTCGATACCGAGGGGAGTTCGCGAGAGGCCGTTGTCGGTCGTGCGAAAATCGAACGCCGACCGATGAGCAGAGTCGTGCTCGAGACCGATGACGGTGATGTCATCGAGACACTCGTCCAACACGCCGAGACCGTCAGATTGCATACCCGAACCCAAGGCTCACTCCCGATCACGGAGATCGAGCCGGCGATGGAGGTGGCATTGTACTACGAAGATGTTCCACGTCACTTCGGAAAACCGGTCGAAGGCGAGATGCTCGTTGAACGCTAGTCCAGTTCCTCACCGAAGTAGGCACCATCGACCCTCGGGCTGAGGGTGTATGCATCGACAGCCTGGATGAGATGCAAACCCAAAAGCCCGACCTGAATCGTCACATCAAGTTCGGTCCGAACAGCCTGATAGAGTCCAGTCAACGTCTCGACGGACTCGACCTCGGCCTGTAATAATAACACGGTCACAGTCACGACCAGCGCCATGAACCAGACGAATGATCGCAACCAGCGTCGGTGAACAGTGTGTCCCAGACCAGGCATGAGCAGACCCAAACCTAGAGCAAGAAGCGAGCGGTGGTCATCGAGATCCGTCATGTCGTCGACTAGGGTAAGTGTTCCTCGGTCTTGAGTGCATTGAGAACCGATCGGAGTTGAGTCACCGAGGGTTGTCCCGGTGCGGTCGACTCGAAGCTCTCGACGTGACCATACACTGGCGAACAACCCACCTCCATCGCGATCACCCGTGAGAGTAGGGCATACTCGCCCATAGCCATCGTGGTGAACGAGAGATCCTCTTGTGAGAGGGTGACCGTGGCAGTGACCAGGTCGCCAAGAGCTGCTGGCGTTGGTGTCATGACTGCAACCTTTCCGATATCGCCGATATCCGCCGTTGACGTGATCAACTCGATAAGTGATGTGACCGTCATGGTTCCCTTGGTATCATGCGCTGAACAGATCACGGTCGTGTCTGTCTCGTGTGCCATCGAACGCACCTGCCTGGCCACCTCCTCGATGGTTGGGTCGATCGGATCGGTGAACAACGACCGTTCGAGATCGACCCCCCAGACATGCTCAGCAGTTAGGATTTCACCAAGGGCCTCGAGACGAGCACGTGTGTCAGATACCGAAGTACCCTCTTGCGGTGGCCGATATGTCACCAGAAGTGGTACTGGAGGGTTGAGGGAAGCGATATCGCCGATATCGATGTCAGCAAGATCCAGACGGAGTTCCAGTAGGTCGATACCTTCGAGAACGGACGCCGAGCTAGGCAACCGTGTTACACTCCCGATGATGGTCACCGCTCGCATGCCCGGAGATGGTATCGAGACGGTAAAGTGGATTCGTTACTCGTTGTGGGTGGTTTCAGGCAACCCCAATGCCCTCTTCAGCCTCGAGAAGCTCGTGATATCGGTTCCGGATGGTGACCTCACTGATATCGGCCACCTCAGAAACAGCGGACTGGGTGGTCTTCTCATTGGTCAACAATGCGGCGGCATACACTGCCGCGGCAGCCAAGCCAACTGGCGACTTCCCAGAGTGGACACCCTTCGATTTGGCATTCTGTAAGAGCGACCGAGCTCGTTGTTCTGCCTCCTCAGAGAGACCGAGTCCAGACGCAAATCGTGGGACGTAGCTCTCAGGGTCAGCTGGCTTCACCTCGAGCTTCAGTTCTCGAGCCACATATCGGTAGGTACGTGCGATCTCGCTCTTTTCAACGCGAGAGACCTCGGTGATTTCATCAAGACTCCGTGGCATCCCTGCCTGCCGGGCAGCAGCGTAGACACAGGCGGTCGAGACGCCCTCGATGGACCGCCCTGGGAGGAGGTCCTCCTCGAGTGCGCGTCGGTAGATCACACTCGCCGTCTCCCTGACGTTCTTCGGCAGACCGAGTGCACTCGACATGCGATCGATCTCACCGAGTGCCTGCTTCAGGTTTCGCTCACGTGAGTCACGGGTACGGAATCGCTCGTTCCACTTGCGGAGTCTGTCCATTCGCTGTCGCTGGCGTGAGGAGAGTGCGTTACCATAGGCATCTCGATTTCGCCAGTCGATATTGGTCGACAGCCCCTTGTCGTGCATCGTGTTCGTGGTCGGAGCACCGACGCGCGACTTCTCTTGCTTGTCCTGAGGGTTGAATGCTCGCCACTCTGGTCCCCTGTCTACAAGGTCTTCACCGAGGACGAGACCGCATGACTCACACACCGTCTCACCGACATCGGTGACAGAGATATCCTCCGACTCACACTCTGGGCATTGCTGCCCGACCGATTCATTCGTCTCTTCTTCTGGCGTTTTCGTCTTGCTCAATCGTTGTGTTGTTTGGTCTGACATGGCTGGGCTAAGGGCGCCTACGGGGGACCTGTGTGCAGCGGAAAAGTCCTGTATGCGCTCGTGTAAGCCGATTCGAGTCCAGATTGAATATAAATCTTTTGATATTGGAAGTAGTCTGAGAGGTTATCGCACACCACACTTGGCTATATCATTTCCTTCGCTTCGAGTGCATCGAGGACGTCCTCTACCATGGTCTCGACGTCATCATACGGGAAATCTTGCATATCGGCGAGTTTGGTGGCCAACTCCATCGCCGTGAAGCTCACATCGCCAGCCTCGAACCGCGTCCCCGGTCCGTCAGGGAGTGCTGGGACGAGGTCCATCTGGTTCGATACGGGATAGTCGGCACCTTCGAACGCTTCGATGAGCTGCTCGCGAAGTTCATCTCTGACATCAGACATGGGTGACAATCTGATTGGCTCTCTCAAAAGTATTCCGTCACGTGCGTCTGTGGATGGGTCAGACGGGGTGAATTGAGATGACGATGAACTTTTAGTGTATCCCTCAAGAGGTACCGCTATGCGGGAGTTGCTCGATGAATGGCGACCGAGGATCGATGAAGCCATCGAAGAGGTGCTCCCTCGTACTATCACACGTGACTACTTGCATGATTATTTTGGCGAACCCTCATATCAGTACGACGAGGAGGGCATCCAATGCGCACTCGCCGAGCCTGTCTGGGAGCTGCTCGATCGCGGGGGAAAACGATGGCGCGTTGTGTTGTTCATCCAACTATTACAAGCGTTCGACATCGAAGATCCATCTGCATACCTCCCCTATGCGGTCATTCCAGAGATCCTTCATAATGGCACGATCATCGTCGATGATGTCGAGGATGACGCCACCATACGCCGCGGTGAACCCGCGCTCCACCTGGTCTACGGTGATGACGTCGCGCTCAATGCGGGGAATGCGTTGTACTTCATCCCACTGAAGATTATCACTCACAATCCCGGCGATCTCGATGCTGATACACGACTTCGAGCGTACGAGATGCTGATGCATGAACTCAATCGCACACATCTCGGTCAGGGAATGGACATCTGTTGGCACAACGACGAGATGATCACAGCAAGTCCGGAAGAGTATCTCGAGATGACCGCCTGTAAGACAGGATGTCTGGTCCGTATCGTGGCACGTTTAGCATCGATCACCACCGAGCAACCCGTGGATGTCGAGCGTGCTGTTGCTGATTATGCCGAGAAGGTCGCGATTGCATTTCAGATCAGTGACGACATCCTCGATATCGAACACACGCTTGACGAAGCAGGTGATTTTGGCAAACAGTTCGGCAATGACATCAGGGAGGGTAAGACCACACTCATGGCGATCCACGCGGCCACACACGCCACCGCAGATGAGCGAGCCCAGCTCGAGTCGATCCTTCATGCCACCTCAAACTCCGAGGAGGAGATCATGGACGTCATTCGTCTCTATGAGCGATATGATAGCATCGAATTCGCCAGGCACCAGGCAGATAAGTTGAGTGCACAGGCACGAGAACAGCTAGACGGTCTCAATCTCAATCCAGATGCGAAGGAGAACCTGAAGGAGTTCTCACGGTTCGTCATCGAACGCGATCATTGACCAGAAGATATCTGGCAAGCGCCAGTAGTTTTCATATCACGCCATACCGAACCTTACGGTCATCCACGTAGTTTATGCA
>SKSD01000008.1 GCA_007118145.1 Halobacteriales archaeon
AACTCCAGTGTTCGTCGGCGTGCGGCTATCGTCAGATGGTGCCGTCTTGGTACATAAGGCCATGGACCGTGCGTCGTTTATCGGCTTCATCCCCGCCCTGAAGGGCGAGGCTTTCGCCTCGAATTTTACCGTAATCGACGGTTGACACTTTTCACAGGTGACCCGAGACAACCCAGAAGCGTGATGGGTACGTCGAACGCGCTCACCATCGAACCCGAGGGTTGTGTGACGACTGGAGCGTCGATAGCGCCTGCAGGTATCGATTTAGGTGAGCGCGATTATCTATTCAGTCGGCAGATGACCCTCTTCGTGGATGGTTCAGTCCAGGTGACCGATGGGTACGATGAGATACCTATCAGTACCGATCCTGAGGTCCAATTCGATGATGATGAGTTAACGGACATCGATCTCCCATCTCCATTGACCGTCAAGGTGTACCTTGAGGATGATGAGGGAGACCCGTTCACCGGGTCGACCGAGCTGGACATCCGCGTCGCCAATCATGCTGGTGTGTTCGACGAGGCACCTGTCACTGCGAATAGCGGGAGTCTGTTCGTCGAATTCAACGACGGTGAAGGGACGTTCACCATCGGATCACCCGGAGCGACGGGAACTGACCTGACACTGTGGGCGGTTGCTGAGGGAGGTACATACACATTGGACGAAATCGACGATATCGAGACCATAGAGATCACTCCTGATGCGGGCCTCACGCTCACCGGTCTCTCCATCTTTGCCTGAACCGCTCTAGACAGCGAACTACCACCTTGGTCCCGTGACAGCGTCGCACCTTTGTATCACCCGGGCGTCGACGGTCGTAACATGATCATCTATGGGTTCGATTGTGAGACAGCCGGGCTGTCACCGCTTCACAACGATCTGATCAGCGTCCAATACGCTGATGAACACGGTGACCTCACCCTCTTCGCGATCTGGGAGTACGACACGGAGGCTGACCTCCTCGTTGATTTCCTCACCGACTGGCAGTCGATCAGACGAAAGCGCGATGCCGATGGTGCACTCTTTGTCGGTTACAATCACCTCAAGTTCGATGCCCCGTTCGTCCTCATCAAGGCGCTCACGACCGAGGGCGTCCTCGACCGATTGAACTGGAACCTCGATGACTGCTGGAAACATCTCTATCGGTGGCCGATGTATCTCGACCTTGTCCACCTGTTCGGCTCAGACTTCATCTCGATGAGAGCGGTGCGAGAAGCTCTCCTCGGGTCCGAGGGACCTTTTGAGAGCAAGCAAATCCCAGTCTACTACGAGAGCGAGCGCTACGACCTGATCGAGCAGTACATCAGAGACGAGATGCGTGCGTTGCGAGAGATCTATCATGCACTGCAGGACGAACTCTTCTTCGAGGAGTTGATGGCATTCAGGCATCGAGCGGGACACACCCGATCGCTGTCGTGAGTATATGACGACTCGCATCACCCGAGGAACCAGTAGCCAATGGGGTGCGCAAACTCAGGCGGGATCACGCCGATATCGATCCCCCAGGCCATGGGCAACCAGTAGTACGAGATCATAGCGATCAGTATCACCCCGATGAGATTCAATCCGATCCCGACACGTGCCATCTGTGGGATGGTGAGATAGCCACTGCCGAAGACGATTGCGTTCGGCGGTGTGGCGACGGGGAGCATGAACGCGAACGAGGCTGCGGTCGCCCCGGCAATCATCAGCGCGAACGGGTGCAATCCGATACCGATCGCGATACCGGCGAGGACGGGCATGAGGATCGCCGCGGTGGCGGTGTTAGACGTCACCTCGGTGAGGAAGATCGTGACACCGACGACGATGATGAGTAAGATGAGTGTATGGATGCCTGCGAGCAACTGGAGTTGTTCGCCGATCCAACCCGCCAGACCGGTCGCACCGAATCCAGCCGCGATCGAGAGCCCACCGCCGAAGAGGACGATGACTCCCCACGGTATCTTCACAGCGGTCGACCAGTCGAGGAGGAACGTGTGCTCATCAGACGAAGTTCTCGTGGGGATGGTGAACAGGATGAGTGCACCAGCGATCGCGACGAGTGTATCTGCGTTGGCAGGGATGGCGATCACATCGAACTGGTCGAGCAGACTCACACCGATCCATCCAGTGGCCATCCCTGCGAACACCACGACCACCCACCGTTCCTGACGATTCATCACACCGAGCGCGGTCAGCTCGTGGTCGATGTGCTCAATATCAGTGGGGAGTTGGTCGAACTTGGGCGGTACGGCCACCTTCGTGACATAGAGGTAGACGATGGCCAGACCGATTATCGCTATCGGGACGCCGTATAACATCCACTCGAGGAAGGTGACCGTCTCGCCGAAGAGTTCGTTCACCTGGCCGGCGAAGAGGATGTTCGGTGGCGAACCGATGAGTGTGGCCACACCACCCACGGATGCGCTGTAGGCGATACACAACATCAGGGCGATACCGAAGGGAAACTTTGTCCGATCGGCTTCGAAGACGTCTTCGACCGCATCGACCATCGTTCCAGTCTGATAGATCACGGCGAGCCCGATCGGGAGCATCATCATCACGGTGGCGGTGTTCGAGACCCACATCGAGAGAAATGCCGTCGCGAGCATGAAGCCGAGGATGATCCGTAATGGCGACGTCCCGACCTTCTTGATCGTGAGTAGTGCGATTCTGCGGTGTAGTCCCCACCGTTGCATCGCCTGTGCGAGGAAGAATCCCCCGATGAATAGGAAGATGATCGGATTGGCATACGGCGTGGTCGCCTCGAACACGCTGAGCGCACCCGTCAGCGGTAACAAGAGGATGGGCAGCAACGAGGTTGCTGGGATGGGTATCGCCTCGGTGATCCACCAGGTGGCCACCCAGAGGGTCACAGCTGCGACAGCCTGTCCACCGGTGGTGAGTCCCTCAGGGGTAGGAATGAGGAGTGTCACGGCGAAGAGCAATGGACCCAGGAAGAGCCCGATACGATGTCGAGTCCCATACTTCGAACCAACATCGAATGCCTCGGGTGAGCTGCCGATATCGGTGCCACCGTCGGCACGTACGTCCCGTGCAGCTGCTTGGTCATACCCAAGATCGTCGAGTATCTGTGCGATATCGAGGTTAATGTACGCCTTCGTTCGGGCGTGACACGCCCAGAGATCTCGCCAGAGCAGACGCAATCGCGACCATCGTCGTGACATGGTGTGTAGTATCCCCGATCTTCGGCGTTGGTGAGACCGATGTCCACGTGAACCGTCGTCCGGGATGACCAATAACATGTACATTCTTCATCCCTCAGCTGTCGCCGGGGATGTCGTCAATGTGTATCGGACCGGTTCGTTCCCTTGGCCGGCACAAACCGGTCTCGCCGATGGTGCTAAGGCGGTCGATAGCATCTCCCCGGTTGAGGACAAGCTGTGTCGGTTACTGTCACGATTGCAGAGTGCTCATTCACCATCGACATCCGGAAGGTCGATGAGCTCTGTCTCCATGAGGAGGTGATCGATGAGCACGTCGATACCCTGATCGAGGCACTCCGACGTGAGGGCACACTTCGCGATCCAGTCATCGTCGATGCCGGATCTGATATCGTGCTCGATGGGATGCATCGTGTGACTGCAGCTGATGCACTGGGACTCGGGTATATCCCTGCCTGTGAGGTTCGCTACACCGATCCGGATATCAAGGTCGAGGGATGGGCAAAGGTGTTCGACCAGTTATCACCGGTTGCGTTCGAGCGTGCGGCCACCAGCGTAGGGATCTCCCTCGCACCAACATCCACAAAGGCGCACACCTCGAGGGCCATCCCACCTCCGATCGCGGTAATCGACGGTACCTATTGCGAGCTCGAATTCGATGACACCGACATCGCCTCCGTATGCACGGCGATGAGACGCCTCTTCGATGAGCTCGAAGCGCACGGTTTCACACCACGTCTCGAGCCCGATTCGTACCTCAACGGAGCCTTCGATGGTGAGGAGGTGGTGGTGGCGATCCCGCAGATCCCAAAATCAACCATCGTCGAGGTCGGGTCGATGGAGTTCTTGTTCCCACCGAACACGACCCGTCATGTCCTTCCTGTGCGACCGATCGGTCTCGATATCCCGATCGAACGTCTCTCCGATGACCCAGCTGTGATCGAGAGATGGGTGAGACATCGCCTAGATACAAGTGCTATCGAGTTCGTCCCCCCAGGGAGCCACTATGGTGGACGACGCTACGATGAGGCACTGGCTTTGATCCGTGACTAGGGTACGTCACTGGCGAGTGCAACTGAGGATGCTGCGCCTCCAGACCATTTCCGGCAGATTTTTCGATACGTTGGTGCATGTGTTGAGTCATACCGTGGTGTCGACCCATCACGGAGGGAGGATACCTCTTTGCCAGAAGATCACACATCCCGATCGGTCGCTCGAGAATCGAGCCGACCTCACACACGCCGTGCCTTCTTGCTAGCAGCGGGCACGTCGCTGGCGGCGAGTGCTGGATGTACGTGGATCACTGGTGGGTCGATACCAGACGATGAGACTGGAGCTGGTCCGATTGTCGACTGGAACGACGCCATGCTCAACGTCGTCAGGACCGTCCCCCAGACACCGATAGCATTCACCCGCCAGTTCGCCCTGTTCAACGTCGCCATCTATGATGCGGTCACCACGATCATGGCTGCCAGGGGAGGGGTCGCCTACGAACCGTATCGCTCGCCAACAGAGGCACCAGCTGGTGATCTCTCGTGTCCCGCAGCAGTCGGTGGTGCAGCACACGAGGTGCTCACGCATCTGCATCCAGAATTCACCACCCTCTTCGATACAAGACTCGCGGATACCTTGGATATCGCCCGCTCGTTGGAGGGTGATGTCAGCCGTGGGGAGGAGTGGGGCCGTCGCGTCGCGAGCGGACTCATCGACGAGCGCCTCGATGATGGACACCTCGCGTACGACGGTGGTTCGTATCAGGCGTGTGACCGACCCGCGATGACACCGGGGTGTTATCGTGGTGGGCAGGGTGGGCCGTGGCTCGATGCACACTTCGCCTTCGTCGATACCTGGGCGATAACGAACCCGATGCCATTCGGTCGACCACCGTGGCTCACTGATGATGCGTATGCCGAGGCATGGCACGAGGTATACCACCTTGGCGACAACCGCCGAGACCGTCCACAAGAGGAGATTGATATCGCCACCTTCTGGCGTGGTGGCGGTGGGACATCACGACCCCCCGGACGCTGGATGGGCATCACATCGATCGCAGCCACCGAGTTTCACCTCTCGTTGCTCGAGACTGCACGATTGTTCGGTCTTGTGAGCCTCGCAATCGCCGATGCTGGTATCTCCTCGTGGTTATCGAAGTACAAGCACGGGTTCTGGCGCCCACTCCCAGCGATCAGATATGGTGACACTGATGACAACCCTGAGACGTTTGCCGACCCAGGCTGGCAACCGATCGCCATCGGAGGTAGCCCAGAGTATCCTTCTACGCTATCTTGTTATGGCGCTACCGCGAAGACCATCCTCATCGACTATCTTGAGACTGACTCGTTCACATTCGAGTTCACTTCGAGCGGTCCGCCTGAACAGACCAGAACGTTCAACAGCTTCTCTGGCGCGTTTGAGGAGTCCTGGCACAGTCGACTCTATGTCGGCAATCATTTCAGGTTCTCGCTGGTCGACTCCATCCCCGTCGGTGAGGCGATAGCACAGACGGTCCTGGATGATCAGCTACAACCGATCGAGTGACTGTCGATGTCGACTCACCATCTCACTGAGCGGCTTACTGGTGTCATGACGTACATTGGTGATTGCGAAAGGGTAAGTCTGCATCCAACACATGACTGGTGAGGTATGGATAAGCAGGTAGTAGTCACGATCGTGGGCTTGGCGTGCGTTATCGGAGTGACGCTCGTCGTCGTCACGGGTGTACCTGTATCGATCGATATGTTCGCTGGTGGTTCGCCGGGTGAGTCTGATACGGACGGGCCGATCGGGTCGACCACGTACGATCCACCGGACCCTGCGACCCTGCCCGGTACGTTAGACGCACAACCTGCAGACTTCGCACCGTTTCGTGCCGTGACCGAATCGATCGGGATAGATTATGAGACTCGACGCTTCAGTCGTGCGTTCGTCGGACATTACGGTGTATATGTCGCGGATATCAACAACAACGGCTACGAGGATTTGCTCTTGATCGGCGGTGACTATCCCACCTTGTATGTGAACACGATGGATGGGTTCGAAGCCGACCGTGTCTTCGACCAACCTGATGCGACGGTTGCACATTTTTTCGATTACAACAACAACGGACACCGTGATCTCCTCCTTGGTCTCAGAGGTGCGCCGCCGGTACTCTATGAGAATCACGATGGGGAGTTCGTCGAGCGGGCTGACGCGTTCGATCGCACACTCGATTACCCGACCACGATGACCTCGGCCGATTTCACCGGGAATGGATGTCTCGACATCTACATCGGTCAGTGGGGTTCACCAACTGGGTCACCAGCTGTCGCTATCGGTGAGATGCGCGATATCGCAGCTGCCCATCCCGAACATCGCCCGACCACGTCGAACGGTAACCCGAACCACCTCTTCGCTGGTGACTGTGCATCGTTCACCGAGATCACCGACCAGGCGGGCATCGGCGGCGAACAGTTCACACTCGCCGTCTCCGCAGCAGATTTCACCGGCAACGGTCACATCGACCTTCATGTCGGTAACGACTGGACAGGTGATTACATCCACGAGAACCTCGGGAATGCCACGTTCGAGACGATCGACCTCGGTCCGGCCTCCGACCGGAACGCCATGTCGAGCGTCGTGCAGGATATGACTGGGAATCACCTGCCCGATATCTTCGTCACGAACGTCTACTTCGAGAACGCTGAGATCGATGATCTCATCCCACTCACCCGCACACCACTCCCGGATGGGAATAACCTGTTCGCCAACCAGGGTGACGGCTCATTCGTCGATATCGCGAAGGAACACGATCTTCACCGTGGATCGTGGGGCTGGGCGGCGACGATCGCCGATTACACGAACGATGGCCACCTCGACGTGATACACTCCTCGACGTACGTCAACGTCCTGCCTGTCCATGACCATGCAGATATCTTTGAACCACCGCAGGTCTGGAAGGGCACAGGCGATACCTGGGAGAAGGTACATGGGTTCGACCTCGGCTTTGATGCTCACAACATCCGCGGTATCGCACGGATCGATTACCGTAACAACGGCGTTCTCGATGTGGTCATGGTCGGCAATCCAGCGCAGATGCCTGGCGTATCCAACGATGACAGGCAGGTGCACGTGTATGAGAACACGCTCGTTTCCAACGAGTCACTCCAGCTCTTCGTCAGGAATCCGACCGGGCTTGAGCAACATAGCAAGGTCTACGTCGAGACTGATCAGCGCACCATCTTCCGATTGGTCAATGCTCGAAGTGATTTGCTCTCACAGGATTCGAGACTGATCCATATCGGGACGGCAAACGAGCAGGTCGAACGCGTCGTGGTGGTCTGGCCCGATGGCTCAGCGACCGAATACGAATCGCTGGTGGAGGGATCTCGATACATCTTGACCCCAGCGGGGGCTGAGGAAATCGAACGACCCGAGGCGTGAAGCCATCTCCTGGAGACGTTCGTCTGCGGTTGGCGAAGACACAGATACGAGAATCGAGCGATGGGGCGTGCAATCACACTGGCACTGTACGGATAGTTTGGCAGATCTGAAACAAGACTCCGACGAGGGGCGTGTCTATCGTGAGCATCTCGACCGGAGTAGGGATGTCTGGGACCGATGGAGTGACTAGTATCGACTGAGCGACAGCGATTTCTAACCTCTCCGTGACGAGTTGGTCGCTTCGCTTGAGCTCTCAGAGGGCGCCGATATACCCGATCTCGGTTGTGGCCCTGGGTTGAGCTTCGAGACGAGCATCAATAGTTCGGAACGGGCGGTACGCTCACTGCCATCGATTACGAAAATTCGAGGTGAAAACCTCGCGTTTTGGCACTTGGATAAAGTCGAAGACCTCAGCACGCTCAATGGCGTCAAGGAGGAGGCCGGCACAACCTGACGCTAGCCACAGTCCGACAACCACTGGAGTTGGGTAGGGTATTCCACGAACAAAAGGCAACCCTTGGTCGGATGGCTACTCCATCACCGTGGTGGAGCCGGGCCGATGACACGACCTCGTGGGGTGTAAGTGGATATCAATTCACACCAGGCCTCAAACGAGGCCTGATGTATCGCCCACAAACCATAGCCGAACCCCGACGCGGTTTCGGTCAGGGTGCCTCCGGGGACGCACAACCGGCGTGCCGTCTCGCGGAGGAATCCTCGCAGTTCACGACGGGGAGGATGTCAACTCCCGGTGATTGTCTACTATCTGTCACTCGGACCCACACTTGGTATCCCGATTTCTCACTCGATATCGTCAACCCACTCGGGCTCCACTACATCCACCTCGCCACCGGCCTCATACGCATACGAAAACGTCTGTACCGCAGCGTCACGCTGATGCCAGAGATAGTGTAGATACGAATCGGTGGGGTACGTCAGTGTCCACTCGATGGAGGCGTCATACACGATGTTGGTTTCAGGATCGACCTCGACAGATCCGGAGAGACTCGTCAATCGATACGATGTGTCGGTGGCGTACCAGCCACCGAGTGGCTCGCGAATCTCGCGATCGTCATCGACCACTTCGACCGTCTCGTACTGAGCGAGCGTGAGCTGATTCAACACGACCGAAGCGGGGTTGCGAGCGTCGGGTGCCGATACCTCAGTGGATTCGATCATCGAGATGATCTCGACCCGATCACCCACATCCTCGACCGATACCACCGTCTCATCGGGATCGGCCTCTACCTGGTCGAGGACATCATCGCTGACCTCCCCATCGACGACTCGTCGGACGTAGGCATCCTCGTCTTCACCTGCCCGGTACCACTCCTCGAGGTGGCCACTCTCCTCAATGGACTGATACACGGCACCGTCACCGTCGACCATACCCTCGACGGCGAGTTGTGTCTCACCATCGACGAGGAGACTGGCATTAACAAGAAAGACATCGTCCTCAGTGGAGGCGAATGCCTCATCGATGCTGATTGGGTCGTCCTCCGAGAGGGGGTAGATGAACAGGCCGACAAGAACGAGGTTGACTGCCACCAGGATGACGATGACGCAGATGAGGGCAGTGCGTCTATCCACGATGTACACCACCGCTGACCCATGTAGCCGTACGATACCGCATGTTCACGATCATCTATTCCATGCTAATCGGATTGCACTTTTAAACCCCTGCCAAGGTGAAATACCCGTTTAGGTCACCCCGGCGATGGTGAACACTCATCGTTGAAATGATCGAATATGCCGATGTTTGTGAATTATGTGCTTCAAGCTTCAAAAAAAAGCGCCATCAAATCCTGTTATATGGTGCAATTTTTCGAATGCACCATGGTTACCCGGACACTCATTCTCATGTTACTGCCGGATTTGAGAAAGCGAATCCGAGATCGAATTTGGACAAGAATCAACCTGTTAATTAAGCACCTCAATTCGCACACTGTGAGAGGTACCGATGCCTATCTGGCACATCATCGCCACGAGATGGTCGACAAGAAATGTGCCAATCGCTTATCACGGGCGAATAGGGGGCGACTGACAGCCGCCTCGATCGGCATGATGGTCTATCGCGTCACGCGGCTGTGTCACATCGGCGAGTGCACGCACGACCGGCAACCACCAACATGTGAGTGACACCAACCGGTCGAACACCCACGATTGCCCCTTGTTGAGAGATCGTGCCTCACACGGTTGGAAGAGGATCGATCACACATCACCTGCCACCGTCAGTCGCAGGAAGTCGTCTCTGCGTGTACGAACGTGTCTGCTGAGGTGCCTGATCTATTCACTACGATGAACGAACCGAACGTGAGAAGGCTGCCGTTCGGCGGCGATGGCTTGAGAATATCTTCCAGGAGTACGAGAGATGACTTCCCTCAACACAATCGCAAGACGGCATCGACCCGCATACCGATTCGGCATCAATCCATTTCGGAAAATGACTGCTCAAATCACAGATTACGGAGTACAGGCTCTCAAACGCTTGAATTTAGGGAGGAACCTTCCCTGTACACGCAAGAGGAAACGGCATGGACTCGCCGGGATTTGAACCCGGGGCCTCTCCCATGCCAAGGGAGTGATCTACCGCTGATCTACGAGCCCGCGATCGCACCCGTATCTCCATCCTGAGTCGTGATAAACACCTCGAAACACGAGACGTAGGTCGCGTACTTTGTCCAGTATCCTGGGAATCAGCACACACCTTTACCGCTGTCACCGATAACTGACGAACAGTAAATGTCCGAGGTAGCATCATCCATCTTTGACCAATCTCGCCGCGTCAGTCAGGAGGAGTTACACCGACTCGCCTCAAGCGTAGAACCTCAAGGCGAATCACAACGCCCGGTCATCGCTCCGGCAACTGACGAGACACTCGGACACATACCCGAACTGTCGCCCGATGCGGTTGGCTCAGCCGTCTCGGATGCAAGATCGGCACAAGTTTCCTGGGCATCTCGATCAATTGAGGAGCGTGCTGAGGTGCTCCGGAGGTTCGCCTCAATAGTACTCGATTCACTTCCGGAGATTCTCGATGTCATCCAGCTCGAAACAGGCAAGTCACGGTTCGATGCGCTCGAAGAGCCACTCGCGCTGGTCATGACAAGTCGGTACTATGCAAGGTACGGACCGTCAATGCTGGCCGACCGCTCACGCCGTGCGCTAATTCCCTTCATGACGAGTGCCGAGGAGCTGTTCCGGCCAAAGGGTATCGTCGGTGTCATCTCCCCGTGGAACTATCCATTGGCCATCCCGTTTGAAGATGCCATACCAGCCCTCCTGGCAGGTAACGCTGTCGTCATCAAGCCCGATGATAAAACCCCATATTCAACCCTGTTGGCAGGCAACTTGCTTGCAGAGGCAGGCCTTCCGCGTGACGTGTTACGCGTCGTCACCGGTGACGGATCGACCGTTGGACAGGCATTGATCGAACACGTTGATTTCATCGCCTTCACAGGTAGCGTCGAGGTCGGTCGAACAGTCGGAGCCAAGGCCGGTGATCGATTGATCGACTGCTCGCTCGAACTCGGTGGGAAGAACCCGTGTATCGTACTGGACGATGCAGATACGAGTCGGGCTGCGAAGGATGCCACATGGGCATGCTTTTCGAATGCCGGTCAACTCTGTCTCTCGACTGAGCGGATATATGTCGAAGATGCTGTTTGTGATGACTTCCTCGATGCCTTCGTCAGGTTCACCAGGCAACTGCAGATCGATTGTGGGCTAGATTTCACCTATGCCATCGGGTCGCTCATCGACGAGTCACACCATGCATCGGTGACACGGTTCGTCGACGATGCGGTTGCCGAGGGTGCGACCGTCCTTACCGGCGGTCGGTCTCGACCCGAGGTGGGCCCGTTTTGTTTCGAGCCAACCATCCTCACCGATGTGCCTGACTCGGTCGCGGTCACGAGTGAGGAGGTGTTCGGACCGGTCGTCATAGTTGAGCGCGTCGAGGATGCGTCAGAGGCGGTCACACGGGCGAACCGCCATGGTCCTCACCTCCATGGGGTGGTATGGTCGGGCGATGCTGACAGGGCGAGACAGTTAGGAACACAACTCACTACCGGGATGGTGAGCATCAATGACGCCTACTTCGCCAGTTACGGCACGGTCGATACGCCGATGGGTGGTATCACCGACGGCGGTATCGGTCATCGCCAGGGCCGACCGGGGTTGTACAGGTATGTCGACCGCCAGGCGATCGTCCAGAACCGAGGTCCGCGACTGACCAAACCTGATTGGCTACCAGAGTCAGCCTACCCGACAGCGTTGGTCTGGCTCACAAGGCTACTCAGCAGAATACCACGATTATGAGCGATGAGACCGTCCTCATTACGGGTGTGCCTGGGTTGATCGGGTCGGGCCTGCTCGAACGGCTGGTGGAGACTCGCGATTTGGATACCGAGTTCGTCTGTCTGGTCGAGTCCCGGTATCGAGCGTTATCACGACGCTTCATTGATACACTCGGTGACGACAGTCACCGGGTCATGATCGTCACCGGAGATATCACGTATCCATACCTCAGACTCGGATCGGATTACGTCGATCTCACGGATCGAGTGACCGAAATATTCCATCTCGCCGCGGTGTACACCCTCGGTGTCGACGCTGACGTAGCAGAGCGAGTGAACGTCGATGGCACTGAGCACGTGCTTGACTTCGCCACCCGGTGTGACCGTCTCGATCGCTTTCACCACATGAGCACGTGTTATGTCAGTGGTCGACATGATGGGTTATTCACCGAGGACGACGTCATCGACGAGCCAGATTTCAACAATGCGTATGAGCGTTCGAAACACGCCGCAGAGGCGATGGTGCGGCGGCGCGCAACCGAAGGCCTCGATGTGACCATCTACCGACCATCGATCGTCGTCGGAGACAGTGATACCGGCTTCACCACCAAGTACGACGGGCTGTACTTCCTCTTGCAGTTACTCGATGCACAACCCGATATCGCAGTCTTCCCCCGGATAGGTGATCCTCGGGCTGTCGAGTTCAACGTCGTGCCGCGCGATTTCGTCGTGGATGCGATAGCCCACATTTCGAAACAGGCGGAGAGTGTGAATCAGACATACCACCTTTGTGATCCACACCCACCAACGGTGAAGAAGCTCGTCACCGAGAGTGGCTGGGCGATGGGTCGGGCGGTGGTCTTCATCCCCACACCGCGACGACTGCTCGAACTCGAGATCGCCCTCATGCGTTACTTCGGCCTGACCTCGATCGACCCTGCCGCGTTGGCCTATGTCGACCTTCCGACGAGCTACGCCACGGCTAACACGCGACGAGCACTCCAGGGAACACCGATTGAGGTACCTCCGGTGACGGGGTATGTCGGCAGACTTGCAAAGTTCATGCGTGCACACCCGACACCGCCGTCTGTCGCGCTCTACACCGATTCGAGGTGAGCGTCTAGCTGAGTGTCGGGAAGAAACCGTTTTGTCCCTCGGGGTGTCTACCTCGTATACGGAACAGCACGGCCGCAACTCTGACGTGCCGGATATTCACCGGCTTGGGATTGCGGCAGTGCGGGCCAACCCCTTCTGCCAGCGGTCCGTGCGGTTCCCAATGAACGAACCATGGCACGCATGCATACACGCCGCCGAGGCTCATCCGGCTCGGACCGACCGGCGGCAGACGAACCCCCAGCATGGAGCGATGTCGACGCTGAAGACATCGAAGCACGTATCATCGAGCTCGCTGAGGAGGGTCTCTCCACCAGCGAGATCGGCATCAGGTTGCGTGACGGTGGTGTCGAAGGGACACCCATCCCCGATGTACACCTGGCGACGGGTAAGAAGATCACCGAGATCCTCGAGGAGCACGACCTCGCCCCTGAACTCCCGGAGGATCTGTACAATCTCATGGAGCGAGCTGTCAACATCCGCGACCACCTCGAGGCTAACCCGACCGACCACTCGAACCGCCGCGCACTCCAGAACACCGAGTCGAAGGTGCGCCGTCTGGTGAACTACTACCGGGGTGACAAACTCCCTGAGGACTTCGTCTACTCGTACGAGACCGCACGAGATCTGCTGTAGATGGCGAGTGGCCGATCCGCGACACGAGAGGGGTCAGATTCGAACACCGAGTCACTGAGCAACAGCCTCGAGGAGGCATCGTTCGTGACACTACTCAGCCTGCCCCATCCACGTCATCTCGTCGCGGCAACGGTACTCGCCCGAGCTGCAACCGGTCCTTTTCGCATCCGAGTCCTCGACCGGGCGACTGGGGCACCGACCAAACCCGAGGGGTTACTCATCGGTACCGATCCGGCCATCGCTGAGGCAGATCTCGCACTCTCACCGATGCGACCCGTCGAGCAGGCAACAGCCGTGTTCGAGCGTCTCGGCGGCAGCCCCATCGACGACTCGCTGATGAAGGCAATCAACACCGGTGACGGGTCGGACTCCCCCGGTATCGTCTGTACACATGACAACCTCGCACGGTCTATCGGCACGTCTCTCAGGTGGTACGGGCCACTCACAGGAGCAGATATCGCGACGATCGATACCCGTCTCGAGGAGGCAGGGTTACCACAGTCGGTCGGCGAGGTATCGGGTGATACCACCCTGGCACGGCGCCTCGCGAGCTGGGTATCGATGCTGGCACTCGAGGCAACGGGGCGACCGATGAGTGCGAGTGAGGCCCTCGATCGGCTCTTCACACCGACGTATCTCGAGGATGCACCGATACCCACAGCCGAGGGTCTGTACGACCTGCTCTGGCTGACGTGTGCGACAGACCCAGGGTTGGCACTCGCCGCCTGTCTCGACACAGCTTTCGTAGACACGGCACTCACGCGGTTTGATGCTGAGGCGACTGAGGTGCACGCCGCTGTGGGTCGGCTCCCGGTCGACCGAGACGAGCCAATCGCGGTTGCATCGACCGATGCGGTTGCACTCGAACCGATCGCGTGGCTCTGGACGGCATACCGGTTGCAACAGCCATATGGCGTCATCATCGACGAGGGTAACCCATCGAGGGTGGCGGTCGCGTCGACCGGTCCTCGGTCGGCCAGCGCGCTCGTCGAGGCACTCGTCACCTCGCTCGATGGTATCGGATGGGGTGATGCATCTATCGCCGGTGGGTTCATCGACGGTGATAGCCAGACGATCGCACGTACACTCAACAAGCAGCTATGAACGAGGTAACAATCCGAACTGAACACGACCATGCCGAGGCGGTCGCCGCAGCCATCCGACCGGATAACACCACCGAGATGGCGACGACCGTCGATGGCGATACCGTCGTCACGCACATCGAACGCGACTCGATCGGCGGCCTCAGGGCCACGATCGTGGATTATCTGCGTGCGGTGGACGTGGCGGACGAAACCGCACGACTTGTAACTGACCAAGACAATACCCAAACATGAGCGAACGATCCATCTCGAAGAAAGGCCAGGGAAAGTCCTGGTATACGGTATACGCTCCGGAGGGGTTCGACCGGGTTCCTGTCGGTGAGACACCGGCTGACGAACCGGAGAAACTCCTGGGGCGGACGATTGAAACGACGCTCGGTGAGATCATCGATGACTCGAGTGAGAACAACACGAAGCTGACCTTCCAGATCACGGATTTCGGGTCGGATGCTGCCTACACGGTGTTCATCCGTCACGAGCTCACGCGTGACTACCTCCGAAGTCTGATCCGACGTGGTGCATCGAAGATCGATGCAGTGATCTCTGTCGAGACGGCAGACGGGACAGTGTATCAGGTGCAGCCGGTCGCCTTCACCACACAGAAGGCCGACCACGAGCAAGAGCGTGCCATCCGACAGCGGATGGTCGACCGGGTGACACAGGCAGCCGCTGAGCGAAATGCCGATGACTTCATCGACAGCATCGTCCGCGGCCGTCTCTCATCAGCCATCTATGCCGATGCGAAGGAGATCTATCCACTCCGTCGTGTCGAGATTCAAAAGACCGAACTCGAGGGTCGACCCGCGGCGCTCGTCACCGAGGGCTGACGAGACATTCTCGCTGGTATCGCAGTCATCGGGGAGTGCTCACTCTGCCTCGTGCTCTCGAGGCACGATATCGACGTTGGACCCTAAGATGGACACACTGTGTCGGCAACCGATGGTCGAACTCCCATCGATTGGGAACCGTCGAACGTGGTGATGTCGTCCAGTGTGAACTGGGAGGTAACAACCGACGTATCCCCAACTATGCTCTCCTCGACCACCATCATCGCCGTCACCAATGCGGTATCACTCTTACTCGGTGCGGCCATCGCCTGGTACGCACTCAAGGCCTATCGACGCACCGGGGTGAACGCCCTTGGTGGCCTCTCTGTCGGTGTCGGATTGGTCACCCTCGGGATGGCCGTCGGGGGATTCTTACACCAGTTCACCTCGACCTCGCTCACCTCGAGTGTCGCCATCCAGAGCATCTGCGTGGCCGCTGGCTTCACCGTGTTGATGCTCTCACTGGTGCTCAATCGTCCAGGACAGTGATCGTCCCAACCATGCCGGCGGCGTCATGTGGGATGCAGTAGTAGGTGTACTCACCGGGCACCTCGAACGTGTGGCTGTAGGTGTCACCGGCGTTGAGTCGCCCGCCAAAATGGTCATACCACGCATCAACCGCCGCTTCCTGTGAGTCGTACCCGCCGCTTGCGAAGTAACTCGCACCCTCGGGGAGCCCCGTATCGTATGCCGTGACGGTATGTGCCTTCGTGCTCGTGTTCTTCCACGTGACCGTCTCTCCCACGCTCGTCTCGAAGGCATCTGGGAGGAACGCATCGGCTGACATACCGATATCACAGTCCTCGTCACAGGTGAGACGAGCACCGCTTCCCCATTCGAGACACCCCGCGACCGAGGCCCCAACCACGGTCGCGAGTAGGGCACGACGCCTCATACTCGACTAGTGCGACCGTCGGGGTTTATCCCTCTCGATTCACCGGCTGCGTGTGAGATAACAACACGTAAGGCACCGGTTTGACTGTCACCTGATATGAAACCGCGGTTCGTCGGCCATATCGGTCCAGCCGATGTCGTGACGGCTGCGCACGCAGCGGTCGGCGTCCTAGCGGTCGTTATTGCACCTGAGAATATCGAACTGGCGGCGCGGCTCGTCCTCCTCGCAGCCATCCTCGACGGTGTTGACGGTATCGTCGCACGCTGGCACGGGGGGACGATGATCGGGCCGTATCTCGACTCACTCGCCGATGTCGCGTCCTTCGCCGTGGCACCAGCGGCGATCGTCTACGTGGCCGTGACAAGTGAGTGGGAACTCGTCAGCAACGAACCCTCCGTTGAGCTTGCCGTCCTCGCCATCGTGGTCGTCCTGTTCGTCGTGATGGCGGTGTTCAGGCTCGCGATGTACACGGCGTTCGACACGGATACCAGCTACACCGAGGGTGTCCAGAGCACGCTCGCTGCGACCATCATCGGGGCGGCGATACTCGCGAATGTCACCGACCCGATCATCCTCCTGGTCGGTACGGCACTGTTCACCTACCTCATGGTGAGTCCGATCCGATACCCCGATCTCCTCGCCAGAGATGCGTTCCTCATGGGTATCGTCCATACCGCTGCGGTCATCGTCCCGACGGCGTTCGGGCGGGCGTTCCCCTGGGCACTGTTGATCCTCGGTGTGGCGTACCTCCTGCTATCGCCGTGGCTTTACTGGCGAGATAGCTGGCTCTTGATGGAATGGAAAGGAAACGCTTAGGGAGGTATCACGCCGATTCCCAGGTACGATTGACCCCCTCCATCGGGGGTCGAAACCCGATGGGATGGAGAAGCTATGACCGAGGACGCACCCGACCCGGACGACCTACGTGAACGCCTTGCAGCACTCACCGAACGCCTCGATGCGGCCGAACTCGAGGAAGAATATATCGAGATCGATGAGGAGCTCTCAGCGATCGAAACAACGCTCGACGAACTCGAGGAAGCCCTCGATGATGACGAGGAGGATGAGGCACTCGACGAACTCACAGCTGAGTTGGCCGACCTCGAGTCGACACTCGAAGAGGAACGTGGCCCGTACGCCGAGGATATCATCGAGATGCTCGAGTCCGTCTCGGCCACCGTAATTGACGAGGATTGGACTGAGAACGGACAGACGGCCGTCCTTGAGGCGGTTGGCGCGTTCGCCGAGACAGAGATTGATGCCTTCGATGGTGTTGACCAGCCCGACGACCTCGAGGGTGCCGGTGACGTCATCGATACGGTGAGCGAGTCACTCGCCGGTGCCGATTTGCACCCCGATGAGGATGCCGAGGCGATCGCAACAGCACTCGAGGCGGCTCAATCGCTCAGTGACGCGGTCGATGCCGCAGAGACGTGGAGCGACCTCACCGTGCGCGAGAAACTCGAGGCTCGTGGCTTTTACGACATCCTCCAGCACCGCAAGGATTACCCACCCGAGTGGAGCGCGCTCAAGGCACACGAACAGGAGGGTAACGTCGAGATGATCCTGCTCGCACACGAGCTACTCGACTCGGCGTTCATGAAGGAACACTGCATCGAGGCGCTCAAGCGTCTCGGTCCGAGTGAGGCACTCGAGCCGATGATGCAACTCGCTCAACGGCGCAGACCCGAGGCGATCGATGTACTCGGTCGGATCGGCGATGATGAACCGGTCGAGATGCTCATCGGCTTCGTCGAGGAGGGTCCGAACCGCCCGCTCGAACTCGTCCTCTTACAGACCCTGGGTCGCATCGGGAGTGAGGAGGCTACACAGACGGTCGCGAACCGACTCCTCGCGGATGACCCACTGGTTCGCTCAGTCGCCGCTCGCTCACTCGGTATGATCGGCGATACCCGCGCGATCGACCCACTCTCCAACGCACTCGCTGAGGACGACGCCGATAACGTCCGTGGGAGTGCCGCGTGGGCACTCAACGAGATCGGAACCGAGGACGCACTCGAGGCGATCGTCGAGCAGGGCTCAGATGACCGAGCGTACCTCGTCGAGGCGCAGGTGACACGTGCACGTGCCACCCTCGGTACCTCCGAGGAGGCAGCCTAACCGTCGAGCATCGTCGCGAGGAACAAGAGCGCGAATGCGAGGGCGATGAGGAACGTTCCGATACGGCCGAGCGAGGTGTACTCACGGACGGTATCGACCGATATCTGGAGCCGGTACCGGTCGGAGTTCTCGTTATAGGTGACATAGTTGGGGTCCTGGAAGAGCTCGAGGAAGAGTAACGCGGCTCCGATCGTCCCGAGGGCGTATGCAGCGAGTTCGATCCAGGTGATGTACGCCTCCATGAGCGACGTGAACACCTGCCGTGCACTTAATTCGGTGTGGATTAGCTTCATAGCCAAGGCCGAGGCGAAGGGGAGGGGTGTCACTCACGTGGCTTTGCATCCTCGTCCTGACGACGACCGGTGGTGGCGGCGAGCTCGCACCGGCCAACGAGACGTCGGTCGAGATCGTCGCACTCTATCCGAACCCCGTGGCGTACCAAGACCGCGGTGAGTTCATCCTCGTCGAGGTATCGGGTCCGATGCGGACGGATCACTGGCGATTCGTCGATGATGCCGGACAGGAGGCCTTGCCGCCACCGATGATCGTCAACGGATCGGTCGCCTTCAGCTTCCATCCCGACGAGGCAGCACCCTATGTGGATGCCCCGGTGTTCGGGCTTGAGGGATGGTTACAGCTGGCCGATGCGGGACAGACGCTCGAACTCCGTATCGATGGTGAGGTGGCAGACCGCGTCTCGTATGAGGGGCCCGCACCCCGGGCTCGCCTCTGGGTGCGTGATGCCATACCCGAGCCATGGGTACCGGTGGGTGCAACGGCGTTCGAACCCGTCGATGCCACCGCGGCGGTCACCGCGTTCGTGCTTCCCGACGCGGCTGGGGTACCAACGACGTTCCTCGAGGGTGCACACGAGCGCATCCTTCTTGGTGGCTATACGCTCTCCGATCCCGAGGTAGTCGAGGCGCTGCTCGACGCACACCGTCGTGGTATCGATGTCCGTGTCCATGTCGAGGGCCGACCCGTCGGGGGGATCTCCATCCCGATGGGTGACGCGCTGGATCGCCTCGATGCGGCCGGCATCAACGTGACCGTCCACCGAGGACCCTATGCCCGGTGGGGCTTTTATCACCCAAAGTACGCGGTCGTCGATGACCGGGTGCTCGTCACCACAGAGAACTGGAACCCCTCGGGGACGGGTGGTCGTGCGAGTCGGGGGTGGGGTGTGATCGTCGAGTCTGCCGCACTCGCCGACGAACTCACGGCCGTGTTCGAGGCGGATACGACTTGGAAGGACGCCCAGTCATGGGGTGCCATCAGGGATGAACTCGCCCGGCACGAGGACGATTCGACCCTCGGGTCGTTCCCACCGGTTCACGATCCCGAGGTTCGTGTGGACACCTCGGTGACGATGATCGCCGCTCCAGACAATGCAGAGGCATACCTCGAGAGGTTGATCCGCAACGCGACGCGGACGGTCGATATCAAACAAGTACGCATCGGCGATGTCGACTTCCCCCTCCTCCAGGCAGCGATAGACGCAGCTCGAGACGGTGTCCGTGTCAGGATTCTACTCGCCGGTGCATGGTACGTTGAGGAGGACAATGCAGCGCTGGCTGAGACGCTTGACGATATCGCCGAGACAGAGGGGCTCGATCTCGAGGTTCGCCTCGTCGGTCGTAACGAACACTTCGACCGGCTACACGCCAAGGGTGTCATCGTCGATGAGCGTTACGTCGCTGTCAGCTCGATCAACTGGAACAATCATTCGATCAGGCAAAACCGTGAGATTGGAGTTGTCATCGACGACGAGGCAGTCGGTGCCTACTTCACGGCAGTCTTCGAGGCGGACTGGACATCGGACGCAGGCCTAACACTCCCCAGCGAACTCATCCTGGTGACGCTGCTCGCACTCGGTATCCTCATCTATCATGCAACACAGATGCACTTCGAGGGGGCCGAGGCTGCATCGGAGGAGACCCACACCGAGCGGTGAGGCTACCTACTGCTTGGCAGGTGCGTCGCCGAGCAGGCTGATGAGTTTGTCGAGCACCTCTTCGCGTCGACCACCGACGAAGCGGATACTCCCGACGACGAGGTGTCCACCACCGCTGACACCGCCACCTCGGACGGTCTCGGTCAACTCGGTGACGATCTCGGGGATGTCAAGTCTGACGCCATCACTTCGCAACACGGCGAAGTCGCTCCCGAACCCGATCGTGATCGTCGGTCCACCGTCACCCTCGGCCACCTGCGCGTCATGGATGGCGGTGGTGGTCTTCCCTGGTGCCGGGTAGATATGTCGATGGGCGTAGAGGTCGAGATCGATTGTATAGAGATCAGCACCGTTATCGAGCACCTCGTGCTCGAGGTGTTGCTGTGCGGCATCGAGCTGTCGGTCGATCTCGGCCCGGGCGCGCTCCGAGAAGAGGGTGACGACCTGCTGATGTCTGAGTGAATCATCACAATCGACATCGAGGAGGTCTTCGATGAGGTGTCGGCCGGTGTTGAATCGTAGCCAGTGAGCGGCGTAATCGACAGCCTCGGTCATCCGCTGTACCCACGCCTCGTCACCGCCGGCGAGGTCGAGATATCCCTCCATGGCCGATGCCTCAGAGCGGTCGGCGGTGCCGGCGACGGCTGGGAGTTGTTCGATCTCGTCGCTCAGGTCTGGGTCGATCATCCGTGCGACCTCGACGGCGAGCATCCCGCTGGTGACGCGGTAATCCTCGTCGACGAGATATGGGTTCACGTGCGCGTCGATGAACTCGTTGACCACCTCGGGGTCGGGGAAGTGGTGGTCGATGGTGATGATCGAGAGACCGTACTTCGTCAGCGTCTCGAGAGCCGGGGCGTCCTCGGCGGTCGACCCGTTGTCGAGCATGACGACAAGTGGGAGGCGTTGGCCGTGGCGGTCACGGTCATCGAGAGCACGGTTCAGATCGCGCGTCGCATCGGCCATCTCGTAAAACGGTGCCTTGCTCGGCAGGCGTCGGACCAGGTAGTCGGACGCATCGGTCTGGCCATGGATATCGGCAACGTATCGCTCGAGGGCGAGTTGCAGCGGGACGCTCGCACAGATACCATCGACATCGGCATGGTGGCGTACGCGGATCGGACGGCCCGTCAGCGCCGCACGGCGGAGTCGATACGCCACATCGCGAAGGCCATCCCACATGGTCTCCATAGCATCCCAATCGACCAACGGGTCGATATCGTGCGGAGTTGCTGCCTCATCGATGCGTGTCTCGATGTCCTCGAGGGCGTCTGCCCGCCTACTGCCGTCGAGCACCTCCAGTGCAGATGCCTCGAGTTGGGTGCCGCCGTCGTAGTACTGTACCTCGCCATCGATCCTGACGATATCGCCGAGATCTACCTCGGGGTAGGCACGGACACCGGCTCCGTCGAACGCCGCTGCGACGAGGATGCCATCGCCAGTGGCGAGATGGAAGAGGGTCGGCCCAGTGGTCTGCTTGATCTGCACCACCTCACCCTCTGTCTCGACGGCCTGCCCGATGAGGTCGTCCATCCCTGCGGCTGTGGCGAACACTGCCTCCGCACCTGGTTGGTGTGTCTCATCATCGTCGAGGTCGTCGATCTCGATATCGCGCCGGGGGACGAACGAGATATCGCCGTTATCACGGATACGGTCGAGCTCGACGGCCAGTTGGTCGCCAACGGCATACGTTCCTTCGAGATTCGATTCGTGCACGAGCCCCGAGACGTTATCGTTCAAATCGACGAAAATACCGTACTCGACGATCCCGTTGATCGTCGCCACATACGGGGTATCAGGTTCGAGATCGTCCGCGGTCGCGGCCGGTGAAAGTCGTGTCGGCGTGGCCGGCGACATATTCGCGGGTGAATCAGCTGTCATCTGTAAACCACGGTACGTGAGGGTCTCGTTTACCCCTTTTGATACACTGTGCACGACCACGAGGCCACCCACGTGTACCGTTTCACCGTCGTGTCGGAACGTTTAGCAGGCTGAACCAGCTACCAACCGATGTCGATGGGGCTGTTTGATTCACTGTTCAGCACGGATGAGGTCATCGGGATAGCCCGAGAGACCATCGATTTCGCCCTCGAGAGTGCTGAGCATACCCATCCGAACGAGTACATGGGTCTGTTGCGAGGCACACAAGCGTCCGAACTCAACCTCGACCGCGACGGACAGGTGATCACCGATATCATGGTGATACCCGGGACAACCTCGAGCCCGGTGGCGGCGACACTCCGGGGGAACCTCGTACCGAATGACCGGCGGTCCGTTGGCTCGATCCACTCACATCCAAGCGGCGTGCTCTCACCGAGTCAACAGGACATCGATTCCTTCGGCCGTGGTGATGTCCATATCATCATGGGTGCACCCTACGGCCGTGATGACTGGCGTGCGTTCGACCGAGCCGGCGAACCGCGGACGCTGGAGGTGCTCAACGTGACGCTACCGAATCCGGAGGACTTTTTCGACTTCACGCAAGCCGATATCGATGAGGAGCTCTACCGATGACCGAGTCACGCCGTATCGTCGTCGCCCAGGGGACGTTCGACATCCTCCATCCAGGTCACGTCCACTACCTCGAGGAATCGGCCAAGCTGGGTGACCACCTCGAGGTGATCGTCGCCCGCCGGACCAACGTCGATCATAAACGCCCACCCATCCTCCCCGCCGTTCAACGCCGAAAGATGGTCGCTGCACTCACGGCGGTCGATCATGCCCGACTCGGACATCCCTCGGATATCTTCGTCCCGATCGAAGAGATCGACCCTGATGTCATCACCCTCGGCTTCGATCAACATCATGACCCATCGGCGATCAAGTCAGAGCTCGACCACCGCGGTATCGAGTGCGAGGTTGAGCGAATCGGGCCATATGAGGATGCCCACGATGGCTTGTTCTCGACACGTGAGATCATCGAGGCGATCCTCGAGCGTTACGACTGACCCTCGAGTTCTGCCACCAGCTCGACCGCGGCTCGAACGGCGTTCGCACCGTAGTCGATCCGCTCGTTGGCCACCGCTGGAGACATCCCCGGGCCGGCGATACCGAAGGTGACCGGTGTGTCATACTCGCGGGCGATCTCGTGGAGTTGATTGGCAACGGCATGTGCGATCACCTGGTCGTGATCAGTCTCGCCGGTGATGATCGTCCCGATGACGGCGACGGCATCGATATCCGACCGCCGTGCGAGGCGGTCTGCGGGGAGGACGGTATCGTACGCACCTGGGACGTGATAGGTGTGTTCGACCACCACGCCGAGGTCGTCGGCCATCGCCCGAGCCTGTGTCTCCATCTGCTCGGCGATGGGTTCGTGGTAGGTGGCTACCACGAGTCCGAGTCTGCTGCCCATGGGGCGAGGCCGTCCCCGTAGGCCATAGTGGTGACGGTCCGACGATGCCGAAGCGATATTTATGCTGGGGTCAACGCATCAGATGATGAACGTCCCCGAACGGGTATCGTCCACCGATCGTGTGCTGTTGGCACTGGTCGCCATCACAGTCGTTGCCCTCTCGCTCAGGCTGTACGATCTCGGTGGCCGTGTGGCACACTGGGATGAGGCACGAGTCGCCTACGATGCGATGCGCTACCTCAGGACTGGTGTCTGGCAGTTCAGGCCGGTCGTACATGGACCGTTCCTCCCGAAGGTCAACCACCAGGTGTTCGATCTTCTCGGTGCCTCGGACACGACGATGCGACTTGTCGTCGCCGTGATCGGCGGACTCGCACCACTCGCCGCATGGCTCTTCAGGCGACACCTCCGTCGTGAGGAACTCGTCATCCTCGGGCTCTTACTGGCAGCGAACCCGGTCTTGCTCTACTACTCACGGTTCTATCGCAACGATGTCGCTCTCGGCGTAGTCATGCTCGTCGCCTTCGGCATGTTCGTCAGGGCGTACGACACCAAGCGACCGTTCTACCTCTACCCGGCGTTCGCCCTGGTGGCGTTGGGGTGGACGATGAAGGGTAACGCACTGTTGTATCCCGTGGTATGGATCGGCGCGGTGGCAGTCCTCGCCGATCAGTATGCAGTGATGCATCATGATGGTGATGGCGGTGCGGTGGGCTACCTCCGACGGCAGATACACTCGAGTGCGTCGATCATCCTCGCCTGGCGATGGCATCTCATCGGCTCGACACTACTCGGTCTGTTGGTGATCATCACGTTCTACCTCCCACGCGATGGCGAGACGGTGACGCTCACCGAGGTACTCTTCGCCCCGTGGCGGTTACCCGAACTGCTCGATGTGACGCTGGTCGACTCGACACAACGGATGCTCTCACACTGGTTCGCCGCCAGTGGTGAGACGCCATACCTCTCGTTCCTCGAGCACTACATCGAGACATTGCTCGCCGGTGCGTCGGTCGTGCTGGTCTTCGCGATCATCGGCTTCATCGCCGACCGATACCGCCCTGGTCAGGCTCGGGCACTCGTCACGATCGCCGCCCTCTGGGGGTTCGTCAGCATCGTCGGGTATCCGATCGCGGCCGATATCCGCGCACCGTGGCTGACCGTCCATGCCATCATCCCACTGACGATCCCCGCCGCTGTCGGCCTCGGGTTCATGTACCGGACTGCCATCGGGAACCTTCGTGATATTGATACCCCATCCGGTGACAGCCTCGTTGTCGGTGGGATCGCCGCTCTGGTGCTCCTCTTGGCGGTCGTCGCCGTGATCTATCCAGCGCTCACGCTGGTCTACCTCCAACCGACGGATGCAGACAACCAACTCGCCCAGTACGCCCAACCGGGTGGTGACTGGGGCGATACCATCGAAGACATGCTCGCCCTGGCAGAGACCAACGATGAGGGGGTGGACGTCCTCTACGCAGGTGATACCTTCTTCATGCTCGACGAGGATGATGCCTATCTCAAACCCGCGAGTGGTGGCTGGTACAACCGCCTGCCCCTGCCGTGGTACTTCGAACAGGTCGATGCCACCACCGCGAGTGCGGCAGACCGTTCGACGGTCGCCGAACTGATCGAGGAGGAGCGACCACCGATCGTGATCGCCGCACAGAGCGACCGCCATCTGGTGATCGACCATGTCGAGGGGTACGAATCGCGATTTCACACACTCAGACTCTGGGATATGCACATCGACATCTACCTCGATATCGACCGACTCGACGAGGCAAACCCATAACGACTAACCCCGACCGCACCCCCTGCATCGAACGATGGACGTGCCAGTGAACCTCCCGGGTCCGACCCTCGGCGTCATCGGTGGTGGACAGCTCGGCCGGATGCTCGCCGAGGCAGCCAGTCCACTCGGTGTCGACGTGATCGTGATCGATCCGACCCCAGACTGTCCCGCATCTCGGGTGGCGAGCGATCAGATAGTCGCACCGTTCGATGACCCCGATGCGGTCGAGGAGTTGGCCGACCGATCTGACGCGATCACCCTCGAGATCGAGCTCGCCGATCCGACGACACTCGAGTCTGTTTCGGTCCCGGTCGAGCCTGCGCCGTGGACGCTCGAGGTCATCCAGGACAAGCTTGAGCAGATGCGCCTGTTCGAGCAGTCTGGCGTCCCGGTCCCGCGTTTCATGCAGGTGGACTCCCCGGGTGACCTCAGCGACGCACTCGATACCCTTGGGTCGCCCATCATGCTCAAGGCACGAACCGGTGGGTACGACGGCCGGGGGAACATCCCCGTCAGTGCTGACGATGACCGAGAAGAGGTGATGGCGGCCATGGGCGGTCACGCCATGGCCGAGGCGTTCGTCGAGTTTGACCGCGAGTTGGCCGTGATAGCGACACGTGGTGTCGATGCTGTGAGCGTCCATAGCGTCACGGAGACGATACATGAGGAGGAGATCCTCCGCGAGACGGTCGTCCCCGCGAGGACCGGTCGCGGGCGATTGGAGCGTGCCCACGTGGTCGCACGACAGGCACTTGACGCACTCGAGGGTCGTGGTGTGTTCGGAATCGAACTCTTCGAGACGATCGATGGTGAGATCCTCTTGAATGAGGTCGCCCCCCGACCACACAACTCCGGTCACTGGACGATCGAGGGTGCGGTCACCAGTCAGTTCGAGCAGCACATCCGAGCCGTGCTGGGCTGGCCGCTCGGGTCGACCGAGCGTATCCACGACGCGATCGTCACGGCCAACCTTCTCGGTGATGACCGGCCGTCTCGACCCGGTTCACTTCACGGTGTTGAGCACGTCCTGGCCACAGACCGCGCCCACCTTCACTGGTACGGCAAGCACGAGGTGCGACCCCTTCGCAAGATGGGCCACCTCACCATGACGAGTGATGCACGCCCACGTGATGAGGTACTCGAGGCGGCTCGCGACCTTCGCGACCGACTCAGCTTCGGTGAATGAACCCGACAAGCGCTATGCTTACAGTCACGGCCTCGGACTGATGCGCCATGAGCAATCAGGTCGACGATCTGATCGAATCACTCGAGACGGAGGCCGAGATCGACCGAGATCCAGACGACACCCCTGAGATCGGGATCGTCATGGGTAGCGACTCTGATCTGCCGACGATGCTCACCGGGGGGTCACGCCCAGGTGCGTATGATGCCCTGGTCGACGAGCTTGGCTTTGGCGAACTCACCGACTATGACAACCCACCCGACGAGCGGTTCACGTTCGAGTCGTACGTCATCTCCGCACACCGCACCCCTTCGTTGATGTACACGTACGCTGAGACGGCACCAGCTCGTGGCATCGAGGTGATCATCGCCGGTGCTGGTGGCAAGTCAGCCGACTTACCGAACATGACGGCTTCTATCGCCTATCCCCTCCCTGTCATCGGCGTCCCTGTCGACGAGAAGTCGGTCGACTCGGTCATCGGCATGCCTGTCGGGGCGCCCATCGTCGCTGTCGATGCGGGCAAGTCGTTCAACGCCGCACTGTTCGCCGTCCAGCTCCTCGCCGGGAGGTATCCCGAGCTACACGAACGCCTCGAGGCGTTCCATGAGGCCCAGTCGACGAACGTCGCCGAGATGAGCCGTGAGCTGTTCGGGCTTGGAGCAACCGGGTTTCACGACCGGTACTGAGCCGTTGTGGTCGATATTGCCGCGTTCGGGGGTATTGGGCCGTGAGGGGTAAGAATCAACCCTTATATGGATGGCTTTCAAAGCCTCCGTACAGACAGATCTCACCATGAACGACTGGATCGCTATCGGCGCATTCGCGATGATCGCGTTGCTGATTCCCGTCGGGATGATTGTCGGGTCGTGGTTGTTACGCCCGAGCGTCCCCGAACGAGACAAGCGTGCGCCCTATGAGAGCGGGGAAGTACCGACGGGGGACACCAGGGTTCGGTTCAATATCCAGTACTACATGGTCGCCCTATTGTTCGTCGTCTTCGATATCGAGACCGTACTGTTGTTCCCATGGGCACTCGTCTATGTCGATGCGATCGAGGAGGTCGGCCTCGCCCACGCATTGCTACCGATGCTCGCGTTCGTCTTCATCCTCCTGCTGGGGTTGGGATGGGCGTGGCGAAACGGTGCGATCGAGTGGGCACGTAGCCCGACCGCTGACCGACGACGCACACCCAAACGAACACCATGAGTAGTGAACGCATCCCTGACGACGTCGAACGTACAGTCCAGACCAAGACACGCGATGCCCGCCTCGGGTCGGGTGTCGACGACCGGTTTAACTCACGGCTTCGCCAGGCGGTTGGCTCGTCGCCGTTCATCCTGACGAAGTTTGATAAGTTCATGAACTGGGTGCGAGGGTCGTCGATGTTCATGCTGCAGTTCGGTATCGCGTGTTGCAGTCTCGAGATGATTCATGCGCTCATGATCAAACACGACGTGGACCGCTTCGGTGCGGGCGTCCCACGTGCCTCACCACGCCAGGCAGACCTCATCATCGTCCCAGGGACGATCGTCTCGAAGTTTGCACCACGCATGAAGCGTGTCTACGACCAGATGCCCGAGCCGAAGTTCGTCGTCGGGATGGGCTCGTGCACGATCTCAGGCGGACCGTTTCAGGAGGGATACAACGTCGTCAAGGGTGCTGAGGAGGTCATCCCCGTCGATATCCATGTCCCCGGCTGTCCACCCCGGCCCGAGGCACTCATCTACGGTATCGCCAAGTTGCAAGAGCGGGTGGCAAATGGCGAGTCAAGCCCGGTCGTCGTCAAGCCGTATGAGCTCGAGCAGTTCGGTGACTTGCACCGCGACGAGGTGATCGACCAACTCGCCGATCGGATCGACGAGGATAGCCTCGCGATGCGGTACAACTGGGGTGATTCACCGTGAGCACACTCGAACATGCACCCGAGGGTGCGGTCGAGGTCGACCCCGATGAGGTGGTCGACCGCCTCGGCGATCGTGTCATCGGTCGAGACGAGCACGTCAACGCACCGGCGGTCATCATCAGGCCAGATGAGGTCGTCGACACGCTGACGGTGATGCGCGACGAGTTCGGCTTCGACCTGCTCTCGTGCGTGACTGCAGAGCAGTTCCCCGATCGCTATGAGAGCATCTACCACCTCAAGCAGTACGCCGACCCGACGACCGAGTTCAGCATCGTCGTACCAACCGACCGTGATCACCCACAGAGTCAGAGCGCCGCAAGCGTGTACGAGACGGCAAACTGGCACGAACGCGAGGCGTACGATCTCATCGGTATCGAGTATCAAGACCACCCCGACCTGAAGCGCATCCTGCTCCCCGATACCTGGACGGGTCATCCTCTGACGGATGATTACAACCAGGACAAACCACAGGTGGTCGCCTACGAGGCACATGAGAACCCACTGCTCGACCACACCGAAGGGGCTGAGAGTGACACTATCTTGCTTAATATGGGTCCACACCACCCGGCGACACACGGCGTGTTGCACCTCAAGGTGACGCTCGACGGCGAGCAGGTGGCAGATGTCGAACCGGATATCGGCTATCTCCACCGCTGTGAGGAGCAGATGTGCCAGCAGGGGACGTACCGCCACCAGATCATGCCCTACCCCGACCGCTGGGATTACGCATCGGCCGGTTTGATCAACGAGTGGGCCTATGCACGTGCCGCAGAGGACCTCGCCGAGATCGAGGTCCCCGAGTACGCACAGGTCATCCGGACGATGGGTGCCGAGCTCTCGAGAATGGCCGCACACTTCCTCGCCCTGGGAACGTTCGTCCTCGACGTCTACGGTGAGTTCAACGCGCTGTCGATGTACGCCATCCGCGACCGCGAGAAGGTACAAAAGATCCTCGAGGATCTCACTGGTCAGCGCCTCATGTTCAACTACCTCCGTCTCGGTGGCGTGGCGTGGGACATCCCCGAACCCCGAGAGGAGTTCTTCGAGAACGTCAAGAAATTTACCGACGAGGAATTGCCAGCATCGATGGACGAGGTGCACGACCTCCTCACCGATAACGAGATCTTCCAACTACGCTGTGTCGGCACCGGTGTGCTCGAACGCGAGGTGGCCAAGCAATACGGTGCAGGTGGACCGGTCGCCCGTGCCTCGGGTATCGACACAGATCTCCGGCGTGACGATCCGTACGGTATCTATGACCAGCTCGACTGGGAGGTCATCACCGACGATGCTGGTGACGTGTATTCTCGCGTGCTCGTGCGCGTCAGAGAGGTCGAGCAGTCAGCCAAGATCGTCCGCCAGTGTGTCGACCTTCTCGAGGACTGGCCGGAGGACGAACGCGAGATTCAGAGCAACGTCCCACGGACGCTCAAACCAGACCCCGACCGCCGGGTCTACCGTGCCGTCGAGGGTGCCAAGGGTGAACTCGGTATCTACATCCGGGCAGATGGGACGGACAAACCCGGTCGGTTCAAGATACGCAGCCCGTGTTTCTGTAATCTGTCCACATTACCTGAGATGGCCGAGGGTGAGTTCATCCCAGATCTGATCGCCTCCCTCGGGAGCATCGATATCATCCTCGGGGAGGTCGATCGTTGATGGGCCTGCCGGTCACACCGCTGGAGACGGTGTTGCTCCCCGAGCGGATCGTCGATGCCCTCGGCCTCGAGGGGTACGGCGTCCTCGGTGAGTTCGTTGCTGGCCTCCTCGCGGCGTTCCTCGTCGCGAACATCATGCTCATCATGACGGCTGTCGCCGGACCGTGGGCGAAACGGAAGATCCGCGCCCGCTTCACCGACGCCATCGCCGTCAACCGTGTCGGCCCGTTCGGCCTGTTGATTATCGTGGCTGATGCGGTCAGGCTGCTCTCGAAAGAGATCATCATCCCTGAGGGTGTCGACCGCCCCGCCTGGGAGCTCGCTCCGATCATCGTCGCCCTCAGTGCGCTGCTCGGCTTTGCGGTCATCCCGATGGGTAGTGGCATCCACGTGGCCGACCCCGAGGTTGGTGCCGTGTTCGTCTTCGCTGTGGCCTCATTGTCGAGTGTTGGACTCGTGATGGGTGGCTATGCATCGAACAACAAGTACTCGATGCTGGGTGGGCTTCGTGCCGTTGCTCAGAACATCGCGTATGAGATCCCGCTCATCCTGATCGCTGTCTCGGTCGTCGTCTTCGCGGGGACACTCCGGATGAGCGAGATTGTCGCGGTACAGGCCGAACCGCTCATCCTCGTCGCCGGTATCGCCATCCCGTCATGGTTCGCGATCGTCAACCCGTTCGCGTTCTTCCTCTTCCTCATCGCAAACCTGGCAGAGGTCGGCCGTAACCCGTTCGATACCCCCGAGGCACCAAACGAGATCATCGCCGGGTATCAGACGGAGTACTCAGGCGTGTACTTCGTCCTGTTCTACCTCGGTGAGTTCATCCACATCTTCCTGGGTGGGGCGATCATCGCGACGTTCTTCCTCGGGGGTCCGGCAGGGCCGGTCCTGCCGGGCTTTGTCTGGTTCCTTATCAAGATCTGGGCGATCTTCCTGCTCACACAGTGGGCACGCTCGGCGGTCCCGCGGGTCAGGATCGACCAGCTTCTCGATATCGGCTGGAAGGGCCTGCTCGTGTTGAGCTTCCTCAACCTCATACTCACCGCCCTCATCGTGGGGGTGATCGCAGCATGATCGGTGTACTCAAATCACTCGCGACGACGATGGAACACGCACTCAAGGGTGAGACGTTCACGGTGGAGTACCCAGACGTCCCACCCGAGGTCAGCCCGAGGTTCCGCGGCGTCCACAAGTTCAGTCAGGAGCGGTGCATCTGGTGTCGCCAGTGCGAGAACGTCTGTCCGAACGATACCATCCAGATCGTCACCAACGAGCAACGTCAGGGCGAACAGTACAACCTCCACGTCGGCCAGTGTGTCTACTGTCGACTGTGTGAGGAGGTCTGCCCGGTTGATGCCATCATCCTCACGCAGAACTTCGAGTTCACTGGAGATACCAAGGATGACCTGGTGTACAACATGGAACAGCTCAAGAGCGTCCCCTGGTACAACGAACTCGACCCACTCGAGGCTCGTGAACCTGACCGTGGTTCGTGGGTCGGTGAGGGTGAAGACGAGGTTGATTACCAGTAATACACCACCGTGGTGTGCGTGAAACCCAGACATACTGGAATGCGTCTCGAAATCTTGAAAGGCTCGCCAATAGCAGGAGAGAGTAATGGTCGAGCTTGAGCTACTTGCATTTGCGCTGTTTGCGGCGGTCACGCTCCTCTCGAGCGCGGGGGTCGTCCTCGTTCGTGAGCCGTGGCATGCCGCATTGCTGCTGGGCATCGCCCTGTTGAGTGTGGCCGTCCACTACGTGATGATGCAGGCGGAGTTCCTCGCGGTCATGCAGGTACTCGTGTACGTCGGTGGTGTACTGATTCTCATCACCTTCGCTGTGATGCTCACCCAGCGTCAACAACCGGTCGCTGAGGGGGTGTCTCGCTCGTGACGACACGCCCACAGCTCCAGCTCGGGAGGCACCTGCTCAACGGGCTCATCGCGGTCGCTATCTTCGGTGTCTTCAGTTACGTCGTTATCCGTGCCGAGCTCGGTGAGCCAGCAGGCTATCCCGAGGGTGAGAGTATCACCGCGACGATCGGTTTCGCACTGCTCAACATCCCCACGACGATCCCGACCGAGGGGTTTCTCGTCGCGTTCATCCTCATTGCGTTCGTCCTGGATGCCGCCCTCGAC
Source organism: Halobacteriales archaeon (assembly GCA_007118145.1). Lineage (GTDB taxonomy): Archaea > Halobacteriota > Halobacteria > Halobacteriales > SKSH01 > SKSH01. The sequence goes on from SKSD01000008.1 coordinate 32,566, forward strand.
GGGGCGATCTTGCTCGCTCGCCGGGAGGAGGAGGGTCGCATGGTGACCGCGTTATCGGCAGAGGGAGGTGACCAGGAATGACCGGTATCCCAATCGAATACTACGTGTTGCTCTCTGCGGGCGTCTTCTGTATCGGCCTGTTCGGTATCCTGACGCGAGAGAACGCCCTCATGTTCCTGATGTCGGTCGAGTTGATGCTTAACGCGGCCAACATCAATCTCGTGGCCTTTGCCCTGTTACACGGGACACTCACCGGACAGGTGTTCGCTCTGTTCGTCATGGCACTCGCAGCAGCTGAGGTGGCGATCGGGATCGGTATCATCCTCGTGTTGAACCGGAACTTCGGCAGCGTCAACGTCACCGATGCTGCAACGATGAGGTGGTGACATGGAGGGATTCCTCGAACTCGCACCGGCGACCGCCCTCCTGCCGCTCATCTCCTTCATCGTCATCCTGGCGTTCGGGCGGCAGTTACCCATGCAGGGTGCCATCCCCGGGGTTGTCGCCACGTTCATCTCACTCGTCCTGTCCGTGGTGGTGTTCATCGTCGTCGGTCAGGGGTACACCTACAATGAGGACATCTACACCTGGGTAGCCGGCGACGAGGTCATCGAACTGAGCTTCGGCATCCTCATCGACCCGCTGTCGTCGCTGATGCTGGTCATCGTCGCCCTGATCGCGTTCCTCGTCCACCTGTTCAGCGTCGGGTATATGAACCTCGATGAGGGTCATGCCGAACGCGGTGGCCTCCCCCGGTACTACGCCTCACTCGGGCTGTTCACGTTCAGCATGCTCGCGTTCGTCCTCGCGAACAACCTCCTCATGGCGTTCATCTTCTTCGAACTTGTCGGCCTGTGTTCGTACCTGCTCATCGGCTTTTGGTTCACCGACAAGGCACCCCCGAGTGCGGCCAAGAAGGCGTTCCTCGTCACACGTTTCGGGGATTACTTCTTCCTCATCGGGACGGTCGCCGTGCTCGCGACCTTCGGTACGGCAGCGTTCGCCGGGTCAGACAGCTTCCCGGTCATCGCACAGGACATCATCGCCGGGGATATCTCCGAGACGGCGATTGAGACGTTCGGCTTTGAGGCATCGACCTGGTTCACCATCGTCGGGTTGCTCATCCTCGGTGGGGTGGTCGGCAAGTCAGCACAGTTCCCGCTGCACACGTGGCTGCCCGATGCCATGGAGGGTCCAACGCCTGTCTCGGCACTGATCCACGCCGCGACGATGGTCGCGGCCGGCGTCTATCTCGTCGCCCGTATGTTCGGGTTTTACGCCATCTCGCCGACCGCACTCGCGATCATCGCCTTCGTGGGGGCGTTCACCGCACTGTTCGCGGCAACGATGGGTGTCGTCAAGGACGATATCAAGCAAGTCCTCGCGTACTCGACCATCTCACAGTACGGTTACATCATGCTCGGCCTCGGGGTGGGTGGCTTCGTCGCGGGTACCTTCCACCTGATGAATCATGCCTTCTTCAAGGCGCTGTTGTTCCTCGGGGCGGGGTCGGTCATCGTGATGACGCACCACCAGCAGGATATGTGGAAGCTCGGTGGCCTGAAAGATCGCGCGCCGATCACGTACTGGACGTTCCTCGCAGGTGCACTCGCACTCGCAGGTATCATCCCCTTCTCCGGCTTTTGGAGCAAGGACGAGATACTCTACGACGCGCTGGCGGTCGGCCTCGAGACACCGATCTTGCTCGTCGCCTACGCGATGGCATTGCTCGCCGTCTTCTTCACCGGTTTTTACACCTTCAGGATGGTCATGTTGACCTTCCACGGAGAGCCCCGGTCTGAGTACGCTGAGTCACCAGACCCGGTCGGCTGGCAGATACAGCTACCACTCGTGGTACTCGGTGTTCTGGCCGTGGTTGCAGGGTTCGTCAACATGGTCCCTGTCGAGAAGCTCACCGGGTTGGAGATCGCCTACCTGTATCAGTGGCTCGACCAGGCATGGCTCGAGCAACCCATCCCAGAGACGGCGGCAGGTACGTACAGCGCACTCGTCGCACAGGAACTCCCAAGTGCCGATCCGAACGTTCTACTCCCGGCACTGATCGCTCTAGCGCTCGCACTGGGCGGTGCGCTGTTGGCCTATCGGCTGTACAGCGACCCCGAGCCACAACGCCACGTCGACGAGCTCGGATCCGTCGGTCACGTCGTCGAGCACAACTATTACCAGGATGAGTTCCAGGTCTGGCTCGCACAGGGTGTGACCGCGCGTGTCGCACGCGTCGCCGATATCTTCGACCAGGGTGTCATCGACGGGCTCGTCAACGCGAGCTCGAGCATCAGCCTGTTCAGTTCGGAGCATCTCAAGCGCATCCAGACAGGTGTGGTGACGAACTACGCCACGCTGTTGCTCATCGGGTTCCTCCTCATCCTACTTGGGTTTGGTATCTACGGGGGGTGGTTCTAGATGTGGATTGAGGCACTCGTACTCGCGACACTGCTCGCAGCCGGTATCGTGTTCCTCGCACCAGACCGGGTCGCACCACGCCTGGCGTTCGTCCTCAGCCTCATCCCGCTCGTCGGGAGTCTGTGGATGTTTCTCAACTTCGACGGGTCGGGTAACGCACTTCGGGAGGGGTCGACCATCGCCTTCCAGAACCGTGTGGAATGGTTCCAACTCGGCGATCTGTACACGCTCAACTGGCATGTCGGCCTCGACGGCATCAGCATGCCGCTTGTCGTGCTATCGACGATCCTCACGACCCTCGCGATCGTGAGTGCATGGACACCTATCGAGGAGCGCCAGTCGCAGTTTTACGGACTCATGCTGTTCCTCGAGGCTGCACTCATCGGTGTCTTCGTCGCGCTCGACTTCTTCGTCTGGTTCGTCTTCTGGGAGGCCGTCCTTATCCCGATGTACCTACTCATCGGTATCTGGGGTGGCCCTCGCCGGAAGTACGCCGCGATCAAGTTCTTCGTCTACACGAATATCGCCAGTCTGGTGATGTTCATCGGGTTCGTCGCGCTCGTCTTCGGTCTCGGCGATGCGGTCACCACGTTCGACCTGACCGATGTCGCCCAGGCACTCACTGAGACCGAGCCTGATGCGGTCGGATGGATGGACGCGAGCACGCTCAAGGCGGCTGCGTTTGCCGCGCTCTTCATCGGCTTCGCGGTCAAGGTACCGGTAGTCCCGTTTCACACCTGGCTGCCAGATGCCCACGTCGAGGCACCGTCACCGGTGTCGGTACTGCTGGCAGGTGTCTTGTTGAAGATGGGTACGTATGCGCTGTTGCGTTTTAACTTCACCATGCTCGCCGATCAGGCGATGCGCTTTGCTGAGATCATCGCCGCGGTCGCTGTCATCAGTGTCATCTACGGTGCACTCCTCGCGCTTGCCCAGCGTGACCTGAAGCGTATCGTCGCGTATTCGTCCGTCTCGTCGATGGGGTACGTCATCCTCGGGCTGATGGCACTGACCATCTACGGCGTCGGTGGGGCCACCTTCCAGATGCTCAGTCACGGGCTCATCTCCGGGTTATTGTTCATGATCGTCGGTGTCATCTATCACGAGACGCATACGCGGATGGTCTCAGATATCTCCGGCCTGGCCACGCAGATGCCGATCACGGTCGGTGCCTTCGTCGCAGGTGGGTTCGCCTACATGGGGCTCCCACTCATGTCGGGCTTTGCGGCGGAGTTCTTCGTCTTCCTCGGGTCGTTCGGCTCACCACACCTGCCGGCATCGCATATCGTCACACCGATGGCGATGTTCGGTATCGTCATCGTGGCGGGCTATCTGCTGTGGGCGATGCAACAGACGCTCTTTGGCGAGTTCGATCTCGCGACGGACTACAACCCCCGTGAGGCACAACTCCACGACCTGGCCCCGATCGCCGTCTTACTCGCCTTGATCATCATCCTCGGCGTCGCCCCTGAGGTGGCGTTCGAGATGATCCGTGATGCGACTGCGCCGATCATCCCGGGAGGTGACATGTAGATGGTCGTCGATCTACCTGAGTGGACGGCACTCGCCCCGGCACTGTTCGTGGGCATCTTCGCACTCATCCTGTTCGCACTCGATAGCATCCGGCGAGAGCCGGTCAGTCACCGCCTCCTAGCCGGTACGGCCGCGTTCGGTTCACTGCTCGCCTTCCTCAGCGCGGTATGGTACCTCGTCGTCGGTGTCGGTGACCCTGGTGAACGAGGGGTGATGCATCTGTTCCAGGACACCCTCGTCGTCGACCAGATGGGCCTGTTCTTCGCAGCCGTCATCACGGCCGTGACGACGATGGTCATCATCGCCAGCTACGATTACCTCGGTGAGCACGCCCACCGAGGGGAGTTCTACTCCCTGGTGTTGCTCGCCTCGACCGGGATGGTGATGATGGCGTTCGCCAACAGCCTGGTCACCATCTTCGTCGCCCTCGAACTCGCCAGCCTCCCATCGTATGCGTTGGTGGCGTTCTTGAAGACGAACCGGGGAAGTGTCGAGGGTGGTCTCAAGTACTTCCTCATCGGGGCACTCTCGAGCGCGATACTCATCTACGGTATCAGCCTGATCTACGGGGTGACCGGCTCGCTTCAGCTCGAGGCGGTCGCTGCCGGACTCACGGGCGAGCACACGAGCTTGCTCGCACTCGGTGTATTGATGCTCATCGGTGGGATCGCCTTCAAGACGGCGAGCGTGCCGTTTCACTTCTGGGCACCGGATGCGTATGTCGGTGCACCCGCACCGGTTGCGGCGTTCCTCTCGTCGGCATCGAAAGCAGCTGGGTTCGTCATCGCGTTTCGCATCTTCATCGAGGCGTTCCCGCTTGAGACCATGCTCGCCATGGGTATCGATTGGGTGCTGGTCTTCCAGGTACTCGCTGTCGTGACGATGACGCTCGGGAACGTCGCCGCCGCAACCCAAAGCGAGGTCAAGCGCATGCTCGCGTACTCGTCGATCGGCCATGCTGGCTATGCGCTGATCGCACTCGCGGCACTGACCAACGCCGGCCCGTATAACGAACTCGTCCTCGGTGCGGGGATGATGCACCTACTCGTCTACGGGTTCATGAACACCGGTGCGTTCCTCTTCATCGCCATGGTGGAGTACTGGGATATCGGCCGCTGCTTCGACGACCTGAACGGGCTCGCCAAGCAGGCGCCGATCGCGAGTATCGCCATGACGATCTTGCTGTTCAATCTGGCCGGCCTGCCCATCGGTGGTGGGTTCCTCACGAAGTACTTCCTCTTCGCCGGTGCGGTGAGTGCGGGCTTTTGGTGGCTTGCGGCGATTGGCGCGCTCAACAGCGCACTCTCGCTCTATTACTACTCACGCGTCGTCAAGGCCATGTGGATCGAGGAGCCGACGGAATCGACACAGATCGAGTCGTACCCACTCGGTCTCTATGCGATGTTGATCTTGGCTGCGGTCGTGACCGTTGTTGCGCTACCGGCGTTCGGACCGATCGCGGAGACGGCGATGAGCGCAGCAGAGATACTCCTCGGCTGAACTCGAGGTCACGGCACATTTACGACACCACGACGTACGTTACGATGTAGATGCTCACGAGGGTGATCGTCGGGGGGAGTGTCGACGGCCTACGTCTCGGCAACGCACTCATCGACAAACCAGGGAGGCTCACGCTGCTCGTCGAGGATGAGCAGGAGGCGGTCGATCTCCGCGAGGAGGGGCTCCCGGTCGTCAGGGGCGATCCCCGGTCGCACACCGCCTGGAAGGAGCTCGACGACACACCCGATGTCGCCCTGGTACCTGTCGATGCGCTGGACGACCCAGTCGATATCTGCACCGCCTGTCGCGACACATACCCCGATGTGTTCCTCCTCGCGATCGGTACCGATGTATCTGAAGGGCTGGATACGGTCACCGATCACGTCATCGATCTCACCCGATTGGAGGCAGATGAGTTACTGACGAGGCTGACCGACAGGGGGTTCATACAGACGCTCCGCCTGCTTCGCACGTTGGCCATACTGGACGATACGGTTGCCGTCGTCACACATGATAACCCCGACCCAGATGCGATCGCTGCGGCGGTCGGTGTGGTCGCGTTAGCAGCGGCGGTCGGGACGGAGGCTGCGGTCTACTTCGGCGGCGAAATCACCCATCAGGAGAACCGGGCGTTCGTCAACGCCCTTGAGATCGAGCTACAACAACTGGACGATGAGACCGATCTGGAACAGTTTGGAGGGATCGCTCTCGTCGACCACGCCCATCCTGGGGTGAACGACAGGCTCCCGACGACGACTGACGTCGACATCATCATCGACCATCACCCCACACACGAGATGGCCGATGCCACCTTCGTCGACCAACGCCAGGAGGTCGGCTCAACGAGCACGCTCATCATCGACCATCTAATCAGAGCTGGCATCGAGATCGATAGCCGGCTAGCAACGGCACTGTGGTACGGGCTCAAGGTCGATACCAACAATTTCCGACGTGGAATTTCTCCACTGGACTTCTCTATCGCAGCCGGCATCTGCGACCGTGTCGATGATGGCATCCTCAAACGTATCCAGTCACCGAAGGTGACCGCAGAGACGTTCGAGACGTTCGCTGAGGCGATATCGAACCGCGTGGTACGAGGTCACGTCCTCGTCACCGATGTCGGTGAGTTGCGTGACCGTGATGCACTCGCGCAGGCTGCTGACGATCTCCTTACGATGGAGGGAATCAAGACCGTCTGTGTCTTCGGCCGTATGGATGAGACGATCTACGTGTCCTCACGAACCAGTGACGACGAGATCGATCTCGGTGATGCGGTCCGGTTCGCCTTCGGGTCGATCGGCAACGCAGGTGGTCATGATGACATGGCCGGTGCGCAGATATCAGTCGGGTCGATGGCGCTCGACAATGGAGAGGACATGCACTCGGCGGGTGAGGCGGTGACGGAGTCATTCTTCGAGGCGATCGAGGCGGCCCGTCCACCGATTCAGTACGGCCACGGTGAAGACACCCAGGACGATTGAGACGGGGTGCTTTTGGTCTCGGGAGCCCTCATCACCGGTCGTATGAGTAACCCTCGGCGTGCACTCGTGAAGGATTATATGACACGAGATGTCCAGACGGTCTCGCCGGACGAGCTCGTCATCGAGGTCGCCCGGAAGATCGCCGAGAGCGATCATAACGGATATCCGGTGACCGAACGCCGCCAGGTCCGAGGGTTCGTCTCCGCAAGAGATCTGCTCCTTGCCGATGATGAAGATCCCATCTTCAAGGTGATGGCGACCGACCTCGTCGTCGCCCACCCGGAGATGCGCGTCACCGATGCCGCCCGTGTCATCCTCCGCTCTGGGATACAAAAGCTCCCCGTGGTCGATGATGCGAACAATCTCGTCGGGATCATCTCCAACGCCGACGTGATCCGGAGTCACATCGAGCGGGCAACGCCAGAGAAGGTGGGTAAGCTCAAGCAGACGCTCGAACGGATCCATAACCTCGATTTCGATGAGGAACGTCGAACGGTCGATATCGCATCCCTGACACCGACTCAAAAGCGGGTGTACGCTGATGAACTCGAGGGTCGCAAATACGAGATGAAGCGTGGCCTTGCAGAACCGCTGGTTGTCATCGATGTCAACGGTCGGTTGCTACTCGCTGATGGCCACCACCGCATCCTCGCGGCTGACGAGCTCGGTATCGACACCATGGATGCGTACGTGATCGTGATCGATGAACCGGATATCGAACTCGGTATGGAGCGAACCGCTCGAAAGGAGGGTCTCGAGACGATCGCCGACATCGAGGTGGTCGATTACGCGAGACATCCACTTATCGAACGGACCAAGCGCCTCCAGTGAGCTACGCGGTCAACCGGGCATACCTCGATTGTGTTCCCGATCACCCACGGCTACGTATGCATCTGCTCACTGCATGATAGCAGAAGCATACGACGTGGCGGAATGGTTAATGGGAGCGCACCGGTATGCACACGCATGTACGACGATGACGACCTCGATGCGATCCGCAACGCACGTGTCGAGTGGGAGGACGAGACGTTGTCTCCGTACCTCGATGCACACGGCGAGCGAAAGGAGCGTTTCGCCACGGTATCGAACCTCGAGGTGGATCGGCTGTACACGCCAGACGACGTGGCAGATATCGACTATCTCGATGACCTCGGCCTCCCCGGTGAGGAACCCTACACGAGGGGTGTCTACCCCACGATGCACCGGGGGAGACTCTGGACGATGCGCCAGTTCGCGGGGTTCGGTACGCCAGAGGAGACCAACGAGCGGTTTCACTACCTGACCGAGCAGGGTCAGACAGGTCTCTCGACGGCGTTCGATATGCCGAGTCTGATGGGTATCGACTCAGACCACCGCATGGCCGAGGGCGAGGTCGGTAAGGAGGGTGTCGCGGTCGATACCCTCCGTGATATGGAGATCATCTTCGACGGTATCGACCTCGGTGAGGTATCGACGAGCTTCACCATCAACCCGAGCGCACCGGTCATCTACGCCATGTACGTTGCATTGGCCGACATACAGGGCGTCCCCCGCGATCAGATCAGGGGTACCCTCCAGAACGACATGTTCAAGGAGTTCATCGCGCAGAAGGAGTGGGTGGTCCCACCCGAGCCATCGCTCAAGCTCGTCACCGATGTCATCGAGTTCGCTGCCCAGGAGACACTGCGGTTCCATCCTGTGTCGATATCTGGCTATCATATCCGTGAGGCAGGCTCAACTGCCGTCCAGGAGCTCGCATTCACCCTCGCCGATGGGTTCGCCTACGTCGAGGACGCACTCGAGCGCGGGCTTCCCCTTGAGTCATTCGCACCGCGTCTATCGTTCTTCTTCAACTGTCACAACTCCTTCTTCGAGGAGATTGCCAAGTTCCGTTCCGCACGTCGCATCTGGGCTCGACAGATGGCCGAGTGGTACGGTGCTGAGGATCCCGGCTGTCGTCGCCTCAAGTTCCATACCCAGACAGCCGGGCAGAGTCTGACCGCACAACAGCCGCTCAACAACGTCACGAGGACGACCATCCAGGCACTTGCCGCGGTGCTCGGAGGTACCCAGAGCCTCCATACCAACAGCTATGACGAGGCGCACGCCCTCCCGAGTGAGCGAGCTGTTCGGGTCGCACTTCGTACCCAACAGATCATCGCAGAGGAGTCTGGTGTGGCAGATATCATCGACCCACTCGGTGGGAGCTTCGCGGTCGAGGCACTCACCGACGAGGTCGAGCAACAGGCCATGGCCTACATCGAGGAGATACGCGATATGGGAGATGGCTCGATACGCGACGGTGTCCTCCGCGGTATCGAGACGGGGTACTTCCAGCGAGAGATCCAGGAATCAGCCTATGAGTACCAGGAACGTGTCGAGCGAGACGAAGAGGTGGTTGTCGGGGTGAACAAGTATACCATCGAGGAGGATACCAGTCCCGAGCTACTTCGCGTGGACGAGCGAGCACATGACGTACAGCACGAACGCCTGGCGACGATTAAAGCGCAACGTGATGATACCGAGGTTGAGAGGGCGCTCGCCTCGATCCGTGAACATGAGCTCGCTGGTGAGAACGTCATCCCAGCGATCGTCGAGGCGGTCAAGGCGTATGCCACGATGGGTGAGATCATGGGCGTGTTCGAGGAGATCCATGGCGCCTATCGTGAGGAGATCGGGATCGCCTGAATCTACCACAGGAAACATACAACAGATCCGGTCAATAGTTCACTCTGTCACGCACTACCCGGTGAGGGCGTCTTCGATGAGGTGTGTGGCGAGCAGCTCAGGCGCACACAGGTGTGGCGCGTGCCCAACGTTGTCCACCGTGATGAGCGTCGACTGCGCCGTCGTGGCTATCTCACGGAGGTCGCCCACCTCGGGATGGATAGATGGTTCGCCCCCGACGAGTGTGACCGGTAGGTCGGTGCGCTCGATCGTATCGAGGAGGTCGACCGTACTATCGAGGTCACCGGCCAACCAGGCACCGATCGCGTGTCTCGCTCCAGATTGGTGTGCTGACCGCCAGGTGTAGTCGACGAAGCCAGCTGGGAGCTGGTCGATACCACACCCGAGGTGCTCCTCGAGGTGGTACGATAACGACGGTCTACACGACAGGAGGTCGTATAACCCGGTCCCGATGATGGGTACATCGAGTAATACCCCGGTCCCGACCGCCGGTGGCCAGCGACGCTCACGTGGTGAGATGGCGATGAATCGCTCGACAGAGGTGGTCTGTATCGTCTCGAGTGCGAACGTGGCACCCAACCCCGAGGCGACGATGATCGGCTCGTCCATCCGCTCTTCGATGACCGTCTCGAGTGCGTGTGCGAAGATGCCGATATCATACTCGATCGGCGGTCGCTCGCTCCGACCGAATCCCGGCAGGTCGATCGCGATGACGTGATACTCATTCGAGAGTGCCTCCCCGAGTGCCTCGAACTCGGCGTTGGATGCACCGATGTAGACATCATGTACGAGCAGGATGTCGTCATCGTCCGGTGAGCCCCACTCCACATACGATACATCGAAGCCACTGACCCTGACCGTGTCGAGTGCCCCTTGCCTCGGTGGTGAGAGGTCTCCAGCGAGCCGTCTGAGGAGGCGGTCACCGATGACGATACCGGCTATGATGAGTAAGATGCCGCCAATGACACGTCGAAGACCCATGGTGACGTGTCACTACGTCGTCGATTGGCATAAGTTCGGTCGATAGACCGGCTCCATCACCCCTCAGGAACGCTCGCTGAGATACGCTCGAAGTGGGTTGACGATCTCCTCGACGACAGCATATGGGTCGGTCTCTCGATTCCTGACGGCCTCGCCGAGCTCGGTGATACCCCCGTGTGCCTCGATCTCATCCTCGATGAGGTAGCCCACCTCGTCGCGAAGCAATGTCCTGATCTCCTCCTCGTAACGACGGCGTGCGTGAACCTCGCGCAATCCGGTGCGGTCGAGGAATCCCAGGTGTTCATCGACCGTCTCACAGAGTGTATCCACACCGGTTCCCGAGGTGGCGACTGTCTCGATGACAGGCTGTCTCCAAGTCTCCTCCTCGGATTCTGGTGCCAGCTGGATCATCTCGAGCAACTCCTCGACGATACGGTTAGCACCTTCGAGATCTGCCTTGTTGACGACGAACACGTCGGCGATCTCGAGGATACCCGCCTTGAGCATCTGGATCGTATCACCGCTTTGCGGTGGGACGAGCACGAGGACGGTATCGGCTGTCTTGACGATATCAACCTCGTTCTGCCCAGCTCCGACCGTTTCGATGATGACCCGGTCCATACCGGCTGCGTCGAACGCCTTGACCGCATCGGCGGTGGCACCGGAGAGTCCACCGAGGCTACCCCGTGAGCTCATCGACCTGACGAAGATACCGTCATCACCGATGGCCGAACCCATCCGGATACGGTCGCCGAGGACCGCCCCACCTGAATAGGGTGAGGAGGGGTCGACCGCGATGATCCCGACGCGCTCGTCTCGCTCGCGGTATGCCGCCGCCAGTTTGTCCACGAGTGTCGATTTGCCAGATCCTGGGCTACCAGTCACGCCGATGATGTCCGCACCCGTCGAGTGGCGGTGTAGCTCACCGACGAGTTCGCGGTAGCCCTTCGAGCGGTTCTCGATCCTCGTGATCGCCCGGGCGAGCGCTCGCGGATTCCCATCTCGAAGTTCGTCGACCAGAGTCTTCGTGTCGAGCGTCATCGATCGGGGGCGTGTTCCTCGATGAACTCGATCGTCTTCTGGATGCTCGTCCCCGGGCCGAACACCTCGGCGACACCGAGTTCCTTGAGATGCTCGGCGTCCTCCTCAGGGATGACGCCGCCGACTAACAACAGGGTGTCATCGAAGGCATCGTACTCACGAAGCCCCTCGATGATCTTCGGGATCAGTGTGTTGTGCGCTCCTGAGAGGATCGACACACCGAGCACGTCGACATCCTCCTGGACGGCCGCCTGGACGACCTCCTCCGGTGCACGGTGGAGTCCGGAGTACACCACCTCGAATCCGGCATCTCTGAAGGCACGGGCGATGACGTGTGCACCACGGTCGTGGCCATCTAGGCCGACTTTCGCGACCATGCAGCGGATCGTCCGCTGTTGTCTGTCGGCGCTCATACCTGGTCGATTGCATGGCGACCGCTATCACAGTTACGAAGCATAAACAGAACGCTAAAAGCCGACACGGGCACAATCTCGATGCGATGGCGACCTCGACATCGTATCGTGTCACCTGGCTCGACCCTCTCCAGGGGACGATCCTCTTGACCGCGGTTGCCTACCTGCTTGTCATCGCCACGTTCATGGACCTCATACCCTGGTACCCTGAACTCACTCGGACGTCCATCGACAATCTCTCACACGCGATCGCGGTCATCAATTCCATCACCGTCATCGTGCTCCTGTTTGGCTGGTATGCCATCAGACATGAGCGCATCCGCCAGCATGCGACCGCGATGCTCACCTCGGTCGGGTTGATCCTGGCGTTCCTCGTGATGTACCTCATCAAGATCGGCGGTGGTGGTCAAAAGGAGATCGTCGGAGCTGAGGGGCTCATCCTCAGTGCATACCTACTGATGCTCGCGATCCATATCCTCCTCTCAATTGTCGCTGTCCCACTCGTGATATTCGTGTTGTTACTCGCACTCTCGCGACCGATCTCCCAACTCTACGAGACGAACCACGCCCGAGTGGGACGTATCGCCGTCACCACGTGGCTGCTCAGTCTCGTCCTGGGTGTGGTCACCTATCTCCTCTTGAACCATATCTACGAGGCGCAACTCGCCTAATCGGCGACCGTTGGCAACAGTCGCGCCCCGATGACGAAGCAGGCGACCGCCACGACGAGGAGTACCACGAGCTGGTCGACCTCGGGGTGGCCACCCTCGAGGGCGAGTCGCGAACCACGGGCGAAATGTGTGACCGGTGAGACCACGAGGACGGGTTCAACCGCAGATGGGACGATTTCGGGTGGGAGGAGCGTCTCGGAGAAGAACACGATCGGGAATCCGATCGCGTTACCCACCGCGATGGCACCATCTTCTGAATCGGCCAGACGGCCGATGATCGCTCCGACACCGGCGAACGTGACGACGATCGCCACCCCGAGGGGGATGAGCCACGGCGAGGGATACAGCGTGACCGGCGTGAGCACGACCGCGATGGCGAGGACAGCGATACCCGGTATGATGGCCAACCCACCGGCGACGATCACACGGGCGAGGAGCCACTCCCACTGTTGAAGTGGCGTGGTGGCGAGCTTCTCAAAGCGGTCTGCCTCACGGTCGCGGGGTACCGAACCAGCCACCCTTGAGAGTGGGGCGAAGACGATGACGAGGGCGAGATATCCTGGGAGATAGTACGAGGCAGGCGCACCGAGAAACTCACCATCGCCAGCCCTGATCGCCGCGGCGTAGACCACGACGATGAGTAACGGGAAGATGAACGTGAAGAACAGAGCTGTCCGTCGTCGCACGAACGAGCGATACTCAGCCACGATCTCGGAGGCCAGGCGACCGGTACGAGTCATGGTTCGATCACCTGCTCATCGATGAGGGTGAGAAAGAGCTCCTCGAGTGGCGGGTGTTCCCACCTGATCGACCCGATGGATGTCTCCGTCGCCACGATGTGCTCGATGAGTGCGGGTAACTCATCGATGCCCACCTCGTCGATGATCACGGCATCCTCGGCGGATTCACCCACGTCGATCGCATCGTGTAGTACCTGCGGTGACGATGTCTCGATGACCAATCTACGCTGGCCGAGGCGGTCGGCGACGAGTTCCTCTGCAGTCCCGAAGGCGATCAGTCGCCCCTCATAGAAAAAGCCGACCTGTTCGGCGAGGCGCTCTGCCTCGACCATATCGTGCGTCGCCAGAATGATGGTGGTCCCGGCATCGACAAGTCGCGGTATATAGTTCCAGATATCGCGTTTGCCAGCCGGGTCTATCCTGGCGGTCGGTTCATCGAGGACGAGCAGTTCTGGATCGTTGACGAGCGCGGTGCCGAG
>SKSD01000048.1 GCA_007118145.1 Halobacteriales archaeon
GAAGTTCGGCCCACTGACAGGGCCGAGTCGCTCTTTCATGTCATCTGGGTCGACCACATCGAGCGTATGGAGCTTGTGCTCGACCGTCATCTGGCTTGGGGGATGTCTCGTGCCACCTGCGGGCATCACGACATCATCGGCGAACGATCCATCGGTGACTGCTGCACTCTCATGTATCGTCGCGAGTGATCGATCCCCCGGTTCACGTTCGAGCACATAGGCAGCTGCACCGGAGCCGAAGTTGAACATGAACGACGAGTCGTGATTGGTGTAATCGATGAGGTCTTCCTCCCGACTGCCTGTGACATGCAACACGGTATCGATGGAATCGGTGAGTAACAGAGCCTTCGACGAGCGTATCGCGATCGGTGTACTCGCACAGAGGGTATGGCGCTCGGTGGCATAGGCGTTTGATGCCCCCAGGCGGTGTACAATCGATGCGGCAGCCGACCAGACCACGTAGTCTTTGTACTCACTACCGTGATAGACGACGAGATCGATCTCCGCTGGTGTAATATCAGCCATATCGATCGCGTCCAGTGCTGCCTTGTGGCACATCTCTGTGATGTGGTCCTCATCCTCCGGACAGACGTGTTTCTGTGTGATTCCCATCTTCTCGATGACCACCTCCTCGGGGATGCCGGAGATATCGGCGATCTCCTCTCCGGTGATCGTCGCAGGTGGAACGTACGTCGCGAAACCCGTGAGGCCGACCGACGTCATTGGTACTCAGCCAGTGCGGTCCGGTCGAGCTTGCCAGGGCCGCTTCGGGGGAGTTCGTCGATGATCTCGAACGCCTGTGGGACCATGAACCCGGGCAATGTCGCACGTGCGTGGCGCTCAAGCTCATCTAACTGTACGTCCTGACCTGCCTCTGGTTGGATGACCGCCTTTGGCACCTGACCCCATTGTTCGTGGTCGATAGGGATCACACCAGCACCGGCGACGGCTGGGTGATCCTCGAGTGCTGCTTCGATGGTCTCGGGGTAGACGTTCTCACCGCCGCTGATGAACATATTGTCGACACGTCCCTCGATATAGAAGTCACCTGCGTCGTCCATGCTGGCAAGGTCACCAGTGGAGACCCACGAGCCCTCGAAGGTGCCGTCTTCGGTGTGGAGATACCGGTTCGCGGTGACTGGGCCACGGAACTCGAGTTCGCCAACCTCACCCGGTTCGCACCGCTCGCCGTTGCGATCGACGATACGCACCTCGCAGTCGGGAAACGGTCTGCCGACACTCGTGTTCGACTTGGTGGCAGCATCCTCTCGGTCTGGCTCGAAGTAGAGGTTGTTCGGTCCACCCTCAGTCAGGCCGTATCCCTGCGTGAAGGGGATACCTCGGTCACGATAACGTTGCATCAAGGATGCTGGTGTCGGCCCACCGCCACTCATACACCAGTCAACGGTTCCGAAGTCAGTGGCATCGAAGCGATCATGGGCGGCCATCGCCTGGAAGATCGCGGCGACACCGAACAGCTTCGTCGCACCGTACGTCTCGATCATCGCGAGTGCATCACCCGGGTCGAACGCCCGCTGGATGACGACTGTCCCACCGACATACAGCGTCGGCAGGGTGAGCAGATTCCACCCTCCGGTATGGAACATGGGGAGCAACAGTGGGATCACCTCGTGTTTGCCAAGCCCCCATGCGGCCACCTCGGTGATGGCATTCCACTCGAGTTGTTCCTCGGTGATGACGACCACCTTCGGTGTCCCGGTCGTCCCACCCGTATGGAGATACATCGCAGGATGTTCGTGTGAGACTGCCAGCTCGGGTGTGCCCGCTGTTGGTCGGTCGATACCATCGAGCGGTCTGGTTGGTCCATCGATCGCCGGCGCGAACTCGGTGAATGGCTCGTCAATGAGCGTCAGTTTCGGTCTGATCCGTCCTGTGAGCTTCCCGACCGTCTCCGGTGTGAGGCGGTGTGAGAGCGGTGCCAGCGTGGCATCGAGGCGTCTGGTACCCCACAGGAGCGAGAGGAACTCGATACGATTACGGGCGAGCACACAGACGCCATCACCGCTACCTACCCCTGCTGCCTCGAGTCGGGATGCAGCCGCATCGGCACGTGCATCGAGCTCACCATAGGTGACGATCTCATCATCGGTATGATCGATGACGGCTGTACGGTCAGGGAAATGGTGTGCACGGTGTGACAACTCAAGTGTCATGGTGTATGCAGGTCGGTGCTCAGTGGTGTCTCAGTCATCGTCTTCGCAACACCCGGATATATCGGTCGAGGTGTGCGGGGAGGCGTTCGGCTGCCTTCCCACCGATACGGTCACGGACGGTTCCGAGGATACCGTTCGGGACGAACAAGACGAACAGGACGAATACGATACCGAGATAGAGGCCGGCACGACCGTCAACGGCACTGTTGACGAACGCCTCCATGCTGATACCAAAGAGGTCGGCCGTGTAGATCGACTCGGGGACGTAATCCCGGAGGAAGGTGACGATTCCACCATCGGCAGCCGTCGAGAGGAGGTCCTCAAGCCACTGATAGAATGCCATCCCGTACATCGCACCGGCCAGTGTGCCGAGACCACCGATGATGGCGGTGATCAGTGCATCTGCTGTGACGAGGAAGAAGAAGGAGTTCTCCGGCGATATCGACCGTGAGTACCCGGCGAAGAGTGCACCGGCGATCCCACCGAAAAAGCCACTGATGGCGAACGCCCAGATCTTGTACCAGTAGACATTGTACCCGATCGCTCGGGCTCGTTCCTCGTTCTCGCGAATCGCTATCATCACCCGGCCAAACGGTGAGTGGATGATACGTTGCATCATCAGATAGGCAACGAACGCGACCATCCCGAGTGCGATGAATGAGACGATCCGCGGGCCGATATCGAACCCGAGTCCGAGGACGTTGTCGATGGAAGTTCCATGGATGAGACCCAGTTCAACACTCAGTTGGTCTACGTACGGTACGCCGATACGGTAGCCCTCGCCGAGTTGGGTGGTCGGGCCATCGGTCGGGTTGGCACCGATCCAGTCCCAGTGGCGGATGAGCTCGTACATGATCTGTGCGAACCCGAGGGTGATCATCGCGAAGTAGACACCGGAGAGTCTGAACGAGACAAGTCCGATGAGGATGGCGACGATCAATGCGAGTGTCGCCCCCAGCAACATCGTGATCATGAACGGTGTGTCTGCGGGTAGCCAGAAGAACTTCTCAGGATGCGTGGCGAGGATCACGAAGTACGCGCCGACACCGAAGAAGGCGGCATGACCGAACGAGAGATAACCGGTGTATCCGCTGATAAAGTCGAAACTCACGGCGAACAGCCCGAGGTAGATCACGACGACCATGAACCGTGTGGCAGGGAGGAACGCACCGAAGATCTCACCGACGACAGGGAGACCGACAAGGCCGGCATACAAGAACGGATAGAGCAGGAAGATGATGGCGACACCGACATGGACGCGGTTCTCATAGACGTACTGTTTGAACTTGATACCACGGTCGATCGGCTTGCCGATATCGTATGGCTCGGGTAGCTCCCTTGCCGACTCGGTCTCGTCGCTAATGGCCACCCACCTCCTCGACACCGAACAGGCCCTTGGGACGGAGGATCAACATCAACACGAGCAACCCGAAGACGGTGATCTCAGGGAGACCTGAGTGGTCGATGTAGCCCTGGTGAAACACATACGTCGCGATCGAGTCGGCCATACCGACGATGAACGCCGCGACGACGGTACCCTTGAAGCTCCCCAGCCCACCGATGATGACGACGACGAATGCGTAGAGCAGGATATCGATATTGAGGTGTGCGGTCGGTCCCCAGAGCGGATCCCACATGAGGAGTACACCACCGACGGCTGCCAGGCCCATACCGATCCCGAAGACGACGGTGAATGCCTGGCGCACGTTGATACCGAGTGCCTGTACCATCTCGGGATCCTCACTCCCTGCACGGATATACAACCCATACAGTGTCCTCGTGAGGAAGAGATAGACGGCCAGTACGAGGACGACACCCAGGGCGATCTCGAAGAAGTACAGCCCACGAATCTCCGCCCCGAGGATGTTGTATCGATGACCGAGTACGTCGGGCAGCGTGTCCATCGCAGCACGCCATGGCACCTCTGGGTGTTGCCCGAATGTGAGCGTCGTGATACGGATGAGCTCCTCGAGGATGAGTGCCACACCGAAGGTGAGGATGATCTGATACATCGGTGTCCGGTCGTAAATCGGACGCATCAGTTTGATCTCCATGACCGCACCGGTGACCGTCAACACCGCGAAGACGAGGGCGATCGCTGCGAAGAAGATGAGCACCACGGTCAACGGGCCCATCCCACCGGTGATGACGAACACCATGACCAACCCACCGAGGTACGCACCGAGCATGCCCCAGGCACCGTGGGCGAAGTTCAACACACCCATCAACCCGAAGATGAGTGTGAGCCCGACGGCGATCGTGAAGAAGACCGCCCCCTTGCCCAGCCCCTCAACGAAGACGCGGAGTGCGACCTGTAACGAGCTGATGGGGTCGTCAAGCAGGAGCGGGACGAGCACCAGTGACTCACTCATGCGGAGAGATACCTCCTGATGCGCTCGTCATCGGCGGTCATCCCCTCGGTCGAGCACGACTCGACGACCTGCCCCTGATCGAGCAGGTAAAAGCGGTCGGCGAGATCCATCGCGAGTGAGAAGTTCTGCTCGACGATCACCATCGTGGTATCCTCCGATGCAGCACGGAGTGCGTCGACGACGTCATCGACGATCATGGGAGCAAGCCCCTCACTCGGTTCATCGACGAGCAACAGATCGTTATCCCCGATCATACCGCGCGCGATGGCGAGCATCTGTTGCTGACCGCCGCTGAGGTCACCCGCATCCTTGTATCGGAACTCATCAAGGTCGGCGAACAACTCGTAGGCATACTCGAGGCGCGGGGCCGGGTCAACCCCCTTCGGGACGGCCACCCGGAGGTTCTCCTCGACGGTGAGATATGAGAACATCCGCCGCTCCTCAGGGACCCAACCCATGCCCATCGAAGCCACCTCGTACGTGGGCCGGTCAGTCACGTTCTCGCCCTTGAAGATCACCTGCCCTGTCCGGGGTGGCGTCAACTGGAGAATCGTCCTCAGGGTGGTGGTCTTGCCGACGCCGTTGCGTCCGATGAGTGCGATGATTTCACCGGGCTCGACCTCGAGGCTGACACCCTGCAGGACGTGACTCTGCCCATAGTAGGTATGCACATCCTCGACAGACAGGATGGCCATCAGCTGGCAACCTCCTGCGTGGCATCGTCTTCTTCGCCGAGATAGGCGCGTTGTACGGCATCGCTATCTTGCACCTCACCGGGTGTACCGTCAGCGATCATCGACCCACCATGGAGGACAATCACCCGATCGCTGATATCCATCACGACGTCCATGTTGTGCTCGATGAGCAAGATCGTATGATCGGCCGAGACGTCCTCAAGCAGGTCGACGACACGACTGACATCCTCACTCGATACACCAGAGGTTGGCTCATCGAGAAGGAGGAGGTCGGGATCGCCGGCGAGTGCGATACCCACCTCGAGTTGGCGCTTTTCACCATGGCTGAGGGTGGCCGCAGCCCGTTCGGCCTGGTCGTACAGATCGACCCGTTCGAGGACCTCATATGCCTCCTCATAATGCGGTTCGAACGTTCTGACATTCCGCCAGAACCGCCAGCCATCGTTTCCGTGATGGGCCTGGACGGCGATACGGACGTTCTCGAGGACGCTCGAAGTGGGGAAGATATTCGTGATCTGGTAGGACCGGTGGAGTCCGAGCTGTGCGGTCTCGTGTGGTGCCTTGTCGGTGATATCGACCGGTTCACCATCCACACGGTAGGTGATCTGTCCGCCACTCGGAGGTAACACACCGGTCAGCAGGTTGAAGAAGGTGGTCTTACCCGCACCGTTCGGCCCGATCACCGAGC
>SKSD01000023.1 GCA_007118145.1 Halobacteriales archaeon
GTCGAGGAGGAGCCTGAGGTAGCGGAAGCACCAGAAGCTGAGGAGGCCGAAGCCGAGGAGGAGCCTGAGGAAGCGGAAGCACCAGAAGTTGAGGAAGATGAAGTCGAGGAGGAGCCTGAGGAAGAGGAAGCACTAGAAGTTGAGGAAGCTGATGATGAGGAGCCATCGGACGAGCCAGCATCAACCTCAGCAGAAGATGAAGACCAGGGCGACTCACCAGACGACACCGAGGAAGTGGAGGTTGATGAGTTCGTTGAGCCGGAGATCGAACCGGTCGGTGACGAGGAGGACGAGGAATGACAGAACGCACCTTCGTGATGGTCAAACCTGACGGTGTCCATCGTGGATTGGTCGGTGAGACCATCTCCCGCCTCGAGGCGAGAGGTTTGAAACTGGTCGCGGCAGATGTCCGCCAACTCGATGAGGAGACCGCTGGAGAGCATTACGCTGAGCACGTGGACAAGCCCTTCTACGACGATCTCGTATCGTTCATCACCTCAGGTCCGGTCGTCCCGATGGTCTGGGAGGGTGCTGATGCGACCAGGCAAGTCAGGGCTATGATCGGCGAGACAGACCCGCTCGATGCTGCATCTGGTACGGTACGAGGTGATTTCGCACTCGACATCTCGCGCAACGTCATCCACGCATCTGATCACGAAGATGAGGGGGCTAACGAACGCGAGATCTCGATCTTCTTCGATGACGACCAACTCACCAGTTACGAGCGCCTCGATGAGACCTGGCTGTACGAGTGAGTACTCCCGGCGTATTCGACTTCGGTTCTAACGGTTAATACTTCGCACCGGAGGCCGTAGCGTCGCCTCGTGCAGCTAGAGATATCCCGACGCATGGCTCTCGGTGGGATGCTCGCCCTTGGCTCGGGGGCGCTCATCTCACCGCCGGTCAGACGGTATCTCAATCTCCTCGCACCGGGATCAGGTGGGTTATGGAGCGGTATCGGTCCCCCACCACGTGGACCGGTCTCCAGCCCGTACGGGACCGCAGAGGTGAGCTTCGATGCCGAGGGTATCCCACATATCGAGGCAGATGACGAACTCGCGCTACAGTTCGCCCACGGGTTCGTCCAGGGGTACGATCGGCTCTTCCAGATGGACCTCTACCGCCGACAACTCCACGGGTCACTCTCGGAGGTGGTCGGTCCGGTCACACTAGATACCGATGAGTTCCACGTCCGCTTTGGCTTTTCCGCTGCGGCTCATGCCAGTCGAGTGGCACTCGAAGGGACCGAGACGGAGACGGTCCTCGAGGCATACGTCGACGGTGTCAATCGAGCGCGTGAGCGGGTTGGAGGCACCCTCGAGGAGGCACTCCTCGACTATCGTATCGAGCCATGGACACCGACGGATACCCTGCTCGTCGAGAAGTTGTTGGGGTGGGAGCTGACCGGGTCGTTTCGGACACTTCGCCGTCAGGCACTCACCGAAGCATTCGATCCTGCGGTGGTCGCAGAGTTGTTACCCGCTCGATACGAGCATGATGTCCCTATCCTCGGCGGGCGTGGAGGCACCGACAATGGGGCAGATCCATCATCTCAGCATGTCGGGAAGGCAACGGTCGATTGGTTGAGTGGGTTCGAACCACCACCCGGTCAGGGCTCGAACAGTTGGGTGATCGGTGGCGAGCATACCACCTCCGGTGGTCCGATACTCGCGAATGATCCACACCTGTTGCTGACGGCTCCCCCGATCTGGTATGAGGTCGGCCTCGAGACACCAGAGTTCGCCACTCGAGGGGTGACCTTCCCTGGGACACCGTTCGTCGTGATCGGCCGTAACCGACGGGCGACCTGGGGCTTTACGAACCCACCTGCTGACGTGCTCGACTTTTACACCTATGAGATTGACGGCGATCAGTATCGCGTCGGTGACGACTGGTACGATTTCGAGTCGGTCGAGCATACCATCAACGTCGCCGGAACCGACGATCACACCATCACCGTCCGCCGAACCATCCATGGTCCGATGATCGACCGCCATGGCTCGGAGGTTGCCGCACAGTGGACTGGTCACGGTGCGACTCGCACGATACAGAGCGTGCGTAGCTTCCAGTTCGCCGAGTCACTCGAGGCATTCCGAGAAGCCCTCACCGACTGGGATCTGCCCCCACAGAACCTCGTCTACGCCGACCGTGACGGCCGAACCATGTATCACCTGATCGGGAAGATACCGGTTCGATATACCGACGATGAACCGGTTCGTGGTGACCAGATCTTCGATGGCACGGCAGGTGAGGGGGCGTGGCGGGGCTTTGCACCGTTTGGCCAACCAACCTGGGAGGGATTCATCCCCCTCGATGAGCTACCCCATGCAATCGATGAAGCCGTCGTGGCCACGGCCAATCAGCGCATCATCGATGATCCCCCGTTCTATCTGGCAGAGATCCACGCCACACCGTATCGGGCGATGCGCCTGTATGACCGCCTTGAGGAGGCTATCGACGACGGTCCAATCGATATTGACGAGATGCAGGCCATCCAGCAGGATATCGTCGACGAGCTTGCCGTTTCACTCGTCCCGGAGATCGTCGACGCTGTCGACCCCGACTCGCAGACCACCGAGGCTGCCATCGATGCACTCGAGATCTGGGATGGCTCGATGGCGGTGGATTCGTTCGCAGCGCTTTTGTTCACCCGATGGCTGGAGGCATTTCGGGAGCGAGTCTTCGGTGATGCGTTCGCCGAGGAGGGATTCGGCCGTGCGTATTGGCCATCTGATTGGGTACTTGCTACACTCCCCGAGGGACACACCTGGTTCGATACCGTCGGTGACCGTGAGGAGCTCATCATCGCAGCGTTCGAGACGGCACTCGAGCAGGTGGATGAAGATGAGGTATTTGGTGACGTACAGCGGACTGAACTCAACCATCCCCTCGAGCTGGGATTCCTTGGTTATCCCCGTCGAGCCATGCCGGGATCGCGTCATACACTCAAGAACTACCGCCTGTCGCCAACAGTCGGCCCGGGTTGGCAGATGGTGGTCGACCCATCCGAGGAGGTCGCCATCGGTCGCCTCGCCGGTGGTAACGCTGGCAGATTGTTCTCACCACACTATGCAGACCAGTTCGATACCTGGGTCGAGGGTACGTACAAACCGGTCGACTGGTCACCGAAGGTCGCACGTCGCCTCACCTTCAGGGATGGGAGATCATGAGTGAGACACACCCCACCGATCGTATCGAGACGGTCAACGACTGGCTGGTGATGATCCGTGTATTACCACGGGTACAGCTCGTTCTCATCGTGTTGGGGATCCTCGTCGGGACGATCATCGCACTCGAACACTGGGTTGGCTTCGTCCTCATGGGGGTCGTCATCGGCATCGTCTCGCGGTCGCTTGGCCAGGCGATCGTGAGTGCACTCGTCATCGGTGGGCTGGCGATCGTCGCCTTCCTCGCCTATGCCTGGTACCATGACCAGTTACTCACCGTCCTCGCACTCGGTGAGCTCACACTTATCTCGGTGCTCGTCCCGTTGGTGCTCATCGTGTTCGGCTCGCTCATCCGGGGCGTGACATGATCTTGCCACCGCCGGACGGAACGCTTAATCACAGTCGGGAAATACCAACATCCTGCGCAAGGGTAGCCAAGCCAGGCCAACGGCGGCGGACTCAAGATCCGCTCCCTCAGGGGTTCGTCGGTTCGAATCCGGCCCCTTGCATCAGGAAACCAAGTCATGCGACGAACTTACCGCGGGTATGACCTTTGGCGGCTCTGGTGGGCCGTCACGATTACCGCGACAAGCCTGACTGTACTCGCAGCTGTCATCTTCCCGCGGCAGGTGTACGATGAGTTCATCTGGCGTTACTTCTGGGGTCCGATCGTGGCAGACGGCCGCGGAGCAAGGTGTGCGGAGCTGGCCGATGGCTCGGTGGCACTGCACCACTCGATCGAGGCATGCCAGGCAGCCACCGGCATCGTCGCAGAGCCCGGATACACGGTCGTTTCGACGGTGAGTTACGCACTCATCCTCATCTTCATTCTCGGTGGTGTCTATGTGGGCCTCGAACGCTATGAGTTCGGCACCGAACCATCGTTGTTTTTCGCCCTGTTACCGTTTATGTTCCTCGGCGGTACCAGTCGCGTGCTCGAGGATGCCACCCTGGCCGTACCTGACGGGTCGAGTGCGTTCGTCCTGAGCTTCCCCGCTACAGCCTTGTTGATCAGCCCACCCATCTACTTCCTCATGTTTGTGGTCACTATCGTCGTGCTAGCGATCGGCGTGACGCTCGAGAGACAGGGGAAGGTGACGGCGTATGAGTATCCCGTCCTCGCGATTGGGACCTTCCTCTGGCTGGCCTCCCTCGCCTACCTCATCTACCTCGCCATGCACATTCCCGAGGTGACTCTCTCCATACCGATGTTCGTGATCACCATCGTCGGGGCGACACTCGTGACGGTGGTCATCTGGTTCGCCACAGAGGCATACGCCCCATCGATCAACGAGGGTACCGGCATCATGGGGGCGATCATCATCTGGGGCCACGCCATCGACGGCTTCGCAAACGTCCTCAGTCTCGACTGGGGTGACGCCCTTGGCCTCGGCCAGAGCTATGACCCGAAACACGTCGTCAATGCGTTCATCCGTGATACTATGGAGGAGATACAACCAGAGAGTGTCTCCGCGGTGATCGGTGATGTCTGGCCGTTTCTCATCCTCAAAATCGGCGTGGCAACACTCGTCGTCTGGCTCTTCGATGACGAGCTCTTCGACACCTCACCACGCTTCGCTATCGTCTTGCTCATCGCCGTCTTCGCCGTCGGTATCGGACCTGGTACGCGTGACCTGCTACGTGCCACCCTGGGCATCTAGGTGGTAGGTTGCCGGGGATGGCGAGCATCCTCAGGGATAGGGGTGAGGGCCACGGTCGAGGCGAGGTCTGAACCCGAGGCTTCGCGGCACGGTCTTCACCCGCTGTGACATCGGTGTCGCCTGCCGGACCAGTGGCTGTGCCTGGGGAACGATGACGCGAACCACCTCGAACCCGAGGTCTGCTACATCAGGTGTCGTGAGTCGGGCGACGTATGCATCGAGGGCGATCTCGGACACCGCCTGGATCGCCCGGTCGAGTGCAGTCTCACCCTCGGGAATCTCCGCTGGGCCGACCGATGTGACCGGTACCTCGTGTTCGATATCCAGGAATCCACGTGCCTCACGGGGGAATGACGCAAACCTCGCTATGGCACCCTCTGATTCGGCACGATCTGGACCCATCGAGCGTAGTTCCATCCAGTTCTGCGTCGCCTCAGCGAGGGCTCGTTCGGCCGCCTTCGCGGGGTCGAACGAGGCGGCCGAACCGACCGCGAATGCCGGCCAGTCGTCCCCATCGCTCCACGGTACGGTGACCATCGAGTCACCTTCACCATCACGGCGGTGTACCACACTGGTGACCACGGGGACATCGATATCCTGCGTGACGAGCATGGATGTCGCACCCAATCCCTCACTCGCGATGCGACGTTCGATAGTCCGATATCCCTCGCTGTCCACGTGAAGTGCCATCGGCTCGAACGTGGAGTACCAACCGAGCATGCATGCATCACGTTCGATCACCTCAAGTAGACCTTGAAGGGTGGCAGCAACCGTCGATGATCCCAACCCAAGGCCGGTCGTGATACCCGCCAAGTCTGCATCGTCGGGTGGGGGGAAGACCACCGATTCGGCAGGAAGTGAGACACTCGTCTGCTCGTGGAGATCCACACCTCGCCACCAGTGACCGATCGGTCTGTCGTCTCCCCTGGCGAGTGCGAGTGAGCCGAGTTCGATACATCGATCCCCGGGTTCGGTTGGGAGGTCGTCCACGTGATAGACTCCAGCGCAGTACCGCTCGAGACCTTCACCGAGTGCACGCATGAACGAACCGTTCCAGTCATGATCCACACCGGCTGCCAATTTGGCCGCTGTGCGGTCACTGAAGCCAGCGGTGTCAGCCAGCCTTGCGAGGTAGTACGGGGTCGGGAACGACGCCTGTTCGCCCACCTCGGTGATGATACCGAGTCGGTCATCGAACGCTTGCTCGGCACGTTCGAGTGCGTCATCAAGCTCGTATTCCACGTGGGCGAACTCGAGTTCGAATCGGTCCGCTGCTAGCTCGCAGTCACACCCAGGGACGGCTAATAACCGGCGGGTCATCCCACCGATCTCGATGAGTCGACCCCTGAGCTGGTCGAGCTGGTCAGCCCCCACATCTCGCAACATCCATGCCGCCTGTGCACCGGCATAGCTCGCACTCGACGCATCGTAACCTCCGCTCGCCTCAGTGAGCTCCTTGTGAGCCGCATCGATACGCGTCCGTAGGCAGCGGTGGCAAGGGCCGCCAGCTGCATCGAACACGGTGACGCATGCCTCAGTCTTCGGCAGTTGCCATCCACCCATCCCTCCGACCTCGATGCCGATCCACAGACCGTCCAATCGGTCCCCTGCCTGTGTCAGGAGTGGGTCACCAGCCGGAGCAGCGACGATAGGCATAGCATGGCCATCGACCGTGTCGATATCGACATCGGTTGGTTCCAATCCGAGTGCGGTGAGACCAGCAAGCACGGGTGTCCGCACCTCGTCCTCAGCGACGAACACGACATCCATACGCTCGTATCGAACCTCAGACGGTTAAAACGCGATTATTCAGTGATTTGACATCCTCCCATGGCTGAAGCCGTGGACTTTCGCTCAGTTACTGTCAACCGGTGCCTCTGCCTCGAGCGACCTGAGTAACTCGAGGACGATATTGACCTCCGGTCGATCAGATGAAATCTGCTCGATATCGACCATGTGTAGACGTAGCCTCGGCCGACCGATACCCATGTGATCGGTCGAGGTCTCCACGATACCGAGTTCGACCAACCGCGTCTTAGCGCGAGAGAAGTCAGCTCGGGTGCTGATCTCGACATCCTCCCCCCAGATGCTCAACTCACGGAGTTGTGTATCGGCGTGTGCGGCGACCATCACCGCCAGTTCGGTCGCATCGAGTGCAACATCGGATAGCTGTAATGGCCAGCTCTGCTCGAGTGCCTGAAGATACACCTCTGCATGGTGTTGTCCGACGAGCTCGGTGTAGGTGTCACTAATCTCGGTGACGGTCGGAACCTCAAGTGGGATACTCTCAGCATCATCCCACATGTGGCCGACGAACGACCAGACGGCATCGACCAATCGTTCTGATTCGGTCTGCAGACCGTAGATGTCCTGTTCGAGCTCGATGACGGACATCAACGCCGACGGTGAGGTGAACAGCGGGTGGTACGTTTGCACATCGAGTTGTCGAATCGAGTGGTTGTCGTCCTCCTCCAGATGCCAGAGGACGTAATCGACCTCTAGCAACGATTTGACAGCCTCCTCACGAAGGAGGAGTTGCAGTGGCTGTCCACCCTCCCAGCCGATACAACTCTCGCCAGCCAGGTATGGAGAGATATCCAGTGCGATCGTTGCTACACCCCAGTCAGCCACGGTCTCGACGATGGCTGGATATCCTTTTGTTACCTGATGTGTCGGCATTGTGACTTAGATACGAAATACGGTTGGAACGCTGGAACCATGAAACTATGCCAGGCCTGTTCGTTACGTAAAGGCTACGGTTGTCCCGTACGCCGTATCATCCACGTGCATTATGGATAGCTCTCGAATCCACGAGGTAGACCCCGAGGTGGCGACAGCCATCGAACGCGAGCGGGAACGTCAGCACGCATCGCTGCAGCTGATCGCAAGTGAGAATCACGTGAGCCCGGCGGTGATGGCAGCCCAGGGGAGCGTCCTCACCAACAAGTACGCCGAGGGGTACCCTCGGCGTCGGTACTATGCCGGTTGCGAGGCGGTCGATGTGATCGAACAACGCGCCATCGACCGTGCCCGTGCACTCTGGGGTGCCGACCACGTCAACGTCCAGCCACACAGTGGAACACAGGCAAACATGGCCGTGTATCATGCCACGCTTGAGCCTGGTGATCGTATCCTTTCACTCAGTCTCGAACACGGTGGTCATCTCAGCCATGGCCATCGTGTCAACTTCACTGGAAAGCTCTACGATATCGAGCATTACCACCTCGATGAATCGTCCGGTCGACTCGATTACGACGCCATCTACGAGTGCGTACTCCAGACCGAACCAGATATCGTCGTCTCGGGCTTTTCAGCCTATCCACGTATCATCGACTGGGAGGCGATCCAGACAGCAGCCGACGAGGTCGGAGCGTACCATCTCGCCGATATCGCCCATATCAGCGGTCTGGTCGCAGCCGGTGTCCATCCCTCACCAGTCGGTATCACTGACTTCGTGACCGCATCGACGCACAAGACCATCAGAGCGGGTCGTGGCGGCATCATCATGTGCGATGAGACGCACGCAGAGATGATCGATGCCGCCGTCTTCCCAGGTGGACAAGGTGGCCCGCTCATGCACAATATCGCGGGGAAAGCCGTTGGCTTTGCCGAGGCACTCGAGCCAGCATTCGCGACGTATATCGAGCAGGTCGTCTCGAACGCGAAGACACTCGCCTCGACACTGATGGATGGTGGGCTGTCTCTCGTCACCGGTGGGACCGATACCCATCTTGTTCTCGTCGATCTGACAGAGAGTCATCCCGAGTTGACCGGGCAAGAGGCTGAGGAGGCACTCGAGTCAGTCGGTATCGTCCTTAACAAGAACACCATACCGGGTGAGCAACGCTCACCGTTCGTCACGAGCGGCATCCGCATCGGTACGCCAGCGGTGACCTCACGTGGGCTGACAGAACCTGAGATCGACACCATCGGTGAGTGCATCCTCGCGGTGCTCGATGCACCGGATGACGAACACGTCGCTGACTCGGTACGTTCGCGTGTCGACGAACTCGTCCAGGCATACCCACTGTACGATGATTCGACCGAGGCGACCCTTTGGCCGTCGCTCCCCGAGTGATCTCCCCCTAACCATCCCGATGGTCGAGAACGTTCTTTTACGTGGCAAGAGAGGTGACTGATATGCGAGATGAAGCAGAGGTACGTGATCAGTACGAGTATCTCATCGAGCAACTCGAAAGTGATGAGATGCGACACGAGGGAGTGCGACAGATGTTTACGTACTACAAGCGAGCGCTGGGTTGGGTCCTCGAGGAGGAGTATATATAGGGTGCTCCTCGATTCGTCAATATTCCGCGGTTAGGAGTGTCTTACCTGGTGTGTAACTGCCTACCATGCCAATAAGGAAATTTTATACTGATGGCACTACGACATGCACATGACGCTTCGTCTGGAGGGCCGAAGCGTCAGCGGGGACCAAACAGGGCGGCACGGATCACGCGCTTTTCTCGCGTGATCCACCCTTTTCATACCAAAGAGCTGAGGCATCGAGTTGCGTCTGACTTTGGAATGTTCGATACACAATTATAGCTTGCTTTTGAGTGTCCAACTATGGACCGCGAGAGTGCCGTCCCTCAGGTGGATACGATTCCTGGAGAGCGAGCGAAACGATGGGTCGAACACCATCACAAACACGCCGCACCGAGCACCTATGTATACGGGTTCGTCCTCGACGCCCGTGCAGATGCCATCGGGCCGTTTTGCACCGATATCGATGGCAACGTGTTGATGGATTTCACCTGTCACGTCGCCTCTGCACCCCTTGGATACAACAACCCTCTCGTGTTAGATCGCCTCGGTGAGCTCGCCCTCATCGATCCACTGAAGATCGCCGGTCAGGACTTCTACATCAGCGGTGGGTGGCCACCTGATGACCCTGCTGCGTCAGGACCGACGCAACTCCTCGATCGGTTGGCTGAACTCGGCGAACCGTACGGTCTCGACCGTGTCTTCCTCTCGAACTCTGGAGCAGAGGCTGTCGAGAACGCCATCAAGATCTGTTACGCCAGTGGCGGACACCGAGCGGTCACCTTCGAGCGTGCATTCCACGGGCGGACACTCGGTGCCCTGTCGTTGAACCGCTCGAAACGTGTCCACCGAAAGGGCTACCCAGAGGTACCTGGGGTGATCTCGATGCCCTACTGCAGCTGTGATGACACGTGCACGTGTGGCTGGGAAACTGACGGACCGGGCGGGAACGCCCTCGCAGACCGTTTAGATCCAGACCAGGGTAACATCGACCCAGATGAGGTGGCATATCTCATCTTCGAGCCGATCCAGGGTGAGGGCGGGTATCGCCAACCGTGCGATTTCTTCGTCGACGACCTCAAGGAGATACTCGAGCGCTATCAGATCAAGCTCATCGCCGACGAGATCCAAAGCGGCCTGGGCCGAACCGGGTCGATGTGGGGGGTCGATCACCTGTCGCTTGAACCGGACGTGATCACCTCGGCCAAGGGCCTCCGTGTCGGGGCCACGATCAGCAGCACCGAACTCTTCCCCGAGGAGCAAGGTCGCATCTCATCAACCTGGGGGGCTGGAAACATTCACGCCTCGATGCGAGGGCTTGCGACGATCGATGCGATCCGCGAGGAGGATCTGATGGCCAATGTCACCGATCGTGGTCGGCAGTTCATGGAACTCATGCGGGATGCTGATACCCCCGGGGTCACCTCCGTCCGGGGGATCGGCCTGATGCTCGCGCTCGATTGCGATACGAAAGCGCGACGTGAGGCGATCATCCACGAGGCGTTCGAGCGAGGGCTGTTGATCCTGGGCTGTGGCTACAAGACCCTCAGGGTGTTACCACCGCTAGATGTCACCGAGCGTGAGATCGAACTCGGTGCTGCGTTACTCACCGAGGCGATCGAAGCTGCCGATTGAGTCGGAGTGCCGTGGCTCGCTTAGAGGCAGACAGATCACTCGCGATCACCCACCTGTGACGTGCTCGTATGCATGACGGACACAACACCTGATATCGAGCTCCCGGTCGAGGAGTTCCACGAGGCGTTGTTCGAGTGGTTCGATGAACATCATCGATCCTTCCCATGGCGTGAGAGTGATGACCCCTGGGAGATTCTCGTGCTCGAGGTGATGAGTCAGCAGACACAACTTGAGCGTGTCACCGAGGCTTGGGAGGCGTTCATCGACCGGTGGCCAGACCCGACATCGCTCGCACGTGACCCACCCGGTGATGTCATCTCGTTCTGGAGTGAACACCGCCTGGGATACAACCGACGTGCATCATTCCTGCACGAAGCGGCGACACAGCTCGTCGAGACGTATGACGGTGCGGTACCCGCTGATGTGGACGCACTCCAACGTCTCAAGGGGATCGGCCCGTATACCGCCAATGCTGTCGCGAGCTTCGCATTCGATCGTGGTGGCCCAGTGATCGATACCAACGTCAAACGCGTACTGTACCGACTCCTTGACATCCCTGATGAGGATGCAGCGTACGAGGGAGCCACCGATGCACTCGCACACACCTCGCGTATCGGTAGATGGAATGCATCTATCATGGAGCTCGGTGGGGTCGCCTGCTCGAAACAGCCAGCGTGTGACGAGGCTGCGTGTCCCCTCAGGCGTTGGTGTCGCGCATACCGAACCGGTGATTTCACCGCACCGGATGTCCCCACACAACCACCGTACAAGGGGAGCCGACGAGAGCTCCGTGGTAAGGTGCTTCGTGTGCTCAACGGTGACGACTCGGTCACCCTCGACGACCTCGGCCACCGATTGCGCGTCGATTATGACCCGGATGGGCGCTACGACCGGTCCTGGCTGCGTACATTGCTCGAGGAGATGGCCGATGACGGCCTCGTCACGATCACGGATGGCCCACCGGTGCGAGTCGATCTCGGACGATGAGGATGACTCGACCAAAGCCCAGGTATAAGTAACGCCCCGAAGGCGGAGCGAGATCACCGACTGGGTGAGGACGATGTCAATCAGTGATGCTTTACCCGTGTCAAGACCAACCTGCATATCGATGCGCACTTGTAACGTCCTGTACTTCTCGGGTTCAATGGTGATGTGAGAACCGTGCAGGATATGGTGACATCGAACTCGGGTGATGATCTCATCGACGACTTCTTCACGTGGCTCCAGACGAAGGTCAGAGACTTCACCGTCTTGTGGATTGTCGCGATGTTCTTCCCATGGCGCTGCTTTACCGAGCGTGTACGTCCACGAGATCAGTCACTCGGTATCGTGTTCGCCATGGTCATGGTCGCACTCTGGGCGGTCATCAGCGTCCTCATCGGGACGTTTTCCCATCCAGTCATCGGCGGGGTGGCGTGGCTGTCAGCCATCATCTGGTTGAGCCTATTGGTCATCGTCGTCACGCCGGTGGCGATCCACCTCCTGGCAGCGATCGCGACGGTCGTGCTCATCACGGTGGCACCGAACCGACAGGGCGTGAGCGAGACGGTACAGGTCATCGCCTTCGCGACCGCGCCCGTCCCGTTGTTGGGTATCGACCTGATCGGCGTACAGGCAGTGGCTGCATTGTACGGATTCGGGCTGATGTGGTACGGAGTCCGCAAGGTCCATCGTCTCTCGATCGAACGATCCCTGCTCGTGGTTGCAATCCCTGGCTACATACTCTTCGCCATGGGATTCGATGCGGACGTGGCCATCACCGAGGTACTCCGATACTGGTACATCATCTGATACGCTGGTGTTCACCTGTCACCCCGAAGGACGGTGACCTAACGGTGTTGAGTGCGAGTGATGAACCATTGGTGGAGGTCTCATCACCGCGACGATGACCGGTGTCGGGAGGTTCGCTTCTCGAATGGCTGTAACGGCCGGCTGGTATTTTCTCACTCGGGCGTGAACTTCTCAGCTACCATGCTTCGAGAGTTCATCGTCGCCGATATCATGCACGAGACGGTACACACCGTCTCACTCTCTGATTCGATCCTCACTGCCGCCTCTCGGATGCTCGCTGAGGACATCGGGTCGGTCATCGTGACGGAGAACGGATCACCGATCGGTATCGTGACGGATACCGATCTCATCGACTACATGGCCACGAACGGGCAGGTAGATGGGATCGAGGTCGAGACGGTCATGTCGTCACCGTTGGTCACGATAGCCTCCACTGCCAGCCTCGAGGATGCCGCAGCGCTCCTCGGTGAGCACCGTATCTCGACACTCGCCGTCACATCGAATGGCTCATTGGTCGGTGTGCTCGGGACGAGAGATCTCTCCTACTATCTCCCGTACATCATCCATGAGGGGCTGCACAGTCGGGTAGCTGAACAGCGTCTGGAGTTACCCGGTGGTGCAGAGGTGGCATACGAACGCGAAGATTGGCGTTTCTCCTTCGAGCCAGCTGACGAGGAGGACGGCATCGGTGTGGGTGATATCGTCCGCTTTTCAAAACGCATCACCGAGGACGATATCGACCGATTCGCCGATGCGACCGGTGATACGAATCGTGTCCATCTCGACGCCTCATTCGCCGAGCAGACACGGTTCGGCGAACCCATCGCGCATGGTTTGTTGGTTGCGGGAACGATTAGCTCAGCACTCGCGAGGATACCAGGTCTGACGATCTATCTCGCACAGGACCTCAGCTTTCACGCACCGGTCGAGGTTGGCAATCAGGTCGAGGCTGAGTGTCGGTTCACCGAACAACTCGCAGAGGACAGGTTCCGACTCAGGACTGAGGTACGCGATGAAGATGGCTCATGTTGTATCGATGGTGAGGCGATCGTTCTCATCGACGATATCCCGGCTGCTGAAGAGTAGCGGTCTTTCCAGTGATTTTCAAGGTGAGCGTCAGTCGGTTCAGGGTGAGGAATACCTCAACTCGAGCTCCCCCGGTTGGAGATCATGCGCATGCCCGGGATGCGACTCACGAGCGTCGTCACGTAGCCGAACTTGAACAGCCCCACCTGGGTGAGCACACCGAGGACGAACAATCCGAGGAAGATCGGCGCCACCGGATCGAACGAGAGTGGGTCGAGTGCGAATTCCGCCTGGGCGAGTTCGAGTGACGACATGGTCACCTCACCCGAGGCGAGCGTCGCGCCGATAGCCGAGGTGAGGAGGATCAAGACCGTCCTTGTGAGGATCATTGCGGCCATGGCGACACCGATACCGACGAGCAGTCCGACTCCCCATTCGACGTACCACGCAGCATCGAACACAGCAGGTGCGAGTACCACACGACCGAAGAACATCCCCACGATGAACCCGAGGATCGATACCGCCATCGAGAGGACGATTCGTGCCAGCACCGCACCGAGGACGATACCGAGGATCACCGAGATAGCAGTCGCTGCGAGTCCATCCATGCCGATGATGTCCCCGACCGTTCCTGCACCGACGTATCCGATACCCCCACCGAGGGCCATGCCAAGGAGTGCGATACCATACACGGACAGTGCGGCACCACCGAACAGTAGTACCAACCCTGCAAGGATCAGGACGACCGATACCACGTCAACCATGGAGGGCATTTCATGTGAGATGGTAAAACAGTATGGTCTTCTCAGTAGTTTATTGATAATCTGAAATGCTTACTCTTACCCATACTGCGCGGTGATTGCATCTATCTCCATAAACGCAGATGCATGGATGAGCCAGATTTGAACAAGCTGTCATACTACGAGCGAACGCCCATGGCTTCAGCCGTGGGAGAATGTCAAGGGATACCAACGTCACCTATGCAGGCTATCGTCTCACCATGTACCTAGATGGAGAGGCTGAGTTCGATGAGTTGGATTGCATGTGCCTCATCCGCTAGCAAGCGATCAATCTGTTCCACCCCAGATGTCACCGACGGTAAAGCCGTTGGGGAAGGGATCGTCGGGATCGACAGTATACTGTGCGGTTCCAGTGATCCACGCTTCACCACCCAGTGTTGGGACGACCGCCGGCCGGTCGCCCACAGTTGTTTCCTCGATCAACCGGCCGTGGAAGGTCGTGCCCATGATTCCCTCGTGCACAAAGTCCTCTCCGATATCGAGTTCTCCTTTGGCGTGCTTGACGGCCATCCTGGCGCAGGTGCCCGTTCCACATGGTGACCGATCGAGCACCCCTGTCCATGTCTCCGGTCGATCCCAGTCGAGCGTCCCAGTCGAGACGACGACCGCGTTTTTCGCATCGGCCTCTGCCGCCGTCGGCGGCCCGGTAAGTTGCCCGATGGTGATGCCCTCCACCTCCGGATTTTCCGGATGGCTCACCGGAAGCTGCTCTCGTGCCGCTGCCTTGATCATCTCACAGATCCGAACGATGCGCGCTCCCTCATCGGGCACGAGCTCAATGCCGAGGTCGGTGGCATCGGCGATGACGTAGAACATCCCACCCCATGCGACATCCACCATCACAGATCCGAGCTCCGGGACGTCAATTTCCTCATCGAGGTGGACGGTGAAGGCCGGTACATTCTGGAAGGTTACCCGACCGGCTTTCCCGTTCTCAACTTCGACGGAGACGTCCACCAACCCGGCAGGTGACTCGAGTGTAAGCTCAGTAACGGGCTCCTCGATGGGTACCATCCCCGTCTCGATCAGTACGGTCGCCACACAGATCGTGTTGGTACCTGACATCGGCGGATACTCGACTTGCTCCATGATGACGAATCCAGCGTCAGCCCGAGGATCGGTCGGCGAGAGGATCAGATTACAGTTCGAGGCGGGGTATCCCCGGGGTTCCCTGAGCATCCGGGTACGAATGTGATCTGCCTTGGCTTCGAAGTGTTTCATTTTCTCGAACATGGTCGACCCAGGGACATCCAGAACGCCGCCTACGATAACACGACCCGGTTCCCCCTCGGCATGCGCGTCGATGGCGTGAATCACGAGCACCAATTGTTTCCGTGAATATTTCAATGGGGTGCACGTCTCACCGTTGTGTTCGACCGTCTCACTGCTTCATCATCGATTACTCCCATGACGGGACGGTGAGGCGAACCTGTCGTGGTTTGCAAAGCCTGGTTAGGACGGTTTCAGGATCGACTCGCGTGCGGTCACTCTGCGGTCCCTCGATGGCAAACTTCGAGCAGCACCATCTACTCACCTAGACATCCACTTCCTGAACGGTTTCGAGGACCTACCTGTCTTACCATGCGCGGTGTGTCAGACCATCAATTGAGCAAGCCGGTACCTCAAGTGGCTTGCCGTGTACGATACGCGTGTGGGTGTCCTAGGAATAACCTGAGAACAACTTAGGATTCATTTGCTCACTTGAAACATGAAGGTCATTGCTGTCTACTCACCGACCTACCCATCCCGACATTGAATGACCGATTCGCCACCATCCCATTCGATCACGAGTCCAGTGTCATCAATGTAGTATACAACATCTCTCCACATATCCCCAACCAAGCCCGAAGATTTATATTCAAAGTTCAGTTCGATCAACCTTCCATCAACATCTACGAGTATCGAGTGGTCGGTAATTGCCTCTAGTTCTTCCATCTCAGTTGATAGTTCGGCAAACTGGGCTGCAATTTCTTCATTATTTGGGCCAGACACCTCCCCCACCGGTTGAGATTCACTCTTGAGTGCCTCACTCACTGAATCACCGAACCAATAGATGTCCTCGGCTGGGATATCTTCAACAGCGATTGCCTCGCCAGTCTCGGTGGCATCGGCTTTTGATGCGGTTATCCTGAGAGTTCCATAAATCGGCGACGCTCGCGTCGATACGCTGGCTTCATACCCATCTCCAACTTGATGTATACCTGTTACGTCGATATTTGTGTCGTACCGGTCTTTTAAGAATGGGTCAAACTCATGCCAAACATCCCGCATATATCGATGCTCATAGTCTTCAAGGAACGATCTCACGGTTGACCTCTCGAGCTTTTCTGGCCATTCGACGTCGAGTGGTCCCGATCCAGGACAGTGGTCGTTCCACGAATTCGGCTTCAATTCGGATTCTTCCGGCGAGAAGGATGGGACATTGAGACAGCCTGCGGTCACCCCGAGGGAACACCCAACAGCGAGTGCTAACACGCGCCGCCGCTTCATTTGAAAAACGATTTGCTCTTTGAATAAGTGTTTTCTCCCCAGCAGGTTATTGACATATTCGCGTCTTGGATGTCGCACTGTGATGCTGGTAAATATCATCTTGGCTCATGTTGAATCGACCGCGATATCGTCGGACCACGCACGTTCCTCACGATATGGTTAATGTGTCGCGACTCGACTACATGTAGGTGAAAGCGATCACCGCTGGGCTTTGGTACTGGACCGCCCCACATCCTGACTGGACGCCGAATGAGCCAGGGGATCAAGCCGTCACGTCATACGCGATCGAGGATGGTGAGCAAGTACTCCTCTTCGATCCGATCGATCCTCCAGCCGAGATCTTGGGGCCAACAACCCAACGAGACGTAGTCATCGTTCTCACCGCACCGTGGCACGAACGAGACACG
Source organism: Halobacteriales archaeon (assembly GCA_007118145.1). Taxonomy (GTDB): domain Archaea; phylum Halobacteriota; class Halobacteria; order Halobacteriales; family SKSH01; genus SKSH01. The sequence goes on from SKSD01000023.1 coordinate 17,244, forward strand.
AAACGGCTGGTTGAACAATTGTCGGCGACCGTGTATTCGCCACCCCCCGATACAGCAAAGGACCTCATGGAGAAGTACGGTATTTCTGCCGAACGGGCAGGAGACGGTAGTCCTGATCTCGCCTGGCTCAAGGTCGAGGACGGACCAGAATGGCATCCTTATCAGACGGGTGATCGGTTGCCGTTCGGTATCGAGGTATTCCCTGGGAGGGAGCACAATGACTTGGTTTTGTGGGTCGAGCAGAAGGCGTCGATCATCACCGGTGATACACTCGTCGATTTCGGGAACGGCCTCGAAATTAACGAGCGTTGGCTCCGCGATGAGGTCTCAAGAGACAGCATCGTCGAAGGCCTCCAGCCCCTGCTGGACTATCCCATCGATCATGTGCTCCCTACACACGGTCGACCAACTGACCGATCCAGTCTCGAACGCATCCTGTCGTAGATTTGCACTATTCCTAGTATAATATTCAATTTTCTGATATATCTGGGTGTAATGCCTCGAAGGAACGCTCTCCCAGCAATGCCGAGAATCAATAGTCGAACTCAACGAAGGACAACGATCTATCATTCCCGTCGGGAAGGACTGTATCCGTGTACATCGATGCGAGTCCTTTTCCCACCTCCAGGCACCTGTTAAGCGAATTATCCGTCAAAGTTGCACACCTCACACCATTGTCGATTATACCAGGATGCGATGCATCAAGTTGAGATCACCGAACGGATTAACGACTATTTCGCTGATTCAACGATTGTAGGCGTCGGCTTCGAAGTTGCCGGCCTCGATTCTTTCTGTGAAGAATTCGTTTTTTCTTCCGCTTCGCCCTCGGCTGGTGCCATACTAGGAGAGTGTCTGAGCCCCTTCAGCTGAGAGCGTGTGGCATAACTCCTAGCCAGTTCGTCCTGGAGATTGTTTCAATACATCTGTGGCACTACCTGGTTGATGTATCGCTCCTTACTGCTGGATTGGTGTCGGTTCGAGAGTAAGGATGCCGGAGGAAGCGTGAGACTCTCAGTATGCACGTGATGAAACGTATCGGTCAATCGTAGCGATTGAAATCAACCGTCAGCCGGGGAAAAAATACATGTGGAACTTGCCTCAGTAACGCGAATTGGAATCAACCGCATCATACCGTGGGTCGGGGCGGATTCGAACCGCCGAGCTCCTCCGTGTGAAGGAGGCGTCCTAACCAGGCTAGACCACCGACCCGTGGGCGGAGATTCCGTCGGCTTGCTAAAAAGGTTTACCAGTCCTCCGATCCGTCGATTGAACTAATCCTGTGCTATCTACCTGTTGGTTGAAACGAGTCGACGTGGATCGGACCGCCGAATTGATCCTCGGCAAACACATAGACCGCCTTCAATCGACCCTGTGCATCGGTGTACACATCTGTGGTGAGTTCGATTTCACCCGGTTCGGTGATCGTCTCGACGAGAC
>SKSD01000010.1 GCA_007118145.1 Halobacteriales archaeon
GCGGGTAGATGACCAAGCCATGGCATGGATATCGACCTCCTTGATGGACTTGACGAGCAGGTGGCACTCGTCACGGGTGCCACCCGTGGCATCGGCGAGCAAATCGCACTCGGTCTCGCCGACCTCGGTGCCACCGTGTATGGTGGTGCCCGTGAAACCGGGGATATCTCACATGATAGCCTCATCCCGATACAACTCGACGTGACTGCAGATCGCGACATAGCGACCACGATCGAGACCATCGACGATGCACATGGACACCTCGATATCCTCGTGAACAACGCCGGCATCGGTGGCCCACGAGCACCGCTGCATCGTAACGAGATGGCCGATATCGATGATACCCTCGATGTCAACCTTCGAGGGCCGATCCACCTCACCAGGTCCGCACTCCCACTGTTGTTGCGCAACGATGGGGGTCGTGTGGTCAACGTCTCCTCTGGGATGGGTGCACTCGGCGAGGGTATGAGTGGCCACTACCCGGCATATCGCATCTCGAAGGCCGGGCTGAATGGCCTGACCGTCTACCTTCACGGTGAGTATGCCGAGGAAGGTCTCATCGCCAATACCGCCTGCCCAGGCTGGGTACGTACCGAGCTTGGTGCACCAGAGGCACCCAAGAGCCCGGCTGAGGGTGCTGAGACGCCCATCTGGCTCGCGCGATTCACACCTGGGAGTCCAGGTGGGACGTTCTGGCGTGATCTATCTCCGATCGACTGGTGAATACTATGTACGTTACCTTCGGTGTAGATCCTACCCGTTCGGTCGGTGATGTTGCATAGCCACACAGCTCAGCGATTGTGATAAGTGGAGAGGCACAGAGACCAGCCGAACCCGGACTGGAGCCGTTTTCCCCACCTCCATTACGACCGTGCCGACGATAGTCGGGTTCCCACAGGCCGGTTACCCGGCGAGCGGTACTTGGTCTTTTCCTGCCCCCTCCGGAAGGGACAGCTCCGGGGTGGTGCGCTTCTCCTTCGGACCGTTCACCTTATGGTTTCAGTGAGCGACCCCAGATTGTCGCTTTTCGCAGTTGCGATCTTCGACAACCCGTCCAGTTGATCCGGTTGACCTCTGCGCACCTTCGATGAGCGAGCGGCCACCTTATACTTATTCGAGGGTTGGCAGACAGGTCACCTCGGTGATAGTGTGGGCATGCCTGACATGGTCAGGGTGGGGTGGCTCGGTTGTACTACCTGAACGTCGCTCTACACCACCTCGAAGGCCACCGTTGTGAGCAACCCAATCCGAGTATATTACGTCGAACTCACTCTCGACCGAGGGCGATCACCGGGTCGACACTGGCAGCTCGCCAAGCTGGATAGACACCGGCGAGCGCACCGACGATGAGACCCATCCCGGTGGCGATGACGACCCACTCAAGGGGATACACCATCGGCCATTCGAGTGCCATGACGCCGAGGGCTCCAATACCGAAACCGAGGAGGACACCCAGCAGTGCGCCGATCACCCCGAGGATGATCGACTCGACGAGGAACAACTGGATGATGTGGCGTCGGGTCGCTCCAACCGACTTCATGATACCGATCTCACGTGTCCGCTCGACCACACTCACGATCATGATGTTCGCGATACCGATGGCACCGACGACCAGTGCGATACCGGCAATCCCGGCGATGAAGACGGTGATCTGATCGAGCAGGTCGGTGATCTGCTGGACGAGATCATCGATCGTCTGGACGAGGATCGTGTCTCGGTCGGATTTGAGTGCGTTCGCATCCGAGTCTCCATGGAGATAGGCTCGCGCCATATCCTGTGCTGAGCGGAGTGTCTCCAGGCTGTCCGCACCGATCACGAGCATCGGGTAGGCTCGTTCGTTCGTCCCACGAGGTGTCTCGACGATCTGCTGGTAGTGTGGGTCAACCGGGACGTAGATCGTCGGTGGCTGATTCGGGATATCCTCGTCGATGATCCCTCGTACAGTCACCGTCGTGACGACGCCACCCTCCCTGGTGAACGAGATGGTATCACCCACCTCGACACCGTCGAAGCGATCGCTCACCTGCCGGTTGATCACCGCCTCGTTCGTCCCCATGTCGAACGCCTCACCGTCGAGGAAGGTGTCGAACGTGAATCCTGCTGGCGTCGTGGCCGATACACTCACCCCACCGGTCACCTGTTGGCCACCAACTCGTGTCTGCGTCACAGCTATCTGGCCGAGAGGTGCCACAAACGAGACATCCTCCATCGCCTCGATGGTCGCGATATCATGCTCGGTATAGATCGGCGTCATCGAGAAGATCAACCCGAAACCATCATCGAGTGGTGTCTGCGTCTGCACGAGTAACAGTGGTTGGTCCCCGTAGAGTTCATCGAAGTTGCCGAGGACGTTCTCCGAGAAGGCACCGCCGAGTACCATGAATGTGATGATCGCACCCACACCGATGATGACACCGAGTGTCGTCAATGTCGAGCGTAACTTATGCCCACGGATGGCTCGCCAGCTGAATGAGAACGTGTCGCGTGCTCTCATCGTCCAACCTCGCCGAGTGGCTCTATCTCGGTGATCCGTCCATCGACCATGTGGACGACCTGCTCTGCATATTCAGCGATATACCGCTCGTGCGTGACCAGCACGACAGACGTCCCCTCAACATGCAACTCGGTGAACAGCTCCATGATTGACGCACCGGTCTTGGTATCGAGGTTACCCGTGGGCTCGTCGGCGAGTAACAACCGTGGCTCGTTCACGAGTGCCCGTGCGATGGCGACACGCTGGCGCTGGCCACCTGAGAGTTCGTTCGGTAGGTGGTCGATCCGATCACCAACACCGACGCGATCGAGCATCCGCTCAGCCCGTGCCCGTCGCCCGTCGGTCGGTGCCTCACCAAACAGGAGCGGGAGACTGACGTTCTCCCAGGCACGTAACCGTGGCATCAGATAAAACGCCTGGAAGACGAATCCGAGTTCGGTCGAGCGAAACATGGCACGCTCCCGCTCGGACATGTCACCGACGTCCCGACCGTGTATCGTCAACGTTCCCTCATCGATGGTATCGAGACAGCCGAGCATGTTCAACAGTGTACTCTTTCCCGAACCACTCGGTCCCATGACGGCCGTGAACGAACCTGCCGGGAGCTCGAGTGTGACACCGTCGAGCGCATGGACAGGTTCACCGACATAGTAGGTGCGACTGATCGAGTCTGCGATGACTGAATGTTCCGTACTCATCAGTCCGACCCTTCCTGCAGCGGGCGGCGATGGTAGCCGACCACCGAGACGGTGACGGCTGTCATCCCGAGTGTCTCATACTGTCTGTTGTATCGAGATGTAAGCAACATATACACAGTAATTTGTCACATATCGCCATATACTGCTCAGTGATTCCCAACCCCGAATAATCCAGCAGAGATCGAGAGGGTAGGCACACACGGAGCTTCCAGTATCGGACCTAGATGTCGAACGACGATCGTTCGTCTGCATCGAGGCGCTCGCCATGATCTCTCACCGCCTCGAACGAGATATCGATATCCTCGGGTGTCGTCCTGTGACTACAGATCGAGAACCGGATGACGGTCTTCCCATCGACGATCGTCGTGGTGATGTAGGCGAGACCGGTAAATCGCAGGTCATCAGCGATACGCTGGTTCAACCAGTCGGCATACGCATCGATCGCCTCGTGACGTTCTGGGTCGTCCAACCCCTGCTGGAGATCGGATGGGAGGTATCTGAAGGAGTAGATGAACAGGTTCGGGTCTTGTAGGACCTCGAAATCATCCGCCTCAACGACGCGGTCGTGCAGGTGTTCTGCACACAGACACCCCTGTGATAGGAGCTTGCGATAGCCCTCAAGACCGCGGTCTTTGATGCTCATCCAGAGCTTCAACCCACGAAACGGCCGTGACATCTCAGGTCCGAGGAAGCCGAAGTTCGTCCCCTGATACTCCTCGCGCTCTGAGACGTCGAGATACGAGGCATGCATCGAGAAGGCTCGTGCCTGCACTGCTGGCTCTTTGAACAGCACACACCCACACCCATACGGTGTCGAGAGCCACTTGTGTGGGTCGAGCGTGACCGAATCCGCCCGGTCTATCCCCTCATACAGGTGTGCCTTGTCGGGTAAGATCGCCCCGACAGCGCCACAGGCACCGTCGGCATGCATCCAGAGGTCGAAGTCCTCGCAGATATCGGCAATCTCCTCGAGCGGGTCGATCGCAGACACGTTGATCGAGCCAACCTGAGCGACCACCGCGAACGGTGTATACCCAGCCTCGATATCCGATTCGATCATCGAGACGAGTGCGTCAGGATCCATACGATAGTGCTCATCATCGGGGACCGAGCGGATGGCCGACGACCCGATACCGATCATCTCGGCGACACGCTCGACCGATGAGTGACCCTCGTGTGCAGACTCATACAGCGTGAACCCCTCGGTATCGCCCAAACCGACCAGCCCCGCAGCCTGTGTCTCGAAGTCATTAGTCGCCTGTAAGGCGGCGAAGAGTGCCGAGTGATTCGCCATGGTACCACCACTGGTGAGGACACCACCGCAGTCAGTGGGATAACCGATCATCTCCGCCAGCCAGGTGATGCATTGGCGCTCGATCTCGGTGGCTGAGGGGCCACCGACCCAACCACCGGCGTTCATGTTGACCGATGCGGCGAGTGCACTTGCCAGTGCGCCGACAGGCGTCCCAGAGCCCATGACATAGCCATACCACCGTGGTGAGCCCTCGTGGGCTGCATAGGGGTAGACACGTTCGTCCCATTCGTCGATCACCTGCATGAGGTCACTGCCGGTCTCGGGGAGTGGTTCCTCGAAGACTTTCTCAACAGCGGCGGGCGTTGCATCAGGGAGGACCGGTACCTCATCGATCTGCGCGAAATGCTCGGCCATCATATCGACCGCTCGATAGCCCGCCTCGCGAAACTCCTCTGGGGTGGGGTCGAGGGAGTCGAATATTCGCTCCTGTGTCATACACCCACTGCGACCACGAGAGTGATATACTTACGTATCAAATAACCAATATATACGTTGCCCGATGCCCGTGGTGCGCACACCGGATTGCATAGCCAGATGAACTCTCCACTTGGCGATACCTGCCGTTTTGCTTATCTCAGCTATTCCCGCAGTAGATGGCTTGTATGCGGTTGTTGGCTATATCGATATGGTAAGCGATATGTTATCGCTGTATCACCTCAATCGTTACCGGCGAACGTGGAACGTGAATCATATACCATATCCTATCAGTTTAGCAACACTCATACGGTGTGACCTTCACATCCACCCAGGGCAGAAGTCGTGGGCTTTCGCTCGTAGAATATCAGTCACCAGAGCCCGATATGGTGAGCTCATCGACACGTTCGAGCGCCATCCGGGCCTGTGTCTCACTGAGATTCGACGGTGCAAAGGCAGCTGTCTCGAAGGCATCAGTCACCTCGGTGAGTTGACTGGATACCCCGTTGTCGCCCTGTCCCTCATAGAAGGCGAGGAATTCAGTATGTGTGAGCGATCGCGTCGATGCCTCTGCGGTCAAGGCATCTCGGGCGACTGCATACCCGAGCATCACACCCTCATCGGTCATCCCGTCCTCGATCAACTCCTCGGCATACGCACGCAATGAGCGTGGATCTCGGTCAATACTGTGCGCGTCGATGACCTCCTCGACCGCCTCGAGGGAGCCATCGTCAGGGGTGGCTGGTGCAGGCTCCGAAACATCATGCCGACCCCCAGGGGCAACCATCGAGGCGAGGTAAGCCCGCCAGCCAAGCTGAGGTACCGCAGGCAGTCCAACAGCCACGTCCCCATCTCGATACCACTGCAGCGCCAGCCAGCCGATGGCGAGCACGACCAAGACTATCAGCCCGAGGGCGACCCAGATGACCGCAGACTCGGTGCCGAACGTCTCTGCGAGAGAATCGATCCACTCCGAGATTGTCAACGGTATCGACCCGATGGTGGCGAGCACGCCCTCATCCTCACCGGTCAGCGTGGCCGGGATGTACAACCGTGTCTCGGCGAGAGCCGTGGCGAGGTTGGTCCCCTCACCATCGAAATATGCAGCGATGGTCTCCTCACCTGCGCTGACCTGGTCGGGGACGGCCACCGTCTCCTGGTAGTAACCGTCACCATCGGTCGTCGTCGAACCCGCACGGTGTCCAGCGACGAAGATATCTATCTCCTGTGCTGCGATCCCCGCTCCATCGTCAGTGGTGAGACGCCCTGAGACCGTGACGCCATCATCGTCCGCCTCTGCATCGATGCTCAACTCGGTATGCGTCATGCCCACCTCGAGGTGAGCGGTCTCGGTTACCCCCGCAAGCGCCTGCCCTGAAAACGGCAAGATCACCTCAATTTCGTGTAGCCCGGTCGGGACCTCCACACCGATAGACTGTGTTCCACTGAACGACCCATCAGCCGCAGACACCAGCTCCATCTCGAGTGGTGAGGCAGCTACCTCGAGGGGGACATCCCCGACGGGGATATCGTCGACGAGCAACTCTCCGGTAACCGTTACTGACTCCCCGAAGTAGGCCGTCGTCGGCTCGATATCGATATTGGCCAACGTCGGCTCGACCTGCCCGATCTCGACACGTACGCTATCGTCACTCGGGAGGTGGTCCGTCTCAGGTGCGGGTCGATAGGTGGCCACCATGTCGGTCTGTCCGATCGGGTCGACCACCGGTCGGTAGGTGAACGAGAAGTTACCTGCCGCATCTGTGGCTGTGGTGATGGTTCCCGAGGCGAGCTCGAGTTGAATCGTCTGAGAGGCAACCGGTTCACCGTCGGCCGTCTGGAGGTGACCGGTCGCCTCCAGAGGGTCGGTGAAGCTGATCACGGTATCGTCTGTCTCGATCGTGAGTACAGTCTCGGTCAGTTGAACCTCGGCGATCGTCGACGACCGCTCGATCACCTGGAGGATGAGCGCCTCGATCGTCTCGATACCCTCGCTTAAATCGGCATACCCGGCCTCGTCGATCAGCGCATACAGGTCGATCAGTGTCAGACCGGTTGCCTCGATGGCATCGGCGAGTTCGACCATCTCACGGGCTGCCTCGTTGGCCGCAGTCGCATCATCAGCTGCGAGGGCGTCCTCATAGCGCTGTTCGGCATCGTCAAATGCCTCGGATAGATCGGCCAGTCGCTCCTGTTCGTCGCGTGCGTCCTCGAACGCATCATCCGGTCCGTCACGGTCAGTATCGCGATTTACCTCGACGTACTGACTGAAGCGCTGGAGGTACTCCTCTCCGAGCAGTGACCGTGCGAGTTCGTACTCCTCCTCAGAGATGGCGAACACACTCCCCTCGAGCTCGGCCGCAAGGAAGCCGCCCAACCATCCCTGTAACCCGTGGAGGTCGCCATCCTCGAGGTACTCATCGGGATGGCGATGTGGTGGTGTCTCGTTCTCATCGTTCGATACCTCGAAGACGGCCTGCTCAGTCGTTCGTTCACCGGTGTCAGCACCTGCGATGGTGACCGTCGCCGCGGCTACACCGAGGGTGATGAGCACGATGGCGATGATGACGACCGAGCGGTGCACGCTCGTAAGATTGCCAAACAGTACCAAAAACGTGTCCGTTACCTGCGAATTTGTGTGCGAGGTGCCTCACATATTTCGAGATATACGAAATGGTCACCAAGCTGTGCAACGATAGACCGCCTGGCACCAATGGAACAAGATTGTGAGTACCGAGAGGCGAACCTCACCGCTCAGCCGTGGCGACCGTGCCGTCGTCGTACATGTCCTTATGGATCACCTCGACCGTCGCGGGCAGTCCACCCTCGAAGGTGGCAATCACCTGATAGCCGTTATCGGTGATCACGTCCGTGCACATCTCATCTGGCTCTGAGGGATCCTCACTCTTGACCGTCACCGTGAAGGCGTCACCATCGAGGCTTGCCTCCTCGAGCTTCGGTCGGTGACAACCGTTGTTACCCGTCACACACCCGACCACCTCGACGGTATCGTCACCGAAGCTCACCTCGACATCGACGCAATCGTACTCGTTGAGTTCCGTATCGAGTAACGTTGGATCACCCTCAGGTGTCCCTTCATTGTCCGAGTCGTTGTCGTCGACACCTCCATCGCCACTGGCGAAGGGGTCGTCCTCAGGTTGAGCCTCATCCTCGATACAGCCTGCAAGGGCGATGACCCCGAGTGACCCAGTGGCACCGAGGGATCGAAGCACGTCTCGTCGTCTCATATTGAGGTAGTAATGGTCGCCCCCCTTTAGATACTCAGGATACTCACCTCGCTTTTCCGCGAGTTACACCGGATTCATCGTGATTCGACACTGCTTAATCAAAGCAGGCGGGACGGTCACCCCTGGATACGCCGACCGGTAGCAGACGCTCAATCACGAATCGCGAGGTGCGCACCACAGGCGAACCGTGTCAACGCTGGCTAGGCAGGCCACCAACTCATCTACGTTCATGGGTTGCTGCCTCGCGAAACAGGAGATGCACACTCTCGACTGTTGGTACGTGTGTAACAATACCAAGCGGAATCCTGGCCGGACGACTCAGACCGTAACGGAGATCCCCCACGCCAGTGCGAGGAGGACGATGATCCCCATGCCAAGTACGATGTGGTTGGGGATGGGTGGTTCGTCAATCTGGTGCATCTTCAGTCACCGGACTGGTTCTCTCCGGGCTTCAACGTGGAGGTGATCCACGTGAATCTATTCTCATTCAACTCGTTCGGATCGATTGTATCAACCGGTGATTCTTCACGGTCACTCATGCCAATTGCACCATCACCAAGGTAGAGTATATAAATGGGCGATGATATCGCCCGATTTTCCCCGATTTTACGCGATTTTCAGGTAATCTTTCTTACTTATCGGCATTCTCAAGTCGTGCATACCGACCGGACCGGTTTTCAGCCAGAGGGTGACACTGAGGGTATGAGCGACGACAGGCACACCACCGGACAGGTCGAGGTGATGCTACTTGGGACGTATCACATGGCCAACCCAGGTCATGACCTTATCAATGTCGACGCCGACTCACCACTCGATCCAACCCGACAGACTCAGCTCGAAACCTGCACAGACCGACTAGCCGACTGGGAGCCTGACCGCATCGCAGTCGAATATCCACACGACAAACAGATACCGCTTAACGACCTCTACGATCGATTCAACGCGGGTTCACTCAAACTGGATGGTTCGACGCCACTCCCCGACCCATTCGCTGACGGGTTCATCGAGAACGAGATCATCCAACTCGGATTCCGCCTGGCGATCCGTTGTGGACATACACACGTACTCGCCATCGATCACGAGGCACATACACCAGCATGGACTGATGATGGTGCCATCGCAACGATGCTGACCAGGTTACCAGCTCCAGACGATGTGCCGTATCATCTACCTGATCCGACCGAGATACAAGAGACACAACAGACGAATCTCGAGGAACACTCCATCGGCACCTTCATCGCATGGTGCAACACGACCGATCAGCTTCGGATCAATCATGACCTCATGTTCGCCAGCTGCTTCGAATCCGACGACATCGACCCGGCCGTGGGTATGCTCACGAGATGGTACGAGCGCAACCTCCGCATGCTGTATACGACGCTCACAGAATCGAAGGAGGACGACCACCGCATCCTGGTGATTGTCGGATCCGGACACGTGAGGGTCCTTGCACATCTCATCGAGGAGGCACCGAACGCCAGACTCGTCACGCCAGAGCCGTACCTCCCCGACGTGTCGTCACGATCGCACTGATTATGCCGAAGGCTGCGCCATCTCTCCGTGCATCGCGGTGAGGATGAGGAACGCGATCGCAGCAGGCCCGAGCGAGATGAACAAGAGGGTGGCCATCCCAACCGGATGAGCGATCAGGAGGAAGAAGGTGTAGGTTCCGAGTGCACCGATGAGGATCGACCACATGGCGAATGATCCGATGACACCGATGACTGCTATCATGAGGTGGCCGATGGTCACGAGTCGGTGATGCAAGAATCGAACCGGGTCGATGAAGCCCCATCGCCATCTGACGAGCAACACCCCGGCGATGAATCCTAATAGGCCGGTGATGAACCCGGTACCGGCATCGATCAAGGTCGACAGCGTGATAAACACGACCACACCGAGGACGATCCCGATGACGCCAGCGCGGAATGAGTAACGAAACGCGAGCAACACGGCCGAGAGAGCGAAGAAGACGAGTGTGGCGAAGATCGCCAGGAGGAACAGCCAGGTGGTGGCGACCACCTCACCGAGTGTAATGACTGTCTGTGTCACTATCATACACTCAGCAGGTTGAGCGATGTATTGGCTGTATCGCCGATTCGATGCCGGTGTTCTCTATCCCTGAGAATTGTTGCGGTGATATTCCACACTCCCTGGCGAACGTGTTGACGAGGTAGCCCATGGCAAGATCCGCCAATCGAACACAAGCCGCTCCATCAGATGGGGTCCGACTGTGGTTCCCCGGCTACGGCCCAATCGCAGGTATCATCGGATATGTCGTGTTCTTCCTCGTCATCGACGCGATCAAGCCGGCCATCGTGACCACCGTCACCGATCTCTTCACCTCGGTCTCACCGAGTCAGGTCGGTACGATCCTTGCGGTGTTCCTCTGGTTCATCTTTGGCCTGACCGTGTTCGGTATCACGCACGATCAACTGCGAAAGAACCCCTACGAGTTCACCAATCGCTATGAGTTGCAGGTCTTCATCGAGGAACACCGGCTCCCTCCGCTCGGCTACGTGTTGTATACGACACTGGCCGTCCTTGGTGGGATCATCTCCCTCGCGTTATGGCCTTCATTCATCGAGGTATTCAGTGAGTTCGTACTCATACTGAGCGGTGAGGCATCTGGCCTTGCGGACACTGTGACCGCTCGGAAAACATTGACATTCGTGGGATTCTTCCTCGCCTTCGGTGCGTGTTCACACGGGCTCGACCGACTCCTCATCGGCGGTATCCGCGAACTCATCGTGCGACGCTCCATGTAGAAAGCGCGTTCAGCGAGAGACGGTCATCGCAGCGAGCGTTTCAGAGGGTCTCTCCAGAGATCAGACTCACCCAGACTTACCAGACACTTGACAAGACACGCAATCTGACACCGGCGTGATTGCCATTCCACCCGTTCCAGATAGAGTTACAGCGGATGAACGTCGTCCCGAATGGGCTGGCATCAGTATCGACTCGGAAACCATTTCCACCACATGACCACGCCTCACAATCATACCATCGACTCCCGTAACTCCCTCGATCATCGGTGGCCGTTGTCGTGATGTGTACGCAGTGAGTGTTCGTCTTGAACAGCTTCAGATGACTGAACGATGCGTTCGGTGCTCCAATGACCTGAAGGCCGACGTTCTTCAGGTTCTTCACGAGTGATGTGTTTCGAAAGTCCCTGATTCACAGATATTTACAAAACACCCACGCACCAAACAGGTGTGAAAATAATTAATAGACTGTCATAACCCCGTGAGGTGAGCGAGACGAATCGGTCGGTCTAGGTAGCTAGTAGACAGCGTCGAGAATTGCTGGCGCAAGACCGTCGAACTGACGAAGATATGCCCGTCGATCATCACGCTGATACCTCACCTTGTCCTCCAGGTCATCGACATGTGCGGCGACATCGAACAGAGTGCTGTCCACACCAGGGACGGCGCGAGGTACCTCGAGACTGAGGGTCTCATCATACCGCCATTCGACCTGATCCTGGGCGATCGCCTTGAGGATATTGGCTGAATCCTCGACGCTGATATCTCGTGCCTGCTGGCCGAGGTGGCCTGTGTTCAACAGGTAACTGTCGATGTCGAGATGGTCGACGAGGCCACGCAGCAGATTCCCCTCCTCAGCACGTGAACCGATGGTGAACGGGTTCGTGCCGACGACCCGAATCGACTCGCCAGCGCGGTCTGGGTCGCCTGCACTCGTCTCGACCGATTCACCGAGCATGAACGCAACGGCTGCCTGATCGGGTGTCAACCTGGCAACCGGTGGGCAGATGGGGTTGCGCGTGATGAAAAAGAGCTGGTCGACGCCGTCGAGATCGATCGTACCCGGAGCGATCGAGACATGTTCACGCAGGACGACCGCCCGACCATTGGCGGTATAGGTATCATCGTCGAAGTCGACCCTGCCATCCTCGTCGATATACACATTCTCAAAGACGGCCGACTCGTGGGTCACTCCGTTGTACAGTTCAGCCTGCTCATCGGGATCGAGACCGGCCGTCTTGACGTACATCCCATATCCCTCTGATCCAACCGCACTACCATCAGGTAACAGCCCACAGACATCGTCTTGCATGACACGGACGCTGCCATCTTGCAGCCCGTAGCCATGGGTGGTCAGTGTTGTCTTCCCTGTCGCAGACAACCCCATGAACAGCTGGCCCACCTCGTCACCACCGACTGTTACCTGCTTCGACCCGGCATGTAGGCCGATGCCACCGTCGCGTTTTACCTCATACATAAACTGTCTGAGGAAGGATTTCTTCGCCTCACCGGTATAATCGCTGCCGATGACAGCGGTGAACCGCTCATCAGGAAAGACCCTGATGGCAGTGATATCGTGATCGGGTACCTGTAATGTCCGGAAATCTGGAGGGGCACCCTCCTCAGTAGGTTCGAGCAACTTCGCCCATGCATGTGCGATACGAGCGTACCCGGTCGGGACGTAGTATCGGCACACATAGGTGTGGTCTGGGTGGCTCCCCAGTTTCCGGTCCAGACAGAGCATATCTGCATCGTGAGCGAGCTCGATCGCCTGTGCGACCAGGTCGATATCTTCCTCAGTGAACTCGTGATCGATGGTATTGGCGGTTTGATCGGCGCTTCGCGAGGTGAACTCACTGTAGTATCCTGCCGACCCATACTCGGTGGTCCGTTCCTCTGCGCGTGCCAACTCGCGCAGTCGCGAAATCGACGGATTATACGTCACATTGGACGCTGTGTGCGGATCTGGGAGGTCAATCACATCCGCAGGTGACCAACTTCGGGGCAGTGACATTATGTGAAACTTCAACTCCAATTACCATAAAACCGGTTCGATTGCGACGTAGTTATGGTGTGATGAAAATCACGCCTGGCTCAGTCGAGTATCCTGACACCGGTGATCGCGAACCGCGTCCCTCCACCCTCAGCCTCTGATACCTCGATACTCCAGTCGTGTGCATTGACGATCTCTCTGACGATCGACAGCCCAAAGCCCGTACCCTCCGGGCGTGTACTGTAGCCGAGGTCGAACAGCCGTTCGGTATCGATACCGTTCAGACCGACACCGTCATCCTCCACAAAATAGCCATCATCGAGCTGACCGATCCGGACTGTCACGGACCGACCACCATGATCGACGGCGTTGTGGAACAGGTTCTCAAGGATATGTCGCAAGGGGTCGGGGTCAGCCTCGATCGTCACGTCATCGATCACCTCCAACGTCGCCTCACCACTTGAGACAGTCGCCCATGATTGATGTGCGACCTGGCTGAGTGAGACAGGTTCCATCCTCGTGAGCATCTCACCCCTCCGTGCCAGTGAGAGCGTCCCATCGATGATATCATCCATCCGATTCAATGCATTGGCGATCATCTCGACGGCATCATCATCACGGTCGCCACGCAACAGTTCGAGATGGCCTGCGGCGACGTTGAGTGGGTTCCTGAGGTCATGTGAGAGTACGTTCGAGAACTGCTCCAGCCGTTCGTTCTGACGGCGAAGCTCACGTTCTCGCTGCAGACGTGATATCGCGTTCTCGGTATGACGGATGAGCAACTCACTCAGAGCCAAATCTCGTTCGTCGAACGCCTCAGGCTGTTCAGATATCACCTGAAAGACACCGATATCGCCGATCGGTATGCTGATCGCAGAGCCGATCTCCATCTGCGGTACCGCCATCTCGAACTCGGTGATATCACTGACGAGATACGACTCCCCATGCTGGTAGGTTAGCCCAGCGACCCCCTCGTCCACCTCCATGGTCGGCGGTGCGTCGAAATCGAGCTGCTCGGACATGGCGGTGACGAGGAGTTTGCCTTGCTCCTCGATGGCGATACCAGAGCGGTCGAAGTCCAACAACGAAGAAGCTACCTCGATGGTGAGTTCGAACACGTCATTTTCTGTCTCGCAGTGTGCGAGTTCCGTCGCGACATGGTGCAACTCGGTGATGACCTGCTCGCGATGGATACGGTCATAGATATGCGATATCCACCGACACACAAGTTCGACGAAGACCTTGTGCTCAGGTGAGAACCCCTCTGGTCTCGCTGCCTCATCGACGAAACACACGGTCCCGAACTGGTCATCATCGACGATGAGTCGACCACCGATATAACATCCAAAGCCGTGTTTGGTGTAAGCCGGGTGGTCTTCAAGCCCCTCTTCTTCAGCAGAGGCGATCGCCACGATGGTATCATCATCGAGTGTATATTGGCAGTAGGTATCGGCGAGGTCAGTCTGTAGTCCCTCCTCAACACCGTGACCGGCCACCCTGAGCACCTCATACGTCGACTGTGATGGGTCGATACGGGTGACGTACCCACACGAGAGATTCAAACTCGTACAGCCGAGTTCGAGGAGTCTACCGATCGTCTCGTGTGGATCGATACTGGGATCAGACGTGATCTGATAGAGTTGCTGTCGATAGTGTTCATTTTGGTCTCGCTGTTCCTCCCGTCGTTTTCGATCTGAGATATCTCGTCCATTGATGACGTATGAGGCATCATCCTGCTCAGAGACGCTCGCCTCGATCCAGAGCCAGTCATCATCCGCGGTTGAGACACGGAACTCACCTCGGGTATGTCCCGCCTCCCCATGTTCGAACAGGTAGTGTATGACCTCTCGATCGTCGGGGTGAACGACCGAATCCAGGTGTCTGTCGGTCAACTCATCTGGGTCCCATCCAGTCATTCGCTCAACCGCCGGGCTGATGTATGAGATCGTTCGGTTTTCGTCGATGACGGCGATGACATCACTGGCGTGTTCGATATATGCCTGATAGCGTTGCTTGAGCTCGGTAAGGTCTTCCTCACGACGCTTTTGCTCGGAGATATCGATGTAGATGACAAAGCAATCGAGGTGCCCATCGTTGTTGGTCCCGACCGGCACCGACCTGAGCAGGAAGTCACGGATACCATCGACAGTCTGTCGGCGCACCTCCCTGACAACACTCTCACCCTCAAGGATGCGTTGGTCGATCAGTCGAGCCTCCTCGAGTAATCCCTCCGGGACGACGAACTCGTTATTCGAGTGACCGATCGCATCCCGCTCATCTACCCCGAAGGTCGTCTCGTAGGCATGATTCACTGCCTGGATGATCGGCTCACCATCACGCATCTCCAGTTGAGCGACCGGCTCAGGGATCGTACCGATCAGACCAGAGAGACGGTCTCGCTCGTCCTCGATCACCTGCTCACGTGCTTTTTGCTCGGGGATATCCCGAGCCACACCGATCATCAGCTGCCGCCCATCCGAGCGCTCAAGCGGTTCGCCGTAATCCTCGACCCACCTGGTCGAACCACCCACCTCGGTTCGGAACTCGACCTCGAACGGTTCACTGGCATCAATCGCCCGTTCGAATGCCCGTGCTACCCGGTCACGATCTTCAGGATGTATCCGTTCGAAGTAGTCGGACGACTCCTCGATTCGTGTCTGGAATACCGGGTGGAACTCGGGATGGTAGGTCACCGTGTCAGCTTCAATATCATACTCCCAGATGGCCGCTGTCGTGACATCGAGGGCCATCTCCATCCGCTTTGATGCCTGCTCATGTTCATGCTCGTTGAGCTTGCGTTCGGTGATATCTCGGATGGCAGCCATCACACGCTCATCCCCATCGATCGTGGTCTTGGTGAGGTGTACCTCGACCGGGACGAACGACCCATCGCTCTTCCTGATCAGCCATTCGAATGTCAACGGTTCGTCATCGGCCGCCTGTCTGATCAGCATCTGTGCCCGTTCGGTGGTGAAGGGAGCCACCTCAGCATGGAGCTCATCAAAGCCACACTCGAGCATATCATCACGTGAATAGCCAAAGAGTGAGCAACATTGCTGATTGGCATCGAGGATGGTCCCCTCAGGTACCTTGTGTAGGATGATACCATCGGGTATCTTGTCAAACATCTCCTGGTAGTTCAACCGGGCACGGTGTCGATCGACGGCGTTGGTGATGCGGTTGGCGAGGATTTCGAACTGCTCGCTCCCAGACCGCTTTTGCAGGTAATCGGTCACGCCAGCCGATATCGCGCGGCTGGCGATCTCCTCGCTGCCCTTGCCGGTGAAGAGGATGAACGGGAGATCTGCATATCGCTCGCGAATCTGTTCGAGTAACTTGATGCCCGACCCACCAGGCATCTCGAAGTCGGAGACGATACAATCGACCCCGTCATCGAGGTGCTCAAGAGCGGCCTGCATCGAGTGTGTTGAGTCGACGGCAATATCCGCAGATACCGATTGCAGGTACTCAGCCGATATCGCAGCGAATTCGGGGTCATCATCGACATGTAACACCCGAATGGATCTCCCCATTATGAGCGGTGAAGCCATCCCCCTTCTTACGATTTCCGGAGTGATTATCAGAAAAGATGAATACTAAACCTGTCTGTCGGAGTTGTAGTCGCCAAATGACGATCCATTCGACACAGTTTCTCTCACCAGTGATAACCGAAATCCAGTGTTCTCCCTGGCAGGGAAACCTTTGATAACCCTTCACGTGTTGAGACTGGTGAATCAGTCCGTATGTTCAAGACGATACTGCTCCCAACCGATGGTAGCCCGAATGCTCGGGCAGCGACTGAGATGGCGTTCGATCTCGCCAAGGCGACAGATGCATCGGTGTTCGTGAGTTATATTGTCGAGTTTCTACCAGCATACGGGCGTGCAGGCGCACCGTGGATACTCGGTCAGGGGGTCAAACGCGAGGAGATGATCGCTCGTGGTGAGAGCGTGGTCGAGGCGGTGACCAGACTCGCCGATGAACGAGGGATCGAGTGCAAGACAAAGGTGACCAGCGGTGTACCGCAGCAACTCATCGTCGAACAGGCAAAGCGGGTCGATGCCGACGTGATCGTGATGGGGAAGACCGATCGCCGAGGTGTCAGTGAACGTCTCTGGGGGAGTACCGCCGACCGAGTCGTCATGCGAGCGACCGTGCCAGTACTGCTTGTGAGTGAGGCAGATCTCGCGTCTACAGGGTGATGGCCGGCGATGGCCAGGCTACTCGGAAGCGCATCATCCAGATCATCGTGCTGGGAGGGGTCCCACTGCTCACGCTGATCGGGATGGTGTGGTTAATCACAGAAGATGTGGCCTATCCGACGAACGTGGCGATCGGTGTTGGTCTGTTCGGGCTGTTATGGTTCTGGTTCCGTTCACTCGGTCGGCTCACCGGTGATTGACATTCGTTCCCTCCTGATGAACGTGCAGATAGCCTTGATACATTAATAGGAGGTCATCTGTCACCGACTGAGCATCCAGCACGACTCGCTTAATCGCCCGACGCGAGCGTCATGTGTGGTGTTATCAATGTTTATTCTCAAGACCATCACCCTTTAATAGCAGACTGCAAACTCACCGTATCGTGCAGACGCACGCGGTAACGCGACATGGAGATGATCGCTGATGTGCTCGGCCATCCCCAAGTCGGAAGCCTCGCTTGTCGGCCTGGTGAGTGGCGACCTTCTCGGCATCGATATCGTGGTGACGATCGCCATCATCGTCTTCGCCCTTCTCGTGAGCACGTTCACACTCACGATGGGACTCTCGGTGGTAGGGCATCGTCGTGATACTGAGCAAGCTGCAGTGGTCGCCGAGGTCCGTGATGGCCTACTCGAACGACTCAGCCGTGACCGGCCAGGGTGGGAAGAGTGGGTCGACACCCTCGACGAACCGAGGGAGGAGGTACTCCTCGATCACCTGGAGACCTATCTTGATATGTTGGTTGGTCGAGATCACGAGCGATTGCTCGAGTTGGCAGAGACTCTCGATCTGTACGAACGTGCTCGGCTATCGATCGAGACCGGTGATACCTTCGACCGGTGCCGTGCGCTTCGCTGGCTCGATATCATGGACATGTCGATCGACCCGGGCTGGTTGCTCCCTCGGATATCCACTGCGAGGATCGAGCGCGAGGCAGCAGCACCGGTACTGCGTCGACATCCCGATGGACACCAACTCGCTCTCTCGTTACTCCTTGAAGGCGAGTATCTGACGGGTCATGGCATGGAGACACTCTATCAGCTCATCGCCGATGACCCGACGCCGACTGTCGAACATCTCCACGAGATCGAGTCCACCGAACTCCTCTCACAGGTGTTACTCGTACTCGCCGCCCGTCCGTCGTCCGATGAGGAACCACCGATCGAGCCACTGACCGAGCTTTACGGACATGCTGATGAACGTATTCGAGCCCGTACCTGCCTCGTACTAGGCACCTTCGCCTGGCACGAAGACCTCAAGGAGTCGATCGATATCGATGCGTTACTCGATGATAGCCCAGAGGTACGTATCGCCACGTATCGAATGCTTGCCAGGTGGCGTGACGAGATCGCCAGACACCATCTCCGGACAGCACTCGATGAGGAGACGGATCGTCGGGCAAAGATTGTACTCGTACGGTCGCTCTTGCAACATGGCCGACGCGGTGATCGCTTCGCCCTCGCCGGCCTTGTCGATGAGAACCTCCTCACATGGGCAAGGCTCGAAGGCGTTGCCAGTGAGCGGAGGGACCCACTGCTATGATTCGAGAGCTGCTCATGTGGGTGATCGTCACATCAGCCATCATCGTGCTGATTCTGTATGCGGTCATCAACGCGTTCTACCTGTTCATCCATATCATCGGGCTTGTCGAACTTCGTGACCAGATGCGAGATCAGGAGGTCGACCCAGCGTACTCCTCCTTCGATAGCAACTTCCTCCCCGGTGTGGCGATGATCGTCCCTGCATACAACGAGGCGAACACGATCGTCGATTGCGTCCGCTCACTCGTCGAGATCGAGTACCCCGAGGTGACGGTCATCGCCGTGAACGATGGCTCGACGGATGACACACTCGAGCGGCTCACGGAGACGTTTGGCCTCGAGCTTGTCAATGATACACCACCGTGGCAGCTCTCCGATACCGAGGTGCACGGGATATACCGATCGACGACGGCAGAGCGGTTGTACGTGATCGACAAGGAAAACGGTGGTAAGAGTGATGCACTGAACGCAGGGATCAACTTCACCGAACAACCGCTGTTCTGTTCGATCGATGCTGACTCTATCATCGACCGATCTGGCCTCAGACGGGTGGTCGCCCCGTTTATCGCTAATCCAAAGGAGGTGGTCGCATCGGGTGGGACGGTCCGACTTGCCAATGGCTGCGTGATCGAGGATGGGCATCTGGTCGATGCGAACATGTCTGACTCGCTGCTCGTGCAGATGCAAGAGGCGGAGTATCTCAGATCGTTCTACTCCGGCCGTCTCGGCCTGAGTCGTCTGCGAAACCTGCTGGTCATCTCGGGGACGTTCGGCATGTTCAGGACCGATGTGATACGTGAGATCGGTGGGTACAATCCCGAGACGGTGACTGAAGACCTTGACCTCGTGGTCAGATTACACCGTCACTTTCACGAGCACGACCTTCCGTATCGCGTAGAGTTCGTCTCCGAACCGATCGTCTGGACCCAGGCACCAGAACGCCTGGGCGACCTGGGCAGACAGCGACGTCGATGGTATCGAGGGCTCCTTGAGGTCATCTCCACCAACCGCGACATGATCGCCAACCCACGATACGGCACCATCGGAATGTTCGCCATCCCGATCCATATCATCGCTGAGGTGTTCGGACCGCTGCTTGAGGCGTATGGCTATCTCGTCGTGATCACGGCGATTATCCTCGGTATCTTGCACGTCGAGTTCTTCGTGTTGTTCTTGTTGGTGATCATCGGGATCGGGATCTTCCTGTCCACCTTCGGTGTCTTCAGTGAGGTATGGGGCTACCGTCGGTACGACGACCCTGGAGAGATAGCCGTCCTCCTCGGAGCATCGATCGTCGAGAACATCGGCTACCGCCAGCTCCGTGCGGTCTGGGCCGTCCACGGTCTCGTCGAGTTCCTCAGAAGGGACACGAGCTGGGGCCGCATCCGCCGGCAGACCTTCAACGATACCGCTGTCGGTGAAATGTCGTCGAATGAGTGAGAAGCAAGGTGGTCACAAATCGCAACACGATATCAGTGGTAATGATTAGTGTTGAACAATGTTAATATATCCTGATAACAAATGAGAGTGTCATGAACGGGGTACTCCAGGTCGACCTCAGCCTCCTGCAACCGCAGGAAGTGGTCGTCCTCATCGTCGCCGTCGGTGGACTTCTCCCGATCATCCTCTACTATCGGTGGGCGACGAGGTGGGTGCTCATCGCGTATGCATTCTTACTGATCGGTGCGCTCGCCACCAATATCGAAAACCTCTTTTGGCACGATCAGATCAACCGTATCGAGCACTTCGTTGGCAACCTTGGGGCCGGTATCGCCTTTGCGGTCGCCGCGTACGCCTATCGCGCCTCGTTGACCGACGAGTTTGGTCCCGATGGAGGTCAAGGCGATGACGATTGACAGTCTCATCCCAGCCGCAGATATCATTGGGGCTGGTGGCTTTCTGACCGCTGCCTACCTCGGGTTGCTCAACTACCGAGATACCCACGCAGAAAGGGTCTTCTGGCTCGTCTTCGTCTTTACCTCGCTTCTTGGGGCACTCTGGCTCTCACTGGTAGCGCTGGAATGGCTGAACGTCACACCAGAACTGCTTGATGCACTGAGTACGTCATTACAGGCCGTGGTCATCGGTTTGTTCGCCGTCGGGACGATCGGTGCGAGGAGCCTCGTCGAGGATCTCAAGGCATCCAATCGGCGAGCAGCGAAGCAGCGCATGGAGGCGATCGATGCACGTGAGCAGGCTGAACAACGCAAGCAAGAGCTCGAACGGATGCGAGATCTGATGCGAAACACCGAGCGACTGGCTGATGTTGGTTCGTGGGAACTCGATACCACGAACGATATCATCGAGTGGACGAATGGGACACGCGAGATATTCGAGGTGGACGCTGGCTTCTCAGCAGATGCTCATATCGCACTTCGTTTCTATCACGATGATGATCGAAAGAAACTCGATCGACTACTCGATGAGTGTCTGGCATCAGGGACCTCATTTCAAGAGACGCTCCGGATACGGACTGCCAAGGGGAGCGAGCGATGGGTCGAGATGTTCGGTGAACGGACGACCGACACAGACGGTACACATCATATCCGAGGGTGTGTACAGGACATCACCGAGTTACAAGAGCGAGAGGAGCAAATCGCCATCCTCGACCGTGTTCTCAGACACAACATCAGAAACGATGTGAACAAGATCATCGGCAATGCCCAGCTCATAAAGGAACGGACCGAGGTCGAGCTCACCGAATTCATCGAGAGTATCGTCGAAAACGCGAACGGACTCGTCGAGATGGCGAACAAACAGCGAACCGTCACCGCATTGCTCAAGCGGGCACGGGGTCGTGAGGAGATCGCCATCGAATCGCTGATCAATCCACCGGTGAGGCGACTTCGCGAGCGGTACCCACAGGCAGATATTGTGATCACGCAAGTAGACGAATTGACATTCCTGACGATTCCCGAACTTGAGGTGGTCATCGAGGAAATCATGGAGAATGCCATCGTGCACTCAGATAGAGAGACACCATCTGTCGAGATAGCCACCAATACGACCCGCTCGAGCCTGCAGATCACCATCGCTGATGACGGGCCTGGGATACCTCAGCACGAACGGCGTGTCATCAACGAGGAGGTCGAAGTCGATCCCCTGAAACACGGGAGTGGGATGGGTCTGTGGATGGTCAAGCGCATCATCCACCGCACCGGTGGTACCCTCGAGTTCGAACCGAGACACCCTCGAGGGAGTCTCGTACACCTGCAATTCACGATCTGACCTTGTGTGGGCGCCCAATTGCCAACGGAATCACTTTACCCAGGTACCAAGATGGCTCCTTATTGACATCCTCCCACGGCTGAAGCCGTGGGTTTCCGCTCGTAGTATGTCATGCACATACCGCGATGTCCAACGAGTTCCCGATTGGTCTCACTCACCGCTCGAGTTCGATGGCGTCCTCTACTTGATGGACTAGATCGAGTGCGGGTGCACGCAAGGTAGCAGACACCTCGACTGAGGCATCGGGATCGAGGTCCCCAGCATCGACCGCGTCGTGGATGGCCATCTCAAGCTCGCGCTGTGAGGTCACACCGAACTGTTTCAGGAAGCTCCGAATCTCGAGGTTGACGGTATCCTCATCCATACTCATGATTCTCATCACAAATCGATAAATCCCGAGGTCGGTCCAAACTCGAACAGAGCGAGCACGCTCAATAGTACTCAAGCACCAGCGCAAGCACCGTATTCGGATGGGTTGGTTCGTCGAGTGTACTCGCTATACTGTATCGTTCGGTCGCTGTCTCGATACCGCGAAGTGTCGCGGCTGAGATGTAAAACTCCTCACAGACACCAGCATGCTCGCGAGCCCACGTAGCCGCCTCGAGACTTGGTAGATTGAATGCCGGTGTCTCACTCAGATACAGGGCTGCCATGAACTCATCGTGTAACTCCGAGAACGTCTCCGCGAGTGATTGAGCCCATTGTTCGGTCGCAAACGCCTCCGACCCGGAGATATCACCGGGTGCATCGGTGACGATCGGTTCGAGCTGCTCGGTGAAATCGTCAATCGCCTGCTGGGCGGCGTCGTATGCCTGTTCGTATCGGCTCATCCCATCCTCGTCATACGTTGAGAGGTCGTCTCGAGTGGGCTCGTCGTCTGCGTCATCGTCATCGCCAAGACAGCCTGCGACGGTGACGGGTGGGAGACACGCGACACCGATGAGGAACCGTCTACGATACATGCCTCAGGAACACCGAGTGGCCACTGATAAGGGTTTCAGCCTGAGAATCACAGATGAAAATTGTGCATCACATCAGCCAGCCAAGGGTACCTGTTCACCTGCGAATCATCCTCTAGCTGAAACAATCCAATCAAATAGCACGACATCCTATACGAACCAGATCAACACACCCCGAGGGGTCGAACCCAACATGACTCATGAGCGCCGACACATCGCATCAAGCCGATCGAGTGCCGACGTACGCGCTCAGCCCCGTATGCGTGAGGCCTGCGTCGTGCTCGTCACTTGTTGTGTGATTTTCTTCCTGAGCGTCACCCTCGTGGGCCTACCATCGATCGTCACCGCTGAGAACCCTGAGGCGAACGGGGCCGACCGCATCCTATCGAATGATGTGGTCGCTCCTGGTGGTGAGATCACGGTTGAGACGACCGTCGCGTTCGAAGATCCTACCTCAGGGGTTCTGACCGAATCGGTCGATCCAGCGGTTGATGGTATCGTGATCGACGATGATGATGGTGCAGATGAGGTGACTGTCGATGATGACCACGTATCGTTCACCTTCACCGATCGTACATCTGTCACCGTCACCTATACCCTCGAGTTCGACCAATCGGTCGATGATGGTGATACCTTCGAGATCGAAGGTGTGTGGGACAACGGTGACACTGTCGAACTCCCAGAGTCAACCGTGACCGTCTCCGACGGTCCAATATTCGAGGTCGAACAACTAGAGATCCCTGAACGCGTCCCACCTGGGCAGGGGTTCGATGTTGCGTTGGTCATCAACAACACCGGATCGGAGACCGATACGCAGACGGTCGAACTATCCCTCGACAGTTCCACACTTCGTGAGAGCGACCCCATCACACTCGGTCCCGGGGAACAGCAATCGCTCGTCTTCGAGGATGTGACGATCGACGATCCGGGGGTGTACGCACTTGCGATCGAGACCGAACAGCACCTACGGTCGCACAATATCACCGTTGAGTCATTCGCACGCTTCGACGTGGAGATGATCGATGCTCCACAGACGGTCGCCGATGTCGACGAGTTCGTCGTCACGGCGGTGGTGTCGAACACGGGCGACCTCTCGGCCACCCAAGACATTCGATTGCAGGTCAACGATGATACCATCACCGTTCGAGAGGACGTGACGATCGAACCGGGGCAATCACAGCTCATCTCGTTCGACCCGATCCGGATCGACGAGACTGGTATCCACACACTCAGGGTTATGACAGACGATAGCGACCTGACACGGACTATCTCCGTAGTTGAGGCCGAGGTATCTGCACGATTTGAAGATCAGCTCATCGGCACCGATACCGGTGGGAACACCGCCGTCTATATCGAGGAGGTCACTGCAGACCAAGGCTGGTCGATCGTCCTCACCTACGAGAACGAGACCGGTGTATCGATCGTTGCCGGGATGTATACCTTCGATGAACCGGTCGAAGACGGTTTTGTGTCCGTCCCGATCGAAGACAGTCACGCCTATCCAGGTACCATGGAGGCTCACGTCGCCATCGATACTGATGACGTGACGATCGGAGAGCCACTACCGGAGACGGTCGAACGCTTACTCACAGATAGTGCCTCCGTCTTTGAGATATCGATCGACCTCTATGACCAGTCGTTCGATGATGCGACCTCGACGATCACCGTCTCAGCCGCAGCGTTGTTTGATGCACCAGATTCTGGGGCTACACCGTACATCATCGCCCTGTATCGAGACGCTGGTGATGGTCTCGAAATCGTCGGTCAGAGCAACCCGATCTGGGGTGCTGAGCAGGATATCGAGATCGCGTTAGACCGATCTCTCGATATCGAGGGAGACCACGAGATGATCGCCCGAGTGCACTACGCTGTGGTTGGCCAACGTGGTGAGCCAATCCATATGCTCGATGGTTCATCACCATCGACGGTCGATGAACCGGTGACCGTCCGAATCGTCAACACGCCGTCGTTTACGATACAAGGGGTAAATCGAGATGCATCTGTGACGGCGGGTGAGACGCTCAACATAGAGATCACGGTGATGAACGAGGGCGTCGCAGCTGGCTCGAAATCGCTGTGGGTGTCAGCAGGAGCTTGGGTCGAACTGGTCGATATCACGCTCGATCCAGGTGAGACGAAGACGGTCTCCGTCTCCTGGCCGACGACATCTGACGATATCGGTGAGGTGACACTGCTGGTTGACTCCGGTGATGACCAGGAGTTATCCACCCTCTCTATCGAGACACCAAGTGAGACAGAGACACCAAGTGACGGTGATCCCATACCTGGCTTCGGCCTGGCCATCGGTGTGTTATCACTCGTGATTCTCTCGTATGCCCTCAGCCGCCGATATCGACCATAGAGGCGCCTCGGTATCGATATTCTGGGATTGCTCCACTGTCACGAACAGTTATCAGGAGTAAGGATGTATATCAATCGATGAACACATGATGGAACCGATCTGTTCGTCGGGTGGAATACACATTTGTTCCCTCAAGTGGGTGATTCACCGTGGCCATTAGTTTCTGGTTCTTGACATCAGCTGCGTTCTTCATCGCCGGGATGGTCTTGGTTCTCTCGTCGATCATCGCTGCACAGAGTGTATTTGTTGGCTACTTCGGCATCGGGTTGCTCATGATCGGGTACGTGATGGTCTTATTCGGCAACTATTTTCGTTATATCGACTGGACGTGACCGGCAATATGATTCATCCATAGCAATTGTACACACCAATCTTCAGTACGTGGTCAACTGCGACTTGCGGTATATCGTTTCAGCTACGCCGACCCAGGACTGGTAAGGTGATACTGATCACGGTCCCCCGAGGAGAGTTATCGGTAATGAGGAAGTGGCCACCATTGTGTGAGACGATCGTTCGACTG
The DNA here is from genome assembly GCA_007118145.1 of Halobacteriales archaeon. Taxonomy (GTDB): domain Archaea; phylum Halobacteriota; class Halobacteria; order Halobacteriales; family SKSH01; genus SKSH01. The sequence continues at coordinate 25,740 of SKSD01000010.1, forward strand.
ATCCACAATCCGAGACCTTGTGAATGGAACATAGGCGTCTCATACCCTGCCTGGAGCACACTGCGTTCAATATCGGGCATCCCCGGGCCGTTATCGGCGATGATGATCTCGATATTGCCTAACTCAGCAGGTTTGATACTGATCGATACAGAGGGCTCGAGCCGGTCGTTATGCTCGATAGCATTGACAAGGAGCTCTCGAATCGCCCGTTCTAATCGTCGGTCGAAATCTACCCAGATCGCATCAGGGAGATTCAATGTGATCTCCGCCCAGGGATAGGATTCACGCACATGCGCAGCCTCTGCCTCGAGCAAGGCAACGAGATCGAATCGCTCTGATCGGTCGAAATCATCCATCACCACACTCCTGAGATATCGGGTTTTGTCCGAGAGATCGATCAGGTGGTCTGCCTGCTCATCGATGCTGTGGAGGTGTTGTTCCCCGGCTTCGGTACCGTCCTCCATGAGGATCTCAACGTTGCCCTTGATGACGTTACAGATATTGCGAAGGTTGTGGCGAAGGATGCGATGCAAAATACTAGTTTGTTGGATCGAGCGATCGAGACGGCGAGCCGTCTCCTCGTGTGAGCGGTAGCCATACCATACGAGCGTGTAGATGAGAGAGGTAGAGAGAACCACAAAGACACCACCCTTGAGGATTTGTAATTGTGTTAGTACAATTTCTTCACCGATGGTGACATGAAGCAGGTAATCAGTGATCGCAATCCACAACAGTCCGAAAATGAGATAGACACCTGCGATGACTGCTGGTGATTCAAGATAAGTTCGCTTACTCATCGCTATCGCCCCTCAGCTGATGGCTGATCTCGCGAATCAACCGTACTGGCATCGACACATCGATAGTACGCGACGCAACCATACTCGACGATATGCAATCGTTGTAAACACAACCAATAAGCCATGTGGTTTTAATTGTCAATATTTGATAATGGTTAACTTCACAGCATCGTGTAAAGAATCTGTAATAGTGGTGGTGTCATGCTACGATTATCTAGGCATACAAGCAGGAACGTAACATATATAGGCAAACCTAGATGAAAGGAAATTAACGCTTAATATCCCAAAAACATGAAACGAACGAACCGAAAACTCGCGTTGATCGGCATGATCGCCGTGCTCGTACTGACCGCAGGATGTATGGATGTTACCATGGAGGTGACTGTCGATGAGGAGGGAGCTCTCGACCTCGAGGCAGAGATGATTCTCGACTCGTTCCTCGCGTCGATGATGGAGGAGGAGGCTGAGGGTGAAGGTATCGATGCGATCGCCGAAGATTTCGCACAGGATCTTGAGGACGATGGATGGAACGTGGTCGATTACGATGCAGAGGAGCTCGACGATGGTGATGTCCGCATCTGGGTACTGGCGGAGGACACCGATGCTGATGACATCGAGACGATCTCAGTCTCCGTCGAGGACGACCAGGTGACGTACCTCGAGACCGATGGATTCGAGAATGGATTCGGTGACGATTTCGGTGACGACGAATTCATCGACGACGATGAACTCGATGAGTTCTTTGACTCGATACAGTTCGTCTATATCCTCAATATGCCCGGTGAGATAACCGATACGAACGGTGAACAGATCGATGACTCAACCGTGCAGTGGTCGATGCAAGACCACATGGGGGTCGGCGAGTTCGAGGCAACGAGCGACATCGATGATGATGCCGCATCACCGATCCCTGGCTTCTCGCTGGCGATTGGGATCCTCGCCCTGCTCTCGGTGACCTTCGCCTATCTACGCCTCAGAGATCACTGAATCAACTGCTAACTGATGTATTCTCACCATTGGCAACAGCATACGGCGATTAGTATACCTCAATTATCATACAGTAATAGCCGACAACAAAGATATTAATACTCGATCAGGTTCCTGTCGGTACGATGCGTGGTACGCTGTTGGGTCGGATTGATGGTGCAGAAATGGTTGCGTTACTGGGTCTTGTGTTCGTCACCTCGGGAGTGATCCTCTGGTGGCAGGAGATTGTATCGACGACCGATGCCATCTACGATGCACTGTATCAACTCACCGTTCACGTCCTCTTCGGCGGGGTCATCCTGGCAGTCGGTATCCATCTCGAGCGTAGTGAGTTGCCTACGAGTGCCCGTCGCGAGGTCATGGTCTGGTGTTTCGCGGGCTTTCTCTTCCTTATCGGCCTCGTGATCTGGGGTTGGATCGAGCTGCTCGCACAACTCGAACTTACCCTCGGCTTTGCCAGTGATGTGATCACCTTCGGAAGTCTCGGAGGTGCGTTCGGTGCGATTGCCGGTGTCAACGCAGGAAGGGCGAGTCGGAACGCTCGACTCGCAGCTGAGAACGAAAAACAACGAGAGACGCTTGTCTTGTTGACGCGCTTGCTCAGGCATGATATCCGCAATGATATCGCTATCATCAATGGGCATGCAGAGATCCTCGAAGAACACATCGAGGAAGACGGCCTGAACTCGTTGCATGTGATCCAGGAACGCAGTCACACCATCGGAAGACTCCTGAACGATACCGAGACACTCGTCAAGACCCTCGGAAACGAACGCGAGTACAAAGAGCTCGATATTTCGGATGTTATCCTCCAGGAGGTGGCCAAGATCCGATCGAATCACCCAACGGTCGAGGTGCAGACGAGGGTACCGCATGAGCTGATCACCGTCGCTGATGGGTTGATCCATCAGCTATTCTCAAACCTCCTTCAAAATGCCGTCTTTCACAATGACGAGTCGAACCTCCGTATCAGTGTGACTGCAGAACAAGCTGACAATGGTGACATCAGTATCCTTGTGAGTGACAACGGTCGGGGCATCCCAGAGGAGGTACGAGACACTTGCTTCGAACTCGGTGAGCGAAGTATAGACAGCGACGGTGATGGGATCGGGCTGTATCTCGTCTCACGACTCGCAGGGGTCTACGGTGGCTCGGTCGAGGTCGGTGAATCACGCGAAGGTGGCGCAGAGTTCGATATCAGGCTGCCTGCTGTGAGTAAGCACACGGAAGATATCTCGACCGCTGCATAAGACGGATACATACTTCTGATGGGGCCAAGGTGTCCGGGATACGCCGATCCTCACTAGACCGGATACAACGATATGCGGTCGTCAGGTGTACACGTGGGGTTCGAATTCTATCCCGGAAATGACGAAGCGGGCACCCCCATCACGTCCCTCACCGACATCGATATCCCAGCCATGGCCGAGGGCGATCTGTTTGACGATCACCAGCCCATAGCCCAGACCATTACCGGTGCTATAACCTGGCTCGAACACCGCATCATAGGCATCCGGATCGATACCAGGACCGTCATCCTCGAAGATGATAGCATCGTTATCGATAGAGACCGAGATGGTGGTGTCCTGGCCAGCATGCTCGATCGCGTTTTGGATCAGGTGCTCAAAGAGCTGTTGCGTCCACCCTGGATCGGCATCGAACACCTTCGAGTCGATGACCTGTAACTGTGCATTTCCCGTCTCGGTCATATCCCACGCAGCTTTGACGAGCTCCTCGAGCTTTATCTTGGTTGTATCTGAGATAGACTCATCAAATTCGGATAGCTCGGCCATCTGATCGATGATCTGATTGATGCGAGCGAGTGACTGCTTGATCTTTTCGATATGTTCCTCATCACCCGTCTCTCGATACAGGGTTAGCGTACTGAAGGCGATGGTGAGCGGCGTCTTCAGATCCTGGGTAAGACTCTTGCGTAGGTTCTCGAGTTGGTTGCGCTGATGTCTGAGTGCTGCCTCTCGTTCGACCGTTGAGGTGACATCGCGTGTGTTGATGACGAACCCGTTGACGATATCATCCTCCAAGAGGTTCTTTGCCCGGGCCTCGAGTACCGGCCACTCGCCAGCAGGATCTTTGAACCGATACTCGATCTTCGCCTGCTCTTCGGGATGCTCGAGCAGGTGATAGAACGTCAACATGGCATGTTCGCGATCATCTGGGTGGATGTACTCGAACGCGTCCTCACCGAGGAGCTCCTTCGGTTCATATCCGAGGACGTGCTTGGATGATGGTGAGAGGAACGAGCCGGTACCGGTCTCATCGACAACACAGATGACGTCAGAAGAGTTCTCTACGAGCTTGGCGTATCGTTTCCCAGACATCGCGAGAGCGGTCTGTACACGGTATCGTTGGATGGCATTGTGTAACCGGTTGGCGAGGACTGAGAACTGCGAAGGGTCGGTCTCCTTTCTGAGGTAGTCCGTGACACCTTCCTTGATCGCACGACTCGCCAACTGTTCGCTCCCCTCGCCCGTGAATAACAGGAAAGGCAAGTTCGGATCGTTGGCGCGAACGTGCTTGAGGAACTCGAGGCCGTTCGTCCCGGGGAGCAGGTAATCGCTGACGACGGCGTCGACATCGGCGTTATCCTCGAGGAACTCGATAGCCGTCGAGACACTCGTGAATGGGTGAGTGGTAAACTCGGGGCGTTCCCTGGTGAGATACATCTCGGTGATATCGAGGAAATCTGGATCATCATCGACGAGTACCACGTCGATGGGGTCGTCATCGACATGCTCGTCGACCACCCTGTCGATATCCTCCAATTGAGTCCGTCGAGATGTGAGTGTCGAGCTCATGTCAGGGCGTCAATGGCCGCTCACCACCACGTGCACCGTTGGAGGTACCCCTCTGGATGGTCGCTTGCGCTACAGCCAGGTCTCCTGCCGGTTACCATTAATCATTCGGAATATTTTGCAAATGATAATAATGTGGCCACGGAGCACACCCATGATACGGGTTCTAACCGCTGATTTGTAGGTATATTGTTCATCAATGTGAATAGTTTGCAATTATTGCAACGTATCATGATCCGAAGGTATCCCCAGTGTGATGAGCCACCTGTTGTCTTGCATATGTCTGACTGAATATTATATACAATTGGTAGAAACTCTTCACGGGGTATCCACCACTATGATCATCGAGCTGCTTGCCATATACACGCTGGTCGTGATATCAGCGGTACTCATCCTGGCATAGCCACCAGTAGCTGTACGTGAGCCACACCGCCTAGTGAAACCAGTAGCTTCAATTCCATCCCGGCAATTACCGGAGGTATGTGGCCATCGCACCGTGCAGTGGTGCTCGTCGCTCTTTGCACCATCCTTGTCGGCTACGGTGCGCTGGTCGACTCACCAATCATCGCCATCGGGGGTGGTCTGGTTGGGCTCTGGTTGGTCACCCGAGGCATCGCGTTCAGTAACGACCTCTCGACGATTTACCGTGAGATCGATGTTTCACAAGCCATCGAGCGGTCCACGCTGCGACCTGGTGAATCGACAACCGTCTCACTCACGACTCGACTCCGATCGGGCCAACAGGCAGAGGTACACGTCGATGGCGGCCTCCCGGCAGTGACCACGACATCCCAGCCACTTACGTTGCATATGGACACGAACGAGACGATCGCCCAGATAGACATCTCGACACGGTGGCCGATAGCTGGGAGATATCAGCTGTCACCGGCAACAGTCACGGTGTCAAACGGGTTGTTCCAGACGAGTTTCGATGCCGGAAGTACCCCAGACATCATGGTCGAACCAGCTTCGACACATAACCTGCATATTGGTATGGGTGGTCAGCGGCTGTCATTGGCGTTTGGCGAGCATAAATCCGATCGGGCTGGCGCAGGTATCGAACCGGCCTCGATCAGGCCGTATCAAACGACCGACCCAGCCAGCCGGATCGACTGGAAGGTGACTGCTCGCCTCGCCGAGGTGTACGTCCGCGAGTTCGATGTCGAGACCGATCGAAAGACCGTCTTCTTGTTCGACAGGCGACACACGTTACAGGCTGGCGATTCCGGCAACACAAAACTCGATCTGTTGAGGGCCGTCGGGTTGACTGTCCTCGAGGTGGCACGCCGCCAACATGACCCGATTGGCCTGGCAACCGTCGATGAATCCGGTCTATCTGAGCATATCCAGGCGAATACCACACTTGAGACATATCGGACGGTCCGCTCGATACTCCTTGATGATGCAGGAACCCGAGCGAATCACCAGCTGACACATACTCACATGCGCCAACCGATCACGGGCGAGCAGGCACGAGAGCGGTTGTCTCATCTCTTCGGTGAGACTGATACCTTCGCAAAACAGCTCACACCCTTTTATGAGAACTCAGCGGCCTACTACGGCCGTCTTGCTGAGAGGCCGTTATTTGATGCGATCAGAAGCGTCACCACAAGTGAACGTGGTGTCGTCATGTGTGTCATCCTCACCGATGATCACCACCGGGCTGAGTTACGAGCGGCTGTCCAATATGCGTCTCGTGGGAGTAACACGGCGATGGTCTTTCTCGCTCCATCGGTCCTCTACCGTGAGCCATCAATCTCGTCGTTGGATGACGCCTTCGACGAGTACGTCACGTTCGAGACACTCCGTCGATCGCTCGCTCACATCGAGGGTGTCACCGCGTTCGAGGTCGGACCTCGGGATCGGCTCGGTACAGTGCTCGATTCTGGACAGACAAGGCGGCACGCCGAGGGTATCAACACATGAGTACCAGGTTCGAACACAGAATGCATGATCTTCGAGTGAATCAACCACTCCTAGATCAGCCTAGAACGCAGACCGTCATCGAACTCGGAGGTAACGCCATCATCATCGCCTGTCTGACCTACCTCGAGTCCGTGCTGGGATTGCTCATCGGTGTCCTCGTTGCGGTGAGTTGGTTCGCCCTTGGCGTGCCGTATGCGATCGCAATCGGTCACGTGCTCTTCGCCGGTTTCGTCACAGGTCCGATCTCCATCGAACGACTCCTCGTCATCGAGGTAGGATTTCTCGTCCTCATCATGGCAGCACTCATCGAATCGTCACGAACGTACTCCTCGGTGGGCATAGCCATCCTCATCGGGGGTATGAGTGCAGGCCTCGGGTGGTATGGTTGGGCAATCCACCACCCTGTCGTGGGGATATCTCTTGTCTTGCTCACCCTCACCTGTGCAGGCTATCTCGTCCATCGACTGTCCTTGCTCACGACTGGCCAACTACGTGAGGTGCGCAACGATGAATGAGGTGATACCCGATGAGGAGACAGTCTCTGCGACCGACGAAACCCTCAAAGCCCAGGTAGCACTGCTCAATGAAGAAAACAGACAGCTTCGGCTGGAGTTTGCCCATGCCCATCAAGCCCGTTATCGCTCGGTGGCGATCGGCTTGGTGGCTCTCGGCGTGGTCGCGACGTTCGGAGGTATCCTCTTTCCCGACGTTCGAGCGGTTCTGTTCACACTCGGGGCGATCGGTGCGTTCAGCGGGTTGCTGGTCTACTTTCTGACACCAGAGCATGTGATCCCGGCCAGCGTTGGCGAACGTGTGTATCGGGCGATGGCGCGAAATGAGGCATCGATCGCCGATCATCTCGGGCTGCGTGATGAGTACATCTATCGATCCGTCGATGGCACCCATCAGCTCTACATCCCACAGATACCCAACTGGTCACTCCCCGATACAGAGTTCGGTCCGATCGTCACACAACATCGATATCGGGGATTACTCCTCAAGGCCACTGGTGGCCCGCTGTTCGATGCATTTGTGCAGTCGACGACCACACCACTTGGCACCTCACCCACCATTCTCGCTGAGCAACTCTGCGATGGTGTCGTCGAGCAGTTCGAGCTCGCTGACTCGATAGCATACGACGTAGATGAAGAGCTGTCTCACGTGACGTTCAAGGTGCAAGGGTCAGGTTTCGGTGAGCTCGACCGGTTCGATCACCCCGTCGTGTCATTCCTTGCGATCGGGCTATCGTCAGGTACCGGTCGACCCATCAAGATCGATATCATCCAGCCAGAACGAGATATCTGGCAGCTACAGTGCGAGCTGCTCGATGAGGGACCATAGTCCGTTCGCTGTGACGAAGCCACAAAGACCCGTCCTGGCTCACGTATCGGCGAGTCGCATCCCGGTTATCTCGAACCGTGCACCACCTGCTTCACCCGCTGTCACCGCGATATCCCACCCATGAGCATCGATAATCTCCTTGACGATGGCGAGACCGAATCCAGTTCCCGAGCCACTCGTTGAGTATCCGGGTTCGAACACCTCCTCACGTTTGTCTGGATCGATACCAGGCCCATCATCCTCGATGAATATTCCGTGGCTGCCGATCGAACCGACGGTGACAGTCACCTCATCGTCACCATGTTGAATCGCATTGCGAAAGAGGTTCTCAAAGACGTGTGCAAGTGCGTCTGGATCACCCTCGAATGCGACGTCATCGACACAGTCGATCGTTGCATCACCCGTGTTCACCATCGACCAACAACGGCCGGCAAGCGTCGACAGACGCACCGGTTCGAACTCGACGATGCGCTGACCCTGCCTGGCGAGGGCGAGGGTATCCTCGATCAGGTCATCCATCCGCTCGTGTGCCTCACCGACCATCTCGAGTGCCTCATCTGGATCCTCTGCCTCGCGGGCGATCTCGAGGTACCCCTTTGCGACGGTCAGCGGATTCCTGAGATCGTGTGAGATGACACGAGAGACACGCTCGAGGCGCTCGTTCTGTCGCTCGAGTTCACGCTCGCGTTTCTTCCGGTCCGTGATATCGATATAGATCGCGTGTGCACGTGCCTCATCATCAACCCGGAATGGGACGGTTCGAAGGAGGAAGGTGCGACGTCCATCATCTGTCATACGTTCGACCTCACGCTCTGAGACGTTGCCTGAACCGACGTCTTCGTTGATGAGCATCGCCGATTCGATGCTCTCTTCGGGAACGATATGCGCATCAAGCGCCTCACCAACGGCTGACTCGTCGAGACCGAAGGTGTCCTTGAAGGTATCGTTCATCCGTTTGATATACGGTGATGCCTCCTCGAACACCACCTCGACGACCGGCTCACCCAGCCTTGAGAACAGGGCATTCGCTCGGTCGCGTTCGTTTTTCAGGGCACGTTCGTGTTCCTTACGCTGGCTGATATCACGGACATCGACCATGATGCCGTCGATGTACGGGTCGTCGAGGTAGTTCCTCCCACGTACCTCGACCCATACCCAACCACCGTCTGCATGGCTCGAGCGATACTCGACGGTGATGACCTCATCGGGGTGTGTGACCGTCCGACTCAGTGCATCGACAGCCTCCTCGAGATCGTCTGGATGGATGTAATCGAACGAGTTCGTCCCGATCACCTCGCCCTGGCTGTACCCGAGCATCGGCTCGACCGCCGGAGAGATGTACTCCACCTTGAGGTTGCCATCGACGATGATCGTCATATCCGATGAGTGACTCAGGATGGTCTCATATCGGCGAAGCTCACGGAGACGTTGCTTACGTTCGGTGATATCACGCGAGGTGATGACGAACCCCTCGATATCTGTCGCGATTTGCGTCCTCCCAATCGCCTCAAGCCAGAGATACGATCCATCAGCTGCCTTGAATCGAAACTCCGCTGACTCGACCGTCTCTCCCTCTTGATCGATAGCCTCCAAGAACCGTTCGAACGTACCATCCAGGTCATCTGGATGGATGAACTCGAAGACGTTCTCACCGATGTGTTCGTCCTGAGCATATCCAAGGACAGACTCGATAGATGGACTGACATAGAGGACCTTACCGGTCATGTCGATGACACTCACGATATCAGATACGTGCTCGATATACGTCTGAAACCGCGTTCCGATGAGTGGTGGGTCAGGTCTGGCGTTTTGATCAGTCACAACAGTAGTCTACGGTGAAACAAGGGTGGTGATAAACATATACATTCGCTGGAACTATCACACTTGATAACACTTGAGCCGGTGATGATCCGGTGGTGGGGAGATACTCACCGCTCAGCCCCTGCCAGTTGCTCGGGATCTGCACCGGGTGTCTCCACCGCTGAGAGGATATCGTCGATGATCTCATCAGGCGCCACACCGCTGAGCTCTGCATCTGTCGTCAACACCAGCCGGTGACGGAGTGCGACATTGGCGAGTGCCTTCAGATCATCTGGGATGACGTACTCTCGGCCGATGATCGCGGCACGAGCCTTCGAGACGTTCTGGAACGCGATAGTAGCCCGTGGTGATGCGCCATGTTCGACATCAGGATGTGTGCGAGTGGCCTCGACCAGGTCCAACAGGTACTCCGATATCGGTTCGGCGACGTGGACAGCAGTGACAATCTCACGTGCATCGTGGATGTCAGCCGGTGAGACCATCTGTTCGACATCAGACGGGCTGAGTGTCGGATTCTCATCGAACCGGGCGAGCAGCTCTCGCTCGAACCGACGCTCTGGGATGCCCATACTCAACTTGAGCTGAAACCGATCGCGCTGTGCCTCGGGTAGCTCGAACACACCCTCGAACTCGAGTGGGTTCTGTGTGGCGATCACCATGAACGGTTTGGGGAGATCGAGTGTCTCACCCTCGATCGTCACCTGCTGCTCTTGCATGGCCTCAAGCAGTGCAGACTGCGTCTTCGGTGTGGCACGATTGATCTCATCTGCGACCACCACGTTCGCAAAGATTGGCCCTCGGCGAAGGTTGAAATCGCCCGTCGGTTCGTGATAAACGGTCGAACCGGTGATGTCTGCCGGGAGGATGTCTGGTGTCATCTGAATCCGACTGTACTCAAGGCCGATCACTCCAGCGAAGAGGTTGGCTAGCGTGGTCTTCGCCACCCCAGGGACCCCCTCGAGCAACACATGTCCACGCGTCAACATGGCGATGGTCAGATGCGTGACCACCGTCTCATCACCGACGAAGACTCGCCTCACCTCGTCGAGTATCGACGCATGTATCGCGGATGGATCGGCCGATGATCCGTCACTCATCGTTGTCTACCTCAGGTTCATCCCAGCCTGGGTTAATACCTGCTACTATCCGCTGCAGACGTGATACATCCCACTCGGGATGGTGCCTCGATAGGTGAGCCACACGGGCAGCATCGATATCTCGAGCTTCCGACGATGGCATCGGGATGTCGGTCGAATCATCGTCTGTGAATCGTCTCCCGAGATGGCCAGCGAGCCAGCCACTCAGCACCACGATGGCAAGCACGGCTGTGAGACCGACCCCAATCTGAGCGATGGTATTCGATCGCAGCCAAAGGACGAGCGATCGCAGCGGTGGGATCTGTGAACTGTGTGAGACATCGATCACCACCGTGTCCATATCGGCTGTCAGTGTCTCGATGAAGATGCGGTTGTCAGGCTGGTCGAGCATCTCATTGATCGTGATGCTCGGGTCGCCGACGGCGACCAACTCACCTGCACCGATAGACTCCACGGTCACGACGGGATAGGCCGCAAGCTCATCGCCATCACCGATATCGTCATCCTCAGCCCCGAGGTACGCATACTCGCTACTTCGAACCAATACCGTCGCATCGTGTGGCTCGATAGCTGTGGCGTAATTGAGTGTGAGTTGTGAGACACCGTGCGTCAAGCGGTGTCCTTCGACACCGCTCGCGATCGGCATGGTCGGCCCGCGGAAGTGCTCGCGCTCGTCACGGATCACCTGACCATCGAAGGTCGCACTGCCACCGACCGACGCCATCAGTTCGTTGGCATATGGTCCGAAATTATCGAGCACGACGACCCGTCCACCAGCCTCGATGAATGACTGGATGGACGCACTTGCCTCAGCTGAATATGTCTCCTCAGGTGCGATGATGAACACCGTGGTGTTCGTTACATCGAGGGTCTCATACGCCGACGTAGACTGCACGATACGCAGCTCTTGTTGTGGGTGAGCATCCACCGACGACCTGAACTCGGAGGTGCCCTCCCATGTCGGATTGTACGGGTTGAACACCGCCAACGAGATCGCGGCTCCGACAATCAGGGAAATGGCGATGACCACACCGAGCGATACGAGTAACACCCGAGGCCAGTCAATCTTTTGACCGGACCGGAACCACCCCAGACGACTCATGGGAGCACCTCAGGTGGTAGTATCTCCAGGATGCGACGGATCACGATGTACCCAAAGACGAGGAGTCCCGCTGCGAGCACCCAGCGCAGTCGTCGACGCCAAGCTGGAGTGACGTTCATCGGTGCGGTCAACTCCGTGACGATGAGCACACCGATGAGCGAGATGACGAAGAAGAGTTCATAGGAGACCGCATCGACCAGCGTCAACACGAGCAATGACCCGAGGAGCCAGGCGACCACCCCGTGGATGAACCGCATCCTTCGTCGAGTCCCCATCATCTCTATCGTTCGTGTTCAGTGACCTAAATGCAGTGGCCTGGATGTGCATATGACGGGCGGTCGTTGCCAATGGGTGTGAGTTGAGCCTCACGGATGGTGCTAGCTTGATTTGGCTATCACCGAGGTAGTATACACTGGATACACGGCAGCCACTCACCATCCACTGCGGGCAATCTCGATGACTGGATTGTCATATCGATACACGTGTGCAACATCCACTAGGTGAGCAGATCATCGATGACGGGATAGCTCCCGCCGAGGAGTGCGCCAAAGACCAAGAGTGCGAGGAGTGCAGGGAGGTTAAGATACGGGAGGTCCATATCGGCCCCGAGATAAAAGCCAGCCCACACGGGTACGGCTATCACCAGGAAGATCCACAGCACCAGACCGAAGAGTGCCCCGATGAGGCCTGCTGTCGGTATCGGTCCAATCAGCTCCTCACTCTGAGCCACGATATCCCGATAGGTGCCAACGATGGGGAGGACGATCCCGACGAATACCACACCGGCGAACATACCATGGACGAGTACTAACACCCATCCCATCACCTCCCCACTCAGATTGTAAAGGGTGGCAACCGCCCCAATCCAGCCCGTCAGGTGCAACACGATCCCCGCGAGGATCGATGCAGCAAGGGCCGCGATGAGCCCGGTGATATACATCCGAGGCTCGATTGACCCGGTCGATTGAGGTTCGTTTACTGACATATGTGGAACTTGACCAACTGTCTAATAAAGATATCCACCATCGAGCTACCGCTTCGTTGGAAACTATCAACTACCGCATATCGACCCCACTATTGTTATGTCTCTCAAATATAATACCAGATATGCTCGAACAGCGGTCTCATCGCATTGGCGTCGCCATCGTGGCGGGGATGTTGCTCATCCTCGCGCTGGTGGGTGTCATTTTGGTCGTGACGTTCGATGACCCGCAGGTGCAGTCGTTCGAGAGCGGATTCGGCGAGATCGATGAGGATGCCATCATGGTCGATACAACCGTGGTGGTCGAGAATCCAAACTCGTGGTCGATCCCGATCGGCCTTGGGATCTCATATGAGGTGACATTGAACGACGTCAAGGTTATCGCAGGCTCTGAATCCGGGATACGCATCAGTGCAGGTGAGAACACCATCCATACCTCAGCTGCATTTAACAACTCACAGGTACCAGCCTGGTGGGTGACTCATATCAACAATGATGAGTCTACAGTCATGCACACGTCGTCGAGTGTGTCATTGGGGTGGATTCCGTTCAGCATGTCGATGCCCGATCAGACCGAAGAGTTCGAGACAGACCTACTCGGTGAGCTTGCGGATGATGAAGATATGACCATCGTGGTCGGTGAGCATGCACTGTTGACGGTGGGCGAGCAGGATGCGAGGTGGGGAACTGCCGATGAGGAGATCACCCCGCTCACTATCACGTCCGAACTTGAGAACATCCACGAACGTCCGATCGATATCACCGGGACTGAATACACGATCACGATGAACAACCTCACCGTGGGCGAAGGGGTCACTGATGACAGTATCCACCTTGAACCTGGCGAGACATCGACCTTCACGATGGAGGCCACACTCGACTCGCAGACCATGGAGGCGTGGTGGGTGAGTCATATCCAACGTGGTGAGTCGACCGAGTTGGCCGTCGAGATCTACGGGCTTGCAGATCGCGGTGGTGAGCAACTCCGCATCCCGATCGCCATGTACCAACAGCGCTCACGCTTTACTACCGATATCCTCGGTACAGGTGCATCTGATGTCGAACTCATCGAGACAGACCCCGATGCGGAGTTCGTCGAACCAGAGATCAAAGAGGGTGTGAGTGAGTGGGGTGAGGTGAGCGATACGACAACCGAGATCGTGACCGATGTCGCCATACGCAACGAGAATCCACCAGCGTTCAACGAACTACTACTGCTCGATGTTCAGCAACGTACCACCTTCAGCGATGTCGTCGTGATCGAGGAAACAACGCAAATCGATGAGTTACCAGTCGGCGAGGGGAGCCTCACGGTATCGACCTTCAAGGAACATTCGATCGTCCCTACCTGGTGGGCAGCACACCTCAACAACGACGAACGATCATCAGCCAGGACCGAGTTGACAGCCGAGGCCGATCTCGCGGTGACGTCCATCCCGGTAGAGATCGAAGATCAAGCTGTCCCCATCGAGACCGACCTCCTCGAAGACCTCAACAGTGACGAGACCCAGTTCATCCAGCATGAGGCAACAGGTGCCACGCTGTTGGTCATCCACGAAACGACCGGTGAGTGGGGTGAGGCAACCCCCGAGGAGGGACCCATCCAGGTGTCGGTCGATATCGAGAATAACCATATTAATCCGGTGACCATCAAGGACATCGATTACCTCATCGAGATCAACGAGGTCGTGCTCGCCGATACACGGATCGATGATGAATTCGAACTACAACCAGGTGAGCGACGTACGATCGAACTTGAGCTACTCCTTGATAACAGTAAGATGGAGGACTGGTGGCCCACACATATCCGGAACGGTGAGGTGTCAGAGATGTCACGTCATGTCGAGGCGACCATCGAGGCAAACGGGCAAAGCGACAGGGTCGAGCTCGACTTTCTCAGTGAAAACGTCACCATCGAGACCGACCTCCTCGGTGCTGAATTTGGTGCTTCTGCGTGAACGACCCGAGGTAGTGTCTCGAAAACCCGTGGTAGTCCATCGATTACTTAATCACTCCACCTGAGAACTTGACCATGGATGGGGTCATCCTGGCAGCCGGTGCAGGTACCCGGATGGGGCCGCTGACCGATCACCGACCGAAGCCACTGCTGCCCGTCGCTGGCCGGCCACTCATCGAGCACGTACTCGATACTGCGGTCGCGTATGTCGATCGCTTCGTCATCGTGGTTGGCTTTCACGGAGCACAGGTGGAAGCTGCGATCGGTGACAGTTATCGAGATACCCCGGTCACCTACGTTGTACAGTCCACTCAGGTCGGTACCGCAGATGCGTTGGTATCGGCTACCGGGCAGGTAGATCCACCATGTCTCGTGCTCAATGGCGACATCATCATCGAGGCCTCGGTGATCGGCGAACTCGTCTCGAGTGAGCCACCAGGCCTGGTCGGGACGCGTGTCGGTAACCCCGAGGAGTACGGTGTGCTCTCTGTCGATGGGACACGTCTGACGGGTATCATCGAGAAGCCGACGGAGCCGCCCTCAGATCTGATCAATGCCGGTGCCTATCTCGTCGATGAAGCCCTCCTAGAGAGGATGCGTGAGGTCGACGAGAGTGAACGAGGTGAATACGAGCTGACCGATGCGATCGAACGTGGTGTCTCAGAGGGTGTTACGGTGACCGTCGTCGCCTATGATGGCTTCTGGCTCGATGTCGGCTATCCTTGGGATCTCCTCACCGCGACCGAACACCACCTCGAGCAGCTCGGACACTCAATCTCGGGGTCGGTCGCCGAATCAGTCTCCATCGATGGACCTGTCGTCATCGAAGAGGGGGCATCGGTCCTCCCAGAGACCGTTCTCAGCGGTCCAGTCCTCATCAAATCGGGTGCGACGGTCGGACCACACGCCTACGTCCGCGATGGCGCTGTCATCGGAACCGATGCCCGCGTCGGTCATGCCGTGGAGGTGAAACACAGCCTCCTGATGGAGGGTGCCACCGCATCACACCTGAGCTATCTCGGTGATTCGATCATCGGTATGGATGTGAACCTCGGGGCTGGGACGACGACGGCCAACCTCCGCCACGATGGTGAACACGTCCGTGTACCGATCAAGGGTGCACTTCGCGATACCGGCCGGCGAAAGTTCGGTGTCATCCTCGGAGACGGGGTGAAGACCGGTATCAACACGAGTCTCAATGCCGGCGTCATCCTCGCCAGTGAGTCGATGACGAAACCCGGTGCCGTTGTCCTCAAAGGTGATGACACCGGCGGTGCGTTCAAGTAGTCACCAATGGAAATGATGTCAATGACGAGCGGTGTGACGGCAGTGATTCTCGCCGCAGGGGAGGGTCGGCGGTTGGCGCCATTGACGAATACGCGACCCAAACCGATGCTGCCGGTCGCGAACCGACCGATCCTCGAATACGTCATCGATGGGGTGGTCGAAGCGGGTATCGAACACGTCGTCCTCGTCGTCGGGTACAAGCAAGAGCGCATTCGTAACCACTTCCAGGATGGCGATACGTGGGGTATCGATATCGACTACGTCGAGCAACGTACACAGCTCGGGACAGGCCATGCCGTATTACAGACACAGGACGTCATCGAGGGGCCATTCATCGTACTGAATGGTGACCGTATCGTCGACGCGAGTATCGTCCAGGCTGTGGTCGATGCGATGCAATCAGAGGATGGGCCAGTCGTGTCCATCACCTCGGTGGAGCACCCAAGCACGTTCGGCGTCGTCGAGTTACGCGGGAATCGAATCATGTCGATCGAGGAGAAACCCCTCGATCCGGCACCGACCGCACTCATCAACGCTGGTGTGTACGGGTTCGACCCGACGATATTCGAACATATCCAGACGACAGAGACCGTCGACGGCGAGCTCTCACTCCCAGAGACACTCGATGACATCGCACAGGACCACCCACTCCGGTCGGTCCATTACGATGGTACCTGGCTCGACGTGACCAACCTCTGGGACCTCCCCATCGTCAACGCCATCCAACTCCACCGTGAACGCCCGCGGGTCGATTCTGAAGACGATGACCCCACAGGCCGTGATGACGATACGGTACTCGGCCGGAACGTGCATATCGACCCCTCTGCCTCGATCCGAGGTGGTGTCTCCGTGGGAGACAACGCTGTGATCGGTGCGAACGTCGTCCTCGAAGATACCGTCATCCTCCCAGATGCACAGGTCGATGCAGGGTCGGTCATCCGTCATGCGGTCATCGGTGCCAATGCATCGGTCGGAGCAAACACAACCATCCAGGGTGGTGCCGCGACGGTCATCGTCGAGGGGAACGTCTACAACGAGGTCAAACTCGGTGGGGTCATCGGCGATAACTCACACATCGGTGGGGCGACGGTCTTCAACCCGGGGGCGATCGTCGGGGATGATGCGAGTGTCGAGCCCGGTGTCGTGCTCAATGGGTGGTTCGAGTCTGGGGCGATCGTCCGGAGAGGATAGCCATGTGTGGTATCATCGGCTACGTCGGAGCGCGATCTGCCGGCGAGATCATCTATCGTGGCCTTGAGAACCTCGAGTACCGTGGGTACGATTCCGCTGGTGTCGCACTCGTCGGGGAACAACTCGCGATCCATAAGCGAGCCGGTGAGGTCGCCGATTTGACCGTCCCTGCGGATGAGACAGCCACCTGTGGTATCGGCCATACGCGGTGGAGCACGCACGGGCCACCGACGGATATCAATGCACATCCACATGTCGACTGTGCCGGAGAGGTCGCCGTGGTGCACAACGGTATCATCGAAAATCACGAGGCCTTACGAGATGCTCTCGATGGCTGTGAGTTCGTCAGTGAGACCGATACCGAGGTGATCCCACACCTGCTCGAACAGGAAGTACATGATGGTGCCTCACTGACCGATGCCGTCGCGAGTGTCGCACAGGCCATCGAAGGCAGCTATGCGTTCGCGGTCGTCCATGCAGGTGAGAACGCCATCGTCGCCACCAGAGAGCAAAGCCCACTCGTTCTCGGCAGAGGTGAAGACGGGATGTTCCTCGCGAGCGATATCCCGGCTTTCCTCGAACACACGAGGGAGGTGGCCTACCTCGAGGATGGCCAGGTGGCCACGATCACGGCGGACGATATCAGACTCGGTGGGAACGCTTCGAGCACGAGCCCGACGTACGAGACCGTCGAGTGGGATGCCGATTCGGCTGAGAAGGGTGGGTACGAACACTACATGCGAAAGGAGATCCACGAGCAACCCCAGGCGTTACGCCAGACGCTATCAGAACGGATCGATCTCAACCGCGGTACCGTCGCGGTCGATCTCGACTTTCCCACGGGCTATCTGGATTCCGTCGAGGAGGTACAGTTCGTGGCAGCGGGGACCTCATACTACGCCTCGCGTTACGGGGCACGCTTGCTCGAGGAGTTGGCCGATGTGCGAACATCGGTCACCATCGCAAGCGAGTACGAGTTCGGTGGCGGTCGCGATCCGTGGCGGACACTCACCGTGGCAGTCACACAAAGTGGTGAGACGACCGATACCCTCGAGGCGATCAACTCGGCAGGCCAGGCAGGTGCGAGGACGCTCGCCGTGACGAATGTGATCGGAAGTTCTGTCACCAGATCGGTCGATGATACGTTGTTCATCAAGGCAGGACCTGAGATCGGCGTTGCCGCGAGCAAGACCTTCTCATCGCAGGTGACCACCCTCGGGTTGCTCGCCGTGGCCATCGCGCATGAACGAGACACACTGCCACGGTCACAAATTCGACGTCTCCTCGGCGATCTCAATGGCCTCCCCGGTGCGATCCAACAGGTTCTCGACGAGGAGGATGCCGTCCGTGCGGTGGCAAGTGAGTACCTCGATATGGACGCGTTCTTCTTCATCGGTCGAGAGCTGGGCTACCCGGTCGCGCTTGAGGGTGCACTCAAGCTCAAGGAGATAGCGTACGTCCACGCCGAGGGATTCGCCGCTGGTGAGTTGAAGCATGGGCCACTCGCACTTGTCACCGGACGGACACCGGTCATCGCCCTGTTGACCAACGGTGCACAGCCCGCTGCCACCACACATAACGTCGCCGAGGCACAGACCCGCGGTGCACCGGCGATCGGGATCGTCGCTGAGGGGAGGGATGTCGAGCACCTCGATGTGGAGTTCACCGTCCCGTCATCCGGGCTGTTCGAGCCGCTCGTTGGGAACGTCTACCTGCAACTGCTCGCATATCACATCGCCAATCAGCTCGGCCGTTCGATCGACAAACCAAGAAATCTCGCCAAGAGCGTCACCGTCCGGTAGGCATCACTGGAGAGAGTGCCTCGGACAGACCGGCACTAAGCGTCGCTGCCGCGGTCTTTCACGTCGTCGATATAAGAGCTCACAACGAGGCGCTTCTCACCAACCGAGGCACCGACCAGGGCGCCGAGTGCGGCACCTGAGCTGGCGAATTTTCGGTTGATGAGGCCACCGAGGAAGGCACCGATGGCTGCACCGATCGCGGCATGCTTGGCCCGGTTCAGGGCGGTTTCAAGTCGCTTTGGCATATTCGTATATTGGTACGCTGGGCGTTTAAACGTACGTAGTGGGAATCTCTCTCGAGCTGATCGCTTTGGTCAGCATCGTCAATCGAAGCATACCGAACGGTGCGAGATAGACAGAACGTTCCAATCAGTCACGGCCACCACCCACACCATGGTAAACGACCAAGCTATGTGTCTCCGGTTACCATGAACCGCTACCGATGGGATTACTCGATCGGCTTCGACGTGATGACCCTCGGGTGGTCGTCCTTGGCATCGATGGCGTACCGTACACCCTCATCGATGACCATCCCGAGGTGTTCCCGAATCTACACCGTATCCGGGACAGGGGCACCGGATCGGCCATCTCGAGCATCGTCCCACCCGAATCGAGTGCGTGCTGGCCGGTGTTGACGACCGGTGTCAATCCCGGTAAGACCGGTGTGTATGGCTTTCAAGACCGACGACAGGGCTCGTACGAAACGTACATCCCGATGGGCGATCACGTCCAGGCACGACGCGTCTGGTCTTACGTGACCGAGTCAGGCAGACACGCGAGTGTCTTCAACGTCCCGGTGACCTTCCCACCCGATGAGCAGCTCCAACGGATGGTCACCGGCTTTCTGTCACCCGATGTCGACGCAGCCACACATCCGGCGAGCTTGCGCGACTCACTCAAGGAGCACGGGTATCGGATCGATGTGGATGCCAAACTCGGCCATGATGAGGATAAGACGGCATTCATCGACGATGCGATGGAGGTGCTCAAGCGGCGGTTCGAGGTATTCGAGACGTACTTGAGGCGAGACGATTGGGACCTCTTCTTCGGCGTGTTCATGACCACCGATCGCGTCAATCACTTCCTCTTCGATGCGTACGAACGCGACGGGCACTATCGAGATACCTTCCTCGAGTTCTATGCCACACTCGATGACTACCTCGGCAGGTTGTCCGATACCCTCGGCGAAGACACCACGTTGCTCGTCGTGTCTGATCACGGGTTTACCACACTCGATTACGAGGTACACGTTAACCGATGGCTTGAGGATCATGGCTGGCTCTCCTTCGCAGATGGCGACCCGGAGGGGCTCGAAGATATCAGTGATGAGACGACCGCCTACAGTCTCATCCCCGGACGGTTTTACATCAACCTTGAGGGGCGTGAACCCAGAGGTGGCGTACCCGCTGCGGAGCTGAATTCGGTTAAGTCCACACTCAGAGAGCAGCTCACAGAGCTCGAGGGTCCAGACGGGAGACCGGTCTGTCGAGACATCGTCGATGGTGCCGATGTGTTCACCAGTGCGTTCACCGAGATCGCCCCCGATCTCGTTGTCTTACCCAATGACGGCTATGACCTCAAGGCGGGGTTCTCTGATGGTGGACCCGTGTTCGATACTGGGCCACGCACCGGCATGCATACCTTCGATAACGCCACCCTCATCAGCGATGCGCCGTCGATCGATGCATCCAGAGCCGACCTCCTCGATATCACACCCACGATCCTCGATCTCATGTCGATCGAGTACGACCCATCCGACTTCGACGGTCGGACCTTAAACGTGGGATAAGGTAGGTTAAGGGGATAATGCTCTTTGAACCCCCGTGCCTACGGAGAGGGTGACGATGACAGAACCGCCGATCTACGCCGGTGTCGATTACGACCTTGGTGCCGAGGAAACACCTGAGACGTATCCGACCATCCAGGCGAAGTTGAGACAGGGTCTTGAGGTACTCGCAACGGCGCTTGATGCCTATCGACACCCGGCAATCATGTGGACCGGTGGGAAGGATTCAACGCTCGCGCTGTATCTCGTCAAGGAGTTATGTGACGACCTGGGCATGACACCACCTCCAGCCATCTTCATCGACCATTACCAGCACTTCGATGTCGTGCATGAGTTCGTCGAGCGGTGGAGTGACCGGTGGGCTGTTGAGCTCATCTATGCTCGAAATGAGGATATCGGCCGGTACGTCGAGACGCACGGACTCGAACCGGGCGATGACATCCAGGTCGATGCTCTCGGCGATGTCAACCGACATCATATCGAGCATCTCCTGGAGTACGAGGAGGACACCTTCCGGTTCTTGTTGGACACCTATGTCGGCAACCACCTGCTCAAGACCGTCGCTCTTAACGAGACTCTTGAGTCGCACGGATTCGATGCAATCATCTCCGGTGTCCGGTGGGACGAGCAGGAGGCGAGAGCTGAGGAGACATTTTTCTCACCGAGACACGACCCGGAGATCTACCCACCACACGACCGTGTGCATCCCATCTTGCAGTTCACCGAACGCGATGTCTGGGATGCAACCTGGGACTTCATGGTACCTGACGTGGTCGAGGGCTATCCAGAGGGGCACCATCGCCCGACCGCGGCCGATGATCTGCCCGAGGGCATCACGCCTGATGCACTGCCGATCTCGCCGAAGTACTTCGATGGCTTTCGCTCGCTTGGGAGTGAGGTGTCGACAAAGCGAACCTCAGACGAGCCAGCGTGGCTTCAAGATCTTGAGGGTTCGACCGAACGAGCAGGTCGGGCACAGGACAAGGAGAATCTCATGAAGCGATTGCGCGAACTCGGGTACATGTGATGGTCGACAGGCGCTAGTGTAACCCTGGGATGGGGTCAGGCAGATTATCCGCAATCGTCCGCCGGAACGTGGTCGAGATGAATAACAAGACAGCGAAGTAGACCGCTGCACCGATCCCCACGAGGGTGACGAGGATGATCGCATTGTGTCGAACCAGCTCACTCATGATGATTGCCTCATGGACTGCAATCACCACACCGGCCATGATGATCGCTGCGAACACCTGTCGTGAGATCTCGTCGACAGGGACGGTGAAACGAACAAGTTGGCGGAGCATGTGAAATCCCAGTATCAGGACGAGGAGTGCGGAGACCACACTCGCGATGGCAGCACCGACCCAGCCCATGTAGTAGATCAAGACGACGTTCAACCCGGCGTTCGTGACGATGAATATCAGATTGATCCGAAAGGCGATATCTGGCCGGTCGATGCCGTTGAGTGCGATCGCGAACTGTTTTTGATAGCTGTAAAACAGCGCGGCAAGGATGAGCAATCCGAGTACGGCCGTCCCCTGGACGAACTCATCACCATAGATACGCAACAATCGATCGCCGAGGATGATACCCCCGAGCAGACCGGGGATGACGAGCAGGCCACTGTACGTCAGCGAATCGTTGACGAGCGTGGCGACGTACTCCTTTCGATCCTGTGCATCCGCCATGCTCATCTCGGGGAACATCGTCTGACCGATGGCATCACCGAACAGCTTGAGAAACTGGGCGATACTCCAGGCGACGGCATAGATACCGACCAGTGCCGGTGCGACGAGTGCACCGAGGATGACGATATCGACATCGTTGAACGTCCGCGATTTCAACGTCCCCAGCCAGCTGTATTTCGCAAAGTCGAACAGACTGCGAAAGTGTGACCGCTGTGGTCGTGCGATACCCACGGAGACGAACACCAGCCCCGATAACCCGGCCACGATCGCACCGATACCAGCTCCGAGCACCAACCCCCCGAGGCCGAACCCGAGGAACACGACCGTGATCTGGATGATGCTACGCACACCGGTACGCCCCGCTGAGAGCAAGCCGGTGATATAGACGAGACGCTGTCCCTTGAGGACAGCCGTGACGAGTGCATAGAACAGGCCGACGAACAACAGGAAGATGACGAACATGGTCGCCTCGACACCGACATACGCATCGACCCAGTCGCTGAGGAGATAGACCATTCCGGCGATGACGAGGGCGAATGAGAAGATGGCGAGTGCGGCTGCACCGATGTGCTCAGCCGGTGCTGTCTGCTCGCTGATGCGTTTGATCAGTGCCGAGGAGATTCCCAGTTTTCCACCCATCTCGAGCCACGCGACGAGGGCGATGATGACGGCGTAAAAACCGAGGATCTCCGCACCGAGTTCACGGGCGATATACAGCGTGGCGACAAATCCCAGCAGTGACTTGAGGATGTTGGATGAGAAAACAACAAACGACTGTTGACCGACACGCATGCTCCTACATCACCGTATCAACCTGTTGGGGTATTAATGAGGCAGGTTTGTGAGGTGCAGACGGTACGACGCCGGTCGATTCAACCAGAGACAGGCCGGTGTGGATACCCGAATGCCATCACAGTGCTCACACGTCACCTCTCCTCGGTGGTGGCGATCGTCTCAAAGATGTGATGGTATGAACTCGCGATATCTGCCCAGGTCCGTTGATCGAGCGATTCCGTGAGTGCATCCACATAGGCCTGCCGGGTCGAGTCATCACGCAACGTCTCAAGTGTCTCGCAGATTGCCTCTGGTGTGGGCGGGGTGAAGACGAGCTCGTTGTCTGCATACCATCGCGAGAGTTCACCTGGTTGGGCGATGACGGGGATACCTGCAGCAGCGTACTCCTTGAGCTTGAGCGGTTGCTCAGCATCCTTGAAGCAAAAACCCACGTCTGCATGTGCGAGGAAGCCCGGCATGAGTTCGTACGCGAATGCACCAGGATAGTACACATTATCGAGCGATGCAGCACCCTCGCGAACCTCCGCGACGAGCTTTCCCTCACCGACGAAGACGAACTGCCAGTCTGTCGCCTCCCTCGCAGACTCGATGATATCCACGATATGGTAGCTGTGAGAAAAGCCGCCGAGGTAGATAGCGACCGGCCTATCAAGTGAGACACCAGCTGCGTTGAGGATGTCGGCGGCCTCATCGATCACGTCCTGCTCAGGCCGTGCGAACGCTTCATGATCGACGACGTTCGGCAGTCTGACACCGTCGATACCCCTCTTTTTCGCCTCATCGAATGAGGATTCATAGACGAAGACCGCTGCATCAGCCCTGGTGAGGAATCGCCACTCCAGCCACTCGAAGATGGGTCGAAGCGGCCACGGAATGTAGTCGATATCCGAGATAGGGTCGCTCACATCGCCGAGGATGGGTAGCCCACGAAGTCTTGCGATCGGGTAACCGATGAACAACCCCATCCTGACGTTGCCAGCGATGATATCGTACTCGCCGGTGAGTGCCTCCCATATCGCCCCAGGTGCGTCGAACAAGCTGGCATCACGGATGGTCACCTCATAGCCCTCAGCAATGAGGTATGATGCGATTCGCTCGCGACGCACACTGATATGGTCACCTTTCGACGGTCGTAACCAGAGGATCCTCATCGCTCACCTCCCTGTTTAGAAAGTAGCTTCCAGCGTGTAGGCATCAGTCGAACGCCTCGCGAAGCTCAGCCTCGGGTTCCCACATGCCATCCGCATCGTACACGACCAATTTCACTCCTGCGACGATGAGCGATACCTGTGTATCGATGAATGAGTACAGAAATTGTAACGGACCGAGCAGGTCACGTTGACCCACGAGTACGAACACACCGAGTGCAATCGGTACGGCCATGCCAAGGGCACCGAACTCCAGGAGGCTCACCACCACGGTGGTGAACACAGCCAGCGCGAGTAACCATGGCGAGATCACCATGAACCACCAGTTCAACGGGAGCACCACCTTGCCGTACCTCCCATGGTGGCCGATGGCATCGCGGTTGGCACCCAACAACCTGAGCAACCCCATCGCACGGCGGTCCTTCTGTCGTCGCCTGGCGAGGATTCCTGATCTCGATGCCTCCTCAAACTGCATCGACGGGTCGAATATCACGCGCTTTCCCTGCCTACGGATGTTCACCGCGAACTCGGTATCATCAGCGAGTGATCGGGGGTCGAGCGGCTCGAGATACGTTGTCCGATACGCCGAGAATGGTCCGTGGAAGATGAATGTCGAGTCGAGGTGTGACTCAAGTGCCTGCACCCGGTCGAGCATACCACGATAGCCAGATTCGACGGCACTCCCCCCGATGACCTCGGCGTGACGGCCGGTCACCCCGCCGATATCGTCATCGGCGAAGTTCGACACCGCCTCGGCGATCCCATCTCTGGCGATCGACGAATCACAGTCGGTACGCACGACGATCTCATGTTCGATGTGTTCGAGGGCAGTGTTGATGGCACTCGCCACACCACGGCGTTCGTCCTCACGGATGAGCGTCAGCGTTGGCGAGGAACGCCCTTCGAAAAATGCTTCGACAAGATCCGGTGTGGCGTCATCACTCGAGTCAACAATCACCACCTGTAGCTTCTCAGCTGGATACGCAAGATCGACCAGTTCCTGAAGTTTTCGCTCGATGATACGCTCCTCATTGTATGTTGGGAGGAGGATGCTCACCGATGGCTCGATCGGTGACTTATCAGCCGGTGATCCCTCGGGTCTGATGAGTGCGAGGCCGATGAGAACGAAAAGATATGGGATCGAAATGATGGCAAACAACACACCCACCACGACCCAGAGATCGACCATATGCGCAAAGAATAGGTGATTGATGAAAAGCCTCTCTACCTCAGTTACCTCTGGTCTGAGTGAGACCATCGGCAGTTTTTAAGTCACGGGGTGGCATCGCATAGTGATGAGCGAGATGGATACGTGGGACACCGTCTTTCACGAACACGTGTCCGCTGAGGATATCGAGCGGAGTGCTACACTCCAATCACTCGATGCGATCTACCCTCAGGTTCACAGGCTGGCAGCAGATACAGACAGTATCAATTCGATACTCGATATCGGCTGTCGAAACGGGGCGTTCGCCAGCGCCATCGGAGCTTACCTCGAGGTAGATCAGCTCTATGGGGTCGATATCGATCCATCGATGGTCGACTTGGCGACTTCAAACGGTATCGAGGCATACGCCCTCGATGTCGAGGACGAGCAGTTCCCACTGGACGATGACTCGATCGACGCCGTCATCTCGTTCGGGCTACTCGAACACCTGCGCTACTATGATCACCTGTTCGATGAGATCACGCGAGTCTCTCCAGATGGCTGGTTCTGGCTCTCGTCGCCGAATCTCGGGGGATGGAACAACCGACTCGCCCTGTTGCTCGGCTACCAACCACGTAACGTCGAGGTGAGCCAACGACGTGCGGTCGGGACGCTATCGATGTATGACCCCGACGAGGCACTCGACCACGTCCATGCACCGACATATCGTGCATTGAGAGAGCTCCTCGACCTCTACGGCTACCGTATCGAGCATACAGCAACACTCACGCCATATCGACGGACACGGTTGGTCACCATACTCGATCTGACACTTGGATGGCGGGCATCGTGGGCCAGACGGCTGGCTGTGCTCGCCAAGCGCTAGGCAAGGCACAGCTTTGAGAACACGCACAGAGGGATGCCCCCGGTACAGTGACTGTCACGGTTCAGGCGGGATCGCCGACTGTATCCAGAAGTCTTAATGACATCTTCCCCCTTCGGACGGCCAATGAGCGCTGATGCTGACCGCTCCCAGGGTGTCAAGGCGGAGGATGTCGTTGATTCCCTCCGGGAACGGTATCACTACCTGGTCCTCGCCGCGCTGATGGGGTTCATGCTCGGTGTGCGACTCATGCCTTTCGATCGCTTCTCTGTCGACGGTGGACTGCGCCTCCAGGCAGTCGACTCGTACTATCACTGGCGGACGACCGAGTGGACGGTCAACAACTTCCCCTTCACGATGCCGTATGACGTGTTCACCGGCTACCCCACCGGGCGATACGTCGGCCAGTTCGGGACGCTGTTCGACCAGTTCATCGCCACCCTCGCCATGATCATCGGCCTGGGTTCACCCAGCGAATCCAATATCCTGCTCGCTGTTCTCATCGGTGTACCCATTATCGCGACGCTGGTGGCCATCCCGGTCTACCTGATCGGTGCGCGTCTCAGTGGCCGGCTGGGTGGTCTCGTTGGTGTGGCCATCTTGGCATTCGTCCCCGGACAGTTCCTCACCAGGTCGACGGCCGGTCAGTTCCAACACCACGCGGCTGAGGTGTTGTTCATGGCCATCTCGATATTCGTCATGATGCTCGCGTTGCGTGTCGCCGAGCGTGAGAAACCGGTATTCGAGTTGGTCGTCGACCGTGACTGGGACGCACTGCGGCGACCGGCTGCATTCAGCGCTGTGGCAGGTATTGCCCTTGGCATGTACATGTGGATATGGCCTCCCGGTGTCGTCCTCGTGGGCATCCTGGGCTTTTTCTTCATCGTGGCGATAGCCGTCGATCACGTCAGGGGTGTCTCACCGGAGCCCATCGCGTTCGTCGGTGCGGTCAGTCTGGCCGTCACCGGTGTGATGACGCTTGTCTTGCTCGAGGTATGGACGGTGACGAGTGTGACGAGTATGGGTCTGCTCCAACCACTCCTCGCACTGCTCGTCGCCGGGGGGTGTGTCGTCATGGCCGGGCTGTCGAGGGTATGGTATCGCCGAAGGCTCAACCCACTCGGCTACCCGGCCGCTGTCGCGGGGGCTGCAGTGGTCGGCCTCGCGCTCGTCTATCTGGTGTTACCCGATCTGTACTCCATTTTGATGAACAACCTGACCGGGCGACTCCTCCCGTTCGATCCCAGCATCAGGGCAGGGACGATCTCCGAGGCACGCCCGCCTGATGACCCATCGCAGTTCCTCTTCGACGAGTTCGGGCTCGCGTTTTTCACCATGCTCGTCGGGCTCGGTGCCCTCCTTGCCCGACCATTCGGTGGCAAGTCGTATCGAGCTGAACACACGCTCATCATCATCTGGTCAGTCTTCCTGATCAGTATGACGCTCACTCAGGTGCGATTCGCCTACTATCTCGTCCTCGCGGTGGCCGTCGTCAACGCCTACCTCTTCGGTGCCGCACTGGACTGGTTCGACCTCAGTTCGTTCGATCACATCCGCGATATCAAGGGCTATCAGGTACTCTCCTTGCTCATCATCTTCATGGTACTTTTCGTCCCATTGTTGCCGCCTATCGCCTCGACATCGGCAGTCGATGTCGGCCAGGCAGCCGGGCCATCGGACGATGGTATCGTCTGGAACGAGGCGAACGACTTCCTGCGATCGAGCTCGCCGACTCCGGGTGACTGGGGTGAGCACTCGAACGCTGGAGATCTCGAGTACCTCGGTTGGTACGACCATCCTGGTGGTGATGGGTACGACTATCCACCGGGAAGTTACGGTGTGATGTCATGGTGGGACTATGGCCACCTGATCACGACACAGGCGAACCGGATCCCACACGCCAACCCGTTCCAGCAAAACGCAGCCTCAGCAGCATCCTATCTCCTCGCTAACGATGAAGAGCGTGCAGAGTTAATCCTTGATGCGATTGAGGCGAGTGGGGATGGTGTCGGCCATCTCAACGATGCAGAGTTACAGGCGATCGTCGATGAGCACGACGGTGAGTTGACCACCGACATGCGGTACGTCATGATCGACGACCAGATGGTCGGTGGCAAGTTCGCCGCGAAAACACAGTGGACGGGTGATGGCTTTGCGCCATACCTCGATGAGGACCAATTCGAATTCCGTGGACAGAACGAGACGCTACTCACCGCCGGTCAGGCATACTGGGAGACCATCATGGTGCAGCTGTATCGCAATGATGGCCAGGGCCTCGAGCACTACCGCCTCGTCCATGAGGTCGACCAGTTCTCGATCGTCGGCGGTATCCTCGCCGGTGGGCAGGTGAACACCCTCGCCTCACTCCGCATCGAGGGTGGCTGGGAACAGGTACAACAGGCCGATTTCGCCCTTCAACAGAGCAATCAACAGGGGATCATCAACGAGGACCTCATTCCAGGTTTTGGCTTCTATGATGCTGGCGTGTACTCGTCTGTCAAGACGTTCGAGCGTGTCGAGGGGGCGACCCTCAGTGGGACGGTCAGTGACGTGAACAACTCTGTGCTCGTCCAGGTCGAACTCGAGACGAACACCAACCGTACCTTCACGTACGTGAACTTCGCCGAGCCCGATGATGACGGTCACTGGAACCTCACCGTCCCGTATGCGACATCGAACGAGCTCGGTCCGGAAGATGGCTACACCGACACGGCCGTAGAGGCACTTGGCTCGTACACCATCTATGAGGCGGAGCACCCACACCTGGTCGACCAGTTCGGCTTCCCACTTGACGGTATCGCCCACGTCAACGTCTCCGAGCAGGCTATCTACGATGGTGAAGAGATCGATGTTGAGTTCTCCGAGCCGGCGAACTTCGCGATCGATGAGATGAGTGCACCAATGTCGGTCGATATCAACGAGACGTTTCAGGTGAGTACCACCATCACGAACACCGGTGGTGTGAGCGACGAACAGACGGTCTGGTTACAAGTCGGTGGGGACTTCGTCCAGGACCAATCGATCACCCTTGAGCCGGGTGAGAGTACGACCATCACGTTCGATCACGCGATCGAGGAGGAGGGTCAGTATCAACTCGGAATCGTCACGGATGATGGAAGTCGTAACGTCGGTATCACCGTCGGTGACCCACCGATCGACGACAATGATGACGACGAGAACGCCGATTCGATGTCTGCCGTCCCGATCGGACGGGTGATCTGATCAGCGCTGATATGCGGGCGTTAGCGACCGTCCTGCTCAAGGGTGCGGCCATGGGCGTGGCCGAGATCATCCCTGGTATCTCAGGTGGGACGATCGCGTTAATCACCGGCATCTACGACCGTCTGGTCGCCGCTATCGCTGCCTTACACCCCCGACCGCTTGGCCACCTCCCGTATCTCCATCACCGTGCCCACCGCACAGCCTTCATCGAGGAGCTCCGGTCGATGGATATCGGTTTCCTCATCACCCTCGGCCTCGGGATGGCCGCGATGGTCATCATCCTGGCACGGGCCATCGAGCGATTGTTCGAGCTCGCCCCTGGTGCCACATACGCATTCTTCGCCGGGTTGATCGGTGCCTCTGCGATCATCCTCTACAAGGAGGTACAAATCGACACACCGTTGCGAATCGCCCTGGCCATCGTGGCAGCTGCCCTAGCGTTTATCTTGAGTGGTCTCGCGGCTGACGGACTCGGGCATAGCCTACCAGTCTTGTTCATCGCCGGGGCGATCGCCATCACGGCACTTGTACTCCCCGGTGTCTCAGGCTCGTTCCTCCTGCTGGCGATGGGGCAGTATGAGTACATGCTCGGCGTGTTGAACGACTTTGTCGACACCGTCCACGGGCTGTTGACCGGTGGGGCATCGCTCGGTACCCTCGGCGACGCTGGTGTCCCCGTGGGCGTCTTCCTCACCGGTGCCGTCCTCGGGTTGGTGACGATCGCGCATGTCGTCAATTACGCGCTCAGGCGGGCTCGAGAGTTGACACTCATCGTACTGATCAGTCTCATGGTCGGCTCGCTTCGCGTGCCGGGAGAGGAGGTCATCGATACGTATCAGCCGGGATTACGCTGGCTTAGCATCATCATGGTGGCCGGTCTCGTCGGTGTCGGTGCGATCTTACTGCTTGATTACTATACTGACGACCTCGCCTACTGAACAGGGCTATGGGGGCGATCACCCGGGGACGATACGGACGACACGGTCGTCGCCATCGCGTGGGAAGCCATCACCGGCACGACCATCGAGATTCGAGGTACACGCATAGAGCGTACCATCCGGTGCGGCTTCGAGATGGCGTATACGACCGATCTCGTCATGTAAGACCGTGTGTGCCGTCACTGTGAACGCAGGATCGAGATACGCATCATCGAACGTCTGTCCGCCTGAGGGGGTGGTGCCCTCAGGTGGGGTCAGTGTCAGGAGATACAGTCGCTGTGAGACGAGGCCTGAAACGAGGAACCGGTGTTGCCATGATGGGATGACATCACCGGTGTACCATGTCGCACCGGAGGGTGCCCAGGCGCTATCCTCGGTATGGACAAGCGGGGGGACGACCCATGGGTGGTCCTCGTACCTGCCGTACTGTTCGTCCTCGTCTGGATCATCATCTGGCCCGCCTCTGACATCGTCCCAGCCGTAGTCACACCCGGCATAGAGCAACGACACCTCGTCACGGAGAAACGGACCGTGCTCTGAGATGATGGGGAGGTCGTCATCGATCCAGTCGATACCCTGAACGTTCCGGTGACCACCGGTGAAGATACGAGGATCACCGTCGATATCGGGGTTATCAGGGGCTGGCTCACCCTCCCGGTCGATGCGAAGTACCTTACCGGCGAGGGAATCTGGATCTCGTGCCAACCCCGGTTCGTCGGCATCGCCAGTCGTCACCCAGAGGTACCCCTCGGGGCCGAAACGGAGTCGTCCACCGTTGTGCACGTTCGCCGCTGGGATACCATCAAGCACGACCTCCGCGCTCTCGCCTGGGTGTGTCGACTCGAGATCATACCTGACGACACGGTTTTCCAGCTCTCCCACGTTCGCGGTATAGTAGACGAACAGCTCGGAGTCATCAGGTGAGACGGCGATGCCGAGGGTGCCACCCTCACCACCTTGTACCCACCAGCCATCCTCGGCCGTCTCCGCGTCGATCGCGTCCGCCGGCGTGACAATTTCATCGATATCCGACTCGGCAAAGTGAAGCACCTGACCGGTGCGTTCGGTCAGGAAGAGATCACCATCGTTCGTGAACGCGATATCCCACGGTATCTCGAGATCGGTGAGCACCGTCTCGACAGAGATGTCTGCCGTCGGTGTCGCAGTAGGGAGATCGATATCCACACTCGGTGGTCCGACCTCCTCGAACGATACCCATGCCTCAGGCCGAGGACTCGGGTCGAATCCGTTATCATCACCGAGACAACCGGCGATCGCGGCTGACCCGATCGCCGCGAGCAAGCCACGTCGGGCGACATGGAACGGGCGGGACATGATAGAGACTTCGGGGAATATCCGGTAAAAGGCCTTGCGTTAACGATCGACCACCGGTCGGAAACGGTACCCGTCCCACGACTGACTGGCCGGGTAGCGGATACCTGCCTCGGGGTCGCGCAACCGTTCGACATGCACCGCTTCGACACTGTCACCGATGGCTATCTCATCCGTCGTCAGGCCACCGATGACCGACACCGGGCCGGCATCGGTCTCGAACCTGACGATGGCGATCGGGTTCGGTGATCGGACACCTGGTGGGGTGGCCGTCGAGACGGTCCAGGTGATGACCTCACCGATTCGGTCGGTGAGCTCGACCGGTGTGTCCACCGTCGACTGGCATACGCGACACCGAGGGTGTCGGGGGTACATCACGTGGCCCTGTTCACACACCCAGGCCTGTAGGGTCATGTGACAGCCTCCATGATCGTCGTCGTCACGCAGTTTCCGAACCCCCCGACGTTGCACGCGAGACCGGCAGCGGCATCCACCTGTCGTGGCCCAGCCCCACCGGTGAGCTGTCGATACAGCTCATCGACCTGAGCCACGCCGGTCGCACCAAGGGGATGACCCTTCGACTTCAGACCACCAGAGGTGTTGACCGGTAACGAACCAGTCCGGTCGGTGACTCCCTCATCGACCGCCTCCCAGCCCGAACCGGGTTCGAACCAGCCGATCGCCTCGGTCTGCAATACCTCGAGAATGGTGAACATATCATGTAACTCCGCCACCTCGATCGCATCCCTGTCAAGACCCGCCATATCGAAGGCGCGGTCAGCGCTCGATGCGACCGCACCGAGGTGCGTTGGCTCAGCCCGTTCATGTACCACATGGGTATCGGTCGCCCCAGCGATACCGGAGATCACACAGTACGCATCAGTATACGAAGCAGCGACCGATTCAGGGCATAACAACACCGCTGCGGACCCGTCGGTGATCGGGCAAAAGTCATACAGTCGAAGTGGGTCGGCCACGATGGGTGATTCGAGGACCGTCTCGATGTCGACCTCCTTCCTGAACTGGGCGTGTGGGTTGTCGACACCATGGCGGTGATTCTTCACCGCAACCTTGGCCAGTGCATCACGAGGTGCGTCATATCGGTCGAGATAGCGCCGTGCGACCATCCCCGCAAAGCTCGGGAGTGTCACGCCGTGTTTGTACTCCACCGGGTGAGTGAGTGAGGCGATGATATCGGTGGACTGGGCGGTCGTGCGGTGTGTCATCTTCTCAGCACCGACCAGGAGGGTCATCTCACTCGCCCCACTGGCTACAGACTGCCAGGCAGCGAACAGACCAGCCCCTCCGCTCGCACTCGTCTGATCGATCCTGGCACCGTAGGCTCCGGTGGCACCGATCTCATCCACCAGTGCGTTGACCACACCGGATTGACCCTCGAACTCACCACTCGCCATATTTGCCAGATAGACATGATCGAGTTCTCCAGCCCCGACGGCCACCTCTTCGAGACAGGCGAGGCCCGCCTGGGTCGCAAGCTCGATCACCCATTCCTCGCGTTGGCCAAATGCCGTCATCGCCGAGGAGATACAGGCTACCCGTTCCATGGCGGTGGCCTACTCAGACTGCGAATAAAGGATTGCGGGAAATCAGATCGCCCTCAGATGTTCATCCCGCCGTTGACGCTGATGACCTCACCGGTGATATAAGATGCGTCCGGACCGGCGAGGAACCCGATCACGCCGGCGATATCCTCCACCTCGGCGAATCGGCCGAGGATGATCTTCCGTTTGATCTTCTCCTGGATCTCCTCATCGACCACCTTGAGCATGTCAGTCATCGTGAACCCCGGTGCAACGCAGTTGGCCGTCGAGCCGTACCGACCCATCTCGCGTGCGAGCGTACGGGTGAAGCCGATGAGTGCCGACTTGGTGGCTGCATAGTTCGCCTGACCGTAGTTTCCCTGCTCACCGACGATGCTCGAGATATTGATGAGACGGCCATGGTCAGATCCCACCAGGTCCTCATAGAAGGCACGGGTGCAGTAAAACGTCCCATGGAGATTCACCTCGATGACGTTATGCCAGTCAGCGTCGGTCATGCGATCGAATCGGGTATCCTTGGTGATCCCGGCGTTGTTGATGAGGACATCCAACGTACCGAACGCATCGTGAACCTCAGCTGCCATGGCAGCCACTTCCGCCGGATCAGCGACATTCGCCTTGACGGGGATGGCCGACCCCCCAGCTTCGTTGATCTCCTCGACGGTCCGCTCTGCACTCTCGAGTGATGATTTGTAATTCACCGCTACCTCAGCACCTGCCTCGCCGAGTTCGATCGCCGTCGCCTTGCCGATACCACGCGACCCACCGGTCACCAGGCAGGTGCGGTCCTCGAGGGTTGTGTTCGGGCTCATGGTCGATATTGTGTTCACACCGCAGCAACCGTCCACCACGATGTTGTTGACAGGAAAATGATGATGAACGCAGGCATAAGGATTGTCCTCCGAATCGAACACTCAACGCGATGGCACCTCAGTCACGACTAATCAGTTGACCCTCGTGCAGGTGCTCAGATACCTGCTGTAGGGGGTCAATCAGCTTGTTCGTGAAATCAGGTCAGCTGTCGTGCCTGCTCGATGAGTGGAGTGAGTCGACCCTCGGGGATATCTGCCGCATCTGCCAGCGAGGCGGCATCTGCTCGGGCGAGTGCGGCGACCGAGTCGATCCCTGCACCACGCAGGCGTTCGGCATAGGTCGGTCCGATACCCTCGATCGACTCGAGACTGATGCCATTCGAGCGCTCTTCGTACCACTCCATCACCGATGGCCAGAGCTCAGCATGCGACCTGCCTGAGACGGACAGGCCGATATGGCCGGTGGAGAACTCCATGATGGCCGTGTCATCGCTCGGGATCACCTCAGTGAAGGGTTTGCTCGAATCTGGTGGGATGAGGTGATCGTACTCTCCGATGATCTGTAACACCGGCATCTCGATGCGCTCAATATCGACCGCCTCTCCATCGAGTTCGAGCTCATTATGGTAGAGCAGGTTACCCTGATAGAGCCACCTGAGAAACTGGACGTAGGCACGTCCTGCCACGTCGATCCCGTCGGAGAGCCAGCGCTCCATCCTCGCGAAGTTCTCAACTAGATCCTCGTTATCGAGATTATCTGCGAGATGGACGTACTTGGTGACGAAGTTATCGATGGGATCCATGAGGGCGAACCCATAATCCAGGAAATCAGAGGGTACGTTGCCGAAGGTATCGGTGACGGCCTCGGGGTCGTAGTACGACTCGTCACCCCACAACTCGAGGACCCCACCGGTATCGTCAAAGCACAACCCGGCTGCCATCAGGCCGAGTGCGTTGACCTTCTCCGGCCGTAATGCGGCGTACATGGCACTCATCGTCCCACCCATACAGTACCCGAGTATGTTCACCGTGTCCACAGAGGCGTCGTCTTTGACCTGGTCGACGCAGTTATCGATGTAACGCAACACGTAGTCATCGAGGCCAAGGGTGGTATCGAGTCGCGATGGTTCACCCCAGTCGATGAGGTAGGTGGTAAAACCAGCACGTTGGAGTTGTCTGATGACGCTTCGGTCTGGTTGGAGATCGAGGATATACGGCCGGTTGATCAACGCATAGACGACCAGGATGGGGACGTCCTGCTCCGTGTCACCCTCGGGTTCGTACTTATGGAGTGTCAGCTTGTTCTCGCGGTAGATGACCTCACTCGGTGTCTCTCCGACATCGACATCCGCCATGACCGAGGCAACCTGTGTTCCCTCACCGACCTGCTCCATCGCCTGTGCGGCTGCTGACCAGATGTCTGCACTCAGCTCGAATGGTGTCTTGTAACCGGTTGTCGGGATACGATCACTACTCATCGCTCTCGAGTTGAGCCAGGATCTCATCGAGGCGTCGTTCAACGCCATGTTGTCTACGTTCGAGCTCGACCAATCGCTCACCTACCTCCTCGACGTGGCCGACCGTGGCCATGCCCATCGCCTCGAGCATGTCCTGCATCGCCTCATCAGTCTGGCGCTGGATATCCAACATCGAACCGACCCCCTCACCGGTCGCCCGTGCGAAAGCCGTGGTCTGCATGATCTCCTGGAGTGAGTCATTCGTCGCGCGGAGCCAGATATCTCTGAACTCAGCTGGTTCGAACGACTCCCCCTCAGCCACCTGTGTCGCACGCTGTGCCATGCGAAGTGAGGCGTCCAACCAGACCTCATATGCACGTGCAATCCCGGTGGCACCAGACTCGAGGAACTCATCATCGGTGGACTGTTCAATGGCATCTCGCCAGGCCTCGATGAACTGTACCTGTGCCTGGACGTTCTGCTCGACACCCTCCATCATCCGCTCGTTCACCTGTTCGACGAAATCCATGGGATCCGATTGACTCATTGTATAAGATTACGGCCGTCGAGACCTAATAAGGTGGGTATTCGACGAGCGACCTAGCTCTCGTCGATGTCGATGGTCTCGGCGACAGTCTCGGTCGTCGTCTGGAGTTCACCCGTCGCCTCGAGGTATGCCTCGATACCGGCATCGTACGCCTCGAGGAACGCATCGACGAACTCCTCATACGTCGTCTCTGCCTCGTCGAACGCCGACTCGGTAAACTCGAAGGACTCGTCGGTCGCCTCCTCGACGAGGTCGAGTTGCTCTTCGAAGGCACGCTGTGCCTCATTGAAACCCTCGAACTCCTCGGGGAGCATGCCCTCGACGTTCGCGATGGAAGCCCGGGTGAGGGTCCGTGCGAACTCATTGTTCTGTGCCATCAACTTCCTCCAGGCATCAAAGCCCTGCTCGGACGCCTTCATCATGGTCCGCTGTGCCTCAATCGCATCGTGCATCATCGACTGCTGCTGGTGCACGAGCGTGCGGTGGAAGTCAAACATCGATTCGATCGGTGTGGTGAGTTGTGTGCTCATTGGTATCACTCTCTGTTTCGTTTGATAGGGATGACGACCGCCTGCACGATGTCACCGTCCTCGATGTTGAGCGCCTCACGCTCCGCATCTGGGATGGAGATTCTACCGTTCGACTGTACGCGCGTCTTGAACGTCGCTGTGGCCAACTGCATCGGGCTTGGCCCGAGATTGTCACTTCCCATCCCGGTGAACTCAGCGAACTGTTCGAACCACGCACGCTGAGCGGACGCGGCGTCCTTGCTGAACTCTTGCATCTGCTTGGCGAAGAGTGCAGGTGGGAATGCGACGGAGTCGTCTTCGGTCATCACGTGGTGATTCGTCCTGAATGACCATAAAACTTCCTTTTGTTACCATTTGTTACCATTCATTGGTATTTAATGTGTTAAGAGGACCATAATCCAACACCGTAGTGTCGGTAGATTAAAATGTAATTCACAACTACCGGAATTTATGGCAAGCAATGGCGTGGATAACGGGACATCCACACCGATGGCGGTACAAGCCTGGAAAGCGCTCACGGCATCAGCCTTACAGGGTGTCAGGGCGACCAATCAGGCGATGCTTGCGCCGATCAAGGCCGGCGCCGCAGCCGCTGACACCGTCACCAACGACCCGACGGGCCATGAGGAGGCGACCATCCCGTCGATCGCCTATGAGGACGCCTACTGGAGCTTCGAACGAACCGTCGATGAGGTCGACGAGCTCAGTGTGGGCGACCTAGTCCGGTTCACCAAGCGCGTCACCGCCGAGGACGTGAGTGGGTTCGCGAATATCAGCGGTGACACGAACCGACTGCACCTCGACGAGCGGTTCGCCCAACGAACCAGATTCGCCACGAGGATCGTTCATGGGACGCTCGTCTCGGGGATGATCTCAGCGGCTCTGGCCAGGTTACCGGGACTCACCATCTATCTCAGTCAGGACCTCGAGTTCCTCGGCCCGGTGGAGATCGGTGAGACGCTCACCGCCACAGTCGAGGTCGTCGAAGACCTCGGTAACGGGCGGTACCGACTCTCGACGGTCATCGAGAACGACGATGGTGAGCTCGTCATCGACGGTGAGGCGACCGTCCTTGTCGATCCGATCGAAACCGATCAGGGACAGCACTGAATCTGAGACGCTCCAGTCGGATTGTTGAGTTCTAACGCACGGACCATATCCTCGAACGAGCAGGTGGTATGACCAGTCGAACACGGTGCCAGTGCACGGGTCTCACCGCCAGAGGCATCGGTGACCTCGATCGCGAACGTGGGGAACACGATGACCTCCTCCTCGCTGTCGAGCAGGTGGTTCACACGACGATAACGTTCGAAAAACGGTGCGAGCGAGAGACTCATGCGATCGGCTGCTCGGTCGAGTCGTTCGAATAGCCTGAAGGCAGACGAATGGTCTGAAGAGGTGGTCGTCGCCCGAGCTGGCCACTCCCGTACCGAGAGTTCCTCGATGCACCCATGATCCGCCAGGTGATCGAGTCGATCAATCACGTCATGGAGTGATGAACCAGGCGGTAATTCGGACCGATGATACAGGGTGACGTGAAGCGACTCCGGGTCACTCAGCGGGACCTGCACGGTATCGATCATCGGATGGTCGCGACCTTGAGCTGTGCCTCAGGTCGCCGGGCGTCGACACTCTCTCGAGAGACGAACTCACCGATAGCCATGCACTCGAGACAGCCGGCAACCGTCTCTGAGTTATCACCGAAGACGCGGGCGAAGTCGTGGGTCACGAACGAATTACAGTTGGTGCAAACTGGCATCCCTTTCTACCTCGCTTGCATATCGTCTGAGAATCCAGTTAATAAGCCATGGCTGTTCCTTTCAAACGGTACCGACCGATAGAATTATTACTGACTAATAGGGCGGGCCGATGACGCACGTGATGTGCAGGTTCGGTTGCTCACGCAGAGTTCGATGCCCCTCCATCGACGATGAGCGCCTCTCCCGTCACGTAGCTCGACATATCGCTCGCCAGGTAGACAGCCGCATCGGCGATCTCCTCAGGCTGGCCGAATCGACGGAGGGGGACCGACAACTTCCACTGCTCCTCCTGGTCGCCAGTGCCGATGATGGGCACGTCCTCGACGACCATCTCCGTCTCGATGACCCCGGGGTGGATCGAGTTGACACGGATATTCCTCGGGCCGAGTTCAGCGGCGAGTGCGAACGTCATCAGCTTGATGCCACCCTTGGCTGCACAGTACGGTGACAGCGTGCCATACCCTCGAATCCCGGCGATACTCGAGATGTTGATGATGCTCCCTTCACCCATCCGGCTGGCTGCCTCCTTGCACCCGTAGAACACACCATCGAGATTCACCGACATGAGGCGCTGATACTCGTCGATATCAGCCTCTTCGATCGGGCCGTTTGGGCCGATGATACCGGCGTTGTTCACCAGTACGTCGAGGCCACCCATGTCGAGGGCGGTATCCAGTACCGTCTCGATATCGGTATACTCAGAGACATCACACTCGACATAGCGGGCCTCGGCATCGGTCTCCTTGTCGATGAGTTCATGTGTGGCCGGGCCATCCGCTCCTCGTGGTTTCTCTCGGATATCGGCGACAACGACACCGTCTGCGTTAGCCTGCGCGAAGCGATAGGCGATCGCTCTCCCGATACCACTTGCACCGCCGGTGACGACGGCTACCTTTCCATCTAGCAGTTCGTACATGGTGGCAGTGTATTCGACCGACCATCCTTTAACTTCGGCGACGATTCCCACCGTTTCCGAGTCATGGGAACGGTCATCGCGTTCTTAGGTGATTCGTCGTGTCCATCAGCACATGGACGAATCCCGAATCGCCGGTATAGGCAGTACGACGTATGGGAAACATGAGGACGCCTCGACGAGAGAACTCTTGGTCGAAGCTGCATCCGAGGCGTTCGATGATGCCGATGTATCGACTGACATGATCGATGCGGTCTATATCGGCAACTTCATGGGGGATATCACGGACGACCAGGGGCACATGGGTGCACTTGCGGCAGATTATCTCGGTATGCCTCGGGCTGCCTCGATGCGTATCGAGAGTGCCTGTGCCTCCTCAGGTGCGGCAGTCTACATCGCGAGGCAGGCGATTGCACACGGCCATAGCGAGGCTGTCCTCGTCGCCGGTGTCGAGAATATGTTCGCGACGGGTATCGCGAAAATCACCGATGCGTTGGCAAACGCAGCCGATAACGAGTACGAGAATGCCGTCGGGCTGACCTTCCCTGCCATCTATGCGATGATGATGCGTGAGTACCTCCGCCAGACCGAGGCGACGATCGATGATCTCGCCGCAATCACCGTGAAGAATCGAGCGAACGGGGTGGCGAATCCACTGTCGCAGTTTCAAACTCCGATCGAGCTGGACGAGGTGGCAGAGGCACGTCCGATCGCCGAACCGGTCAACCTCCTCCACGCCTGTCCGATAACCGATGGTGCCAGTGCAGCCGTCATCGTGAGCGACACATTCGCAAAAGAACACGACCTCGACGCATCCGTGTCGATCTCCGGTGGTGGGTTCGCAAGTGACACGCTCGCACTCCAGGACAGACAAGAGCTACACCGAACCCGGGCGGCCGAGCAGGCGGCCGCAGAGGCATATGCGGAGTCTGGCAGATCACTCGACGAGATCGATGTGGTCGAGGTGCACGACTGTTTCACCGTCGCCGAGGCACTCGCACTTGAATCTCTCGGCTTCTATGACCGGGGTGAGGGTTGGCGAGGGGCGGCTGAGGGTGAGACACACCTCGATGGCAGCCTCCCGGTGAACACCTCTGGTGGGCTCATCTCGAAGGGACATCCGGTCGGTGCGACCGGTGTCGGTCAGCTCACGGAGATCACGAAGCAGCTCGAGGGGAGACATCCGAACCAGGTAGACGGAGCGACCGTCGGTGTGACACACAATGTCGGTGGGAGTGGGGCGAGTGCGGTGGTACACGTACTGGAGGTGGTCGCATGAGCGCTCAACAACCGAACTGGTTCGTCGAGTTCGCCCAGGCGATCGATGCTGACGATGCCTTCTATCTGCACTGTACGGCGTGTCAGTCAGGTAGCCTCCCACCACGGTCGAGCTGTCCGAGGTGTCCGAACGATGTACTCGAGCGGCGTCCGCTGTCAAGGCAAGCCACCGTCCGCTCACACGCATTAGTCTACGTGACCATCCCGAGGTTCATCGATGATGCCCCCTACACCGTCGTCCTTGCTCGACTCGAGGAGGGTGTCCAACTCACAGGCCAACTCCGCGGTGCTGATGAGGTATCGGTGGGTGATCCGGTTCACCTCGGCGTGGAGAAGTATCCCGAGGATGCGTGGCTCTTGACCTTCACGCCAGATTAACGCAAGACGTTTTACCTGACCGCTATCATCGCGTTGACAGGGTCATGATCGAAATCGATGGTCGAGACGGGGGTGGACAGATGTTGCGCACCGCCCTCACGCTCTCTGTACTCACCCAGCGGCGGGTGGACATGATCAATGTCCGAGGTGACAGGGAGAATCCAGGGTTAAAGCCACAACATATCGCCTGTATCAGGATACTTTCACGGATGACCTC
The DNA here is from genome assembly GCA_007118145.1 of Halobacteriales archaeon. Lineage (GTDB taxonomy): Archaea > Halobacteriota > Halobacteria > Halobacteriales > SKSH01 > SKSH01. The sequence continues at coordinate 67,236 of SKSD01000010.1, forward strand.
AGGGTTCGTCTCGGGCGGGTACGCCGACTCAGAGCAGGTGACCTTCCAACCACGTGGCACTCCGTTGGGGGAACACAATCTCGATATCGGTACTGCTGGGAGCCTGCCATTGCTATTCGATACGCTCCTCCCCCTCGGGCCGATCATTGACGAACCCATCGCTGTCACGGCGACGGGCGGGACGGATGTGCGGTGGTCACCGACGTTCGCCTACTTCGATCGTGTCAAGTTGCAGACTCTCAGACGGTTCGGCATCGATGTGCGTGCTGACCTCCATCGGACTGGCTTTTACCCCGCCGGAGATGGTGAGGCGACGTGCACAGTAAACCCATACGAGATGGACGAAATCGACCTCACCGAGCGCGGTGAGCTACAGACGGTTGCGATCGTTTCAAAGGCATCTGAGGAGCTCGCAGAACGTGAGGTGGCCGAACGCCAATGTCAGGGTGTGGTCGATGTCCTGGAAGAACATGGTATCGAGGTGACCGAAAGTGAGTCACACTACGTATCGTCGACCAGTACGGGGACGAGCGTCCTCGTTCACGCTCGCTACACCAACGGTGTCGCCGGCTTCGACCAACTCGGCCAGCGTGGAACACCTGCTGAGGAGGTCGGTGCTGATGCCGCTCATGCATTCATCGAGTTCCACCGAGGTGCAGGTGCCATCGACCAGTATCTCGGTGATCAACTGATGCTCCCGCTGGCAATCGCAGGCGGCGCATATACCGTCCCCACGGCGACGAACCACATGCGATCGAATGCCGGTGTGATCAACGAGTTCGGTGGCGACATCCATATCGATGAGCACGGAGCAGGTGCGACGGTCACTGCATCGGCATCACTCCTCGATTGAGCTCTCGCATCTCATGAGTATCGTGCGTAAATTTATGCGCCTTTCATGCGAATTTTCACCTACCAGATGTTCAAGCGTATCCTCATTCCCGTCGACGGCAGCGCAGGTGCCCAGCGTGGCGTCGAGCATGGGCTCGAGCTCGCAGAACAGTTCGATGCCGTCGTCCACACCATCTTCGTCGTCGATGAACGTAGGTTCGGTCACTCACCGGCCATCAGCAGTGATGAGCTCTTTCTCGAACAGGTCGAGACATCGGGTCAGGCGCTCATGGACGAACTCGCGAATAAGGCGCAAACCAGAGGGCTCGAGGTGTATACCTGCTGTGCCAGGGGGATCCCCTTCGAGGCCATCTTGACGTATGCTGAGGACAACGATATCGACCTGATCGTCATGGGATTGCATGGTCGGGCTCAACGAGAGGAGCCGAAGATCGGATCGACGACCGAGCGGATACTCCGCGAGGCTGATGTCCCGGTCCTGCCCGTGTGAAGTTCCCGATGACCCAGTGGTAGAACTGTTTGCCTAATCGGTATGAGACATCGTTAAACGCCGTATAACCAAGTGGTCGCTCAATTTCCGTTCAACCCCATTGGTCTAACCCACACATGCCCAAACCTCACTCACACCAACTCGTATCTGAACCGACTATCGACCAGCGTGCTGTTCTTGAGGTGATAGAGAACCCCACGGCGCGGGAGATCCTCGCAGGATTGGGTGACACACCACAGACGGCGAAGGAGCTGAGTCAACATACCGGCGTGCCACTGTCCTCAGTATATCGCGTGCTCAACGAATTGAGACATATCCATTTCGTCGATGACGGGATACGCCTTGATGAGCGGGGACAGCACGTGACCGAGTACCGACGGACAGTCGACTCGATCACCATCAGATTTTCAGATAACTTCCAGATTACGACCGATAGCGCGAAAGTCACGGTCCGCTGATAGATCGTTTGCGTCAGGTCACCTGTCTTGCTCGTCGAGGTAGTTCACAACATATATGTGTGGTTTAGGTCAACCTAAAACTATGAGCCCTGAACCGCCGATAAGCAGACGGACGATGCTCGCGGTGACGTCAGGGAGTCTCGTCGTTGGAAGTGCTGGCTGTCTTGAGACACTCGGGTTCGGCGACCCAGACTGCGATTTCGTTGACCAGGCCGATACGTCAACTGCAGCGTTCGCCTGGGACGACCTCGATGATCTCGAGGGGGAACTCATCGTTTACTCTGGACGGACCAGCGATCAGATCTATCCCATCTTCCGATGCCTCGAGGAGCACTATCCTGACTTCACCGTTCGCGTCGACTGGGGGTCGAACGAAGAACAACTGAATAAACTTCGACAGGAGGGTGCTGGTACCGAGGCTGACCTGTTTTACTCACAGGATTCGTCAGCACTCGCGAGCCTCGCAGCTGAGGGTTACACGCAACCGGTCTCGCATGATGTCCGTGATATCGTCCCGGCGGACATCCGTGACCCCGATGGGCTCTGGACGGCGACTTCGGGACGCGTCCGGGCTGTCCAATACAACACCGATCTCGTCGACCCTGCTGAACTCTCGGACGATATCTTCGCCTATGCCGAGGATGATCGGTATGCTGGTCGTATCGCCACGCGCCCGAACTCGGGGTCGTTCCTGGCGTTCATTCACGCGATGTTCGACCTGCACGGGAGGGATGAGACGGAGTGGTGGGTAGAATCCATGGTCGAGCAACAACAGGTCGAGCTCTACGGTGGCGGGTCGAACATGGCTCGAGCCGTCGCCGATGGCGACGTCGAGATCGCGCTCGGTAACCAGTATTACGCGGCAAGACTCATCGAGAACGATCCCACCACACCCATCGGACTCGAATTCACGAGAAACGATGCAGGTGCGCTGTTCAACGTGGCTGGTGTGGCTGTGACCGATGCTGCGGGCAACGCGTCACTCGCGAATGAAACCGTCAAACACCTTCTCGCTGCGGAGGGTCAACACTTCTTCGTCCGGGTCAATGGCGAGTATCCGGTCATCGATGGTATCGAGTACGTCGGTGACCTCCCCAACCCGGATGCATTGGAGTCACCGAGGTATAATCTCAGCCAGCTCATCGATTTCGATGAAGTGAACCAGATACTCACAACGTACAACATGCGGGTGTGAACCCACTCGTATTGCGTCCCTACCGTTTTAGGAAGCCCTAAAAAAACACAGCTCCAAGAGTTGGGTGACGAATCCGTGTCAACCTCAGCTCGACCGACCCTCGAGATACCCGATGATCACTGGAGCATCGGCCTTTTACTTATCTGCGCAGCCATCGCGGCGGCGGTGATCTCTCCGCTCGTGTGGGTCTTCTGGCAGGCATCACAGGTGGACCTCGAGCAGGCGATCGAGCTGACCACGATGTCACAGACCCTCGGGATTATCCCGAGATCGATCGCACTCATGGTGAGTGTGACAATCCTCTCGATGATCATCGGAGGTCCCCTCGCATTTCTCACCGGGCGGACGGATCTGCCAGCGAGTCGATTCTGGACGATAACCGCTGCGCTTCCACTGGTCATCCCGAGCTATATCGGGGCGTTCGCGTTCGTCTCTGCATTTGGACCACATGGCGAGTTCACCGACCTCCTCGGCATCGATGTGCCGACCATCGCTGGTTTCTGGGGTGCTGTATTGGTCATCACACTGTACACCTATCCGTATGTGTTCTTGACCACCCGGGCGGCGTTACTCTCGATGGATGCCAGCCACGTCGATGCAGCACGCACCCTCAATGCGACCAGACTCGAGGCGTTCAGACGGATCACGATGCCGCGTATTCGGCCAGCGATAGCCGCTGGTGCCCTTCTCGTCGCTCTCTATGCGTTGGCAGATTTCGGTACGCCAGCGTTCATGCGTCTCGAGGTGTTCACCTCTGCGATCTACTGGGAATGGGGTTTCGGTAACATCGAGTTCACCGCGCTCCTTGCGATACAGTTGCTCACAGTCGCCGCTGTCGTACTTGCGATCGAGGCACGTGTCGGTCGTGAGGTCAAACCCGGTGCGTCCGGTACGGGCACCCGTTTCAGGTTGGGTTGGCTCAGGTGGCCAGCGACCATTGCCCTGGCGTTTCTGGCCTTTCTCACGCTCGTCGTTCCGGTCGTGATCTTCGGTATCTGGTTGACCAGAGACCCGTCGGTCGGTGCCGGTGTCGCGTTCAGACCAACATTCGCCATCAATTCACTCTATCTGGCTGCCGCGGCAGCGTTGGTCGCCGTGATCATGGCCGTTCCGGTGGCATATTACGCAGCCCGCGATGGGGGCATCCTCTCACGACTGTTCGAGCGAGCGACGTACGTCGGCTTTGCCGTCCCGGGGATTGTCATCGGTATCGCGCTGGTCTACTTCGGTGCGAACCTCATGCCTGCATTGTACCCGACCATACCATTGCTGATCTTCGCATATGTGGTGCGCTTTCTCCCACAGGCCGTGGGCATCACCAGAAGTGCCGTCCTCCAGGTCGACGAACGGTACAGCGAGGCTGCACGGACGCTCAACGCCAGTCGGTTTGGCTCGTTCAGACGGGTGATGCTCCCGTTGATCGTGCCCGGGGTCGTCGCTGGGGGCGGTCTCGTCTTCTTGACGACCATCAAGGAGCTACCGGCAACGCTCATGTTGCAACCAGCTGGGCTCGAGACGCTTGTCACGGTCATCTGGCATGCCAACGAAACCCTGAGTTACGCGCAGGCTGCGATACCTGCACTCGTCCTCATCATCGTGTCGGGGCTTTCGATGTTGATCATCATCCGCCAGGAGCGATATCATGTTACGTGAGCATGCCCCACCGAACGGTTCATCTGAGGAGGCGAGGGCTACCCTCGAACATCCGCTGCTACGCCTCGAGGGCGTTCGCCGTGACTTTGGGAACGACTGCGCACTACAGGAGCTATCTCTCACCGTGTACGAAGGTGAGTTGCTCACGTTACTCGGGCCGTCGGGGTGTGGCAAGACCACCGCCCTCCGGTGCATTGCCGGCCTTGAAAACCTCGACGAGGGTCGCATCATCCTGGATGATGAGGTGATCGCGAATGCTGACCATTCGGTTCCACCCGAGCGACGCGATGTCGGCCTGGTCTTTCAGGACTTCGCCCTCTTCCCACATCTCACCGCTGCTGAGAACATCGCATTCGGAATCGAGGATTGGCCACGCGAGCAACGCCAGGCTCGCGTACACGAGCTGCTCGAACTCGTCGACCTCGTCGACCAGGGTTCGAGCAAACCCGGCGAGCTCTCAGGGGGACAACAACAGCGTATCGCACTCGCCCGATCGCTCGCACCGGAGCCAGCCATCTTGCTACTCGACGAACCATTCTCGAACCTCGATGAGGCACAACGTGTCCGGATGCGTGAGGAGGTACGTCGTATCCTCAAGACCACCGGGACGACTGCCATCTCGGTCACGCACGATCAGGAGGAGGCGCTTTCCATCTCTGACCGCCTCGCCGTCATGACCGACGGACACATCGAGCAGGTCGGCCATCCAGAGGCGGTCTTCCAACAGCCACGCTCACGGTTCGTCGCCGATTTCCTCGGCCATGCCGGCTTCCTCCCCGGACGCGTGATCGACGATGAAGTTGACACCTCGATCGGTCGCATTCCACTCACACAGATCCGAGGGCTCACCGAGGACTATCAAGGTACTGACATCGATGTCCTCATCCGACCGGACGATATCACCGCGTTACCCGCACCGCCTGAGCGGGCTGATGGCCAGGTAATCTACCGACGGTACCTCGGGCCGTCGGTCTTGTATCGCGTGAAGGTCGGTGACGGTGTCTCACTCGAGACATTACACAATCACTCAGACCAGATCGACCTCGACGAACCGGTATCGATACACCTCACCGCCGAGCACGAACTCGCATGGTTCCCTCGTGAGGGCGACCTCGCTGGCTATGCGGATGATCGCGACACATCGAATTGAAGGAATTCGGGCAAATCCGAGGGGGCAACTTGTTGCGTGCCACGGCATAACATGTCTCGATTCAGAGTAATTCTTATCACCTGACCGGGGCCTACCTCATGATATCATGCACAAAGACGAGTTACTCGAACTCCACGAGATGATGGTGACGATCATGGAGCACTTCAGAGACCGACCCGATATCGATCCCACCCTCTTCGACCAGTATGACGAACTCGATGTCAAACCGAGCGATGTGCATAAATCAAAGAGTGAGCACAAGCATGCGGTGTTTGTCCTTGGTAACTCACTGGCGAACGCGATGAGTGATGACGAGTTCTCAAGCGCAGGGCGCATCGGAAAGCGCATGGAGGAACTCGCAGAGGATACCGAGAAACGACTTTAAAGCGAACCTATTTTTCCCTCCCCCACCCAGGGTGCGGCGAGGATGGTTTCCGAACTCTTCGATGAGGAGGTCTGGTCGGTCGTCGACTGTGTTGAGTACGGCGATATCACCTATCATATCCACGAGGATGGTGAGACCGCCCGGATCGCTTTCGACCGCCCGGCTGTTCGAAACGCGTTTCGACCCGAGACGGTTGACGAACTCTATGACGCACTCGAGCATGCCAGACAACACGTCGATATCGGCTGCGTCCTGCTCACCGGTAACGGCCCCTCACCGAAAGACGGTGGGTGGGCGTTCTCAGCCGGTGGTGACCAGGTGATCAGAGGTCGAGCTGGGTATGACTATCACCGTGATGAGGATCCATCAGCACCGATCGGCCGCCTGCATATCCTCGAGGTCCAGCGATTGATCCGGTTCATGCCGAAACCTGTCATCGCGGTTGTCCCTGGGTGGGCTGTCGGTGGGGGTCATAGTCTGCACGTCACGTGTGACCTCACCATCGCCAGCGAAGAGCATGCCAGGTTCATGCAGACCGATCCCGATGTAGGTAGCTTCGATGGTGGATTCGGTTCAGCGTATCTCGCCAGGCAGGTCGGCCAGAAGAAGGCACGTGAGATATTCTTCATCGGCAAGGAGTACGATGCTCAATCTGCAGCCGACATGGGGATGGTCAACGCCGTCGTCAAACATGATCACCTCGAGGAGATTGCTCTCGAGTGGGCACACGAGATCAACACGAAGAGTCCAACAGCCATCAAGATGCTCAAGTTCGCGTTCAATCTCGATAGCGACGGACTCATCGGCCAGCAGGTGTTCGCCGGCGAGGCGACGAGGCTGTTCTACATGACCGAGGAGGCACAAGAGGGGCGGGACGCATTCGTCGAGAACAGACGACCTCGGTTCGAGGAGTATCCCTGGCGCTACTGAGCAATTCACGAAAGGCTTTTCACGCCAGCTCACACGAGCAATGCTAGAGGCCGATGGAGACCCGTATTTTCTGACCGGATCGGTCGCACCTCGATGAGTGTTGCCTGCATCAGTGCCGAGGGCTGTCGCTAGCGATCGATCATACCAGACAGAGATCGCCGAGTGAACACGCCGTTACCCACCACAACACCATGCAACATTCAAATACAACGATGCAACAGAAGGATGCGCTCGTCGCCAAACGGCGCAGCGAATCACCAGTCGACACCGACGAGATCGTCGCATTGGCCACTGCTGCGGGATACACAGTGGCCGATACCGTGACCCAGGTCCGTCATGAGGATCCCGGACTGTACTTCGGTGCCGGGAAGGTAGATGCGATCGCGGCAATGGTCGGATCGAACGAGATATCGACCGTCATCGTCGACGGTGAACTCACCCCGGCACAGCATCGAAACATCGCCGAACGATTGCCCGACGAGACCCGACTGATCGACCGTATCCGGCTCATTCTCGATATCTTCGCCGACCAGGCAACCGACACCCGTGCTAAGTTACAGGTCGAGCGGGAACAGCTTCGATACGAGCTATCGAGATATGAGGCGGCTCCAGATGAGGGTTGGTTCAACCGACGCACAGAGAAGGGCTCGCCCCGTTATGACCTACTCGACCGTATCGACCGCCTCAAACAAAAGCTCGAGGAGACACCACATCCCGGTGTGCGGATGCGACGCCAGCGTCGCGAGCAGGGGTTCGATCTCGTCACGATAGCCGGTTACACGAACGCCGGAAAGTCGACGTTGTTACATCGACTGGCTGACGATCTCGAGCTCTCCGCTCACGACGACCATCATCAGGATACCTCGGCCACAGCTGCCATCGAGGATCGGCTCTTCAAGACGCTCGAGACGACCACACGTCGGGTCACCATCCGTGGTCGACCGGTACTGTGTACCGACACCGTTGGGTATGTCGAAGCGCTCCCCCATCGTCTGATCGCATCATTCAGTGAGACACTCTCAGAGGCTGCCTCCGCAGATGTCGTGTTGTTGGTCACCGATGGGTCGGACGAACCCGACAGGTACCGTGATAAATTACAGGTCTCGATCGACGTGCTCGACGAACAGGGTGTCGACCGATCACGAGTCATCCCGGTCATCAACAAGATCGATCGCATCGATGAGCGAACGCTGCGAGAGCGCAAAGCACTCACCACCGGAGCGCTTTGCGAACCCGTGGCGATCAGTGCACGTGACGGTCGACACATCGATCGACTCCTCCAGCGTATCTACGAACACCTCCCGGTCGATCGCCGAGTCCTTGAGTTGCCGAATGAGGCAGCCGCGATGTCACTCGTCTCTGAGGCATACGAGACCATGGATGTCAACGATGTCACCTATGAGGGTGATACGATACGCCTCGATGTCGAAGGTCGACCATCGGTCATCGATACCTTCGAGGCACGCGTCCAGTAGAGTTCTGACTCGAACTGATGGTGGGGACGTTTGGCAACGTTTTCACCCCTCGGGGTGCGAGGGTCGCTCGATGGAGGAGACCGGTACTGGTGACCGCCTTCGGGCATGGTGGACTGCAGCCAGGGTACACACACTCCCGGCAGGTGCAGCACCGGTCATCGTCGGTATCGGTATCGCCCTCGAGCAGGAGATGTTCGCCCCCTGGCCTGCATTGGCAGCGCTGGTAGGGGCGTTGCTCATCCAGATCGGCACCAACTTCGCCAACGACTATTACGATGCGATCAAGGGTGTCGATACACCTGACCGAGAGGGCTTTACGAGGGTGACCGCAGCCGGACTGCTTCGCCCAGCAGCGGTTCGTGATGCGATGATTCTCACATTTACCGCATCGATCGTCCTCGGTGCGTACTTGGTCTATGTTGGTGGCATACCGATCCTGGTGATCGGGTTACTCAGCGTGGCTGCGGGTATTGCCTACACGGGCGGGCCGATGCCGTTTGGTTACCGTGGTCTCGGTGACCTCTTCGTGTTCGTCTTCTTCGGGCTGATAGCCGTGGTCGGCACGTTCTACGTTCAGGCCGCATCGATCGTCGCCGACCCACTCACACGGACAGTCCCTGCGGGGACGGTCGTCCTCGAATCTGGCCTCGCTGGTGTGGCGATGGGTGGACTCATCACAGCCATCCTCATCATCAACAACATCCGCGATATCGAAGAAGATCGCCAGGCTGGTAAACGGACATTGGCGGTCATCATCGGTCGTCGATGGAGCCGTGTGGAATTTTTACTTATGGTCTCCGTCGCCTACATCGTCCCGCTGTGGTTCATCATCGAGGGAGAGATGATCGGTGCTGGACTTGTCTTCCTGAGCCTCCCACTCGCGGGTTTGGTTGGTCGCGCAGTGCTCAGCGGGGTCGATGGGGCGACGTTGAACCCAGCCTTGACCAACATGGGAAGAGTCGTCCTTAGCTATGCGCTGTTGTTCGCCATCGGGGTGAACCTGTGACGGACCTATCATACACCTCGTTCGAGATACCACTCGCCGACCCACTCCAGACGGCCTCTGGGAGTATCGATACACGACGTGGATTCGTGGTTCGATACGGAGATGGTCTCGGTGAGGCGACACCGCTCAGTGGTTGGACGGAGACACCGAAAGCGACCGAGGAGGCACTCGAAGCGGCCGGTGAGCATGTGCCCGGTGCTCCCTCGCGTGGGTTACTTGCATGTGATGATGCCCCAGCTGCACGGCATGGGCTCAGTCAGGCGATGCTTGATCACCACGCCAGACGACGTGGCCTCCCTCTGTACCGATATCTCGGGGCGTCGGAACCCATCCATACGGTCACCGTCAATGCGATACTGGATGAGACACCCGTCGATGCGCTCACGACGCAGGCGAGTCAGGCGATCGCAGACGGGTTTCGCACCCTCAAGCTCAAGGTCGGCCGAGGACCGATCGATCACGATATCGAGCGCCTCAGGCAGCTTCGCCGCACAGTGGGTGATGAGATCGAGCTCCGTGCAGATGCCAATGGTAGCTGGTCGACAGCAAACGCGGTCGGTGTGTGTAGGCAGGTTCGCGAGCTCGACCTTGCGTATCTCGAACAGCCCACCTCGGTGCACGACACAGCAAACCTCGGGGTGCTGGCTGAGACTGGCGTACCCATCGCACTCGATGAGACCATCGCGGCTGGTGAGGTACTGACCGCACTCCGTTCGCCGGTCACGGCAATCATCATCAAACCGATGGCTGTCGGCGGGATCGACCGCGCACTTGCGATTGCAAAGGCGACACGGCAGTGTGGGAAGCTCCCCGTGATCAGCGACCTTATCACCGGTGCGGTGGGGCGGGCAGGTGCGATCCACCTGGCTGCGGTGGTGAACGCGGCAACAGCACACGGGCTGGCGACCGGTTCGCGCCTCGATGGCGATCTCGTCGAGGGTGTCGGTGCGGTGACGAACGGGTGTGTGTCCGTCCCATCGGGTCTCGGTATCGGTCTCGACACCGAGGTGTTCAGACGGTGATCGGCCACCCCATACCCGACCTGCTCGCAAGCAGGAGTCGGTCAACACCGGATGATGAGGTGCTCGTCATCGAGGGTGGTCGCCGGTACACCGCCAGCCAGCTTGACACCGCTGTCGCCTACCGTGCGGGTGCCATCGCCGAGCAACTGGAGGGTGACCACCAGCGTATTGGTATCAGCACCCCATCCCGTCATGAGGCACTCCTCGATGTACTGGCGACGATTCGAGCAGGTGGTGTCGCCACGCCTGTTGACCCGGGTCTCGCCCGTGGGGATTACCTCGAACGCATCGAGTCAGGCGGTCTTGACGGCCTCATCATCGATGACGACCTCGCCGACGAGATCGGCGTGTCAGAACGTGATATCGCGCGAGTACAGACCACAGCATCAGCCGCACCGATACATGAGCGCTCGTTCGACCCACACAGTCCGTGCACCATGTTGTTCACCTCCGGGACACAGGGTGTGCCCAAATCGATAGTCCATACATGGTGGAATCACGTCGCCGCAGCGATCGCATCGGCTAAACGGCTCGGTGTCGAGCCCGACGATCGCTGGTACGACCCTCTCGCGCTCTACCACATGGGTGGGCTCGCCCCGATATCGCGCTGTCTGGTCGCAGGCATCCCGTTGGTGATCTCGCGATCGGTGACCGCTAACAGGTTGCTCCAGCGGATCGATACCGCAGATGCATCAATCGCGTCGGTCGTACCCACCATGGTCCACGCCATCCTCGAGACCAATGGGCACACTCCAGACGCACTTCGATGTCTACTGGTCGGTGGTGCGCCACTGCGTGAGAGCCTGTTCGATCGTGCACGTTCTCGTGGTATCCCGATATGGTCGAGCTATGGACACACCGAGACCGTCGGGCAAGTGACGACCGCCACACCAGCCGAACGATCACGCCATCCAGGGACCGTCGGCACACCACTGCTCGGTATGTCAGTTCGGGTCGTCGAAGGGGGCGAACCATGTCCACCGGAGCGTATCGGGACGATCGAGATAACGGGTGAGATGGTGACACCGACAGCTGGTGACGGGGATGGAGGGCATACAGCCACACTGGTGACGAACGATCTTGGCTACCGTGACGCGTTCGGACGCCTCTGGGTGGTCGGCCGTGTCGATGACGTCATCCAGACAGGTGGGAAACTCGTACACCCGTTTCGTATCCAACAGGTGTTAGAGTCACATCCCGGTGTGAGCGAGGCTGCCGTTGTCGGTCTCCCTGACGACAGGTGGGGTGAGCTTGTATCGGCTGCGGTGATACCGTCCGATGTTGAGGTGACCATCGATGAACTCCTCGATAGGTGTCGCCAGGCGCTCCCATCGCATGCGATACCACGACACATCGAACACGTCGATACACTGCCTCGAACACCCTCCGGGACGGTGGATAGAACCGCCCTGCGTGAACGTCTCTCACGATGAGCGAAGACCCGCGAGGTTTATGGTCAAATGGTGTGGAGATTCAACCCCAGTGTGTAGCTTGTTATTGGCTTGGCAACTGCTCTCTGATACACCGGTCGCACTCGCGGCCAACCGCGATGAGCGATATGACCGACCGGCGAACGGTCCACGATTACTCTCTGCCGACCCGAGGGTACTCGCCCCGATCGATCATACCGCAGGGGGAACCTGGATCGGCGTGAACGAACATGGCCTCGTCGTTGCCCTTGCCAACCGACGCGATGGGCCCGAGGGTGAGCGTTCTCGTGGACAGCTCGTCCGTGATCTCCTCGGGACCGATACGAGCGACGAGGCACGTACGTTCCTCGCCTCGTTACTCGCTGAGCACCAGTACGCAGGTTTTCATCTCCTGCTTGTCGACCCGTTCGACGCATTTTACGCGACCTGGGACGGCACGCTCGATGGCATCGAGTTACACCCAGGTGTGCACGTGCTCGATAACGAGGGTCTTGATGAGGATGCATCTATCTCACGCGATGTCCGCGGGCGCCTCGAACCCTCGGTCGGAGAGAGCGCTGATGAGTGGCTTAAGCGGGCCACGGCGATGCTCGCTGATCACGACCTCGGCCTGTGCAGGCATGGAGATGATTTCGGTACCGTATCAGCCACCCGGATCGCCGTCCACGACAAGAGCGACGCGTTCATCTCGTTCGATTATGCGGGTGGACCCCCATGTACGACCGCATTCGAGGATGTGACACCGGAAGGCCACATTTAAGCCACACCATCACGTCGATTCGCCCGAGACTGAAGACACGTCTGGCATCGACGCCACATACCTCGAATCCACCCATGTCAACCACCGCCTCAGCACGTGAAGATGACCTCTCTGAGGAAGAGCTCGCCGGGCTCGAACTCATCCGCGAAACCAAGGGTATCCACCAGAGTGACTTTTGGAAGGAACTTGATATCTCATCACGCCAGGGGAGTCGTGTTGTCGACACCCTGCTGGAAGAGGAGTTGATCGAGCGATTTGAGACCGTCTACAAGGGAAATCGGACGTATTTCCTGCGCCCGATCTCGAGAGATCTGGATTTCTCCCTGTTGATGGCTGGTGATATGCTCTCACCACTCATCGGTGAGGAATCGGTCGATGAGACAAGCGATCGGTTCTCGCAGTGGGTGATGCAACTCGCGTTTGAAAACAGGTAGACCGTCACACTGGTGACTGTGTTGGTGAATGCGAATCAGCAGACGATACCGTTCAGAAGGTACTCGCAACTCGGATGAGTTGGTCCTCGGAAAACGCCGGAGCGATCAGTTGAATCCCGACCGGTAACCCTCGGGGTGACTCTGTCGGGACACTTATCGCAGGTAGGTTCGCCAGATTGACCGGGACGGTATTGCGGTCGGCTTTGTACAGCCTCATCGGGTCGTCGATCGTCTCTCCGAGTGGAAATGGTTCGGTCGGCATCGTTGGACTCGCCAGCAGATCGACCTCATCGAAGAGCGCGTCGAAGCTGGCAATCAGCCATCTGCGGGCGTCTTGTGCCTGCTTGTAGTACCGCTCTTGATAGCCAGCTGAGAGGGCGAAGGTGCCGAGCAGGATGCGGCGCTTGACCTCCTCACCGAATCCCACCGACCGGCGGTCAGCGAAGACGCTGTTCCAGTCACCTGTCTCATCGCCTGCGTGGCCGTATCTGACACCATCGTACCGGGCGAGATTCGATGAAGCCTCACACATCGCGATCACGTAGTATGCCTGGACGGCCACCTCGAGGGCTGGTAACGATACCTCGGTGACGGTCGCCCCGACCGCCTCGAGGTGTGTCATGGCCTCGTCGAATGCCGTTGCCACCGGTTCGTCGACCCCCTCGAGCAGTTCAGTGGGGATACCGATCGTCGGGCTGTCGAGCTCACCAGTCACAGTCGACGAATCCGAAACAGCCTCCGGTGGATCGACCGTGGTGGCGTCACGAGTATCTCGGCCACAAATCACCTCAAAGAGTGTGGCCAGCCCCTCGATATCTGCCGCCATGGGTCCGATCTGTTCGAGGCTGTTCGCGTAGGCGACGAGGCCGTACCTCGAGACACGTCCGTACGTTGGTTTCAACCCATAGACACCACAATAGGCCGCGGGACACCGTATCGAGCCACCGGTATCGCTCCCGAGGGCGATACGAACATCTCCCGAAGCGACCGCGGCCGCACTCCCGCCTGAAGAGCCCCCCGGTACCCGACCAGGTGCGTTCGGGTTCTCCGTCGGGCCAAACGCGGAGGTCTCCGTCGTCGTGCCCATACCGAATTCGTCCATGTTCGTCTTGCCGGTAACCGTCCCACCCGCCTCTTTGATACGTTCAATGACGGTCGCATCGTATGGTGGGACGTACCCTTCAAGCATCGCCGAACCACAGGTCGTCTCGATTCCAGCCGTCGAGATATTGTCCTTCACTGCCACGGAAATGCCATCGAGCTTGCCAGATCCGGTGGGTGCTGCCTGCTGTCTCGAGATGAAGGCATTGTGCGTCATCCGACAGGTGGCCCCCTGAAGTACCCATCTTCGGCATCGGACGCGTTCGAGAGCGCCTCATCCTGTGTCAGACTTGCCTCGACCGTATCCGAACGGAGGACGTTCTCCACGTCGACCGCTTCGTCCACGTCCGGCACGGTATCGAGCATCTCGAACCAGGAGAGTATCTCCGCGAACTGGTCTGCGAACCTTGCAAGCTCGTCCTCATCGAGTTCGATATGTGCCAGACTCGCCATGTGGCGGACATCATCCTCCTCAACCGAAGGGTCGCTCATATACGATGCCAACAGAGGAACCTGCCTGAGCGTTTCGATACCATTGTTGAACCGGACCGGCGAAGCGTTTAAGTCGTTTTGATTACAACAGAAAAACGGTACGTCGCCCTGTGGCGGCGAGCCGCTGCCAGGTCCCCCACATCCATGACGAATCCCACGCCAAACGAAGGCGAGCGAACCCGCGTTCGCGAGCAGACCACCGAATCAGCGTCAGTTGTCAATGAATGTCCCGAGTGTGGCGGTAACATCGTGACAGATGAGGTGCGCGGAGAGACGGTATGTGACGAGTGCGGTCTCGTTGTCCGAGAGGAAACCGTCGACCCCGGTCCCGAATGGCGTGCCTTCGATGCATCCGAGCGAGGCCAAAAGAGTCGCGTCGGTGCACCGCGGACGAAGTTGATGCACGACGAAGGCATGTCGACGAATATCAGCTGGCAGGACAAGGACGCCTATGGACGAGCGCTCAGTCCACGCCAGCGCCAGAAGATGCAGCGACTTCGCACATGGAACGAGCGATTTCGTACCCGAGACTCGAGAGACCGTAACCTCAAGCAGGCGCTCGGCGAGATCGACCGGATGGCCAGTGCACTCGGACTGCCACGAAACGTACGTGAGACTGCAAGTGTCATCTATCGACGCGCACTGGAGGAAGATCTCCTACCGGGTCGGTCCATCGAGGGTGTCGCCACATCGGTCCTTTATGCCGCCGCCCGGCTTGGCGGGACACCTCGAAGTCTCGATGAGATGGCGGCGGTCAGTCGAGTTGAGAAGGATGAGATAGCCAGAACCTACCGGTACGTCGTCAGACAACTCAAACTCGAGATAGAGCCGGCCGATCCACAGAGCTTCCTCCCCAGGTTCTCTTCCGAGCTCGGTCTCTCAGAGGAGGCAGAACACAGAGCCCATCAGCTCCTGCAGACGGCGAAGGATCAGGAGATCCACAGCGGAAAGTCACCTGTCGGTCTCGCAGCTGCTGCGGTCTACGCAGCGTCGTTACTCACGAACGAGAAGGTGACACAAAGCGAGGTGAGCGATGTGGCCAATATCAGCGAGGTGACCATCCGGAACCGGTATCATGAGCTACTTGAGGCCGAGGGTAACATCGCCTCAGCCTGACATCCCCCCACCCTGAAACACGTGTATCGGTCAGTTCACCTCAATATCACCGAGAACTCCTCTTCGAAGCGACCTCCCCTCCACAGCGCCAGATACGTTGTCACAATCGACAGACACAACCATCACAGCCCGAAGATGGGGACGAATCGGAAGGTGACGAACGATCCGATCGTCGCGACCAGTGGTACGAGGTTCTGCACAAAGATAACGCGACCTGTCGTCGCTGGATCGAACAGTTCAGAGGATCTCGGCAGATCTCTGGCATCCTCCACTCCAATCGCGGGTAACGCCTCACCCTCGGTATCCGCGGTGAGTGCACCGGTCGAGACACCCGGTTCCTCACCGTGTTTGACCGCATCGGCGAGTCTCGTGGTCCTGGTTGCACGCCCCCAGCCGAGGCCGACGATGCTCATGGTCGCGACGATCACCAGTTGCACAGGGATACCAATGGCAGACAGGAGTGTCACGATCGTGGCTGATACCGTCATCACGACGATCGCTGCGGTCAACGGAAGTGCCGTGATATCGTTGGCCATCGTCTCGAGCGTCCGTCTGGCGATGGTGAATGCACCGATGGTGACCGCCACACCTGCTAGCACGACACCGGCACTCATCGAGATTTCCCCGCTGCCCACGAGTGGGGCGACGGCGTTCGCCACGTTCGAGGCACCCGAACTGAAGGCCATATAACAGCCGATCGCAAGCACGACGACGGCACCACTTATCTCACGGCGATCAACGTCATCCTTGATCCCAAGGTGCGGTCGGATCCCCGAACGGTGGATATCCCAGACAGTCTGGTCACGGGGTGATATCGCGATGGCGCGGTTGATCATCGGGTAGAAGTACCGACCGATGACGGCACTCACCCAGAACGCGACCACAGGCGCCACGATCCACCAGCCAACGATCTCACCCATCGTCGACCAGTCGAGTGAGCCGCTGGCCATGCCCAGACCGGCTATCGATCCGACCGCCGTCATCGAGGTAGAAGCTGGAACGGAGAACAGATTTCCGAGGTACAACGCGATCCCGATGAAGAACATCACACCGATACCGGTCTCGAGTGTGAGTACAGTCGATGGTACCAGTTCGTCACCGAGGGTACGTACCACCGCCGGGCCGACTATCCACCCACCCAGGAAGAAGAACAACGACATCAACGCTGCAGCACCGACCTTGGTCACGACGTTCGCACCGACTGCTGGCCCGAACGACACACCGGTGGTCGCACCGCCGATATTGTAGCCGACGAAGATGGCAACAAGGATGCCAAAGACCAGCAGGATTTCGAGCACGCAAATTCACCTATAACCGACCATGGTATAACTCTTACAACCCGGACACTCCATGCGTCACTACGGGTGGAGACTACTCACCGCATGAGGCGTCGTTGTACCCGACGTTTGACGCCCCCTCCGGCCTGTTTGAAACTGATCCGCCACGGTGTACGTTTACCTTCGATGGCCGTACGACCCGCTGCGATTGCCTCGATGATGGCTTCGACGGAGACCTCATCCGTGTCGATGAGGGTGATCGCCTGGCCAACCATCTCCCCGATATGCGCATCGCTTCCGGCGGTCTTCGGTAAGCCGTGTGCGGTGGCGAATCGGTCTGCCTTCCTATTCGAGCGTCCCGTCAGTAGCCGAGAGTTATAGACTTCAATCGCATCAGCATGTTCGATGACGGTCGCTTTGCTTGCCTTGGTCAACACACCCTGACGGGAGCTTTGAAACGGATGGGGTACCACCGCAATCCCACCCGCATCGTGAATCATGTCCACCGTCGTCGCGAAGTCGTGACCTCGTGGTATCACCTCGCGCACCCCGAGCCCGATCACGTGACCATCAGCACTGGATACCTCGATGCCGGGTAACCCGACGAGCCCGTACTCAGGTGCCATCGACGCCGCATCAAGGCTCGCCTCTATTTGATCGTGGTCGGTGATGGCGATCACGTCGAGGCCGATCGCCTTCGCCTGCTCGAGGAGGAAATCGACCGGGTCTCGTCCATCATGCGAAAGCGACGAGTGGGTGTGCAACTCGGCCGTAAGCACGATACGCTGTATGACAAGCTGACTGTTAAGCACGGCGATACGCCACCCACATGGAAAGCCATATTGCCAAACTTGAGGTACCATCCAATGAATGGCGCTTGCCCCTGCTGATTTCGACCTCATCGTCGACAACCTCGGTCGTGAGCCGACACCGACCGAGGCTGCGCTCTTTGAGAACCTCTGGAGCGAACACTGTGCGTATCGTTCGTCACGGCCAGTACTGACGGCATTCGAGACCGATGGTGAACAGGTCGTCGTCGGACCTGGAGATGATGCCGGCGTCGTTGCACTCGACGAGGAGACGTTGCTCGTCCTCGGGATCGAGAGCCATAATCACCCATCGTATGTCGATCCTTACGACGGTGCAGCGACCGGAGTCGGCGGTATCGTCCGAGACATCATGTCCATGGGAGCGTACCCGATCGCGCTCATCGACTCGCTCTATTTCGGCCCGTTCGACCGTGAACACAGTCGATATCTGTTCGAAGGGGTGGTCGACGGTATCGCAGATTACGGAAACGCAATCGGCGTCCCGACCGTCGGTGGGAGTGTCTCGTTTCACCCGGGATACCGTGGTAACCCTCTCGTCAACGTGGGGTGTGTCGGTATTACACATGTCGACCGACTACTCAGAGGGGTGGCACAGACCGTCGGTAACAAGTTGGTGATCGTGGGGAACGCCACCGGACGAGACGGACTGGGAGGGGCGAGCTTTGCCAGTGAGGATCTCGATGAGGATGCAGCGGTCGAGGATCGACCTGCGGTCCAGGTCGGCGACCCATACACGGAAAAGCTGCTGATCGAGGCGAATGAGGAGTTGCTCGACCGTGAACTCGTCCAGGCAGCCAGAGACCTGGGTGCGGCTGGCTTGGGTGGTGCAACAAGCGAGATGGTCGCCCAGGGTGGCCTCGGTGCTGAGATCAACCTCGATAGCCTCCATCAGCGCGAGCCGAACATGAATGCGACTGAGCTCTTGCTGGCTGAGTCGCAAGAGCGGATGGCCTATGAGGTGCGGCCCGATGATGTCGATGCAGTCCTCGCCATCGCAGAGCGATACGACCTCGGGGCTTCGGTCATCGGTGAGATCACAGAAGACCGGTATCAGTGCCGCTTTGACGGAGAGATCGTCGTCGATGTCCCTGCCACGTTCGTCGCCGATGGCGCACCTGTCGAGGAACGAACTGGTGCGACCGCCGGTGAACCAGTTCGCGAGCGACCTTCGATCGAATTCGATGCAGCGGTCGAACTCGTACTCACCTCGCCGAATACCGTCAGCCGGCGATGGGTGTACCGACAGTACGATCACGAGGTAGGAGCCAGAACGGCCATCCGCCCGGGTGACGATGCAGCCGTACTGGCTATCCGTGAATCAGACCGGGATCTGGCACTCGCCGCGGGTGCGGAACCCAACTGGACTGCGGTCAACCCACACCGCGGTGGTGCCGCTGTCGCGCTGGAGCAGGCAGCCAATCTCGCCGTCAAGGGTGCGACCCCGTTGGCTGGCGTCGATTGCCTGAACGGAGGTAACCCGGAGAAGGCCTCGGTGTTTGGTGGGTTCCGCGGTGTGACACAAGGCATGGCCTCGATGCTCGCTGCGTTGCAGGTACCCATCGTCGGTGGGAACGTGTCGTTGTACAATGACTCAGAGTATGGACCGATCCCGCCGACACCGACACTGTTCATGCTCGGTGTCACCGCTGATGTCGAGGTTCCTCGCATGGCGTCAATCCCTGATGCGACGCTCATGCTCCTCGGCGAGCCGGTGCTCGACGGGCAACGTGCTAACCTCGGTGGTTCTGAGTTGTTCACCCGGCTCGATGCGACGGACCGCCTCCATGCACTACCTGAATCACCTGTATCGACCATCGATGCACTCATCGACGCAGCCACCCACGAGGCGACCCTCGCGACACACGACATCGCCCATGGCGGCCTCATCACGGCACTTGCTGAGATGGTCACTGCCGACAGCGGGCTCAGTGTGGCGATCGAGGCGTCGGTCGATCCGCTCGAACTCGGGTTCCATGAGCAACCTGGTCGCGCCTTGGTCATGACGGACGACCCCGAGGGTCTCGAGCAAGTCATCGATGGCCGACTTCCGACCGCCCATATCGGCCACGGAATCGACGAGGGCATGCTCACCGGGTCGATCGCTGGTGAGAGCATCGAGTTGGACGTAGACACCATCGCAAAGTGGCGTGCATTGTTCGACCGGACGCTCGATTGATACGATATCTGAGGACATCGGATCCCCCCCAAGGCAAAGCCGTGGGCTTCCTCCCTCCATCTTCGTGAGGCTCATCATGGTAATTTTTGCCGGTAATACGAGAGATTTGTAAACCCAGCTACTCTCAAGATATCTATGAGCGTCCTCGTTATCCTGTCCTCCTCGAATCACGAATCCCCAGACTCGACACCTCGTCGGATTTTCGAAGAGCTGCCAGAGTTGACCATCGAGGTGGTTCATTTCGAGCAATCTGGAGAGCTGGCCATCTCGTACCTGTGGGTCCGTGACGTGGAGACGGCTGCAATCGAAGCAACGTTCGAGGGAGATTCGGCGATCGTATCGGCCGACCGGCTAGATGCCAACGAGGATGGCACCTTTTACAAGGTGCTCTGGGAGGTCGATAGCCCGTTCATCCACTGTGTCGTGATGAACGGTGGCAAGGTAATGGAGGCGACCGGTAACACTGACGAATGGACACTTACCCTCTGGTTCGAGAGTGACACACAGGTATCGAACTTCCAACAGTGCTGCCATCGAGACGACATTCCGATCGAGATTCACCGCCTGACATCGGTGGCTGGGATGCTCTCCTCAGAGGGTGAGGTGGTGCTGAGTGAACAACAGCGTGAGGCGTTGATACTGGCGATGGAAAGCGGATACTTCGATGAGCCGAGGAACGCGACACAGAGCGATATCGGTGATGAACTGGGGATCTCCTCATCCGCTGTGGGGAGACTACTCAGGCGCGGTACCCGCAATCTGGTGCTAGCCCACCTCAGTTCGTGATGTCCGGGCTGCCATGTGATCATGGAATCTGGAATCGAGTATTCCTCAGTGGCAAGGGTACCCCCTTGAACACGTATAGCATTGAACGACCAATGGTATTGCGCCCGAGAAACTCCTTGATAGCATGAGCTATATCGAGGAATCGACACCGATACAAAGTACCGCTGACCTCACTCAGGCGGTTCTTGATGCTGTTGCCGAAGCTGAAGGTACCAACCCGAGAGAACTTGATCCGCCTCTTTACGAAGCGATCAACCCAGAAGCACTGAACGAGCTCTTCGCGGGGAAAGCTGGAGACCGTGGCTGGGTCGGATTCGACTATCATGGCTATCACGTGGTCGTCTACCGGGACGGGAGAGTCGATATTGAGCGATAATCCGTGGATTCTTCGATATATCGAGCTACAAGTGGGCTGGTTGCGCTCGACATCCTGATCGCACCGCATGATGGAAGTCGCCTCCGGCACATTATTTGCCAGGTTCGACACGCACTTGTTACCCCTCATTTTAACCTCTACCTATGGTAGAAATGGAATCGAAACCATACCTCAGGATGGGTGATCCGATCCCACCGTTTGAACTTGTCGGGACCGACGGTGAACGACACGCACTGTTGGATGTAGATACCGAACTTGCATTGGTCGTGTTCACGTGCAATCACTGCCCGTATGCCAAGGCAAAACATCAGTTGTTGAACCGTATCGCGGCTGAGTATGACGACGTCACCGTGATCGGTATCAACCCGAACGATGAGGAGGAGTACCCTGATGATAGCTTCGAACGGATGGTCGAGGAGGTCGAGCAAGGCGTGATCGCCTATGACCACTACCTACGAGATGCATCGCAGGATGTCGTCAGGGCATATCAGGGCGTATGCACGCCCGATCCGTTTCTGGCGCGCAAGGAGGATGGTCGCTTCATCCTCCACTATCAGGGAAGACTCGATGATGCACCCAATCCCGATGATGAGCCATCTGAGTTCTTCATCGAACAGGCCATCGATACACTGCTCGATGGGGGCTCTGTAGCGCTCGAGTGGGCCCCCTCGAGAGGCTGTTCGATTAAGTGGAAGGATAACTGACATCCACAACCCCAACAAAGGCCCGGTTTGAGCCGCTTTTCACCGGCGACTAATCGATACGTCGTAGACGACACGCGGGAGTGTGTCACAGAGTGTGAGATAGCGTTACGAAACCGTACGACCCGGTAGACCGGTGCTCACTTCCCTTCAAACTCGGGTTCGCGATCACCCATGAAGGCAGTGAAACCCTCCATCAGGTCATCAGTACTCATCAGTTGACCGAACGCCTGGGATTCAATCTCGAGACCGGCGGCGGTGCTTTCCCTACCCCGGTGCATCGCCCGCTTGGTATACCGCTGAGCGATCGGAGGGCCCGCGGCGAGATCTGCGGCAAACTCTCTGGTTCGCTCGGCCAGATCGCTCGAATCGACAACCTCGTTGATAAACCCATAATCCTGCATCGTCTTCGCGTTGTAATGCTCTGCGGTGAAGATGATCTCCTTCGCCCGACCGAGCCCGACGATATGTTGCAACCGCTGCGTGCCGCCCCAACCAGGGAGCAATCCGAGGTTGTGCTCGGGCTGACCGAGTGTCGAGCGCTCACTGGCGAGTCGGAAATCCGCACCAGTAGCGAGTTCCATACCTCCGCCGAGGCAGTATCCATCGATCTGGGCGACCACCGGTACGTCAATCGCCTCGAGCTTGCCAAATACACGCTGTCCGAGGCGTGAGAGTTCAACAGCAGCGATCGGGTCGGCACCAGATCCGGCCATGCTCTGTATGTCAGCACCGGCAGAGAACGCCCGGTCACCAGCACCGCGGAGAATGATCGCACGGACAGACGTCTCACCGTCCAATCTGTCAAGTGCGTCATCGAGTTCATGTAGCAACTCTTCACTGATCGAGTTCATCCGGTGTGGACGGTCGAGCACGATCTCAGCGACGCCATCATCGCCTGGACCTTCGATGCGGATCGTCTCATAGGAGGTGGTCTGTTGGTCAGTCTCGACACGGAACCCCCCAGCCTGTGCTGCAGATGCAAGCCGAGGTGATGGCTCGAATCTCGGGTGACCGGTCGATTCGAACTGCTCCTGGAGATGTGCGAAGAGCCTGTCGACGCCAAACTCGTCTGCAATCCTGGTTGGGCCGTCTGGGAAACCTGCACCGAGCATCATGGCATCGTCGATATCACCGAGATCTGCCACGTCTTCTTGCAACAACTTGGCGACCTCGTTGGCCATCACTGCGAGCATCCTGGTGGCAACCATGTCATCAGTCTTATCGGCTGGGATCTCGACGCTACGACTCTCCTCATACGAGTAAAAACCCTGCCCGGACTTCTGCCCGAGTTCGCCAGCCTCTACCTTCTCCAATAATAGCGGACACGGTTCGTACGCACCACCGAGGTTGTCGTGGATGTATTCGAGCACATCGATAATCACATCGAGACCGACGACATCGGCGAGTTGAAAGGCGGCCATCGGCATGCCTACCTCGTACTTCATCGTACTGTCGACCGTCTCGATATCTGCCTCAGCGTCATGTATCAACCAGGAAGCCTCGTTCATCGCCGGGACGAGGATGCGATTGACGATGAAACCCGGGCTATCCTTCCGGACACGAACAGGAGTCTTGTTCATCGATGAGGCGAGTGCCTCGATGACATCCAGTACAGCTGCATCAGTATGATCACCGGCGATCACCTCGACGAGCGGCATGCGGATGGGTGGATTGAAAAAGTGCATCCCACAGAACCGCTCTGGCCGGTCGGTCACCTCTGAGAGGTCTGTGATGGAGATGCTCGAGGTGTTCGTGGCGATGATTGCCTCAGGTGGTGCGAACTCGTCGACGGTGGTGAAGACCTCCTCTTTGATATCAAAGCGCTCAGGTACGGCCTCGATGATGACATCGGCGTCCTCGACGGCAGACTCCAAATCGACCAGTGGTTCGACCAGGTCGAGTGCCTCATCAGCCTCTTCCTCAGACAGCCTCCCCTGTTCAACGAGCTTTCCGAGGCTCCACTCAATCTGCTCGTATCCATCCATCACATACTCCTCCTCGATGTCTCGGATGGTGACGTTGTACCCAGCCATGGCAGCCAGTTCAGCAATACCGTGACCCATCGTTCCTGCGCCAAGCACCGCTACAGTTTCGATATCATCGATGTCCATAGATGTAGCTCCTCGGAGCAGCACATTCAACGTTTTCATCACTCTCAATCCGGGGCAAGCCCATCCCCACCTCGTAGGAGCCTCCAACAACATCTAAGGTAACGCCCCGTTACCGATGCAACATGGACTTCGCGCTTTCTGACGAGCAGGTATCCCTCCGTGATGAGGTTCGGCGCTTCGCAGAGAACGAGATCGAGCCAGTTGCCACGGAGTACGACGAGGAGGAGGCCTACCCCCAGGAGGTCATGGATAAGGCAGCGCAGATGGGGCTGACAGGTGCACACATCCCCATCGAGTATGGTGGTGCTGGATACTCCGTCCTCGATGTGGCCATCATCATCGAGGAGCTTTTCTCAGTCGACCCGGGTATCGCACTGAGCGTCACGAGTGCTGCGTTCGGTGCAGATGCGATCATGGCCTTTGGCACTGAAGAACAAAAGGATCGATACCTGACGCAGATCGCCAGTGGCGAGGCGGTGATGGGTACCGCCGTGTCCGAGCCGGATGTTGGCTCGGACGTATCTGCCGTGTCGACACGTGCTGAACGAGATGGGGATGAGTGGGTCATCAACGGGAACAAGATGTGGATCACCAACGGGAGTGTTGGTGACTTCTTCGTCGTGATGTGTCGGACTGACCCCGATGCGAGCGATCGATACTCGGGGTTCTCACAGATACTCATCGAATCCGACCGAGACGGATTCACCGCAGAGAAGATCACCGGTAAGCTGGGTATCCGAGCCAGTGATACCGCCGAGTTAATATTCGACGATGTCCGTGTCCCTGAGGAGAACCTCATCGGCACGGAGGGTGCTGGCTTCTTACAGATGATGCAATTTTTCGACGATACCCGGACGATGGTGGCTGCCCAGGCGGTGGGGATAGCCAAGGGGGCGACCGACCGTGCGATCGAGTATGCCAAGGAACGCGAGCAGTTTGGGCGCCCGATCTCTGAGTTCCAGGCGATCCAACACAAGCTCGCTGAGATGGCGATGAAGACCGAGGCAGCGCGACAGCTGACGTACAAGTCAGCATGGGCGGTCGACCAGCGTGATCAGCAACTGACCGCACTCGCATCGATGGCAAAGGCGTTCGCCTCACGTGTCGCCGTCGAGGTGGCCGATGACGCCGTTCAAGTTCACGGCGGCGCCGGGTACGTGAACGATTTCGATGTGGAACGGTTCTATCGAGACGCGAAGATCACTGAGATCTACGAGGGGACGACACAGATCCAAAAGAACATCATCGCGAGAGAACTCCTTGGCAAGAGTTTCGTCTGAATTAACCCATCGACAGTATGCTGCCAGCATAACCACACGACCGCCGATCGCCGAGGCATGTGGTTGCGATACGACCTTGTTGGTGGCTCACCACGTTTCCACAACGATGGATGAGCGAGCGATTGACCTCCTGAAGGGAGATACTGTGATTGGACCGCTTATCGATACGTACGGACCGCTTGAGCTCCAGGTAGCAGACGATCCATTTGAACGACTCGTCCAGTCGATACTCAGACAGCAGGTATCGATGGAAGCCGCTGATGCGATTGCTGAGCGCTTCTTCGGTGCCATCGACGTATCACCACCTGCCCTGGCAGCTGCCAACCCAGAGGATTTGACCGAATATGGACTATCTCGACAGAAAGCAACCTATGTCCGAGAGGTAGCTCGTGCCTTTCACGATAACCGGTATACGAAACGTTACTTCGTGGGGTTGGATGATGAGACGGTGATCGACGAGCTCACCGCCATCCGTGGTGTAGGCCCCTGGACCGCGAAAATGTTCCTCATGTTCGCCCTCGGTCGTGCCGACATCTTTCCCGTAGAAGACCTCGGGATACGTCGGGCGATGACCCTGCACGTCGATGCTGAGCTGACCCGTGGTGAGATGGCCGAGTACGCTGAAAGATGGCGACCTGTCAGGTCTTACGCCTCTCTCTATCTATGGCGAAGCATCGATTGATAGAATCAACTTGGTATACGTTGATTCACGCTCCCAAAGGTAACCGATTCCTCATGGCGACTGAATACGTGTAGCTGGGAGGCCTCGCCACATGTGCGTCGTTTGTGATCACCAAATCCCCAATAATCTACATGAATAGGATGTACTGTGATACCGCGTTAGAAACGCATATACCAACCCCGTTCGGACCATCCACTTGCGACATGAGTGAACCGTACGACCGCGGCCTCGTCGAGGATTATGGCCGCTGGCGGGAGTTCGCCCCAGGCATGTGGGCATGGATTCTTCACAAGTTCACCGGATGGGTGCTCATCGGCTATCTATTCACGCACATCGCTGTGTTGAGCACTGCACTCGACGGGGGTGCAACCTATACTGCGACCATCCAGGGACTCGAGGCATTGTTCGTGGTCAGGGTGATGGAAATCGGCCTCCTCGCAGTCGCTGTCTTCCATATCCTCAACGGCATCAGACTGCTCATGATCGACCTCGGTATCGGTCTCGAGCGACAGGCGGCGAGTTTTTACATCTCGTTGATCATCACTGCACTGATCGTCATCGCCTCCGTACCGACCTTCCTTGGCGAGGTGGGGGTCTGACATGAGCACCCCATATCGATCATCGTTCACCCGTGGGTCGACACTGTGGGTGCTCCAGCGCGTCACCGCAGCGTTCCTGATCGTCCTCCTGGCGTTTCACTTCTTCCAGCTACACTTTGTCAATCATGCGTGGGAGATAGATTTCGCCGGGACACAGGCACGCATGAGCAACCTGCTTTACTTCACGACGATGGTGCTCTTTCTCATCACCGCCACCTTCCACGGTGTCAATGGTGTCTACAATGCACTCGTCAATCAGGGGCTCACCGGTCAGCCCCGGAGGGTCCTCAAGTGGGTCCTCATCATCGCTGGGCTCGGACTCATCGTACAGGGTGTCCGGGTCGCGTTCGTCATGGCCGGGATCGACCTCCTATGAGCACTGAACACACCTCCCCTGAGCCAGAAGAATCGACGACGGTGAGCGACGATACCGTGACCATCCGCGTCTTCCGGTACCAACCTGAAAAAGAGGATGACGCGGAACCGTACTATGAGGAGTTCGCCGTCCCACGTGTAGACGGTATAACGGTCCTCGACGCGCTCATGTGGGCGCGAGATCACGAGGACGGCACACTCACCTTCCGACACTCCTGCCGCCAGGGTGTCTGTGGGAGCGACGCCATGTTCGTTAACGGTCGGCAGCGCCTTTGTTGCACGACGCAAATCTCCGATCTTGCCGAACCGGTGCAGATCGATCCGCTCCCCCATCAGGGCGTGCTCAAGGACCTCGTCGTCGATATGGATCATTTCTATGACCAGATGCATGCGGTCGACCCGTTTTTCGACCCAGATGAACTACCGGATGACCCCCTCGAGGAACAGCGCCAGTCACCGGAGAATCGCGAGCATATCAAACTCAGCACCAGATGTATCTGGTGTGGAGCATGCATGTCCTCATGCAATATTGCCGCAGGTGACAACCAGTACCTCGGTCCCGCATCGATCAACAAGGCATATCGGTTCATCAAGGACGAACGCGAGGGTGAACAACGCCGTGACGAACGCATCGAACAGATGGCCGATGATCATGCGGTATGGAGGTGTCAGACACAGTTCTCCTGCACCGAGGTCTGCCCGAAGGACATCCCGTTGACCGAGCATATCCAGACACTCAAACGCGATGCAGCGAAACGTGACCTCTCACTCTGGTGATCGACCATGACCATACTCTCACATGACGTCATCGTCGTCGGTGGTGGTGGTGCTGGGCTTCGTGCGGCGATAGCCGCTCACGAGGCTGGTGCCGATACGGCGATCGTGACGAAGCTCCACCCAGTCCGTAGCCATACCGGTGCCGCTGAGGGTGGTATCAATGCCGCCCTCAGGGATGGTGACTCCTGGGAGTTACACGCCGATGATACGATGAAGGGATCTGACTACCTCGGCGATGCACCTGCCATCGAGACGCTCGCCAGGGACGCACCTGAGAACGTGATCCAACTCGAGCACTGGGGCATGCCCTTTTCGCGTGATGATGATGGCAGGGTATCACAGCGCCCGTTCGGCGGACTCTCCTTCCCGCGTACGACCTACGCTGGTGCAGAGACGGGTCATCATATGCTGCACACGATGTACGAGCAGGTCGTCAAACGGGGTATCGAGGTCTATGACGAGTTCTACGTCTCTCGACTGGCTGTCTCCGATGAACCAGATCCGACCGACCGACAGTGTCACGGTGTCGTCGCGATCAACCTCCGCCGTGGTGAACTCTGGGGATTCCATGCCCGCAACGGAGTGATCCTGGCAACTGGTGGACCTGGGCAAGTGTATGACCATACCACGAACGCCGTGACCTGTACCGGTGATGGCCACGCCATGGCGTACCGGGTCGGTGTTCTCCTCGAGGACATGGAGTTCGTCCAGTTCCACCCGACAACGCTCCCCTCCACAGGGGTGCTCATCTCCGAGGGTGTCAGGGGCGAGGGCGGCAAGTTGTTCAACGCACACGGTGAGCGCTTCATGTACGAACGTGGTTACGCGACGACCGCTGGTGAGCTCGCCAGTCGTGACGTCGTCTCGCGGGCTGAGCTGACCGAGATAGCCGAGGGGAGGGGGTTCGAGGATGAGTACGTCTACCTCGATATGCGTCACCTCGGTCCAGAGCGGATTGAGGATCGACTCGAGAATATCCTCCATCTCGCCCGTGACTTCGAGGGCGTCGATGGGCTCACCGAACCGATGCCGGTCAAACCTGGACAACACTACGTCATGGGTGGTATCGAGACGAACGAGCATGGTCAGACCTGTATCGACGGACTGTATGCAGCCGGTGAATGTGCCTGTGTGAGTGTCCACGGTGCCAACCGTCTCGGAGGGAACGCGCTGCCTGAGTTGATCGTCTTCGGGAGACGTGCAGGCTTGCATGCCGCAGGTGCAGACCTCGGGGATGCGATCATCTCGACCGGGCGTGACGATACAACCGAGCCCTGGGACGGTACATTCGACACACCCATCGGCTCGATCGAGACTGATACTGCCGTGACCGATGGTGGTTCAGCAGAGCCTGAGGAGGTGGTCAGTGCGGCCCTCGATGACGAACAACGGCGTATCGATGCACTCTTCGAGCGAGACGATGGCATCCGCCATGCCGAGGTTCGTCACAATGTTCAACAGACGATGACGGCTCACGTGAACGTCTTCCGTGAACCCGAGGGGATGCAACAGGCGCTCGCTGATATCCGTCAGGCACGCGTCGACTATCAGGATATCTTCGTC
Organism: Halobacteriales archaeon; assembly: GCA_007118145.1. Taxonomy (GTDB): domain Archaea; phylum Halobacteriota; class Halobacteria; order Halobacteriales; family SKSH01; genus SKSH01. The sequence goes on from SKSD01000010.1 coordinate 96,721, forward strand.
GAGGATACCTCAAAGACGTTCAATACAGACCTGATCCAGGCGATAGAGACACGCAACGTGATCGACGTGGCGGAGACGATCGTGATGAGTGCGATCGCCCGGACGGAGTTCCGAGGGGCACACTGGCGAGAGGATTTTCAGTCACGTCGTGATGATGTCTGGCTGAAACACACATTCGTCTCCTGGGACGACGGCCAGCCATCGCTCTGGTTCAAGCCAGTCTTGCTCGATGGAGAGCGAACGTACGAACCGAAGGAACGGAGTTACTGAGATATTCGATCACGGTTGGAATTCGAGTAAACAAGGCGGTCATCCAGTGTGTCCCGAGAGAGGTGTCTCAGGTCGTGTACCTATCTCACGTCACTCGGCGGTGAATCGGATATAATCGAGATCATCGACATCATCGTTACCAAGCGTCTCGAACGTCATCCCGATATCAACATGTTCCTGAGGGGCGAGCTCTCCGAGTATGCCAGGGTTATCCGTGGCACCGAAGATAATCACATCTTCGACAGGCTCATCGTTCTCGTTCATGCCACGTGCTTCAAGCGAGATCGTATTCGACCCCTGATTGGTTGCCCGAATCAGGTTTGAAAACGTCGTCTGACCCTCATCGTTGATATCAGCATCTGTGAAATCGAGGTACAACAGCCCATCCGCATCGTAATCAACCTCTGGCGGATATGGACTATCCTCGCGATCAGGATGGGGTGCGAGCATCAGATACCCGCTTGCATCACCACCGACACTGACGTCAACGTCCCTGTGAAGCTCGATGCGATCGAATGCTCCACTCGCTCCGACGGTCCCGTATCCAATGGCGATACCTCCCAAGATGGTCAAGGCAGTTCTGCGTGTCACCGGCATGGTGGACCGTACCCTCTAGGCGGAATCGTATATCAATCACCGGCTGGAGTGTGATGCATATACCATGTGCCATCGATCACCACCGCCGCAGTCCCACGGTTGTCGAGCAAGATCGGCGTTCGATGGGTACGTGCCAAGGTGTGTAACTCAGCATGTTCGTCGACGACGATACCGTGACGAATACTGATCGGTGTGCTGACCTCAACATATCGGGAGGGATGTCTCGTGTGTAACCACCGCATCCGATGTCTCGACCGAGCAGCAGATGACATGGGGAGGACACCGGTGAGACGTAGCCCGACCAGTCCGAGGAGGATACCGGTACCGAGGGCGACCGTGAGCACCCATGTCTGTGAGCCTGTCGACCCACCGGTCACCGCCTCATAGTGACGGATGCCATCGTGCTCGACCACGATCACCTCCTCGTCGAACGCAATCGAAAGCTCTGCCGTGTGAACGTGTACCCGTGCATCGGTGACCTGAACCGACGCAAGAACGCTCACCTCGAGGGTGCCAGCCGTCGTCCCGTAGCGATCATCGAGGCGCTCTGCCAACCGTTCGATACGGTCGATATCGAGATGCACTGGTGAGGTGTGGACGTGAGTGTGTCCAGGTGCCGTGATAGAATCATTCACCAGCGGGGTTTCATACCGCCACAGCGTGGTACCGCCGTAGGTGCGCTCTACCTGTAGATCAACCATAAGCAAGACACGATCTACGGTATCGAGTGTCCGGTCATACTCATAGGTGAACGTGGCAGGTATCGTCGACTGATACGCTCTGACGAACGCACCATCACCCCCGAGCGTCACAGTGCCATCATCACCGATCGTCTCAACCGTCATCGCCTGGGTGAGTTCGAATCCAACGCGTTCGATCACCACCTGTTCGTCGTCATGACCGTCGATATCAGCCAGGAACAGGGTCGAACCCCCGTAAAGCACGAGGCTGACACCGATGAACAAACAGAGGAGAAATCGGTTATCGACGAGGAGAAGCAACCCACTCGTGAGACCATCTAGACGTGTCATCGTCGAGGTGGTGCCGGGGGGAGGATGGTCGCTGTGATGTGGGCGATGGCGTACATAAACAATCCTGTCGAGGAAGAAACCATGATGATCCCCAAGAGTGGATCGAGTTGGGTGAGTCGCTCGACGAGCCCTGGATGTCCAACCCCGACCAGGAGTTCGTATCCGATGTACTCAGTGAGATCAACCCGCTGTCTCGGCCAGAGTATGACGACATCAGGCGATGTCACCTCCCGATGTAACACAGCCATGATCGGGACGAGACCAGCGTTGACGAGTTCAGTATCTGCCTGGGGTGGTGATCGTACCCCACCAAGTAGCCAGCCGAGCACTGGAATACTGGCAGCGAGTGCACCGATCGAACGAGGTGATGGTGCTCGAACCGATCGCCCTGTGTCCACACTCAGTATGAGAGTGATGACACCGACGCTGATGATAGCCGTCATCGTGAGATCATCTTGGACGGGAAGCCCGGAGAGGGCGAGTGGCCTCCCACCCCACTCCGGTATCGAGGCGACCACCCCATGGTGAGGGACTGGTGGATCACCTGTTGCCTGATCGGTGAACGGGTTCGCATCACCCTTCGTGAGATACCCCTCTGGTGTCGATTCGACCACCCTGTGGACCGTCCATCCATCCTCACCCTCGAACACGATAATGTCGCCAGTTGTTACGTCAGACAACATCGGCGGGATCCCAAGGTAGATGTCACCTTGAGTAAGAGTCGGCGACATACTGTCAGAGGTGACAACGCCGAATGGTACAGGCTGACCGATGCTCATGAGCAGACCGACGCAAAATCCGATGAAGATGATCGTCACGAATGTCGACACACGGTTCATCTCAGCATACTTCCACACAGACTGCGTGATCGATATCGTCCCATAGCGTCGAGTATTAGCCCCCTTCTCAGGCATAAAGCAAAGGGCGGTCTCGACATCCGATGAGAAGACAGATGTGGTGAACCTACACACGCTAACGGGTGGATACATATCGCTTCACGTTCTCGTTGGACGTGGAACGAACCACCTACCCACACCACCATATTATGAGTGAACTTGACCGCATTTCGTTCGGAACAGACGGCTGGCGAGACCATCGATCGGCATTCACCGACACACGGGTTCGAGCGGTTGCATCAGCGTTTGCTGATCATCTCCACGAGCTTGATGTGGGGACTGACCGGGTTGCCATAGGGTATGATGCTCGACGTGATTCACCAGATATCGCACGGACGATCGCCGAGACGATCACTGCCTATGGATTCGATGTGTGGTTGGCATCACGTGACTGCCCCACCCCTGCCATCGCATCGGTGATCGATGAGTTCGATCTTGTCGGTGGTGTGATGGTCACCGCTTCGCACAACCCACCAGCATATAACGGCATCAAACTGATCCCATATGGAGGTGCGCCTGCACTACCAGAGCTGACTGACGCCATCGAGGCAAACCTTGGGAGGGAGACCGAACCCGAGGGGTATCCCAGTGGTTCGACGACAAGCTTCGACTTCGTCGAACACCACGTCGAGACGGTGTTGAGCCGAGTCGACACCGCGTTGCACGATCTCACGGTCGCATATGATGCGATGTACGGGAGTGGCCGTGGCGTGACCGATACCGCGCTCGAACGGGCAGGTGCGAATGTCCGCCGGTTGCGGTGTGATCGAAAGGAGGACTTCGGTGGAGACGCACCGGAACCTGACGAACACCGTCTCAAGACATTGATCGAGGTGGTGACGAGCGGAGAGGCAGACCTCGGTATCGCTAATGATGGTGATGCTGACCGCGTTGCGATCGTCACCCCCTCGGGGTTCGTCAATGCCCATCTACTGTTCGCACTGATGTATGAGGATTTACTCAAAGATGCGTCCGGTCCCGCCGTTCGCACCGTCTCGACGACGTTCCTGATCGATCGCATCGCGGAGGCACATCACGAGCAGGTCATCGAGACAGCCGTTGGGTTCAAATGGGTGGCTGCAGCAATGGCACAACACGACGCGCTCATCGGTGGTGAGGAGAGTGGTGGATTTACTGTCCGCGGCCATGTACGTGAAAAGGACGGCCCACTTGCTGCATTACTCCTCGCTGATGCACACCATCGACGCTCGATCGATGAACGGGTAGACGATCTGTTGGATCAGTACGGTCAGATTTTCCAGGTCACAGAGAGTGTCGATTGCCCTGATGAGGAGAAAGCAACCGTGTTACACGACCTCAACGAGCAACAACCGACGCAACTCGCAGGGCGCTCGGTCGAGGCGATAAACGATACCGATGGTCTGAAATTCCTCCTCGAAGACGGGTCGTGGGTCTTGATCCGACCAAGCGGCACGGAACCGAAACTACGTGTATATGCCGAGGCAGCGAGCGAATCGTCTCTGAGGGCACTGATCGATGCAGCGACGAGTATCCTCGATAAAATCAGAGATAGTTGAGCTTGTTTTATTAGATACCGATGGTTATTGACGAAATCAAATATTGCTTTTATCGAAAATTTATTAACCTATGATAGTACTAGATGAAGTAAGATGGTTGTTGAAATTTCATACAACGGTTCCGGAAATAGCTTAATCGTCGGATTAGAAGGGGACTATTCAATCGATGATGTACGGACCGTCGTCAATCAACTCGAGGGTGAGATGTCCATCGAGTATCTCGAACTCGTCTTACAGGTCGATGAGGGTGTCTCACTTGCCCTCCCGGAAGAGGGTGGCGATATCGGCCTCCCGCTCGCACCGACTTCGATCTCTCGCACTGCATCGAACCTGCAGATAGATAGCGTCCCTTACCACATCGTCGAACTCCTTGCTAACTCAGATGAACCACTCCGGACAGAGGAGATCACTGACCTGCTTGATGGTATTGACCTTGAGCAGAACGAGATTGCCTCTCGGTTATGGAACCTCTCTGAACGAGGTCTCGTCGAGAAACACCCGTATCCGGAGGACAAGAGACAGAAGGTGTACCGACTCACGACACTTGGACAGACAGCTCTCGAACAGGCAAAGGAACGGCGAGCTGAAGAGGCATAAACTATCGTACCGTGTTCTGCTTTTCTCGCTAACGTCACTTTACGGAATTTCGAGAAGGAAAACCCGTACTTTGAGCGGGGATGCATCCGACGGCAGGGACGGTGACTACAGGGTTAGCTTGCCTGACGGTAGGTCGTGTCGTACGCACATCCTGCGGATATTGGAGTTGGAGTGGGGTCTCCGTCAACAAAAGGCAACCCTGCGTAGGATGTTCTACTCGCCCAACGTGGGTGAGTCGGGTCGATGGCACGGCCTTGTGAGGTGAACGCGGATACCTCAGCACACCACGCCTCAAACGAGGCCCGACGGGCTTGCTGTCTTACGAAAGAATCCTCGACATTCAGGTCGGAGAGGATGTCAAATAGCGGACCAACCGCCCTACCGATCTCTCACTCTGGCTTCGGTGAGGTGATGTCACCCTGCTCGGTCAGGCGGCGCTCTGCCTCATCTCGATCTTCGGGGAAGCCAACGTCGATTCGCCACCCCTCCATCCGGATGGCATCGATCGTCCGTCCTGAGTGGATCAGCAGATCGATTGCCTCAGAGATCTCGTACTCACCACGGTTCGATGGCTGCACCAGATGACAGGCGTGAAATATCGCTGGGGTGAACGTGTAAAAGCCGGTCATGACGAGGTTCGTAGGTGGATCAGCCGGTTTTTCGATCACCTCAACAATCTCACCATATTCGTTCGTGTCACATACACCATACCGCGATGCCTCCTCATACGGCACCTCTTCGACGAGGAAGGCTGCATCGGCGCGATCCTCTTGCTGACGGTTGATCACATCACCCAGGTTTGCCTGGAAGATGTTGTCACCAAGCATGAGCATGAAATCGTCATCGATGTGTTCTTCCACGGTCAACAGTGCGTGAGCCAGTCCGAGCTGATCACGTTGATGTGTGTATGTGATCGGAACGTCGTTGTAGCTATCTCCGAACCGACTGATGATCTGTTCCTTCTCGTAACCGACGACCACGTAGATATGCTCAGCACCGAGGTCGACGATATTGTCGAAACAATAGGACAGAAGTGGTCGACCTGCCACCTCTACTAATCCTTTGGGAGTATCCGCAGTGAGTGGACGTAACCGAGTGCCCTCACCGGCAGCTAGTACCACTGCATCCATGCGTAGACGGTCGGTTTCAATCTACATATGTCTGTGGCTTGTGGGGTCGATGAGGTCTCACTTCACGAGTTGCTCTGAAGATATTGGATGACAGAACGCCGCAGGGTTGTCTGATGAGCATCTCAGTGACAACGAACCTATAGTGTGTGAGAACTTTGAGAGTGATATGGGTAGTGGGTCGATGCACATATCGGTCGTTGGAAGTGGCTATGTCGGGACCACACTGGCTGCCTGTCTGGCCGACCTCGGTCATGAGTCGGTCGCCATTGACATCGATGAGACTACCGTCTCGCGACTAAACGCTGGCGAGTCAACGATACATGAACCCGGGCTGGATGAGCTGTTAACCAGGCATGCCGGTGACAGGCTTCGCGCAACGGTCGATCACACAGCGGTGGTCGATACAGCGATGACATTCTTGGCCGTCGGTACGCCGGCGAACCCTGATGGGACGATCGATGAGCGGGCATTGGTACAGGCAGCACGTGATGTCGGTGAGGCACTCCGTGCGAAGGAAACATATCACCTTGTCGTCATCAAATCGACGGTCCCACCCGACGTTATCGAGGAACAGGTTATCCCCGAACTCACCGACGCAGCGGGTAGGTCACTCGGCGAACACCTCGGTCTCGCGGTCAATCCAGAGTTCCTCAGAGAGGGTTCGGCCGTGGAAGATTTTCTCAATCCGGACAAGATCGTCCTCGGCACGACGAACGATCCCCAGGCCACCCGTCTATTAGAGACACTCTTTCGCCCAATCGCCGAGCGCAGTGGTGCCACCATCGTCTCGACCGGGCGGGCTGAGGCCTGTCTCATCAAATACGCCAACAATGCGTTTCTCGCAGTGAAACTCAGTTTCATCAACGATCTCGGGAACGTCTGCAAGGCATATGGGGTCGATACCTACGAGATCGCCGAGGCGATTGGTCTCGATCACCGGATCAGTCCATCGTACCTCCGATCAGGTCTTGGATGGGGTGGGTCGTGCCTCCCTAAGGATACAACAGCCCTACTGCAGGCGGCACGATCACATGGATACAACCCGCCGCTCATCGAGGCGGCGATCGAGGTGAACGAGCTTCAACCCCAGCGGATGCTCGCACTCCTTGAGCGTGAGCTCTCGATACCTGGAAAACGTATCGCTGTGTTGGGTCTCGCGTTCAAACCAGGTACGGACGATATCCGTGAAACACGTGCCATCCCGGTGATCGAAGGCCTCCTTGAACGCGATGCTGAGGTCATCGCATATGATCCAAATGCGGATGCAGTCGATGCCATGCGATCACAGTTCCCAGAGATCTCGTACGCTGATTCTGCCGAAGATGCACTGACCGGAGCTCAGGCAGCCTGCATCGTCACCGATTGGCCAGAGTTTGCTGAACTCGACTGGGCTTTTGCTGGGATGTCCCGACCGTTGGTGATCGATGGAAGGAGAATCATCGAACCCAGTGATGAGATCGAGTATCACGGTCTGACGTGGTAGGCAGGTGACTCACCGAACTCCATTCAGTATACCCTGTCTGGACTGACGAAGAATAACACTCGCTCTGAGGTGATCTGCTCCTCCTCGAACGGTTTGTCGAAATAGCGTTGTGAGAGTCGGTCGATGTGCTTACGGGCACCTTTTGCCGTGATCTCGGTCACAGTCCCAGTCACAGCCAGGCGACGGTATGGATCGTCTGGGTCAAGCATACTGATCCCGATCTTCGGATGACGCTCAACATTTCGTGTCTTGCGGCGATGTCGCTCTGTGTTCACCAGTATCTGGTGTGAGTCGTGGTCGAAATCGATCCACACGGGCGTCACATGTGGGGCACCATCGGGGTCGATAGTGGCAACATGAGCGAATGTTCGTCGGTCGAAAAGGTCCAGGTAATCATCCGGTATACGCGCCATACCTGAGGTGTGCGTGTTCCCGGCTTTGAGGTACCGATATATCACCCGTTACCCCAGTGTCGCTAGCCAGCGACACAGCGCAGGCCATGCCTCACCAAACGCGACGTTGTCAGTTGCCAGACCCAGGTGACCGGTGTCACACCGAATGAGGTTGGTCTCATCGGTCCCGACCGCGTCCAAGAGCGCACGTGTTGAATCGTTCGGGACGAAACGGTCTTGCTGACCGACCATAGCGGCGACAGGTATGTCGATCGCTGAGAGATCGACAGCCGTCCCATCGATATGGAACGTCCCCGTGACAAGCTCATCACCTCTGAATATCTCGACCAGGGTCGCCATGGCTGTACTCGGGACGTCGACCGAGTCGCGAGACCACGATATTCGCGACCCACGTGCAGTAAATTGGGTGGTGTCAAGCATGACATCATACAGTCTCAGGTATCGCCCAAGGAGGAACTCCGGTGGATCGACCAGTGAGAAGCCTAGCGATAGCATCGGACCTTGCAACACACCCGAGCGAGCGACCAGGTCCTCCGGTAATATCGAACTATCAATCACATCGAAGAGCCCACCCGAGGTATCGAACCCGATTGGTGCAGCCACGACCGATAACGAACCGACCCCCCGATCTGTGACAGCAGCGTACATCGCTGCCAACGTCCCTCCTGTGCTATAGCCGATGAGGTGAACGTTCGCATGACCTGCATCCCTCGAGATAGCTCGTATCGCATTAGCCAAGAAACGATGGACGTAATCATCGATATCAAGCGATCCATCGAGTCGGGTGGGACTACCCCACTCGACGACGTACACGGGTGAGTCCCGATCAAGTAACGTTCTGATCACACTTCGGTCTGGTGTGAGGTCGAGTATCTCCGGGCGATTAAACAGTGCATAGACCAGAACGAACGGTGGTGTGTCATCGTCCGTCGGAGCACCATATCGCCGCACCTGCATCGGATGTTCCTTGTAAATCACCTCGTACGGTGTCTCTCCCGGGGTGGCAGCGACGAATTGATTGACCCGGTTCGGTAAGACTATCGACCTTGTGAGCGAGTCAGTAAGACCGGCGTGTAACTGCCAAACTGGCGACTGAACCATCTAGCTAATCGACGGGACCGATGTGAGATTTACCTTGCGTATTCCGCTGATGGTGTCCTGGATTTCCCACATATCAGTCCTGCGTTCAAACTGAGCTTCACATGTGTACACGACTCGAATCACTCTGGTGGTGATCGCGACTCTGAGGTAAGTGAGTCCCGAATGCGCTTGACGCCAGCTTTGAAATCATCGACAATCTTCCAGCCGCCCTCATCACGAGCCGCCGATCGCAATGTCTCTTCATCGACGGTGCCTGCACGTGCGACCGTGAGCACATTGCCACCACCAGGGTCGATTACGATGGCACGCTCACCAACCTCCAGTATCTCACCCGATGTTCGACATCGATAATGTGGATCGAATCCCCCACCATCGAGCTTGATCTCACCACCATGTGTATCGACCTGTTTCGTGATTCGTCCCTCCGAGCCTCGTAGGCTGGCGACACTGCTGGTTTGCTCAGGCCGTTCAGACCCGGGGAACTCCATGTATCGGAAAATGTAGTAGATCAAGAACCCCAGCAGTGGGATGAGTGAACCGATCACCAGCGGGGTTGAGTACGGACCGATGACCATCCCGATGATACCTGCGATGGTGACCACGATACCGACGATGACGAGATTGGGATCACCGAATGCACCCGTCATGGTCAACAAAATGCCCAGCACCAACACGATGAACCCGATATCGTAGATGGTGATCTGCGCGATTGCCGTCAGGGCAACCACAGGGAGACCGATACCGGGGAGCATCACCTAGTGGTAACGGTTCGGCGTACTTGAGCGCTTCCTGCAGTCACTGATTATTATCAATATTGTTACCAAAACTGACTTCCGCTAACGTTTACGTATCAGCCGATACAACGAACTCGCATGAGTAAGACCGAGGTCCCCGGGAGTCTTGAACACGCCCTCGATCGTGTCGATCGGATCAGTCCAGCAGAGGCGTTCAAGCTCATCGGCAACGAGACGCGCCTCGATATCCTCAAGGCACTCGCCGAGGCAGACGAGCGACCAGTATCGTTCTCAACACTCAGGAGTATGGTCGGTATGCGTGATTCAGCACAGTTCAATTACCATCTTCAGCGACTAGTCGGTCACTTCATCGAGCATACCGACGAGGGATATGACTTCAAACACGCTGGTGAGAAGGTGATACGGGCGATCGTCGCAGGGTCGTTCACCGATGACCCACGTATCGAGCCATTCGAGGTCTCGGGTGGATGTGCATCTTGTGGCGGAACACTGACCGGTGTCTATGAAGACGAGCATATCACGATCGTCTGTGACGACTGTGCTCACCGACACGGACGGTACTCGTTCCCTCCGGGGGGACTGAATGACCGTACCCTCGAGGAGATAGCCGTCGCCTTCGACAATCGGGTCAGACACCTGCACTGTCTCGCTGCAGATGGTGTCTGTCCTGAGTGTGGTGGGAGGATGCATACGAGCATTATCGAGGATACGTCGTGTTGTCTCGGCGTCTCGCTTCACGTCGATCATGAGTGTGGTCAATGTGGACACGACATCTGCTCGGCACCGGGTTTACGTCTTCTCGACCAGTCCACCGTGGTGGCGTTTTACAAGCAACACGGAATCAAGCTGGACGAACGCCCGTACTGGACGTTACCATGGTGTGTCTCGGATGAATACCATCGAATCGTATCACGCGATCCATTCCGTGTCGAGGTTCGTATGCCCATCGGTGGAGACGAACTCACCGTCCTCTTGGATGAACAGTTGCACGTGATCGAGACCGACGAAGCCTAGGTCACAGAGAGGATGGATCCGTAGGTATCGCGCTCAGTTCAGTCACCACGTGATGTGCGCACCACTCCGAAGATCGCATCGGCGATACGATGACCCTCGTCACTCAACCGATAACCTGTATCGACTTTCTCGACGAGTTGTCCTTGGAGTCTCTTGAGATGATAGTTGAACCGACCGGGGTCATCCGCCTCGATACGGCGTGAGAGATCTGAGAAACGGACAGAATGATCCGTCGTTTGATAGAGCTCATCGACGATACGAAACCTGGTCTCATCGCTGAGGAGGTCGAACAGTTGAACCGTCCAGTCTGGCTCCCTGTGTGACTGCGCGAGATCAGTCCTCATCGAGAACGACCTCCTCGATACTCACGTGATCCACTACCGGCATGCCTCGGTCATTTCGCGACCAGGTGAGTGTAGGAACGACCGGATACTCCTCAACACCTGCCTCGAGTTGGAGTACAGCCGACCCTTCCTTGGCGAGTCCTTTGATCAGGTGCTGTCTGACACCTCGGTCGAACTCATTCATGCCGGAGACGCCCTTGCCCGAGCGTACGGTCACCACCTCGATATCGAGACCCTCACCGGTCACACGAAGTTGGACGCGTAATGGGACCTGGTTGGCCGGATCCTTCGCCACACTGCCAAGAAACGGGAAGATGAGGGCGGCATCCTCAGCCTCGGTGACACGTTCGATCTCCTCATCCCAGTCGGTATCATCCAGCCATCCGGTCGATCGACGGACGGTCTCGGTGACGAACTCCTCGATAGAGGCTGGATCGAACGGGTCGAACGATGGCGAGCCGGGTCGTTCTTCTCGGTCTCGACTGATATCTCGACGGAAGCGCTTGATATCTTCAACGGCATTCTTGAGGTCCTGTTTGGCTGCTGCCACCTCTTCTCGGGGGTCGCTCGGCTCGTACCCTCGGCCCCGATCACGTCGATCTGTCTCCGGTGGCCGGAGCCCTCGATGGAGTACCTCCTCCCAGGATAAATCAAGGGCTTGCTTGCGTCGTTTCATCCGTTCGAATAACTCGTCGTCATCGATGGTGATCCGAACCTCTCGTGCCATGATGTGAGTTATAATGTTAATAGTATATAAAAATACGCACTACTAACTCACATAGAACTCACATTATATGGCATCCAAAGTCACAAGTTGTTCAAGGGCACCGAGACTTTGGAGTCCATTCGGACTTGCTCAAAGTGTTCAGGTGGGTGCCCGGTCGCATACGCTCATTACCCAATCGTCTGGCCGGTGCACCTCCCGAAGACGTGTCAGAATACGATGGTCTCGAGGATGATGACCAGCATGATCATCCCGAGGAAGATATTCGAGGTATGGAAGGTGACCAGCGCTGCAGGTCGCGTCTGACGACGGTATAGGTTCACCACAGCTGTGAGGAAGACGCCTGCGAAGATCACCGAAATGACAGCGAATATCCACCCAAGGGAGACGGTCGCTGCGAGGAAACCCACCGCTGTGAGCGTCGCTGCAAGGTAGAGGACGATATGTCGATGGGTGACACCTTCTCCATGCACAATCGGCAACATCGGGAAGCCACCAGCCTGGTAGTCTCGTTGGTAGACCAACGCAAGATTGTAAAAATGAGCTGGAGTCCAGAGGAACACAATCGCACCGAGGACGAGGGCTGGTACGCCGATCGACCCGGTCACCGCAGCCCAACCTATCAGCGCCGGAAGTGCACCGACCGCCCCACCGATGACGATATTCTGCGTCGTGTTCGGTTTGAGAACCACCGTGTACACGATGCTGTAGAACACGATCGCCAGTAAAGCGAGCAACGTTGCGACGAGGTTGACGAGACTGATGAACACGATCATCGACGAAAGCGCGAGACCGACACCGAATAATAGTGCGCGTCGTGGTGGTACCTCTCCGGCCGGGACTGGTCGCCGAGCGGTGCGGTCCATCTGTTGATCGACATCACGCTCGATCACGTGATTGAACGTCCCTGATGCACCGATGGCTAACACCCCACCGACGAGCGTCCCGGTCACCATCTGCCACGTGATCGCCACCCCTGAACTGACGGTCGCGAGTCCGATCCCTGCCAGTGCGACAACACAGAGCAGCCACATCAGTCGCGGCTTGGTGAGTTGTACATAAGCCCACAGTGATGGTGTCGATGTGGCAACCGAAGTGGCATCTTCGTCGCCATCCAGAGTTGGTTCCTGACGAACTGATGAGACGTACTCAGACTGCACTGCACGTGTCTCCCACTCGAGCCAAAAGAGGAGTGCGACCATAGTTCCCATGAAGATCGCGATGGCTATCCCGAGGTGGATGCCCGAGATAGCGGTGCTCCCTCCGTGAATCGCTGTCAACGCACCCACCGCCACTTGAAGTGGATAGATGAGGACGACACCGGTGAGCGTCAGGCGTACCTTGCGTGGTACCGCGTTGAGCCATGACCATATCGTCGCGGATACGAGGCCAATACCGACGATGACTGACAGTAATCGGTGGCCCATCGCGATAAGCACGTCCGTATCGCTGACGTTCACCATCCATGAGCCATCACACGTCGGCCACGTGGTGCATGCGCTGACCGCCTCGACGTACGACACGGTGACACCTGAGATGAGCAACGCATACACGGCGAGGGCGAGTCCTACGAGAACGGTGGTGAACCCGTTTTTGAACACCTCTGTACGTAGATCTGATGACATCGAATGGTTGATTGGTGTATGGTCGGCAGCGGGATAACAAATACACTACGATACGGTGAATCCGTCACACCTGGTCTTGATCTGATTGTACACCCTGCCACAAGTCCAAGGGTGGATCTTCAACTCCAAGGGATTTCGAATCACGATTGATTATGGGTATCACTTCTCACCCACTGGAAGCAACCGACCGGCTTTTACACGACTGAAACGAAGCTGTGAGTATGCAACGAGAAATTCATGTGAGCCGCCGACAGATGCTCGGAGCAGTCAGCGGAACGCTCACCGTGGGATTGGCTGGATGTGTGGGTGATGATGACAACAACAATGACGTCGACAACCTCGTCTACGCAGGGACGGATGACGCACCGTTCCAGTTCGTCCCCGATACGATTGAGGTGAGCGTCGGTGAGACGGTCAACTGGCGTTGGGGGACTGACACGCACAACATCGTTGTTGAATCTCAACCAGATGGGGCTGACTGGCCAGGCCATCCAGAGATCCAAAACACCAACCACGAATACTCCTATACCTTCGAGGTCCCGGGGACGTACGAATACGTCTGTGAACCACACCGAGGAGTGGACATGTACGGTACCGTCATCGTCTCTGACTAACTAACTGAAATCTACCTTAAACAGTTGTTACGGGATTTCAAGCGAAAAGCCCGTGCGCTAGTGGAGGATGCATCCGGCGACAGGGACGCTGATTCCAGGTGTACCATACCGGATAATATATCCTAACGTAAGGATATCGGGCGAAAATTGGAGTTGGGTAGGAGTTTCCCTCCACTTAAGCGAACCCTGCGTCGGATGGCTACTCGTCCAATGAGGGTGAGTCGGGTCGATGACAATGCCTGTGAGGTGAACGTGGACACCCAAACGCACCTCGTCTCAAATGAAGTCCGATACACGACTCACGAAACACAGCCAAATCCCCGTGGTCTGGTCGAGGTGCCTAAGGGAACGGAGATCGGGCTTTGCTGTTTCACAAAGGAATCTGCGCCCGGCAGGGCTTGAGGACATCAATCACGTACACATCTCACCCACCGAACAGAGATGGCCTTGGTATTTGCATTGAGGGAGCTATGTGCAATTGTGACGTCCCCCAACGGCTAAAGCCGTGAGATTTCCTCAGTTACTGTCAGCGATGCCGAGGTCAGTGTGCAGGTATGCTAGCTCAGAACTCTCGTCAGTACCGTTCGTTCACCGTCCGGAACAGTATCCATCGATTGGCGTGGTTTGACCTGTGTTGCCGGACTCGAGGGCGACGTGTTTCATGTCTTGTTAGCGATACGCTACATGTGTGTCTTATCGAAGTGAACGTTTGCTGTGAATATCGTCCATGAACAGCAGTCTCGCCTGTATGTGCACTCGCGCGGTATGTGACCCCCGAAGGTATGTTCACTGCTGAGCCATGAGAATCACCTAGCCAATTTAGGATGTCGCCTCCGACGATGCTACTGTGGCGAATCAATCGAGTCTCTCACCGTCATCGATAGCCGATGTCGATGATTGGCATAGCATCCACTATGAGGAGCTATTGACCCGATTGGAGACCGATGAGGAGGGACTGAGTCGGTCTGAGGCAGCACATCGGTTGGAGACGTTCGGACCAAACGATATCGAGACAGAAGAGGGTACCTCGCTGTTTCGTATCTTCCTTGAACAGTATACCTCCGTCCTGATCTGGGTCCTCATAGTAGCTGCCATAGTTATGGCAGCGGTGGGTCACACGATCGATGCCGCGGTCATCGCAGGTATCGTCGTGTTCATCACCATCTTTGGCTTCCTTCAGGATTACCGTGCCGAGCAAAGTATCCAGGCACTCAAGGAGATGGCCACCACGCACGCGATCGTCCGCCGTGAGGGATCGAAGCTCGAGATAGATGCACAAAAGGTGGTCCCTGGTGACATCGTTTTCGTCGAATCAGGTGATATCGTTCCGGCAGATGCTCGCTTACTTGAGGTATCCAACCTCCGTGTCGATGAGGCGATCCTGACAGGAGAGAGTGTCGGGGTCACCAAGGACACCGAACCGGTCGAAACCGACATCTCAGTCGCTGATCGGACGTGTATGATGTATCGCGATACGACCGTCCTACGAGGCTCTGGTATCGGAATCGTCGTCAACACCGGGCAGCAGACCGAGGTCGGCCAGATCGCAACGGCACTCGGCGAGGCAGAGGAGCGAGATACGCCGTTTCAGACGGAGATGGACCGACTCGGCAAGCTCATCGCTATCGGTGTCATCGCCATCGTGTCGGTCATCGCATTTACCGAGCTCATCATCGGTGACACCGAACCGCTGGATGTATTTCTCACCGCGGTAGGGGTCGCTGTATCGGCCGTTCCCGAGGGGCTCCCAGCAGTGGTCACCTTGTCACTGGCCCTCGGTGCGCGACGAATGGCCGAGCAGAACGCCCTCGTGCGGAGGTTGCCCATCGTCGAGGCACTCGGCTCGGTGAACGTCATCTGCACGGACAAGACCGGGACGTTAACCGAGGAGGAGATGACGGTTCAACAGATCGTCTCAGGAGAACAGCATATCGAGGTGACCGGGAGTGGGTACGATACCGAGGGTGAGTTCCTGGTCGATGGTGAGCCCATTGACATCGAACCACACATCGAGCTGTTCCGTTGTAGTATGTTGTGTAACAACGTCGATATCGGAACTCGAGAGGACGCTGAGGGTGAAGATATCGCTTATTTAGGCGACCCCACCGAGATCGCACTTTTCGTCAGTGCTGAGAAGGCAGGGATCGACCACGACCGGGTTGATCAGGAGTTCCCACGCACAGGAGAGGTCGAGTTCACCTCAGCTCGAAAACGCATGACGACGGTCCATGAGCATCCAGAGGGTGGTCACGTTGCATACATGAAGGGTGCACCGGAGGCAGTCCTTGAGCGGTCCTCACACGAGCTGATCGGTGGTGAGATCATCGAGCTCACAGACGACCGTCGTGCTGAGTTAACACAGACGGTCGAGAGTCTCGCGGAGGATGCCCTCAGGGTCATGGGATTCGCGTATCGACCAGATGCACCTGCTGATGCATCTGAGGATATCGAGGATGAGATGGTGTTTCTTGGGTTACAGGGTATGCTCGACCCGCCACGACCTGAGGTTCCAGATGCCATCGAGGGATGTCTGAACGCTGGTATTCGCGTGATCATGATCACCGGTGATAACGCCATCACGGCGAAGGCTATCTCGAAGGAAATCGGTCTCGACGCTTCCTCCGTTGTGACGGGGAAGGAGATCGATGCCATGTCGAGCGATGAACTCAGCGAACGCGTCGAGGATGTCACCATCTTTGCACGCACCTCACCAGAACACAAATCGACGATCCTCCGCCGATTACAAGATAACGGCCACGTCGTCGCGATGACAGGCGACGGCGTGAACGATGCACCGGCGGTGAAGAACGCCGATGTCGGTGTGGCGATGGGTATCCGTGGGACCGATGTGACTGAACAGGCATCGGATATCATCCTCCTCGATGATAACTTTGCAACCATCCGTGATGCGGTGAGAGGTGGCAGACGGATCTTCGACAACGTTCGTAAATTCGTCAATTACCTGCTCTCTGGGAATGGTGGCGAGGTGACGATGATCTTCACTGGGTCGATGGTGGGGTTCGGGCTGGTAATCACACCGATTCAGATCCTGTGGATCAACGTGGTGACCGATGGTATCCCAGCGCTATCCATGGGGGTAGACCCAGCTGCTGACGATATCATGGATCGCCCACCACGACCGCGTGATGAGGGGGTCATCACGCGACGGATCGTCACGTCGATCATCGGTATCGCCCTGTTTATGACAGCGTGTCTCTTGCCAGTGTTCTACATCCATCGTGACGACATCGTCCTCGCCCAGACGATGATCTTCACCGGGTTCGTCCTCATGGAGATCGTCCGCATTCAGGCGATCAGGTATCGTTACGGACTCGGTCTCTTCTCGAATCGATGGCTCGTCATCGCCGTCGCGGTGGCGTTCATCTTGCAACTATTGGTCCTATACACCCCCATCGGGCAGACCTTGTTCAGCGTCGAACCATTGACGCTCACACACTGGGGTCAGTTACTCATCGCCGCAGGCGCCTTCGTCGTGCTGATGGCCATCTTCGTCAAGGTACAAGACCGATACTTCGAGCGCTACTGATAGTTGTCGCCGACGTTATTTTATCGCAGGGCCACCTAGCATAGCACATGAACCTTCATTGCCTCCTCTATGGTCACATGTGGCGTCATCCAGGGGAGTTCTCCATCATCCTCTCGAACGAACATGGACCCATCCATCCGTTCGCGTGTGAGCGGTGTGATTCTCCTGGAGCACTCCAATCTATCGACGGGGAATGGCTTTCTGACCTTGACGTCGATGACTTCAGCATCTGACAAAGTATGATACCCTCACTCCTCCTTGGCTGAGCGGGTGACATCGACGTGATACTTACTGAGTATATCGCGGCCGATCAGCACCGGATACTCCATATGGCCTCGGTCCTCGACACTCGCGGTGACCGTATGCCAGTGGCCATCGATACCGACGAGGAGATCGACAACCGGGCGTGCCTTCGACTGTTGACGGAGCCCAGAGCGCACACGTGTTTGATGCTTGATCGGACCCGCTCCGATCGACGCTGCGAGCTCAAGGTCGATACTCGTCCGACGTGCACCCGTGTCTGATTTTGCCAAAACACGTTTCGTACCAGCCGTGCCGGTGACGGTCACCTGCTCGGTATACCCGATGATCGGTCGTCCATCGGCATCGATCGCTTGTACCTCCGCTGGCAGACACGACGGGACTGAATCGTCGAGCTCGCTGGCGATCGAGGTGACGGATGCATCGTCGACAGACTGACCTGCCTTCTCGATGGCGAGTCGGGCGATATATGGCGCTGGACTCACCCCGGTCGCCTTGAACAGACCCCGGAATCCAGCTGTTGGGTTGACC
Source organism: Halobacteriales archaeon (assembly GCA_007118145.1). Lineage (GTDB taxonomy): Archaea > Halobacteriota > Halobacteria > Halobacteriales > SKSH01 > SKSH01. The sequence continues at coordinate 115,192 of SKSD01000010.1, forward strand.
TCGAGGACGAACCATTCATCGTCACGGTGGATGATGTCGATCCCGGCATAGTCTAGCCCGATGACCTCCGTTGCCTTGTGTGCCATCCGACCGACCGCTGGGGGGAGTTCGTCGGTTGCATCGGCCACCTCACCACCCTCCGCCACGTTCGTCCTGAACTCGCCCGACCGTGCCGTACGTTTCATCGCACCGACGATCTCATCGCCAATCACGTAGACACGATAATCGAACGGGTTGGTATCCGATGTCGGGATGAACTCCTGTAAGAATGCCTGGCGGTTGACTGCCATGGGTTCGAGGGGTTGATCCACATCGACGAGCTGAGTTCCATCACCGTGTGTTCCAATGGCGAACTTGTAGACAGCTCGCTCGTCGAAGTGTGCCCGGGCATCGTCGAGTCTGGCTGGATCAAGGGCGAGATATGCCTCTGGGACGAGGATGTTCTCCTCGACTAGGGAGGTACCGGTCGCGAACTTATGCATCGCTCGGAGTACCTTACCTGGGCGGTTGAGGACTGGTACCACATCCTCGAACATACTGGCAAGACCGAGTAACTCAGCAGCCTGATCGGTTCGTGAGAGCAACAGCCGGTTCAATACCACATCAACGTCCGGGTCGATCTCAATCCCATCTCGAGTGATATGTATGGCTGTGTTCTCTCGTCTCAACCACTCGGCTTCATGACCGAGGTCCTCGATCGCATTGAGGATAGCCTTCGTCTCCTTGCTGGTGTGGAGGCTTAACACACCGACGCGCACAGGGGATTCATCCATCGTTATCGCTCATCCATAGTTTTCTTGATGAACCCTCATAGGTTCTCTGGGATGGAGTATACTCACGGCCATCACACTGATGAGTTTCCGCATGCCTGTTGGGTCGGCTATCAGTAGGGGACGACTCAGTGTTTATCCCCGATGACGAGGCAAGGGTCTGTGCAACCCACGATCGCGGGTTGTGAGAACCCCTATGCACGAATGCACTCACCACCTATCTCGCAGGCAGTTACTGAAGCACACCGGAGTGGCGCTCACCACAGTGCCAGTGCTCAGCTACGGCCTTGGCACTGCAGCAGCTAGATCTCACCCATCGATACCACTCCTCGCAGGACGACATACAGAGGTGGGAACGCTCGATATAGACCTCAGTGGCGAGGAGGTGACCGTGAGCTACGATACCGGTGCCACGGCTTGGTACCTCGATGAGACGCACCTCCACATTGGTGCTTCCCTCGAGGATGTCCCTCGGACTCCAACAGGCAATCCGATCATCGGTCAGTTCGATCACACCGGGGAGGAGGTGACTGATGGAGGGACCAAGGTCGTCTACCACGGCCTTGGCGTACCTGAGGGTACAGATGAGTTGATCATCGCGGCACATGCAGTCGTCAGCCAATCGGGTGAGCACGATACTGCATGGGCAGATGGTGAACCGTTCATACCCTCGGGGAAGGGTAGCTGGGCCACCTATGTCAGCCTCTCAACACGAAAGTGTATCTCACTCAACATGCAACGCGAAGCCCAGTATATACAACTTCGAGATCTCGACCTCTGGGACCCGTTCATCCTCGAGATGTATGCTGTGGAAGACGGTGACGTACCGCTCGGCGGTGAGCGTGATGTCCTGATCAGCGTGACCAATCACCATGGTTCGCTCGACGACGCTCCCACATCGATCGCACATGGGATGGTCGAAGAGCTACCGTTCACCGATGGGAGAGCGAACATCTCGATCGGTGGGTACGACACATCCGATCCAGTCGACCTAACCATGCCTTGCTCCGTCGAGCACCTCTGTGAGGTCAATCATATCGAGACGATCGACGTACTGATCGACAACGGTGGTGAGGTGACATCGCTGTACGTCTGTCAACGTTCAGCGACTACGTGAGCAAGTCCGCAGGCAAGCTATTCGAACCGATCGAGTATCCGGCGACGTCCACGTTCAAGGAATAAACCCACGGTCAGCAATATCACACCGGTAATCACGAGTGCGATCGATCCCGGGAGTGCGTCACCGAGTGTTGTGAGAAGGAACGTGAGCACCTGCGCCAGGAAGGCGACCACCACCAGGTTGATCATCGACCTGGTCTTGGAAACGAGCCCAACCCCGACGAGGGTGAGAAGTGCCACAAGCAATACTGCGTGGACGAGGAGGAACGAAGCCATCGCAGGGATCGGCGGTGTCAACATGACAAGGCCGAGTCCGAGGATACTCGCGAATAAAGATACCTCAACCATGAGCATATCTGTCACCGCGAACACGTCACGCGAGTATCCGATCGCCACGACCAACCCGATGACCAGCCCGCCGAGTAGTAACCCGAGCAGGAGTGGTTCGAAACTTGGTTGTATTGTTTCGACATCACCACGTTGGATACCGATGAACAACAGACCGCCAATCACCGGGATCACACCCACTAACTGATATACCGCGGCGAGCTGGGATGAGCTTCGTCGAACCGCAAATCCAGCACCGATGATGAGCACACCGGTCATAGCCAGAACGTATGTGGCATCCTCAGTCTGACTCGCAACAGCCACAGACGTGAGAAGCACCACGATACCAATCGCGGTCGTGAGGCGTGACCGTACCACGTGACCAGCTGGGATCGCACAGACAGCCCACAGGAGGAGGGGCACCTCGACACCGAATTCGGGTACGTGCATGTCCATCAACAGTATAAACATCGGCCCGAGTAGCAACACTCCGAGGAACCACAACGCGAATCCAACCCGAGGGAAGTGCTTCCGCCTAAGCCAGACTCCAAGTCCACCTACCAACGAGGGCGCGAGGATCACGATGACCGAGCGGCTAGCTGTCCCAAGATCACCCCAATACGTCCATAACAGCAACAACGCACCTGCACCAACAAGCGCAGATCCCATCAACGAGATAATCTCGATCAATCGACGGTCAAGACCAGTTACCTCAGTCGGGTCATCAGGTGTGACCACTCCAGCTTCTATCGCTCGAATCTGGCGAGCTGCCTCATCGTCGATGATCTCGGCCTCGAGCCACCGATCGATCGCTTTGTCCAATTCATCCCGGTCCATCCGTGATACCCTTGCCAGTCGACAAGTTAGTTCACTCAGGATAACTGTCTTTATCCTTATGTCAGATAATCTTATATAATTTCCTCTGTTACCCCGGCCATGGCACTGTTGAAGTCAGAGTAAACCGCAACAGGCACATCACGCGACGGCATACCCAGCGGTATCGATGGGCGTTGCCGAGGAATTCGATGCTTGGGCAGCGGATGGCCGTGATAAAGGGATGGAGGAGCACCATTGGCACACCGCGAAACACGTGCTACGTCGGATGCCAGTCGAACAAGGCGAGCGAATCCTCGATCTCGGGACCGGATCTGGATACGCGCTACGAGCCCTACGTGACACAAAACAGGTCGGAGCTGGGTATGGACTCGATGGATCTCCCCGGATGCTAGCGAGCGCCGCAGGGTACACGGATGATTCAGCCATCGGGTTCGTCTTGGGCGAATTCGGTAGCCTCCCATTCCTCCCCGACACCATCGACCATGTCTTCTCGATGGAGGCGTTTTACTACGCATCGGACCCCCACCGAACACTCCAAGAGGTGAGACGGGTCCTCCGCCCAGGAGGTACCTTCTACTGTGCGGTCAACTTCTTCGAGGAGAGTCGTCACACCCACCACTGGCAAGATTCCATCTCCGTCGAGATGACGCTATGGGATCGGAGTACCTACCGACGTGCCTTTCGAGACGCAGGGTTGGTCGTTGCAGAACAAGATCTGATACCAGACAGGGAGATCGAGATCCCACCCGCCGATGCATTTCCCACCGACAGTTATGCTCAACGCGAGGACATGATCGACCGGTATCGACGATGGGGGACACTTCTCACCGTTGGAGTCGCCTAATTCAGAATCGTGACCTCACACGTCATTCGGGGATCGACTCGACGATCTCGATGCCTGATGACGTCCCGATCCGGGTCGCACCGGCATCAACCATCTCGAGCGCCTCCTCAAAGGTTGCGATACCTCCAGATGCCTTGATACCGATCCCCTCACCGACTGCCTCTCTGATCAGTCGGATTTCCCGTGGGGATGTCGGGCCGTCATATCCGACCGCTGTCTTGACGAAATCAGCACCTGCCTCCTCAACCAATCTAGCGGCAGTTGCTATCTCATCATCTCCTAAGGCTGGGGATTCGATGATACACTTCACGACTGTCTCCGGTGCTGCCTCCTTCACTCGGCGGATATCGTCGACGACGTACTCGTGATCACCGTTGCGAAAAGCAGTCCGATTCATCACCATATCAATCTCGTCAACAGCATCGAGAACGGCCTGTGTTTCTACCACTTTGGCCCGTGTCGTTTGCACACCGTACGGAAAACCGATCACCGTGCCCAGGCGTACCTGGTCATCGAGAAGTTCTCTGGCCAAGTTGACATGATATGGCACGACGACAACTGAGAAGAATCCATACGAATTGGCGGACGAACAAAGCCTCGAGATGTTCTCCCTGCTGGATACGGGATCGACGTTCGTCTGGTCCAGGATAGACACGATCTGGGCAGGAGATTCACTGAGTTCGGTGAGCAATGACATACTGAATGGTGCAGGTGCAACACCCATAATGATGTTGAGAGCGTTCACCGTTTTGAGCAGAGCAATCCACCCAGCGGTACTGTCGAACTAGGACTATGGATCTATGATATCCAGTGGTTTGTCAGACCAGATTCCTAAATACATTCTGTTGTTCTGGAACCAATAAAAAGGGTCAACTCGTTACTGGCATGTGGGAATCTACGTAGCACGTTATTGGTGAGATAACCGCATCTCTAGTCAGTCATGATGGAATCTCCACTGCACCAGCAGGTGCACGACAAGGAAGGGCGTCCCATTCCCCTCGATCTGGAAGATACGACGTGTGTTGTGACCGGTGCCTCAAGAGGTATTGGAAAGGCAATCGCGACCGAACTCGGACACCGTGGTGCCAATGTCGTAGTCAACTATCACTCCTCTGATACAGCTGCGAACACCGTGGTCGATCACATCCAATCGACCAATGGGAAAGCGATGGCCAAAGCAGCGGATGTGAGCGATCACGAGGAGGTGGCTGCGATGTTCGAACACGTCCGTGAATCGTTCGGTCCGATCGATGTCTTGGTCAATAATGCAGGCATCACTATCGACAGGCGATTCGACCAGCTCACCGCACATGATTGGTCTCGTGTCATGGAGGTCAACCTCGGTGGGCCGTTCAACTGTACCAAGGCCTGCTACGAGGATATCAGATCAAGCGATCACGGCAGGGTAATCAACATCTCGAGTGTGATCGGCCAGACTGGTAATTACGGACAGACGAACTACGCTGCATCGAAGAGCGCTCTGTTCGGATTCACCAAATCACTCGCTCTGGAGCTTGCCCCCCACGGATCTACTGCCAACTGTGTTGCTCCTGGGTACACCAGAACGGACATGGTCGATAATGTCCGTGAAGATATCCAAGATCGCATTCGGTCGAAGATACCTCTCGACCGGTTTGCCACACCTGCGGAGATAGCCTCGGTTGTTGGTTTTCTGGCTACCAAGCGCTCCTCATACGTGACTGGTGAGATCATCAACGTCAACGGTGGCCTCAATGGCTAAGGAGGAATCGACCAATCTCGCTGGTGACACCATCATCCACCGTGGGATTTCTCCAGAGGATTTCTCGATCATCAATAGTCTGGATACAGCAACGGCCAAACTGGTCTACCTACACCTGACCATCGTCGAAGAGGCCACACCATACGAACTCAAACACGACCTCGGCATCGACCTGCTCACACTCTATCCGATCCTGGAACAGCTACGAGCAATGGAGATATTCGAGCAAGATGGTGCATATTATCGCTGTACGAGCGCAATCAATTGATCCTTCATTCAATCGACGGTGATGATTGACCCTCGAACTGATTCCAGGCGTGAGTCTCCCAGGCGAATGACGATTTTTCTATAGCGATATCCAATTTAGCTTATAATCGTATCCGCTCAATCGAAATCGGTGACGACACGCAAAAAAAGCAGAAAATTTGTTGTAAAGACTAACCTCAGATAGTGAATATGATACATATGAAGACGAATTTGATAGTATATATTCAAAAAGGTATGGCACCGTAATCAGGTATCACCATCAATATCATCGTTGTCTCTCAGCTCTCGATAATCGATGTAGTACTGATGGTACATCGAGACCAATGTGCAGTATGGCCACGACAACCGTCACAAAAGCAGCAGAATCAGCGATGCGACTGATCGATCTACAACCTGAGGATGAACCTCCGATCTCGGAGGAGGTGGACAAGAAATCTCGACGGACGAAGTTGCTTCAGGGCTTTGTGGTATTTGGCATCATGTTCATCGTCCTGTATTGGGGATTGTCGCGACGCTCTGATTAGGTAGTTGACATCCTCCCCGCGCTGAAGCGCGAGGCTTTCGCCTCGTTTTCCTCGTAAACGTTTCGATTGGAAAGTAGTTTTCACCATCCAAGCCAACTCCAGACACCACGATTGTGTACAGTTGAGCAGCGGCTCGTCTCACATAATCAGGGTTGGTCAAGCTGGCGACTACGTGATGACCATCATCCTCCGACGTGGGACTCGTCTGCCCAACCACTCTGATATTCTAGATTAACTGAGCGGATGATACCGTCTTCATTGTTGGCGAGGCATCATTACATCAAACCAATCTCCCAGACTGTCAAGAATTGATAGTGAGATGGTGTGGTAGTTCCACCTCAAATGACACTAGACAAAGGTATTAAGTTCCGTTGATTATAACCGTTAGCTAATGGATGCCGCTTGTGGTCCTGCCTACAAACGTGATTCAAACAAACCGGTCACTGACACGATACAACAGGTACCCCATGGAATCAGATAAACACCAAAGCGTCGATGCATTCGTGGCCGCCATTTCTTCAAAGCACCGACGAGATATCATCAGAACCCTCCGAGATGTAGAAGACAATACCATGACCCTCGACGAGATGGTCAGTCAGCTCGCTGTTACATCCTTTGAAAGCCGACCTCATGATGAAATCCGAATCGTCTTGCATCACAAGCACCTGCCAGTATTAGCCGAATGTGACCTCATCGAATACGATCATCGGTCGGGTATGATATCGTTACGAAGCGACATTGCACAACCAGGCATCCTTGCGCTCGTCAATACCCTCGATACGTGACAACCAATTGCGCACTCAATCCGATGCGCTCGTCATCTCTTCGGGGAATTTCTCAGATAGCATCGTATCAAGCGGATTTCCCTCGATAGACAGCGGAAGGTCGACACGTTCCCTTCGACTCGCAGATTCATAACAGGCAAATATGAGTTCTGTTCCTCTGATCACCCGTCTGCCGGAGATGACCGGTTCGATCCCATCTCGAATGCCTGAGACCACGTGCTCGATCGCTCGCTCGTAATGGCTCGGCTCACCGATCCAATTCCCGGACATGCCGGGGATGTTCTTGATGAGCTTATTCGTCGCTGCAGCAGCGAGACTCGATGAAGGGCGATATACCGTCTCTCCGTTGGTATCAACCGTCTGCCAGCCATCACCTGTATCGATGCGCAGTGGCGGACCATCCGGGTGTTGAATCTCGATGATACCATCCTCGCCGACGATACGAAGGTAGGGATCGACCACTGTCTGGTCGGACGCCTCTGCGGTTGATGCCAGACCGAGGACGCCATTCGTGTATCCCCAGGTGGCAATCCCGTGAGCGTCGTTAATCGCTCCAAACCAACGGTTATCAGGGTCGATATCGACAGCGGCGAGCGCCCACGCAGGAGTGGCACCATCCGTGAAGTGATCACAGAGATCGAAGAGGTGACTTCCCGCATCGAAGAGATTCACCTCGCTCCATTCGAGTCGGCGGATCGGACCGATCATGCCACCGTCGATGCGAGCCTTGGCCTCCTGTACGGGGATGGAAAGCCGTCGCTGATGGTTGATCGTCAACTGAACATCGTTATCATCGCAGGTGTCTACCATCTCACTGCATGCCCCCCAGCTAGTCGCCATCGGTTTCTCACAATGTATCGCCTGGAGATCGCCATGCGTCGCACAATCGAGCACTAATTCAGCATGTGCTGAGGGTGGCACGCAGATACTGACGATGTCCAAATCGACTCCCTCAAGCATTTTGATGTGACTGTCGAACCAGTCATCAAGTTCGAAGTGCGAGGCAAAACTGGCTGCATGCTCTGGTATGATATCAGCACAGGCAACGAGTTCACAATCATCTAACCGTCTGTACCCAGGGGCGTGTCGATATGCCATCGCATACCCATCTCGGCTTTTCGTCTTGGGATCAACACCTGTCCCGATAATTCCCACACGGTAGACCATCGCTCTAATGAGACGGCAAGTCAGTCAATTAGTATAGACCGGTTAAGTCGTCAGGTCACCGGATGAATCCGTGGTGACATCTCGGTCGATTTCCTCAGTGGGTGATGAGGTATCACTCGAGTGGACATGCTCACAATCGTATACTTCACGTGTGGAAGCGGCGATATCGTGCCAGTCCATTTGCGCGGCTAATCTCCGATTTTCCTCGCCCATCATACGGAGTGGTGTTGTCTCATCGAGCGCACGGATGAGTGCATTTTCGAGCCCGGTTTCGCTGTCGTGATCATAGGTTATTCCCCCACGGTCGCTGATGAGTTCTGCTGGGCAACCGACATCGGGGATCACCAGAGCTCGGCCATACGACATTGCGAGGATAGCACTGCCAGAGGTGAGAATCGAATCGAACGGGAGCACCACGGCATCCGATGCGAGCAGATATCGAGCCACATCCTCATCAGGAATGAATTCAAGGCGAGTCATCACTCGTGTATCGTCGCCTGCTGCATCCGATACCTGTTGTTGAAGGTTATCATTCCATGGATTTCCCACGATGAGAAGTTTCGACGACGGATCAGTAACTAGCCGTCTGAAGGTGTGAATCAATCGAGGGACGTTCTTATACGGTCGAATCAGTCCAAAGTAAAGCAGCACCCGATCATTTGAATGAATACCAAGAGTATCACGCGCAGCATCGGCCGAGGTAACCGTTGGATAACTATCGATGAAATGACCGTGGGGGATGACACTGATCCGGTCGACATATGCATCTGAGAGTCGGTATGTTTGACAGACCGCATCGACAGCAGACTCACAATGTACGATCAAGTGGGTGCTCAATCTAGCCCAACCCATACGGGTCAACAGATCCACCCTCGGCGTGTGTGACTCGTGAGCTCGCAGATTGTGAACTGTCCATACGACATCCGTGCCTAGAACCCGTACGATGAGTAACTCAAAAAGCGTGCGTAGCCCAAGCAGTGCTGCCAACAGCCACCGGTCAGTCCCGATGAACGCCGTCACCCAATGGAGGTGGATGACATCAGGTCGACTGTTGTGGTACCACGCTCGGAGGATCGGACACATGATATCGGCATCTACCAGATCCACAGCCACGCCTTGCTCATCGAGAGCGCGTATCAACCGCTCCTGATAGGGATTCCTCCTGGTATAGTCGGGCAGCATCACCACACTGAGCCGTTTTGAATCGCTCATCAGTGTACCATTATCGACTGATCTGTCCCCAGCCAGGAATGTGACAGACAATCATGGATCAGATGCCGGGATGGAATCACAACTGAGGCGTGGGAATCGATCATGTTCATCAACTTGTGCCATCCATTCACGTCGTTAAGCAGTGATTACTGCCTGTGCGAACGGTCCTTGCGCAACAACAGACACAGGTTGTCGCCAATATCAGAGCCACCTATCACTGTTGAATCCAGGCGTCGACGTGATGGGTCGGGGTGTACGATTTCCCAACGATGTCCAACCGACCATCCCCGTTTAGATCGACAACTTTCGCCTCATGGGTTGGAATGCCCTGAGAGAGTAACTCGGGATGAAAATCCCCATGACCATCATTTCGGTATAAGAGGTGTCTCGAATCGTGGTTCGTCCCAAGTCCCATCTCAGCGACGAAAATGTCCGGGACACCTGTGTCGGTGAAATCCGCCAGTTGTAACGTATGGGGATTGTGCAGATCGTCAGCCAGCACCGTTTCATCTTGATCGACTGGATCGAACACACCCAATCTGCCAAGTTTACCATCGTGATAGGGTCGATCACCCTCAGCAAGGACAATCTCGGGAGTACCATCACCGTTGAGGTCCCCTACAGCGACACGTGTCCATCGCCACCCTGGGGCGAACGTTTCACGACGCCACGACCCCTGCTCTGAGATGAACACGTTCCCTCCAGCGATGAGTTCTGGTCGGCCATCCCCGTCAATATCCACGACTTCCACACCTTCGACATCAACTCCATCTGCGATGAGGTGTCGATGGCTGGTCGGCCACGGTGATCGGGTCGGATCGTCGGGGATGTCATAATAACAGATGGTCTCACTGAGTTGTGAGAGAATGATGACCTCAGGTCGGCCATCTCCATCGATATCTGCGATCTGTGTGTCGTGATACTTGTGAAAGTCATCGGTGATGAGATATCGTGGCCAGGGTTGGGTAGGATCTGCAGGCTGTTCGAACCAGTAGAGTTCGTTGCCGAGATTTTGCCCAACGACCATATCGTTTCGTCCGTTGCCTGTGATATCCCCGAGGGAGGCACCGACGCTCAAATCAGGCGATGTCACCACATCATGTCGAACCCAGCCAGGGTTCTCATACCAGAACACGTTACTCTCGAGTCGTCGGATAACACGCCCAACAGCTGGAAGATAACGCAGTTTCAGTGTCTTACCGAACAACGACAGTGGCCGTTCTGCACCCAATCCACCGACGATGACATCAGGTAGGCCGTTACCGGTGAGATCCTCGGTGAGACAAAAGGCCAATCTTCCACAAGGAGGCTTGTCATCGATTCGTACATGTGCAAACTCCATTCAGGGAATAGTTGGTGAAAAACCTGCATCGTAAGCCTGCCTCTAATGGTACGACAAATGGGAGCAATACAGTATCCGAGAATATGATGAGATGGTGTTACCGGTGACTGAGGGAGCCGAGTTGTGTTGCATGGTGTGGTATGCCTATGACATTGGACATCACCTGGGCACCACGTTCCAGAGCGGTGTATGGATCATCGGGATGATCGTGTTCGTAGATGAGCCACCTAGCATTTGATGCTAACCCGGCGTCGATCGATGCTGGAATGTCGACCATCCCGGTCCCAGGATCGACGCTTTCGAACCTCGGTGGGATGCGTCGTGTCTTGGCGATATCTGCGATGTGGATGAATTCGAGATTTGAACCGATGGCATCCATGAGCATCGGGGGATCGAAGCCAGCGGCGGTGGCGTGTTTGATATCTAGCTCAATCGATATCGACCGATCTTGCATACCGTCGAGAAGACGGCCGAGTCCGGATCGATAGAACTGATCGATCGATAACGGTCCGCCATTTCGTCTCATAAGTGATGCCATCCCTTCCCACCCACTCGCAGGGGTGCGGTCGATCCATGGTAGCCGACTGGATAATATCGTATCCATTGGAGGCAGCAGTGACTCTCGGGTATTGTGAAAGCTCAAGTTGAAACCTCGCTCTTCGAGATCATCAGCTAATATCTCGAGATCTTTCCTCAGCCTCTCGATGTCCACCATGGTGATGAAGTGTCGATAGGAAATATGTGGAAGGATGAGGTTTCGACAGCCTATCATCTCATAATGTGCTAACAACGAATCATACTCAGATTCCAGGGTCGAGAGTTCGATGTGAGCACCAATCGGAACCAGACCGGTTCGATCAAGTGCCTGTTTGATCTCCTCTGGATCCTCCTCTCGAACCCGATGGGCGAATTCGACTCCGGCAAAACCTGCAGCGGCGACCCGAGTCAGTATCGAACTCAATGGTTCATCGATATCACGCAGTGTATAGAGCTGAATGCCTGCCTCGGCCATATCTGCCCCACCAGACTCCTCTTTGCTCACTGGCATCAAGCATCCTTACCGCAGATGAAGTATAGTAATCCTTGCGTTAATCGAAAATTGACATAACGTACCTAACGAATGCAGACCAGCGATACATCTGATACCAGGAACCGAAAACCACTAGACGGAGTATATCACTCGTAGACGCTGATGAATCCGTTACTCATTATCGAGACAGTCATCCCATCATAATCGAACGAGACCTCAACATCTGTATTACCGTTTTTTGAGGCCTTTTTGAGGATCGAATTGAGGGCATCGGCATCAACAAATTGTTGGAGGGGCTCCATGTCGATGGGATCGGCCTTGATGACCTCAGAGACTGCTTCGATTATTCGTACGCTCGGTAGCTCGTCATCTCCCCACGAGGTATCCACGATCTGGATATCTTCGCTTATTTGAGAGGAGATATCAACACTTGAGTGATTTTCTCCAGTCATGTTATACGTATGATGGATATTGTCGAGTACAGTTGGCCATGCAGTTGGCAGTTCGCATGAGACTCCACACATGATTGAATACAAGCTATCCTATTTAATCATTATGTGTCGAAAATGTGGATGAAAGTTGATTATATATCAAATAATGATACTTAATATATCTAGCCTCCAAGATTCACAATTCAGGTGGGCACCGATTGCTACATAATAAAACAGCTTGTACCACTCGACTTGGACCGGAGTTCGGTGAGATCAAAATACAAAGTTCCTATAGCATTTCCTCAACACTTTCCATATTATGAGAAGTATATCTTAGTCAGATATACCTTGGAAAATACATGGGGGCGAAGGTAACGTTCGTATCCACATCGACGGGTGACACTCTCACGACTGAACAACTTGCTTTAACGTCAGTGACAATACGCTTATCTTCCATTAATGCGTAGGTTAGATCGGTCCTCGGCCGGGGAAATCCAGCTTGCGTGCCAGCAACTGCTTGCCCGGGGATCTCCGGGGACCGTCTTATATATTAGAATATTGATATATTGCCCAAATAGTCAATATCTGGAGATACTTCCATACGCAACCAACCATGTCCAACAGGGAGTCTACGATCTAGCCCAACGGAAGGCTTCTCCTCTTAAAGCGATCTAGACCGTATTTCACGGAGATCATCGAGGTAACAATGATGTCGCTGGAGAAGATTTCTGTGTTGTTCCCTTCACGTTCAGACACTCTTTGCCCTCGATAATCACGCGTTCTACGGTTGATGTCGGGTGGGCATCGACGATGATGACATCACCACGAAATCCCGGAACAATCTTTCCCCTAGCTGTGAGCCCGACAGCCTCAGCGGGATTGGATGTGACCCGAGCCACCCTCTCTGGGAGCGATCCCTCAGATCCGATGAAGATGGATGCCAGTAGCGAAGGTGGATGATAATCTGAAGCAAGAATGTCGACGACACCCTCATGTACCGCCCGCTCGGCGGCAAGATTGTCCCAGAGACTTCCACCACGGACGAAGTTTGGAGCACCCATCACGGTGAACAATCCCTGGTCCCTCGCTGCTGTCGCTGCTTCCATTGTCGTGGGGAACTCGCAAACTGATATGCCGAAGTCTGCCATGGAAGCGACCTGTTCAGCCGTGTCATCATCATGAGAAGCGAGTGGAATGTCCCTGGCCAAGGCCTGTGATGCGATCAGGTCAACCACTGAGTCATGCATGCTCGACTGGAGTGATTGACGTCTTGCCACCAGTTGCTCGAGCTTGACCACATCACCTCTACCTTGGTATTGAAACCGTTGTGCAAACGAACTTGTATCAGGGTATTGTGCTCCACCTGGTTTGTGGTGCATGAGCGATACAAGATCGGGATCCACCTCATTGAACACGGCTTCAACTGTGGCCGAATCCATGCTCGAGAGCTCACAACGTGCATGGACTCGATTGTCAGTAAGCAAGCTCGTCGACGTTCTTATGGCCCGAGAAAGAGTGAATGCAGAATCGATAGTTCGCTGTTCAGCAGGTGTATCCTCGAACGCGATAGCATGGAATTTGGTGGTGATCCCCTGAAGGATATTCACCCGATCTGCAGCCGTGACGGCAATCTGAGGATCTACCTCTGCATTTTCTCTTGGATGAATCTCTCGTTCGATATCATCACCGTGGATATCGACAAGCCCTGGGAGTACATACGAACCTTGAGCATCGATGATGGTATCGTCAGTAAATGGGACTTGCTGACCTACCTGTGTGATGATGCCATCTCTGATAACGACCTCACCCTGTTGCACGATATCATCCGGGGTGACAACACGCCCATTGACGATCTTCATTGCCATGCCTACGATCCCCGCTCCTTGCCTGATTCCACAAGAGAGCAATGCACATCAACTATCGAAAGCGAACGAGGAGGAGGGATGACGGCTACTGAGCCAACTTGCATACTAACGTGTGAGTCGTGAGCATGGTTTTGTTATTTCACACCTATTAGGGTATTGACTGATCCATCGACACGTAGATGCTCTGCCCCAAGCGTCTTATTTCGGACCCACTCGTCGTCAGTATCATGGGGAGTATCGAGGAATGAAACGCCCTGAGTAGAGAGATACATTTGGATTCAGCATATACCGAACCGCAGTATTAAATCATACTGACAATTCAATTCACTCGGTAGATATACAAAGTTCGCGGGATACGTTTGCACCCGGTCAGCAAAATTATATGTAACTATCTGATTATTGATACTAAAACGATGGGACTCTCACGTTCACCGCCAACCAGATTCGACTATAATATTATCCTACACCGACAGGTTTCATAGATTTCAATTCAGATTTCTTAGTAATTCGTCGTCTATATCGAGATTATTCGCACATGAAACGGACTCGATGATCCAATGTAAATTAATCGAATGTTTATATATCAAGATTGTGTGAGGATTGATCGCCATAGCATTCTACCGGTTATCGCCGTTGTAATTATATGAGTTCCAGTCTAGGTTATGTGGTACCATGGCGAGGATGGAGAGCTTACAGGCTACGGGGACGGGGGAAAAAGTGACAAACATATCGACAGGTAAATCGGTTAATGAAGAGATTCAGCAACCAGATCAGATTCCAAGTGAGATAGCCAAAATCGTCAACGGCAGGAGTGCATCCGAGGAATTGTCACTCGATGAGATATTCGAGCTCCTCAAAAATGAACGAAGGCGCGAGGTGATCCGATACTTGCTTGAGGATGTCGACGGACATGCAACACTCAGCGAGCTCGCCGAACACATCGCTGCACTTGAAAACGAGATAGCAATCAATCAACTCTCATCAGACCAGAGAAAAAGGGTATACATCGGCCTCTACCAGTGTCACCTCCCAAAGATGGACGAGATGGGGACGATCGACTTCGATAAGAACCGGGGAACCATCGAGATCAATCATTCGTCGGTGTCCCAGCTACTTCCCTACCTTGAACGCCTTGGTCAAGATACAGCTCAGCGTCTACCTGTGCTTGAGCTCGCGATCACAGCTGGGGTGTTACTCGTACTCGTGTTCGCAATCAGTGGGATCGGCCCCTTGGCAGCACTCCCACCGGCGTCTTGGGCCGCCATCAGCACACTCGGATTGGTCACGGTGGCTCTGTACCAGGTGGTGAAAAGCGAGTGAGGGTCAGGCTCATCCCGAACCACAGACAATTATTTCATATCATTGATACCAATATGTTATTGGTCATTTGAAGTATCACCCTCTCATCCTCAAGCCTCCAGCTACACATCCACAGACGAAATCGTCGAATCAAGGGCAATTAAAAAATTTGTAACAAATAGCTCATTCATCCGAGTATGTAGCTACCGGTAGCCATGGAGCACCCACCTAATGTCGTCAAATAACCGCCATTTTAACACTGATGAGATATTCGAGGTGTTAAGCAATCAGCGGCGGCGGAGGCTCATATATCTACTTTATGATACCTCAGAGCCGATGCATCTCGGTGATCTAGCCCGACAAATCGCCACTGCGGAGGAGGGAGCTCCGGTGAATGAAGAACAGTACAAAAGGTTGTACATCTCCCTCTATCAGACACATATACCCAAGCTCGAGGAATACGGTATCGTGGAGTACGATCCTGAGAGCAAGCAAGTCCAACTCACCGAACGTGTTGACGAGTTATTCAGTGTATTCCACCAGCCATCGAACACCACGCGATGGTGGAAGTATTATGTGATCATCGCTGTCGTAAGTGCACTCATCATCGGTGGATATTGGGCCTTATTCACGGTCAATCGTACCATCGCCGCCACCGTCTCGCTCATCCCGGTGATCCTGGTCACCATACTTGCACTGTATCATTACTGGAGTTGCCACAGACGAGAAACCTCCCCGCTTGAACAGATGATCTCATAACGAATCCGTTCGACCTGCGCCCCAGGGTAGTCAATGAATTACCGATGTGTCTATTATGTATTTTCTAACGTTGATAATACCAATAAACAGATAAGTTTTGATATTCATACTGAAAGGGGTGCCATGATATGTACCTGCCTGATACAGACTCATGGCAGCACTCTTTGACCTCACCGGGTTCCAGCGTGACGTCTTGTACGTCATCTCGAAGGAGGATCGTCAACACGGTCAGAAGATCAAAGAGGAGCTGGAAAAGGAGATCGGAGAGATATCACGCGGACGTCTCTATCCGAACCTTGATGCACTCGTCAAAGCCGGTTATGTCTCAAAGGGTCGCATCGATCTCCGAACGAACTATTACAACCTGACTGAGTACGGGCGTGAGCAGTTGCGAGAACGCCGAAAGTGGGAATCTCAGTACATCAATTTCGACAAGCTGTGACACGCCGAGGGCTGCAACCAATCCCCTAGAGAGGTATCGAAGCGGTTGTTAAGCGTGAAGTAACAATCCCTTGTCCAAGCCACGTCTTCCCCGATGGCCAGTCGGAACCATTCCGGGGCAAGAGACTAATGTCCGATTCACAGACCGTTACACCATCCTATGACCTCATCCTGGTTGGTGTGTATGCGATTGCATCGTTAGGAATACAGGCATTACCGGAGGGTGCCATCTCACGTGTTCTGATAGTGCTCCCACTGTTGTTTTTCATCCCTGGTTATCTCCTCGTGCTAGTGCTGTTTCCAGCGAAACACATCGGATCCACCACACACTGGAATCGCCTCGGATTGTCCTCCGATCACTTGGGGCCGACCGAACGAGTCGCCCTTTCGTTCGGGTTCAGCATGATATTTCTCCCATTCTTTGCTATCATCATCTGGGAGATGGCTGGTGGGATCGATCCATTCGCTCTGAACTACCTTGTGACCAGCATACTCATCCTGTGTCTGATCGCATGGTTCAGACGCACACAGATCCCAGCTGAGCGACGATATATCCCAAACCCGCTCGGAACACTGAAGCGACTCAATACCCAGGTCGCTTCGAAACCTCGGGTTGAGCAGGTCTTCACTGTCTTACTGGCCTTGGCCATTGTTCTCGCTGTTGGGACGTTCGCACTCGCGATCGCATCACCGCAAGACGGTGAATCATATACAGAGTTCATTGTTGGAACGGGTGGCGAAGAGGAATTTACCGTCGCCGGTTACCCCACCACTGTCTCACCAAGTGATGACGTGACTTACAGCATCCTGATCGGGAATCACGAGGGCACAACGGTGGAATATGATATCGATATCGAGGTACAGCGGGTCGAGGATGGTGAAGTAGTCGAACGAGTATCGGTCGATGCGTTCACGGTGGAGGTCGAGGCGGATGAGCAAACAATCGAAGATCGCACCTTCGAGCCCACGTTGCAAGGAGAGGTGCGTATCATGTTTCAACTGAACATCGTGGACCACGAGTTTGACAGCGCTGACCAAGCACCATACCGGTCAGTACATGTGTGGCTCACGGTGACCGATTGAGCGTGTGGCGTCCTCCAATCGCTGAGCCGGTCAGCTCTAACGAGTTTGAGCTATGATCAGCATGAGGCTATGTGGGAAATCAATGCGGCAATCGATACCCGATTCAACCTTCAGGTATCGAGGACTGTTAGGTTAGTTTGACCCAATACACATCAGGCGCCATATAACAAAGGGTGAATCAGGGGTGGTTATCCTCGATTGACCATGTCGGGTGATACCACTGAATGTGACCTCAGGAACGCAGTGTCTCACAACGGTGACCGCACATGACAGAGTACGTCGTCGGGAGCAACTGTCACATCGACGATGGCGTACAACTCGGTCACTCGTATGACCGATTTGGTGAACCAACGGTGATCGGTGATCGGGCGACTATCCGTTCTGGGACGATCATCTACGCATCGGCGACTGTCGGGGAAAAATTGGTGACCGGACACGGTGTACTCATCAGGGAGCGTACCTCCATTGGTGACGATGTACTGGTCGGTACATCCACCACCATCGACGGCTACACCACCATCGGTTCGCACGTGAGTCTCCAGACTGGCGTCTACATCCCTGCTGAAACCGAGATCGGTAACCGTGTCTTCCTCGGTCCGCATGCAGTCTTGACGAACGATCCGTACCCCGTCAGAAACGGCGATGACCGTGAACTGAACGGTCCAACCATCGAGAATGGGGTAACGGTTGGCGCGAATGCGACGATCCTCCCGGAGGTGACCATCGGGGAGGATGCATTCGTGGCTGCAGGGTCAGTCGTCACCGACCATGTCCCCCCACGAACGCTTGCAATCGGCACGCCTGCAAAGCACCTCGCGTTACCACCCGAACTGCAGGGAGGTAATCTGATCGCATGATCTCACTCGCACAGCCCATGCTCGGTGAGCGTGAACGCGAGCGAGTCATCTCTATTCTCGACAGTGGACACCTGGTGGACGGACCCGAGGTACGCGACTTCGAGGATGAGTTCGCCAGGTACTGTGGGACATCGAACGCCGTGGCAACGAGTAATGGGACGACTGCACTCCATGCAGCCCTTGTCGCTCTAGGCCTTGGACCTGAAGATCGGATCCTGACCACCCCATTCTCGTTCATCGCGACGGCGAATGCAGCTCGGTTCGTCGGCAGCGATATCGGATTCGTCGATATCGATCGCCGGACGTACTGTTTGGACACGGATCATCTAGAAGAACAGCTTCGAGATGGCCGAATGGTCGATGCTGTCATCGCCGTTCATCTGTTCGGGTTACCAGCAGCTCTCGATCGGTTACAGGAGCTTGCGGAGACGTACTCATTCGACCTGATCGAGGATGCTGCACAGGCACACGGCGCCACCTACGCCGATGAGCGCGTTGGCTCGTTCGGCGATGTTGGTTGCTTCTCATTCTATCCGACGAAGAATATGACGACGGGAGAGGGTGGGATGATTACAACCGATCGGCCGGGGGTGGCCGAACGAGCTGCTCGCTTTATCGACCATGGACGAGAGGAGGGATATCGACACGTCGAAGTCGGTCACAACTTCAGGATGACCAGTATCGCTGCTGCCATTGGTCGTGTCCAGCTCGAACGATTACCAGCATTCATCGAGGCACGGCGAAAGCACGCATCACGATACGACGAGGCATTCGAACGAACACCCATCCAGACACCTCACGTCCCCTTGAGGCGAACGCACGTCTACAACCAGTACACCATCACCCATCCTGATCGCGATGGTCTACGTGCCCGTCTTGCGGAGTTGGGGATACAGACGGGCGTGTATTATCCAACACCCATCCATCGCCAACCAGCATACGCAGGACATGAGGGTCGGGCACCAGTCGCAGAGCAGGTAGCGAAGCACGTCCTCTCACTTCCCGTTCACCCTGCATTGCCCAACGAGGCAATAGACACGATCATCGACGGGGTCACATCGTATGCAGAGGTGGTGACATGAGCAGCGATGTCAGGACGCTGAGCACTACTCATAAGGATGGCGATGCTCTCCCTGTTGGGGTGATCGGTGTGGGAAGCATGGGGAGTAACCACGCCAGAATCTTGAGCCAGCTACAGGGGGCCAATCTCATCGGCGTCAATGATGTCGATCAACATCGTGCGAGTGATGTTGCCCTCAGCAATGGAACGCACGCACTCGAGCGATCGGAACTACTGCGTTCAGTTGATGCGGTATCCGTGGCGGTTCCAACGGCATACCACTATGAGGTAGTGAAAGAATGCATCGAGGCTGGCGTCGATGTCCTCGTCGAGAAACCGTTCGTCGACGATATAGCCAAAGGTAAGGAACTCGCGAGGCTCGCCAGACGGAACGACATCGTCCTCCAGGTCGGGCATATTGAGCGATTCAACCCAGCCGTCCAGGCGGTGATTGATATCGTCAGTGACCTCGAACTGATCGCCATCTCAACAACACGGGTAGGCCCACCGCTTTCTAGGGTGGTATCGGATGACGTCGTGTTAGACTTGATGGTCCATGATCTCGATATCGTGCTCGCGATTGCCGACGAGATTCCAACAACCATTGACGCAACTGGTCGGAGGGATGGGCAGTACGCGACCGCACAGCTCACCTTTCCGGATGAGTTAGTCTGCACCCTAACCGCCAGTCGGGTCACGCAACGACGCATGCGTGAGATGGAGATTACTTGCGATAACTGTCAAATTACGGTTGATTACCTCGACCAATCGGTGAACATCCATCGCCATGCATCACCCGAATACACACAAAACGATGGCACCATCGCGTATCGCAACGAAAGTGTCATTGAGCGACCGCTCATCGAGACCGAGGAACCGTTAAAACGTGAGCTTTCGGCATTTATCGAGGCATCTCGGAATGACTCGACACCTGTGGTCACCGCAGAGGACGGGCTCAGAGTACTTGAGGTTGCTATCGAAATCACCCGGGAGGTAGGAATCCAGACCGAACCGAAGGTGTATTCCCAGTGACCACGAGGACAGCTACTGATTCGGTTGGCCCACTCGGTGCTGACGCTTTTGAACTAGCCAATGCACTATTGCATGGGGAGGTTCCCATCGCCATCTATGGCCTTGGAAAGGTCGGCCTCCCGATGGCAGCTGTGTACGCACATCGTACGGGGAATGTGATTGGTGTCGATATCGACCAGCATCGAGTCGATCAGATCAATCAAGGCCAAACACCGTTCTCTCACGAACCCGGGTTAGATTCTCTCCTGGAGTCTGCGATCAAAACCAACGAATTGTCGGCCACGACAGATGCCTCAACCGCCTCTGAAACGGCACGAGTTCACATCATCATCGTTCCGGTGATGCTCTCACAGCGACCGACAGATGCAACTGCATCGAATGATGGATATGTGAAACATCGAGGAGAGCTCGCAGACCTCACCGCATTAGATGCAGCTGTCAGATCCGTTGGCAATGGGCTGACTCGAGGTGACCTCGTCATCCTCGAGAGTACCGTGCCTCCTGGGACAACCGACTCGATGGTCACACCCCTGCTTGAACGAATAAGCGGCCTTGAACGTGGGACGTTCGGAGTTGCCTTCAGCCCGGAGCGTGTATCGAGTGGTCGGGCAATTACTGATATCTCCGGAGCTTATCCGAGGGTAGTTGGTGGAATCGATGCAGCGAGCACCAATGCTGCTAGTGGGGTGTATCGTGGACTCACAGATTCGAAGGTGATTACGGTGACCGATGCTCGCACCGCAGAGGTGGTCAAACTCTTCGAAGGTATCTATCGTGACGTCAATATCGCATTAGCTAACGAGTTGGCCCGTACGACTGATGACCTCAGGGTAGATGTCCGAGAAGCGATCTCAGCAGCGAATACACAACCGTATTGTGATATTCACACCCCAGGTGCAGGCGTGGGTGGCCATTGTATCCCAGTGTATCCACACCTATTCAGCCAGGCTGTTGAGGCAGACACGCCGCTCATCCAGATGGCACGTTATGTGAACGATGGGATGCCGATGTTCGTCGTATCGAAACTGGTCAATGAGTTCAAATCAATCGGAAAAGAGCTCACTGAGACGACAGTCGGTGTGCTCGGCCTGACGTACCGACCAGGTATACCAGAACTCCGTAACTCACCTGCTGAGCCGATTATCACGTCACTCATCGATGACGGTGTATCGGTCGTCGGGGTCGATCCAGCCCTCGATGACCCAGACGTTTTCGGTGTCCCTCGTGTCGAGCCAGAGATGCTCCAAGGGCTCAACCCAGATGGAGTGATTATCGTAACTAATCACGAAGCCTTCAGCGAAATCGAGTGGTCTGGGTATGATGACCTAATCATCGTAGATGCTCGTGATATACTCACACAGACAATGCATCGTACCTACACCATTGGTCGAGGTTACCGTTAGCCATGTACGGTGGGAAATCTGTCGGTGTCGTCATCCCTGCGTATAACGAGGAGGGATTCATCGGTCGGACGATCGAAACCGTTCCGACGTTCGTCGATCGTATCTATCCGGTTGATGACGCATCTGAGGATGATACCTGGACGGAGATTGAGCAATCCGCCTCCCAGCTAAATGTATACCCTCAGGATCGAAACGATGTTAGGAGAGTCGTACCCATCCGCCACGAATATAACAGGGGCGTTGGGGGGGCGATCAAGACCGGATATCACGAGGCAGTCGGTGACGGGATGGATATCATCGCTGTCATGGCAGGTGATGGACAGATGGATCCAGCGGTTTTACCACGGATGTTAGATCCGATTGCATCAAGTGAGGCAGCCTATGCCAAAGGTAACCGTCTCCATCGGCGCTACGACCGAGAACACATGTCTCGATGGAGGTTGTTCGGTAACAGTCTCCTCACGATGCTAACGCGTATCTCAAGTGGATACTGGCAGATGACCGACCCACAAAACGGGTATACAGCCATCTCTCGTTCAGCGCTCGAAGCAGTCCCGTTCGAACAACTCTACGATCGCTATGGTTTCGCGAACGACATCCTGGTAATGTTAAATGGGTATGGATTTCGCATTGCTGATGTCCCTCACAAGGCACTCTACGGTGAGGAGAAATCATATATCAAGTATCGTACCTTTATCCCAAACCTCTCATGGCTCTTGCTCCGCCGTTTTACCTGGCGATTGAAAACAAAATACCTGATTCGAGGTTTCCACCCCCTTGTCCTCAGTTATCCGACAGGCATCAGCGCGATTGTCCTCGGTTTAGTGATCGCGATGTATGCCGTCATGTCCACCCCAGGTGGACTCTTCCTGAGTGTAGTACTCTCCATAACTATCGCACTTATCGGGGCGATGTTGCTCATCATGAGCATGTGGTTCGATGTTGAGGACAATCGAGGTCTCGTCCTCCAAATTACCCCGTCGAATGAAGAGCTCCTCAAGTTCCCCATCGACAGTGAGGACGCCTTCCAGATAGCCACCAACCAGGCGATATCAGATGGGGGTCGGGGGGGTGGTCCCTCTCGGAGGGTCGAACAGGTTAGCCAGGTCAGGGAGACTGAGCCGTAAATCTACACGATGGTGCATGTACTCTCTGTGGTCGGGGCAAGACCACAGTTCATCAAGGCATTCGCAGTATCACGAGCGTTAGGTGCTGAGCATTCGGAATGTCTCGTTCATACTGGACAGCATTATGATCACAATCTCTCTGCGGTCTTTTTCAAAGAGTTGGGTCTCCCAGAACCAGATTATCACCTGGGTGTTGGATCGGGGTCACATGGTGAGCAAACTGCTCGCATCATGGATGCGTTCGAACCCGTCCTCGAACGGGAACATCCAGATGTAGTCATCGTATACGGAGATACAAATTCAACACTCGGTGCCGCCATTGTCACGGCGAAATCAGAATCGCTTCTCGCACACGTTGAGGCAGGGCTTCGGAGTCATAATCGAGAGATGCCAGAGGAACACAATCGTGTGCTGACCGATCATGCATCTGATATCCTCCTCGCCCCGACTGAGGAGGCAGTCAGTAATCTCGAAAAGGAGGATTTGGGAGATCGTACACATCTCACCGGTGATGTGATGCTTGATACACTCCTGTGGGCGAGGGATCGAGCCCATGAGGCGACCGATATACTCACTCGCCTCGGCCTTGAAGAGCAAGCCTATCTCTTGCTCACGCTGCATCGGGCAGCGAACACAGACCAACCGGATAGATTGCGGACCATATTGGATACGATGCTACAACGACCTGAACGTGTTGTGTTCCCAGCTCATCCACGTACGAGAGATGCGATGCAACGCCTCGGATTGATCGAAGAAGTCGAACAGCATCTGACCCTCCTAGAACCGCTCTCATATCTCGAATTTATCCATCTTTTGGATCGGGCATCGAGGGTGATCACAGATTCCGGTGGCGTCCAGAAGGAAGCATTCCTCCTCGATACACCATGCATCACAGTACGAGGAGAGACAGAGTGGCCAGAGACTGTTACAGCGGGGTGGAACAGGCTCACCGATGCTGATTCGGACCGGATCAATCAAGCCATCGACCACTCGTTCGACCTAGCACTCGCCACGAAACCCCAACCGTTCGGAGATGGTACCGCTGCCATATCGATAGTAGATATCATTCATGATGCAGTTTCGTGGCAGATAGATTCGATCAAGCATCGCTAACGGGAGCATGCTGAAAGCTGTGAATCACGTTACCCAACACTCGTTGGACCTCTATCAACCAGGGATATTCGAGATACGTGGTATTACTTCACCGATTGTGTCCACTCGTCCGCTTGATGTGGCTATGTCGACGATTACCTCTGTGAGGTTCGTTTTATCACCAATGAACGCATCCCGGCGTTCACGCCACACCGCTTTGACTGTTGGATTGCTGACCAGCTCGGTCGCAACTGAGAGGGCATCGTCAAAACTGGGGGTGTTGACAATCAACCCTGCCTCCTCCAGTGTGTGGAAGTTACCCATATCACGTTCTCCAACGAACGAGTTGGACCGTACTGCAGGGGTTCCAAGCAGTGCAGATTCTGTCACCATGGTCTGTGTATCCGCAACCAGTAGACGTGCTTCACTGAGTACATCATGTAACCGGGCTGGATGAATATCATACGGACGGGCTGCTGACGAAGAGAAATCGAACGTTCCTGCCTCGTCAGAGACGAATACAGTCGCGTGAGATGAGAGTTGATCGACCAGCTCCTCCCGGCGTTCTGGTGGGAAACCTGAATGACCAAGGTCGTGATGTGATCCAAAGGCGTTGAATCTGAGGAGAACAAACGGCTCGTCACCGTCAAGCCCGAGCTCATCGCGAACGGATGGATCAGCAGAAAACACCTCTGGATGAAGATACGCACATTCTTTGAATCCATCGAATTCGTAATGCTTCCGGCCAAGGTGCTTTCTAAACGATGACGGCGTGAGTATCACGTCTGCAAACGGCCGCGATGCCAAATGGTCAAACGTGGTGGGCTCAGAATCAAGGATCAAGATGCATTGGGTACGACAAAACAGTGAGCCGTGTGCTGCATATGATCCCAGACCGAAAATTAGATCGGGGTCGAACCGTCTGGCGTACCTGAAGATTCGAGCATAATGTCCTGGCAGCCGTCTGAACAGCGAATATTTCGACGGTTTGCACGAACCATACATCGCATACGGTAGTTCGTAATAATCGAGTAGGTCTATCGTGCATCCGTAATCGCGGGCGAGAATCAGCACCTCATGACCTGCATCCGTGAGTCGTCGAACTGCATGCTTATACAGATGTACGTGTGCGGGAGTGTTCGTGAAAAACAAATACCTCATCGTACCAACATGGTCTCCAACCGTGGTTACTAAACGGAAACTAACCGCCAGCGTGTTTTCTCTCGCAATAGGGTAAGCACCGCATAGCTACGGTTCTCTGGGGCTGTTATCAAGCACCAGAACATGACCTCAACATCCGAGTATGTTGAGATTGCGTCAAACAGAGCAACGTCTGAGAGTGGCCACCATCACTGTTCACCAGCTTGCGATGGTGTGTTCGATGACTTTAGCTTCGCGCTTTGTCTCACCCACGATGTCGATCGAGTTGATAAGAAAATCCAAGCACCGTATTATACGCTCTTGGAGGGTCGACCATCGCATCTCAAGTCACTGTTCACCAACGAGCGTCCGTACTGGCAGTTCGAGGAGATCATGGAAATCGAAGACTCATATGACGTACGATCCTCATTCTTCTTTCTCCAAGAGAAACAGTTATTCAGGGATATACATCCCCGCAAGTGGTTGACGCCGCATGCATGGTCGAGATATGTTGGGTACTACGATCTCAACGATCCGGACATCATCGATATCATGCGGACGCTTGAGGCCGGTGGGTGGGAGGTCGGTCTCCACGGTTCATTCGATTCCTATCTGGATAAGGAACGTCTACTCGAGGAGAAACAGCTTCTTGAGACCCTATTGGGCCACCCTGTGACAGGTGTCCGACAGCACTATCTCAATCTCGAAATCCCGCATTCATGGGAGATTCATCGCGAAATCGGACTGCGGTATGATGCCTCGCTGGGTTCATCTGTCCACTATGGGCTAGATGTTCACATCGACGACGGCAATCAAATCGGCCCCCGGGTGTTTCGGCCGTTTCACGATGAGTTCCTTGTCTTTCCGTTGAACGTGATGGATGTGGCACTCGTCGATCCGGCACCGAACATCGAACACGCGTGGGTTGAACTCAAATCACTGCTCGAGGGGGCATGGGCTGCGGATGGGCTGGTGACCGTACTCTGGCATCCACGCCTGTTCAATCAGGATGAGTTCCCTGGATATCGCACCCTGTATGAGCGAATGCTCTCGACCGCTCTAGAGATGGATGCATGGGTTGGACCATTGGAAGATGCGTATTGCGAACTCACCAGGGCGAGATGTACTGCTTGAGATGACCACGAAGACTAACTCCCGATGTATAGGTGCCCCCGGTTGGTGTGCTCAATCGAGCAACGCAAGTTACATCACTGTTAACAATCGGCCCTGTCAACCCAGTATCTCCCCCGGATAAAGACTCAATGAGGACGACGATGGAGGTACGAACACTCACACTTGATACATGGGCCGATTTCGCTGAGGGTCAGGAAGTGGGGGTATTTCATACACCAGAGGTGTTACGTGCGATAGAGACGCACGTCGCGGGTGAGCTGAGACTCTATGGTGCGTTCAAGGGTGAGCATCTCGTCGGGCTCATACCTCTGTTCATCCGTTCGAACAAACTATATTCTACTGTCACATCACCGCCGCCAGGTAGCGGTATCCCCTGGCTTGGACCCGTACTCATGCCGAACAGTCCGAAACGGTCGACCAGAGAACGTGTAAATCGGCGATTTATCTCCTCGGTGACCGAACATCTCGATCTCGATGCACATCGAACACTCGTGCATATCGTTACTTCGCCATCCTATGAAGATCCAAGGCCATTCGGGTGGAATGAGCTGACGGTGATCCCGAGGTTCACCTATCGAATCCCGCTCGCGAATCGAACCTTAGATGATGTGATGAGTGATTTCAGCAGCAGTACTCGGTCAGAGGCCAGAAGGGTGGAAGCTGTACCGATGCGAACAACTGTCGAAGGTGTGTCAGGTGCTAAGCTAGTGTATGACCAACTTTGTGACCGGTATCAGCAACATGGTGAAACGTTCCCCATGACCTGGTCTCTCATGCGCGGGCTGATCGAAGCACTTCAGCATCGATCACAGGTATACATCGCAAGAGATCTGTCAGGCAATTTCATCTCAGGGATCATCGTACTGTATGATCATTCAACTGCATACTACTGGCAAGGTGGTGTGGCGACCGATATTGACGGGGTCAGCGTGACGACCTTACTTCATCGACAGATACTGGATGATCTCATCAACCGTGATACGTACGGTTCGGTGGATTCCTATGACCTGGTGGGTGCAAACATCGATAGCATCAGCAAGTATAAGGCTAACTTCGGTGGGCAACTCTTCACATATTACACCATCGAGTCATCCGGTTGGCCAATGTCGGTTGCCAAGCGTGTGTATAGTCTCACCAAGTGAATGTCTCTCATGAAGCACGGAAAAATCATACACGCTCATTATTCGGTGCCTTACCGCCAAACAGTGGGGACACTCACAGTAGATAGAGGAAATGGGCCAATAACAATTGAGATAGGTCTCCTGTCTTCACCAACACGTGTTCGAGATAACAATGGATGGGTGGTCGGGTAAGTTCACAGGTTACTGTCGATATTGAGTGATGTCGAGAGCGAGATTCACGAGCGAGATTCCTGACCAACGTGTTGAGAAAGGTGCCACCTCGATGGTGGCCTTAGAGACACTTGAGGAGATACTCACCTACGCACGTTCGCATGACTATGCAGGTTATGATTACTCAGACGGGATGAGCGCACCAATCAGGAGGTACCTTCCTGTCGATAACCGTTGGCTGAATCTGGCTATTCAGGAGACGATCAAGCGCTCACCGGTGAATATCAGACCATTGCTCCTCGTCCCCAGAAGGAGGAGTTTCAAAGGTTGTGCCCTGTTCGCCAGTGCACATATCGGTATGTATGAGTTGACAAACGATGAGTCTGAGTTACGACAAGCGAAGTCACTCATCGACTGGCTACTTGATAACCATAGCTCAGACCCATTCGGCTGGGGACATAATCATGACATCCAATGGCCCGAAGGTAAGGTGCCCAGGAACACCCCGAATATCATTTCGAATACCTATGTACTCCGATCCATCATAGAGTATACTCGACATGACGCATTTACTGCGTCGAAACGAGTCGGGGAACGGACAGTCGAATGTATCCTGGATGAATTGCTTGTTGATGAAGCGTTTACACGTCTCAAATATGATCCGCTTGCCTCCACAGACGCTTTTGTCATCAATGCTAACGCATTAGGTGGCGCATTGCTTGTTGAATTATCTGATTGGTTAGATGATGGCGAACTCAGGCAATTGGGCGAATCGATCCTCGACTATGTGGCATCGCGGCAACATCACACGGGAGGTTGGTCATACATGGATCCAGCTGAAGCTTCACATCTCTCAATGGACAACCACCATAATGGGTTCATCATCGAATCCTTCCTCAGATATCAGTCTGCGACTGGATCGAAGAGATATCAAGACACTCTCAAGCGATCGTTGGACTTTTACAAAAGCGAGCTATTCGAGTCGGACGGAGCCCCTAATTGGGACGAGTCCAATGATTTCCCGAGGGATATCCATGCTGCTGCCCAGGGTATCATCACGTTCAGCCTGGCTGGTGATATCCACTTCGCTGAGACGATCCTCTCTTGGACTAGAGAGCATCTCTTCAATGGGAGCAATGCGTTCTACTTTCGAAAGGGCCGGTTCATGACGAATCGAACCATCTTGATGCGGTGGTGTCAGGCATGGATGGCATATGCGCTATCTCAGTACTGTTTATGTGCGAGTGGGATAGGCGACTTCACTGAGTAAACACATCCTAACCAGTGTGCGATATGCCGATCCATGACCACATAGTCTGACGCTAACAATAGGCCGTCAGGTTCTTTTCCTCAGCAGAAGGGGGATGGTCGCAACTGCCGTGAATCATAGTCAATCTCAATTGCCGTGGCGTTTGATCTATCTGACTGTCGGATTTGTGAGTTTGAGCATAGGTACGTTCATCGCTTGGAACAATCCAGCGACAGGATATGAGATCTCGATTTATACCCACTCACCGGTTCCTTATTGGGTTGGTGTTGCAATCGCGTTCATCGCAGCTGCTGGGGTCACAGTGAGCAATCCTGGTGATGCAAAGGCTGGCATAGCCATGGTACTCGGTGGTCTGGCAGCTCTGACTATTGGTGGCTTACCTGTGATCCGTGGATATCGTTTCTACGGTCTGGGTGATGCGATGACCCACCTCGGGTGGAGTGAAGAACTTCGAACCAACCTCATCGGGTTCTTCGATCTTTTCTACCCAGCAGCTCACTCAGTCTCGGTATTGTTGGCCGAGTTTGCTGGATTGACCACCGAGCAATCGTTAATCACCTTCATGGTGGTGATGATTGCATTGTTTATCCTGTTCGTCCCACTTTCTGCACATGCGATCTCGAACCAATCTCGGGTCACCATTATCGCTGCATTCAGTGGATTCATGTTGCTACCATTTACCACCATCAGCACCGCACTTCACTTTCATACGTACTCTATCGGAGTGCTCTTTCTGCCCCTCGTACTGTACCTCCTGATCAAGTACCTAACGAGTGAATCGGGCCAGCCGACTATCCTCGGTTTGTTCAATAGCTGGATGATTATGTTGGTTGCTGCCGGTCTCGTTATGTTGTTCATCCATCCTCAGGTGAAGTTCAACGTCATCCTATTAATCGGATCGCTGGTCTTCGTCCAACTGGTGCTCATACGGAGGCCAAATCACGTTCTTGGCGGGTTGCAACCTGTCATCCTGGTGTTTGTTGTCCTCAGTTTGGCGTGGCTGTTGTGGATGATGCAATTTCCAGAGTATTTCTCCCGAGGAAATCGCATCCTCGGTGCAGTACGGGCGACTCTCATGGGAACCGCCCAACCAGGCGAGACGGTCACCGCGCAGACCACATCCGCACGTGCGATTGGAGCCAGTACAGCTGAACTGTTCGTGAAAATCTTTCTCGTACCGCTGCTCTATTCCATCTTCGCAATCCTTGCTGGGATTATCGTATTCCTCGGTCGTGGCGGCTGTGAAGAACATCACACCGCACCGATGGTCTCATACTTCGCCATTAGCGGGATCGTCCTCGTACCGTTTTTCTTACTCCACTTTGCTGGAGATATCTCGCATCTGTTTTTCAGACATGTCGGATTCGCTCTGGCAATGGTGACCATCATCGGAGCAATCGGCTTCCATCTCGGCGCTAATTTGATATGGAGTGGGCCGGTACGTTTGACGGCTAAGACAATTGTTGTTGCGATGCTTGCGGTGATGCTCCTACTTTCACTCCTCATTGCGTTTCCCTCGCCGTACATCTATAATCAATCCCATCACGCCACCGACCAAGATATGAGCGGACATGCGACTGCGTTTGCTATGAGCGATCCCACGATTCCTTACTCTGGGATCAGGAATTGGCCTCACCGCTACGCCGATGCGTTGACTGTCGAATTCAACAATCCAACAGTCGCCGGCATCGATGGTGATGAGCTTGCAGAGCCGACTACGGCAAGAGCCTCAGCGTATTACCTCCCCATCTCTCTCGTCGATGTCGAACGGGAGGTGATAGCATACAAAGAGCTCAGATATACAGCTGCAACATTCGAGAAACTCGACTCAAGAAACGGCGTTGACCGAGTCATGGACAATGGTGAGTTTTCTCTTTATCATGTCCGTACGGACTGAGCAACGAGTTGAATGAGCGGTCGCTCGCCTTCAATCGGACCTAGCCAGGCGGTCGAGCTCCACGCGATACGTGACGGCTTGCTTTATACGACGTGTGGCCGGTCGTTACTGGTCGGACCAAACGAGTGGTCATTAGAGTTTCGTGGCTCACTCCCATCCGTGACCAAGCTCACGAGATACGGAGGCCCGTCATTGACGACACGACCGGTACAGTCCATTCTCGATCGAGTGGTTGGTCGATTTTCGACATATACGGTCTATCCAATCACTGACGCGAATATACTTGCGACGAGTGGTCGAGTATTACTGATCTCTAGAGACGGTGGACAACATTGGGAGATGCAGGATAGATTACCTCCATCCTCGCCACCGTTTGGAGTCCTCAAAAGTGGTATCTGTCATCATGATTCGACCACGTATATCGGCACATATCCCATGAATCGAAGAGACCCACCGTCGTTGCTCAAATCAACTGATGGTGGTCGTCACTGGACAAGTATCGAGCTACCGGATGTCAGGCACGTACATAGTGTCCAAGCCGATCCGATGAGTGGTGATATCTGGATAACTACCGGTGATGCAGATGCAGCGTGCAACATTCTCCGCCTCGAAAACGGCGAGTTGCACCGTATAGGTGGTGGGTCTCAACAGTGGCGAGCGGTCGAACTCGCCTTTACCCAGGATGCGATCCTCTGGGGCATGGACTGTCCGTACGTCAAGCAGAAATCAATTTGTAAACTCGATCGAGACGAGATTGGAAATAGTAGTCCAACGATTGTGGGCGAGGTCAGTGAATCGGTCTTTTACTCCGCAACTATCGAACGTGATGGCGATTACTGGGTGGCTTTCTCAACCGCGGCTGAGACCGGGATTGATAGTACGGCACCGGACCAACCCGTCTATCATAACAATACAGCAACCGTTGTGACAGCCGCTGAGAGCTCTGATTATCGCGAATGGATTGAACTAGGAAGATACTCAAAGCGTCGAGTATTAGCAGATTTCTTACCGCCGAATCTCGTCCACAACGCGAATGCATACATCCACCTTGGAGGATTGGAAGACACCTTTCTTATCAATCCAATCAATACTGCCAACTCTCACGGCCGGCTCGAACGGATGAGCCCACTCAGTCCAAATATCCAAGATCACTGAGTTGTCGTTCAACCGTACGAGAGAGTTCGGTCTCTGGGCCACTCACTCCTGAGTGTGGTTCCATCTCTTCTTTACGTCGTTTCAGGCCAGCACGCATCCATTCAAGCAAAGACGATTCAGGTTGGACTTCGTTACCGTTATGAAAGACGTATTCGTCCCCATCCTTCCCTCGGACATATCGGTACCCACCATCAGTCAGTACCTCCCAGTGTGTCACGGGGGAATGAGTGCGACCAGTGTGGGGATAGAAGTCTTCTGCAAACGCAAATCCATCTGGTGAAAAGAGTGTCTCACTCAGGCCACCTCCATCGAGCATGAGATCATAAACTCTTGTGAGTTCCACCGGGGATTTCTCTCGTCTACTGGCGGATTGATGGGGCTCTTTTACAAGCAATGGCACATCTGTATTGACATCTCTGATGTAGTGTGGAGGATGGTGAGATCGATCATACTCGCCGAGATTCTTGCCATGGTCAGAACAGATGATGATCAGACCATCGTCATAGGTATCTGACTCACGCATCGACTGCAAGAGCGCTGCAACCTTCTTGTCCTGGTACAGAAGGCTTGAGTCGTAATACTCGAGCACGCGTTCGCGGATCGGATCGATATCACCATGACCCATGACATACGCGAGGAGTTTGGTGTTGAGGACTCGTGGCTCGATGGAACCTGGTTCATTTAACCCCAATTCCCTGAATATCGACCTGGGGGGGAAGTATGGGCTATGTGCCTCCATCAAATTTAAAAAGGTGAATGTCGGGTTGTCACGATTTGCCGTGAGTTCAATCCAGCGTTGAGCTCGCTCGATAAGTTGTGAGGTGAAGTACCGTCGCTTGATGAGAAACAATGGCTGTCGATTTGCAGTCCCAAGTATCGTGTGTAATCGTGATCGAATCCGGTCTGTGGTCGTATGTAGCAGTTCGTTGGTGTGACTACTGATCTCAAGATCCCACTCGAGGAACTCATCGAATCCCCTATCCAAACCAGACAGTGACCCAACCCATGGATTGTTCGAAAAACCGGCTGTATCGTATCCGAGCTTCGATAACTGTTCTGGAAGAGTTTCCAGCTCAGACGGTAGACCATTCGGTTGATCACGGAACCAGTTCGTGACACCATGCTCATTTGGCATCAGTCCAGTGAACATCGATACGTGAGATGGAAGTGTCCATGGAGCTTGTGTAATCGCATTCTCATACACTGTGGCATGGTCAGCAAACGAATCGAGGGTTGGTGTCGTCTCAAGATGGTGACCGTAAGTAGACATTCGGTCGATGCGAACCGAATCAAGCACGATGAGCAGGATGTCTGGGTGCGCCATATCAGCTGTTCATCGAGCCAAACGGTTTGTTATGGACCCATTGGTTGACTTGAAATGGAACC
Organism: Halobacteriales archaeon; assembly: GCA_007118145.1. GTDB lineage: Archaea > Halobacteriota > Halobacteria > Halobacteriales > SKSH01 > SKSH01. The sequence goes on from SKSD01000010.1 coordinate 148,880, forward strand.
GAGTTAGCTTCCATGCCCTGACGGAACAGTGGTGATCACATTTCAAGGATAAATACCTCGATGACACGCCCACGCATAGTCGCGTCAACCTGTCGTGTCAGATCGATCAGCCGTCACTTTCTCCCGCCCGATATAGTTTTCACCCGAGTCGGCTATGGTGAACACTGAGAGGTATACCTCCATGACTTCTTTGACCACCATATCCCAGTCGAATGATTCTTCGATACGCGCACGATTAGTTCGAGCCATACTTTCGACCCGTTCAGGATTTTCGAGTAATGAAACCAGGGCGTCTTTCAGCCCGGAGATATCACCTGAATCGACTAATATGGCACCGTGTTCGTCGACCACCTCAGGGATGCCCCCGACAGGTGTAGTAATCACAGCGTTGCCTCCAGCCATCCCCTCAAGGAGTGCGATGGGTAATCCTTCTGCATAGGTGGGTAAGACGAAAATTGAGCTCTCGGATAGTAGCTCGATTTTTTCCCTCTCGGAGATGAAACCTCGATACTCAACGGCATCATAAGCATCTGCGAGTGATTGAACCGCAGAGCTATACTCCCCAGACCCAGCAATGGTTACCTTGACATCTCTCTGTTCCTCGTCAAATAATCGCTTGATCGCCTCGGTGAATTCACGAATACCTTTTCGCTCAACCAGGCTCGAAACGAACACAACCCTTTGCTCGGACGAATACGTTGGCTCATACGCCCCCGAATCGACAGCGTTTGGAATGGTAACGAGCTGATCATCATCGACTCGAGTATCCAGTACGTCGTTCCAATAATCAGACAAGACGATGATTCGTGAACACTGGTTGAAGACCATCTTCTGGACTGTGTGTCGGATTCTCGACCCCTCAGCGAGGAATGAATCAAATGACGAACCATGAATATGTAAAATCACCGGGCGACGCCAGAGTGTCGCTGATATCAGTACGTATGGGACTGCTCGATAGAACGACAGTGCATGGGAAGTGTGAATATGGACGATATCTGGTGGTGGTCGAAATGGGTATCTCACCACTGCGTTCATCGAACGAAGGATAGACCAGATAAACCACCTCAGACCAGATCCCTTGGGATCTGAACACATATCGTAGATTTCGGTTACAAATGATGGAGTAAGTCTTGCCTCCAGGTTTCTCACGTAATGATCAATCCCACCACCACCCAACGTGCCAACCAATAAAACAGAGAGTCCGGGTTGTCTTGCGAAATCTGAATGTTGTTCGCTACTCTCCGAACGATCGCCAAAGATGGGATGCACCTCAGGATGGTCTGGAGTTTTTTTATGTTGCAAGTCAGGTAGACCGTCGAGTTGACTCATTATTCCTACGTAGATGTTGGAACAAGGTACCATCGTTAGTGCCATCCTGAAAGACAATCATCGAGAATGAAAGACCGCTAATTGCTATCATGCTCAAGGCTATCAATCTGCCATATGAGATCGCGGTAAGCGTCTGTGTCAATCGGTGTGACACCGGGGAGTTCCTCAGGTGATTGCCCCAGATCACGATGAATAATCTGGATGATGGCGGGTATTTGATCGATATCCAGAATCTGGGCAATTGCCAGCCGATGTCGACCATGCGCAATGCGGATCAATTCTCCGTCTCTCGAGATGGCCAGCCGGAGTTCATCCGGGAGTATACAATTATCAACTCGATGGACGAACGGTGCAAAATCATCTGAGTGAGCCTCCTCGAACAGTTCCTGTTGAGATTTGTATCCATGCTCGAGAATCGACGCGAATAAGTCATCCAGATAGTCACATCGACGGTCGATGTCCTCTCGTGTCCGACAGTCATTCCAAGCTGGTAAACCTCGATCGGCCCTTGTGATTGCGAGTCGGTACTGACTCGTCTCAGACCATGATATGCCCTCGATGAATCGCTCGCGGATCGCCTTCACGACTGACTTTTCATCGAACCGTATCGTACTCCTATCCCAGTTCCCCCCACCACAACCAATGACAGCATGCTCACCAAGTAGTGGGAGAGGCATCGATCGAAAGTCCAGTTGGATGGACTTTGGGTCGACCATGACAAAATGAATCTCATCGAGTGTGGTATCTCTCGGAAAACCGTATCGACGATACGCAATATAATCAGTAATCGTGCGGAGGTTACAAACAGTGGTGGCGTTCAGGAAAAGCGACTCGAGACCCTCCTCACGGACAATATCTTCACTCGTCTGTAACCAATCTAGCCATTGCCATAGATTGGTCATACTGGCTGCTTCGCCCGCATCCGCAACATTAGAAAGCTGCATTGTGGATGCGATGAAAGAGGCGTTTCACAGCCCGTGCAGGCTTGTACGTGTACTTACCACCCAGCGAGAGCAGTAAGTAGATGAATGCATCTCGTGAGAGTGGATACTGTCGCAACGCATGAAGTGCGAAACGTGAGGCGTCTTTATAGTTACCTGTCGTCACACCTGCCGCGGCAACCGAACTCGCGATGTTTGCGATAAAACGGCGTTCGACAAGTGATCCGTGAGATCGAGCAAGAGGCCGGTAAGTCTCAAGGAACAACGGATAGGTGACGTCACGTCGTCGTTGGAAGTCGTCACTAATGTTTCCCCCATGGTGTTCCTGTCTAATGACAAGTGGCTCCGTGACGGGTTCAATCACGCCTTGTTGAGACAATCGTATCACCCATTCTTTGTCCTGGAGACTGGGAAAGCGAACATCTGGAGGTCCGACAGCATCAATCGTCTTCTTCCTGACCATGAGTGTCGAAAACGGTCCGACTGATGCACCTTGTAAAATATCGACCGTGGCATTACCTCGAGTTGACGGTGTCCGTATTCCCGTCACCCTGTTAGAGGTATCCCGATATTGCTGTCCAGTATAGACTACGACTACCTCGGGACGACCCTCAAACACGGATACCTGTTTTGAGATTTTTCCCGGAAGCCAGCGATCATCGTCATCGAGGAATGCGATAAACGACCCTCGCGCTTGTTCGATCCCGGTACACCGTGCAGCGTTCGCCCCGAGATTCGAGTCGTGACGAACGACCTTGAGTTCGAAACCCTTCGGTGAATGGTGGGTCAACGATTCGTTGACTGGGGGATTCGAACAATCATCGACTACTACGATCTCGATTCGAGGATATGATTGGCCATAAACACTAGAGATAGCCTCGCTAAGGTGGTTAGGTCGATTGTGTGTTGGGAGTACAACGCTCACCAATGGAACAGATACGTCGACCTCACCACCGTTCATCAGTAGGGATATGTGACAAATGGATATTTTGTTAGCAACCCGTTTTCGCCCTGTGATCGTGAGAAAAAGCGATTCGAGAATGTCTGGATGCATCTTTTCTCGTATGGCCATGTCCAGTGAAAGTCTCACAATGTGTCTGATTTTGGCAATGTTAAAACTTCGGTAGATTACACCGCCAATAACGTTTACCTAGGTAAGTCCATTACAACCAATGAATCGCAGGCGATTCCTCTTGGCAACCGTTGGGATCGGTTCACTCGCATTGCCATCGGGGATCGAATCAACTATCTCTCAACATCAACCGGTCAATGGCAACGCTCCATCAGAGAATGCAATCGAGGGGAGGGTTGGCGTGGCTATCGAGGAGACAAACTCACCGGTAGTAGCGGGAGAGTCGTTATCTGTTCAGTTCTCAGCTCAAATCATGCAGGGGGTAGTCGAACGCACAGAAATCACGTTGCGAGTTAATGGTGAGGAGGTCGACATGGTCGAGGTTACCTTCGAAGAAGGTGATCATACCACAGGCACCCTCACATGGGAGACCGAGGATGGCATGGGGTCGTTCGAAGGTGTGGAAGTGATCGTCTCAATACATTCTTCCGATACTTCAGCAGAAACGACAGTCCTCGTGAAGAAAGTCGAGGCACGACGAGAGGGGATGGTGTTTTCACAGGTATTGGACGCAGTGGAGGATCTTGGCCTTGATCCTGCAGGCTCGACCTCGATCCATCATGCCATGCAATCAATCGAGACGAACACGTTGATTCGATTCCCCCCAGGCGACTATCTTGTCGAGGGATTGACCGATGTATCAGGGCTGCTCCTTGGATGTGAGGCAAAGACCTCCGGTGTCAGACTGGTGGCAGCACCTGAATTCAATGACTGGATTTTGTGGGGAAGGGAGATGGAGGGTCTGTATATCTCTAACATCGATATCGACCAAACCTCGAGTCATAGTTCACCAGGTTTCTTCATACACAGTTCTCAGATTCACATGCGGGACATGGAGTTTATCGGACGTCCTGATGTGTGGGATACAGGATCCGTCACAATGATCGAATGTGCAATCACAGATCCTGATGGTCACGGTGAGTTGCGAAATATCACTGCAAAGAAAGGACACTGGGCTCGGTATGGGCCGAATGCTGGTGGTCGAACGGGCATTTACACCGGCCGTAGGCATGTCGGAACGCTCAAAATCATCAATTGTGACCTCCGTGAATTTGGGAATAACGCTACGTACTGCAGTAAGACCCAACCGGAAGGAAGGGTTCAGATCGAAGATTCGTATTTTGAAAACAACAACGGATCTGCCATCCGGATTGGAGGGGAGGGAAGTTATGCAAAAAATTGCACAGTGGTCGTCGATCCAGCCGTCTATACAGGCCCACGAACATACGAAGAGAGCTCATTTACAATGCGTGGAATCGTCGTCGAGGAACGTTTTGAGGGCGGTATGATTCAAAAACCACCTGGTGCGAAGATACAGCACTGTTCGATTCGGATCGAAGACAATCCAGCAAACGGAGCCGCGATTCACCGCTACGGTAATGGCCGTGCGCTGTATGTTGAAGATACCGACATTGAATATAATAACAACGACTACCCTGCTGCGGTTATGGTCGATGCAGGTGGATTTGGACGGAATCCCGAGGCAGACCCCCCTCGTTATCTCGAGTTTACAAATTCAAGTCTGAAGGGTTCCGGTGACATCGAGGTGGCCATTCATATCGAGCGGGCCGATGGGTCATTAATACAAGGTAGTACCATCCACATGGAAGGTGCCTCGCAAAATGGCGTCAGAATCGAGGAGTCGTCAGATTGTTCCATTATCGACTCGACCATCGACGTTCCAGGAGACCCAACTATTTTCTCCGATTCAAATGTCGAGGTGAGAAACCTTAACTTGGATTATTCCCCCAAAGAAATCTTTTAATCTGCTCTATTGGTGTCGTTAAGCGAACTATAATCTGCTCACATTATACCGAATGTCGAGTCCATTGAGACTAGGCCTATGCTATCCCGAGGTCGAATCGTGTCAGTCAATTTTACTGATAGAACGAGATTGTCTCCAAAATTCGTTGAATGGATCTGAAAACTCACAGATTCGTGAATATATCAGAATATAAATATTTATATAGATTAACCTCAACGTAACGGATGCATGGCACGCAAGCTGGCAAGCAATACAGACCGTGAGCGGCAAGCTCAGCTATCTGAAGCTGAAAAAGAACAAACCCAGGCCGA